>NZ_JAPKMY010000001.1:0-801561 GCF_026344175.1 Acinetobacter nematophilus
TGCTGTGACACCTGAAAGTACAGATTCAGTTTCACCATTGACTAAGCCGGTTGCGCTAAAGCCTGATGCAGTCTGGTTTTGTCCGTTATAAACAGTTGATACGCTATTCGCTGTTACAGTCGCTTTGGCTTTGGCGATATTCAATGCGCCATCGACAAAGGATAGATCGTAGTTCTGATCAATACCACTGGCTTGGTTTGTATAACTGCCTGCATCTTTAGCCGTTATGGACGCTGTAACACCTGAAAGTACAGATTCAGTTTCACCATTGACTAAGCCTGTTGCAGTAAAGCCTGATGCAGTCTGGTTTTGTCCGTTATAAACAGTTGATACGCTATTCGCCGTTACAGTCGCTTTGGCTTTGGCAATATCCAATGCGCCATCGACAAAGGTTAGATCGTAGTTTTTATCGACACCATTGGCTTTATTCGCATAACTGCCTGCATCTTTAGCCGTTACAGAGGCTGTGACACCTGAAAGTACAGATTCAGTTTCACCATTGACTAAGCCTGTTGCAGTAAAGCCTGATGCAGTCTGGTTTTGTCCATTATAAACAGTTGATACGCTATTCGCCGTTACAGTCGCTTTGGCTTTGGCAATATCCAATGCGCCATCGACAAAGGTTAGATCGTAGTTTTTATCAACGCCATTGGCTTTGTTCGTATAACTACCTGCATCTTTAGCCGTTACAGAGGCTGTGACACCTGTCAATACCGAGCTATCTTCGCCATTCACCAAACCTGTTGCAGTAAAGCCTGATGCAGTCTGGTTTTGTCCGTTATAAACAGTTGATACGCTATTCGCTGTTACAGTCACTTTGGCTTTGGTGATATTCAATGCGCCATCGACAAAGGTTAGATCATAGTTCTGATCAACGCCATTGGCTTGGTTTGTATAACTGCCTGCGTCTTTAGCCGTTACGGATGCTGTAACACCTGAAAGTACAGATTCAGTTTCACCATTGACTAAGCCGGTTGCGCTAAAGCCCGATACTGTTTGGTTTTTACCATTATAGGTCGTATTTAAACTATTCGCTGTCACAGTCGCTTTGGCTTTGGCAATATCCAATGCGCCATCGACAAAGGTTAGATCGTAGTTTTTATCGATGCCATTGGCTTTGTTCGCATAACTGCCTGCATCTTTAGCCGTTACAGAGGCTATGACACCTGTCAATACCGAGCTATCTTCGCCATTGACCAGACCTGTTGCAGTAAAGCCTGATACTGTTTGATTTTTGCCGTTATAGGTCGTATTTAAACTATTGGCCTTTACAATGGCTTGTGCTTTGTGAATTGTGGCACTTAAACCTATAGGCTGACTAAAAATATAATTTCCAGCATCCACACCTGTTAAGTTATAGCCTGTTACGATCACAGACCTGGTTCCTGCATTCTTATCTGTAAATGTTCCTATACCACTACCAGTCAATCCAACAGAATCTCCTGCAATTGGATTAATTGAAGCAGTGCCGTTTATGGTTGCATTGAACAAACCATCATAGGTTTTATCTGCAACACTTATTCCATTGATGGTTAAAATTGCAGGCGTTATATTAGCTTTAAGATTTGTCGGCTGTAGCAATGTGTAATTTAAAGCATCTGTTCCTGACAACGTAAAACCTGAAACAGTGACATTTTTATCATTACCGACATTTTTGTCAGCAAATAATCCAATTCCAGTTCCAGACAACGAAATAGAATCACCCGATATTCCACCTACAATACTTGCATTTCCTGTTAATGATGCAGATTTTGATGCGTTATAAACTTTGTTTACTGCACTTAAGCCACCAATATTTAAACTCTTTGTTGTTATTGTCAGTGTTCCTGATCCACCATTGTCTTTATATATAACATCATCACCAAATTGTGTTGTATTTGCCCCTGTAGGAACGCCACTGATCAAGATTGAACCATCATTTAAACTATAAACACCTGCATTTTTACCAGTTGTTTTATAATTTAGTCCTGAAGCTAGCGTTCCTGAAGCAATCACCCCATCATAAGTTTTGTCAGTAAAATTAGCGACGACTTCTGTGACCAAAGGTTTTAGGAAATGACGTAGTAAGGGAGCAGATCTACCTTCATAAATACGCCAAATTTTACCAGTGCCTCCGGCATCATCAATATCCCAATCCGCAAAAGTCGCAATTTGTTGAAGTTGTGCTGTCGTCTTACCTACACCACCTGCACTGCTTAATCGACCAGAAGTACTGGTGTTCCAAAAGCTATTTGTAGTTGTACCATTTCCACCACCAACAAGACCACCAACATACTGATTCCCAATGACATTACCTGAAGAATAAGTCTTATCAACATTTCCTCCATTAAAACCAACTAATCCACCAACATATTGATTTCCAATCACTGTGCCTGTAGCATAAGAATTATTGACTGGTCCTGAAGTTCCTCCAACCAATCCTCCAACATAATTATTTCCTGTCACTGGACCTGTTGCAAAAGAAGAACTGATTAACCCATCGCTATAACCAACCAGACCGCCAATATAGTTATTATTTGAATATTTCCCTTTTACAGTCACATTGGCATATGAGTTTAAAATATTGCCATAATTAAAATTCCAGCCAACCAATCCACCATACTGTTCAGTATTACCTGTGACCAGCCCTGTGTTGACATAGGCATTATTAATTGTGCCCAGATTAAGCCCAACCAAACCACCAGTTTTTCCATAACCTGAAATACCAATATTGGTCAGCCCAACATTTTGTATCAGTGCATCCTGATGCGTAATCGCAAACAGCCCGATCCCCTGATACATAGATTCAATACTAAGTCCATTGATCGTATGACCTAATCCATCAAAACGTCCACGAAAAGCCTGTTGTGATAGATCCATTGGGCTTAAATTTGCATTATAAAAGCCAATTGGATCGAATCCTGTATAACCATTCCATAGCTCCGTACTGCTGGCATCTATGTCTGCACCCAACACATAATTACCACTTAGGTTACCATTAATACCTTGTAAATCTTGACTTGTAGTTGAACCTTGTGCGCCCAAAGCCGTAATGACTTGATAGTTAATGGTGGCTGCTGTTCCTTTTTGGGTACTAAAGTTCTGCCCTGCCTTTAAGTTTATTTTTGCACCATTGTTAATATAATAATTTGCGCTGGTATTGGCTGTATTTTGCCCATAAATCAAATTAAGTTTGCCACTATTATTGGTCGCTGTAATGTTGGCATTAATATTAATGTTATTTTGTGCATTTAAAGTCAGACTAGTCGCACTCCCCCAAGTCACATCAGCATTAACATTGATATCACCCTTTTGGTTACCCGTAGTGCTGGTTAGTAATATGACATTACTGGTTGCAAGACTGCTTGCTAAAGTGGTTGCACCAATGCCACTACTACTTGCTGATGCATTACCCGAATTAATACTGAAATCTGTGGGGTCGATTAACCAAGTTCCTGTTTTTCCACTGTCGGATCGAGTGGACACAGAAGTAGTTTGATCGATCTTAACATCAGCGGCCGAGGTTTCAATAAATCCACCATCCTGACCATTTTTTCCTTCAGCTTTCAGTACACCACTCACAGTGGTTGTGCCCGTTTGCATATCACCCAGTAGAATAATTTCGCCTTTGGCATTTTGACTTAAACGGTTGGCTTCGATAATGCCTGAATGATTGACAACTGCTTTACTTAAATTGTCTTTGGCTTTTGCAGTTAAATAGACTGCGCCATTATCAGCAAGAATTGCTCCTCCATTGTCCACCAAACCTTTAAGAACCCCTCGATCCACTTGGTACTGGGTCAGTGAACCATCTTGTAAAGCAAGCGTGACTTGACTAGCGGATGTTAAGTGTGTAGTCCCATTCGGTGTGGTAATAGAACCTGTATTTTTAACATTCGGCGCAATCAGCGCTACTGTTCCACCTTGTGAAGTTTGAATAGCGCCATGATTTTCTATACTTGCATGACTATTGGCATCGCCTTTTAAAATGAATTGACCATTTTGAATATCATGGTCCGTGAGTGCTAACGTTGAAGCAACCAGTCCCCCAACATTCACTTGAGCGGTTTTAGAGAAAACCACACCATTCGGATTGAGTAGGAACACCTGACCATTGGCATTTAAACGCCCCATGATTTGCGAAGCATTACTGTCTAATACATGGTTAATTGCAACTGAAGATGCATTATTTTGGTTAAAATTGACTGTCGCATCTTGACCAATGTTAAAGCTGTTCCAATTGGTGCTCAGTGTTTGACTGCTTTGATTAATGTTCAGAGTATGCTCATTTTGAGAAATCGTTGCCGCACCCAAATTAATTTGAGCGCCTGTCGGTAACTCGGTATTTGAAATCGCCGCCAGTACAGACAAAGGCAACAGTGCCAATCCAAATATAAGCAGAGCTGATACTTTTTCAACAATCCCCATTGTCTTATTCTGATCAATGACTGTGCTTTGTGAAGGACGGTGATTCTTGGCAAGTTCTGAAACGGCTTGCCAACAACCAAGCTGCGCATTCCAGATAACTTTGTAAATTTTATTCATGATATGCCCAAATGTAATAGATTAAATATTAATCATCTAAACATAACTTTACATAACTAGATATACCTGAAATTAGTGATTTTTAAAGATTTTTTAATTATATCTACATGGTTTATTTAAATAATTTTACATAAAGTGAGACTTATTTTACTGTAAAATTACAATGCATAAATTAAGTCTCATTTTTATAAAAACCACACTAAAAATGTTTATTCTATGAAAGTAGCTTATTTAAATTCACAAGTTCTTTTAATTGATTCTGTAATTTTTCTAGATTTGCTTTTGGATCAAGCCACCATTCCACGGTCCACAATTGAATCACGTTCCAACCGAGTCCGGTTAATACAGAAGGACGCAATTGATCTCGATCTCGTGCAGTTGCAGCATTGGCATAATCATCCCCATCCACCAAAATACCTGTTAAATACTGCCCAGCAACATAAGGATTTTGGATAGCAATATCTATACGGCTATCTCCACTGCCTACTGCCAAGTCGACTTTCCAACCTAAATATTCTAATTGCGCTTGCAAATACAGCATCAGTTCATCTTTAGCCTTTTCGGTTTCAAATGCTTGTGAGTAATACGCCATTTGCCCGGTTTGCGCAAAATTTAAGAAATCCTTTAAATCACGCACACCCTCACTACTGGTTCGAGACAAATCAATCTGGTCTGGACGGAGGGTTGAGAAAACATGTAGACCTTGACGTGCACGTGTAATCGCAACATTTAAACGGCGCTGTCCCCCCTGACGATTCAATGCACCAAAATTCATCAGTAATTTGCCCTGTTGATCGGGTGCATAAGTAATCGAAAAGATAATAATATCTCGTTCATCACCTTGTACATTTTCCAAATTCTTAACAAATAATGGCTCAAAGCCATCCCGGCTAAGTTGTTCTAATTCAGGATGTTGTGCCAATTCATTATCAAGCAAATCTTCAATCAGTTTTTGTTGAGTAATATTGAACGTCACCACACCAATGGTTTGTTTAACTTCTGCGCTCAGTTGATCCGTTAAATGTTGCAGAATAAACTGTACTATTGCCTGAGCCTCGGCTTTGTTGGTTCGAGTGTCCCCCTTGTCATATACACCTTCAACAGCATGCAATTGAATTGCCCTGTCTTTTGCTACAGGTGCAGGAAATGTCAACAGCTCACCTTTATAATATTTTTGATTACTAAACTGAATGAGGCTTTCATAACGACTACGATAGTGCCAATTCAAGACCAGTTCTGGTAATTGTGCAGCTAAACATTCATCCAGAATGCTTTCCAAATCTTCAGTGACATCTTCATCAACCTCTTCGCTATCTCCTTTTCCAAAGAAACTGGTGGGCGGCATTTGTTTATTGTCACCAACAACAATGGATTGCTCTCCTCGTGCAAGTGCACCAATTGCATCCCAGACAGGAATTTGTGACGCTTCATCAAAAATCACGACATCAAACTTAGATTCAGGATCGAGATATTGAGCAACTGACAATGGGCTCATTAACATACACGGCTTAAGCCCCCTAATCACATCTGGAATCTGTTTGATCAGTTCACGCACTGGAATATGTCGACGTTTTTTCCCCAACTCTTTGTTGAGTAATGCCCACTGCTTTTTAAACTCATCAGGATTTTCAAAAATTTTATGCCAACGTCGGGTAATTTCCTCACTGGCAAATTGTTGGTGTTCACGATCCTGTTGTGAGAATTTAAGAATTTTTTGTTGATGTAACTCACCATTGAACTGGTTGAGTTCAGGATGCAGACTAAACTGTTGAACGATCCATTGACGGGCAAGATTGATATCAATGAGTCGTGCAACTTGTTCCTGATCTAATTTTACCTCGGTAGACGAAGATCCCAGATCAGTTGAACAGTGCTGTTGTAAATATAGGACAAAACGAGACAAACCTTGTTGCTGAAGCTGCGTTTTTAAACCTTGCCAATTTAACCAGTGACGCCAGTTGCTGATCACGTTCTGTAAGTTTTGCTGACGTGTGAGTAATGCTGCAAATGCAATCTGTGTATATGATCTTGAATTTTCCGTCTGGATCTGCTGATCTGGTAATAGCAGTGCGTAGCATTGCTGTAATTCTTCAATAGATTGTTCGGCTTCAAAGTACTGCTGTTGACTTGCAAAGTCCAATGCTTGTAATAACACTGCTGGGCTGGAAATACGATCTGCAAGTTGGCTGTTCAACTGGGTCCAAGCCTGCAACATGTTTTCAAACTGTGCCCAATCTGTTTTTTCACCTTGCCAATAGGTTTGCAGTTTGGTACTTAAACTATTTTCAATCGCTTTAAACTGTTGCTGATGAGTTTGGATATTCATCAGCAATGGCAGATCATTCTCCACCACCATGGCAGAAGGTCGCTGTTTCTCGGTGTGATAGCTACGCATCAAGTTTCTTAACTGATACTTGCCAAACCAAGACCACGGCCAAAACTTGGCAGAAGCTTCGCGCCAATTAAACTCAATCTGTTTTAATTCCGCTTGATAAATGGAAAAATCATATTTAAAAATCAAACGCGTCTGACTTTGGACAATCTCTGTGCTGACCGCTTTGGCTTCGGAAATCTGACGTATGTCTAGACCATCAATAATTTTTAGCAGCTTCAAATCATATTGTTGACTAAATGCAAATATTTTCTGGAAGACTGCTAAGTCAGCTTGAATCTGTTGTAGATTTTCTGCTTGCTTAAATTGACAAATATTTTGCCAAGCATGTAGCGAACGATGTATTTGAGGAATTAATTCTGCAATACGTTGTTGGTTGTGCTGATACTGATCTTGCCACATCAGATTCCAGAAATTCGGAGAACTTCCTTCGGCAAATCCATTCAGGCAATCCCGAACGCTGCTCGAAATTTGTTGATACTGCAGCCATGCTTTGACAGCCAAATCTTTCAGCTGCGAACGTGCTTGATGGCTCAATTGTTGAATATTGAGATCAAAACGCAATG
The DNA here is from genome assembly GCF_026344175.1 of Acinetobacter nematophilus. NCBI lineage: Bacteria > Pseudomonadati > Pseudomonadota > Gammaproteobacteria > Moraxellales > Moraxellaceae > Acinetobacter > Acinetobacter nematophilus. The sequence continues at coordinate 7,483 of NZ_JAPKMY010000001.1, forward strand.
TTTCGGTCTCTCTATGTAACAGCTCCTCACTCATGGCATCGAATAAACTCCATCCTATTGAATGTTGTTGATGCAACACCTGCACATGCTGATTGAGTGCATCACGGCTTTCTACCAGATGTTGTGAAAGTAATTGCCATTCGTGTTGGGTTTCTTTTTGGGCGATTGCATAAGGATTATTGTTATTTTCTGCACGTTCACGAAGCTGATCAAGCACTTCTGTTTTTTGCGCTTTGGCAGAATGAAGCTGTAGACAAAGATGCCCTAATCCAATTTGATTCAGTCGGCGATACACCACATCCAATGCAGCCATTTTTTCAGAGACAAAAAGTACGGATTTACCATCTGCCAAACATTGCGCCACCATATTGGTAATGGTTTGTGACTTTCCTGTTCCCGGTGGTCCAGAAAGCACAAATGTCCGCCCTAAAGCTGCGGACATCACGGCTGCAAGCTGTGAAGAATCAGAAGATAATGGGGTAAACAGCTGTTTGGGTTGGTATTTTTGATCGAGTTCAGCAGGATGCGGAAAAGCCTCTTGCTTTTTAAACGGCTCGCGTGGCGTTTCAATTAAATGATGAACCACAGCCTGTTCTTTTAATTGCTGTATACGTAAAGACAGATCTCGCCACATTAAGTATTTTGAAAATGAAAACTGACCAATCGCGGCTTCAACAGTCACCTCCCATCCTCGCATATGGACTACGGCTCGGCGTATAATTTGCAAGACAGCATTGACATCTATCCCCGATCCATCTGTTGGTAGCGGGTCCAAACCACTGACCTCAATTTCAAAATCCTGTCTCAACAATTGCAACAGTGTTGAATTGAATCGTGGCTCGTCATCATACATCCACAAGCGATAACCAGACTTTGCCGACTCTCGTGTCATCCGCACGGGAATTAACAAAAGCGGCGCTTTAAATGTTTTCTGGGCTTTCTCTGATTCTTTCCACTCGAGAAAACCAACTGCCAAGAATAAAGTGTTTGCCCCACCTTCTTCCAAAGCTGTGCGTGAGGCGCGATAAACTTCCACCAAACGTTTATTTAAGGTCTCGCTGTCTAAGCCACTAAATAACAATTGGCGCTGTAGATTTTCATCAATATAATTTTGAACATGTTGGGCTTCATTTTCACGAGTGACATCTTTAAGAGAAATATAATCCACACTTTGAAAGAAAAAGCCCTTATTCTCAGCCAAAGCATCTTCTAAAGCGGCTAAAGTTTTCTCAGAACACTGCAAGGGAATACTTAAACGGTTATCTTTAAAATTTAATAACTTATTTCTTAAACTTAAATCCAGCAAACGTCTTAACCAGCGCTGTACACGCGTTGCAACGTTTACATTTGCATCCATCACCGCATATTCAGGTAAAGATGCTGCTGTCCATGTCATCTCATCTGCATCTAAATTTTGCGCCACATCAAGCTGTGTTGAAATAGGACGTACACCACGTAAACGACTTTGACGAATATCAACGGCTACATAAAACTGTTCAATTTTTTCAGCATCACGTAAATATTCTTGTGCTGAAGTTATGGCTTGCTGCAGACTTGCACGAGAGCTTAATAAGGTGGTTTCGATAAAAGTAATGGCACCAAGTTCCATATACTTACGTAAAGCCTGAAGATCATCAATTAAAACATCAGCAACAGGAGTTTCATGCAACCATACACCGATAAAACTGTGACCTTGGACAATCATCACCATTGGATCAAGTCCAATTTGCTCAAGTAAAGAACTCATCAACATGGTGCTATCCAAACAACATGCCATTTTGTCTTCTAAAATCTGTTTGGCAAAACGGATACGCTGTCCATGTTGGATATAACTTGCAGGATTAACGATATAGTGTAAATTCTGTTCACACATTGCCTGCCAAATTGCATTAACCTGATTGAAAACTTGTTCAGGGCTTTTATCCATATAACCATTTAGGCGACCTAGATTCTTCTGTACCAAGCATTCACTGGCACGTTGAAGCACAGGTGCTAAAGAAACCGCATTCGGTTGTGAAAAACAGGCTAAAAGTTCAAGTGGCTGTTTTTCTCCACCCCATGTATCTACTGTCAGCACTTCAATATCTTGCTGTTTTTCAGCCAACAGCTGTCCCTCTGCGTCCAACCATTTTAAATTTAGATAGCCTTTTATATTTTCATTCAGGTGGAGCAGAAAATTGAGATCAAAATTGAGTTTGGGATTATTGAGATAGATGCTTTGCTCAATATCGCTTTTACCGATTCGAATCTCAGTAGGTTGGATAAATACAGGATGAGATTCAATGACAAGCTTACTTTCAGAAAGTGGCTTACTCCCAGTCAAGGATATATGACGAATCAAAGGAATCGCGTTTTGCTGAAAAGTAAAATTTAAGCTTGAAGATGCATCGAGAGAAATTTGAAATTGATTGTGTTCTACAACATCTGGCATGAAAATTGTAATCCTGGATTTTTTTGATTATGAACTTAGTCGCTTACTGTATACTAAATCTATATCAATAAAAAAGCACCCTAGGTGCTTATTCCGTATATCTCAATTAAAACAGTACCTGCTGTGAATTTAATAACTCGGCAATGGCATCTGTCGATAATACAGTCGTGCTTTGTAAATCACGCATAGGTTGCTCAGCAGGTTCTGAGTTTAAATTCACGACGTTTTCACTTATCGTACCGCTTTGCGTCATTGAACTTGTAATCACATTCTCAATCTGTTGGTCTGTCGACTTAACAGCAGCATCCAAAAACAAATCATTTACGGTTGTCTCATGGCCAGTATCCAAATACTTTTGAGTGGGATCATTCGCTTCATAAGTTGTTTGCAGCAGATTTGCAATATGCTCACTGGTTAAATCAAGGCTATTGGGTTGTGCATGCAGCATGTTATGACGCAAAATATCACTCTGGGCATTCGAACCAGAATTCAACTCAGCATTGACAATCTGATTCGATAAAAGGAGATGGGAATCTGCCAAGTTTTGATCAATGATAGAATGTTCATCAATAACTGCTGCTTTCACTCCCACTTCAACCACCGTAAATGAACGTGCATCGCTCATCAAACTGGTATTTCCGGCCTTATCCGTTTGTACGCTGGTAATGCTATGCGCCCCCAGACTTAAATCATAGTCGAAACTGAATGACCATTTGCTGTCAGCACCGACAGTGACTTTTCCTACAGCTTTATTATTGTCATAAATAATCAAGGTCGCACCGGCTTCCCCAGTCCCTGAAATCACTGGGCGTTTGTCATCTGTGTTTCCATTAGCAGCTATTGAACCTTTGGTTTCACCGACATCGTCTATTACATCTGTAATTTTAGGACTGGCTGGTGGCGTAACATCTTTAGTTCCTGTTACAGATGCAACTGCTGATTGATTTCCGGCAGCATCTGTAGCATAGACACTCCCCACTTTTGCCTCAGTCAAAGCAGTTGAAAGGGTGACCGTATAATTTCCATTGGCATCTGTCGTTGCAGTACCCAACAGTTTATTGGCACTGTCATAGACCGTAATTTTGGAATTTGCTTCTGCAGTTCCCGTAATCATTGTGCCTTCAGCATTTAAGCTGGCTACAGGTTTTTCAGGCGCCAAACTATCTTGCCCTGGTTTAATTTCAGTGGCTTTGGATTGATTTCCGGCTGCATCCTCAATGATTATTTTTCCCGTTTGGTTGGTTCCCAGAGCCGGCGAAATTGTGATATTGAATTTCCCTTGTGCATTGACTGTGCCTGTTGCAATCACAGCACCCGTCGAATCTTGAATAATGACTTTGGCATTGGCTTCGGCTGTACCCAGTATGGTCGTTCCCTCTTTATTGAGTTCATACTTCGGTTGATCCGGTGCAATGGTATCTTTGCCCAATTCTATTTTGTGCTGTTCGGATTTATTTCCTGCCGCGTCAATCGCTTCAACAGTTCCTATTTGACCGGCCGTCAAAGCAGGTGAAATTGCAACTGAAAACACGCCTTCGGAATTGGCTTTTGCAGTGCCGATTAATTTACCGGATGCATCATAAACATTGATGGTTGCATTGGCTTCAGACTTACCGGTAACAATGTTTCCTTGATCATTTAATTGTGCCTGAGGTTCTGACGGCGCAATACTGTCTTTTGTTCCCGTGACTTGCGTATAGCCTGATGAATTTCCTGCATCATCTTTGGCTTTGACATAATAACTGTTGTTGTTGAGCAGCGCTTCAGGCAAGGTTACCGAGTACTGACCATCTTTATCCACTTTGACCGTAACAATGACTTTTTCATTTTTATCGACCACATAAATTGTTGCACCTGCTTCAGCTGTGCCACTGATTTTCGTACCCTCTGCATTAATTGTGGCGGTAGGTGTTTTAGGCGCAGTGATGTCTGGAGCTGTACTTGATTTACTATCACCACTGTCTATCAATGCCAAGCCTAATCCGATTGCCGACACAACTGCTAGACCTGCTTTGGCTGCACTTGAAGAAAAAAGCTCAGAAAATGAAAAATCCGAAGTGGATGTAGAGGGCGACTCATAAGCGCTGAGGGGTTGAGCAGGAACAGTATTTGCACTTTCATATAGTAGTGAATCTAATTTTTGCAGACCCGTATAATTGGAGAATTTGCCAGTCTCATCAAATTGGACTAGGCTAAATGTTCCATCCGCTTTTGGAAATGCCAAAGCGTGTACTGTGGTTGTAGGGGTTTGAAAAAAACCCTCTAAAACAATCTGTTCTCCATTTTTCAAAGTCACAATGAGCTTATCGCCAGATTGTTCCAGCGTTTTAACATCTTGTTGTGTAACCCCAATTTGAATGATCGATGGTCGATCTAAAACAACCAATTTGGATTGAGTATCCTGCAACAAAGTTTGATCTTGTTTCGCGGCAACGACTATTCTTGTCATGTATGTCCTCAATTCATTTAAAGTTTATTTTTCTGAAATTATACAGAATCCCTCAAGAGACACCAATGCATTTTAATCTTTATAGAATCACTAAAACCATCTTTTGAATAAATTAAAAACAAATAAAATTCAAATACTTAAAAAAATAATTTTTAACGTTCGATCAAATAAACTGATATTAAATCGAGTTGATCATTTTTATTCATAGCATGTTAAACCAAACTTAACATGCGGCTTGTGTAAATTGTGGTGAATCATCCAAAATTTCAAACCATGCAGCTTTATTCTCGGTAAATGCATGTGACATAATTTTTGCCTTAACAGCTTCATTAATGATTCCAACACGTAACCGAACCACATCAGGCAAATCTAAACGCGCACTAAATAAAGGTGAAGCACAGTGTTTACAGAACACTCTTTTTTTATTTGCCGTTGCATAATACTCAGCAAATAATTCTTTCCCCTGAACAATTTCTAAATTTTTACTTTGAATCGGAGTAATGGCGACGAAAGCAGAACCTTGGGCTTTTTGACACTGTTGGCAATGACAGACAAAGATTTCGGAAATTTCACTCCGAATTTTTAATTGAATGCCACCACAAAGGCATGAAGCGGTATACATATTTGTTTCCTTGATGAATTCAATATTCAACTTGATGAATGCCTGTCTTATTTATTGGTAATTAAATGGATAGTTTGAAAAAAGTGCAATATCTATTTGTTTTACTGCCTGCTCAAATTGAGCAAATTCATTATCAGTCATTGATTCATCCATATAATTTTCAAATTCTTGCAGCAACACTGCAAATTGTAAAAATTGAAAAAAATTAATCTGCATGGACTGAAGTGAATGGCGATTTAGCGCATCAGTAAAGCCCAAATCATGATCATAAAAGAGCACTTCTAAAGACTGCCGATCAAGAAACCATTCATCACCCTGCCCACTTCGCCCTATTGTCCATACTCGCCTAGATAGTTCTGGGAAATTGAGTGCTAAGTATTGATTTTCCTTGACTGTATTTTCGTACCCAAACAGATAAATATCTGCTGTAATTTCAGAATCAGTGCATGTTTTTAGAAATTTGATATAGTTAATATCTTTAGGCAAGAAACTAACATCTCGCATTATTTGTCGACGCGGATTCAATTGTTTAAATAAATCATTTAAATTGTTTTGAAGTTCAAACATAGGTTAATCCCAACCTGTGTGTTTAGCATCTGTATGTTTGAAGTCTACATCTTCTGACCGATACAGCTTTAATGCTTCAATTTCAGAATAAATCAGCTGCTGTAACTGATCTCTAAATAGAATCATATCATCCATTGTTTTAATCTGATCAGTCGCTAAACGTGGCATAAATTTAAAATAAAATGGAATTCGTTTAGGAATAAGATGCTTTGGAATTGAGGGAATCACTTCACCGTGTCGAAGAAAACGATCAATTTTGGGATTAGCCAAGATTTTGTTAAACCATTTTTGTTGAAGTAAAACGTTGACATCAAAACCCAAATCAAAAACTTCATCCCCGCCTAAAGCCACAAAAGGTGCAATTTCATAGCCAAATTCTTGGGCTAACTTTAGAAAACCGAAACGCTGCTTCCAAATCAATTGATAAGCCTCGCCTTTGCGCTTAATGACTTCTCGCCCGCCACCTGGGAAAACCAGAATAGAGTATCCCTGGCGCATGGCTGCTTTGGCATATTCCTGAATACCATCGATGCCGCCAACCCGCTTTACGACTTCTTTCCACACTGGGATATGAAAGTGCATATGATCAGCTAAACTCACCACCGCAATCTTATGTTCTGTAAATAAATAGTCGATCAGAATAGGAGAATCAAGCACACCGTAAATGGTGTGGTTTCCTACATACATAGCGGGTTTATGGGCTACAAGGTTTTCAGCGCCTAAAAATGTTGGGCGAAAATAAAAGCGCTGTAAACTGCTGATCAATCGGATCAGTTTGGCATTGTGTCGTATTGTTAAAGTTTTATCCGTCATGTTGTATCTCTACAAACTGATTTTCAACATTTTTGGTCTGCCGCTTGTGAAATTTAAAAATTTTTTAAACAGGCTTTTAGCATCCTTAAATTGATTTAAATGTTGGGAAATCACTCCCTCTTAAAAAGAAGGAGTGAACTGTTATTTTTACAACAGTGATTTAAGCAACATGCTTTTGAACAAGGATTGAACCTACAGAATAGCCTGCCCCGAATGAACAGAGCACACCATATTCACCATCATTGACCTGATCCGCGGTACGATGCAATGCGATAATCACGCCTGCCGAAGAGGTATTGGCAAACTCGTCCAAAATAATTGGGACTAATTCAGGATCAGCTTCTGCAACTTCACGCCCAACAATCAGCTTGAGGATCAATTCATTCATATTGGCATTGGCTTGATGCAACCAGAAACGTTTAACATTTTCAGGTTGAATACTGTTCTTTTCCAATTGCGTAGAAATGATTTTTGCGACCAGCGGACAAACTTCTTTAAAGACTTTACGTCCATCCTGACGGAATTGTTTATCGTCACGAGAGGTTAATTCGGAGCCGTTTAGAAAACCAAAGTTATTACGAATATTATTTGAGAACTGGGTAAATAAATGCGTATCTACGATTTCAAAACCAGTTTTGGTTTCTGTTTCTTCAATAATCGAAGCTGTTGCCACATCACCAAAGATAAAATGGCAGTCACGTGAACGGTAATCTGTATGGCCAGATGTAATTTCAACATTCACCAATAACACACGGCGAGCACCAGTTTTAACAGCATCATAAGCTTGTTTTAAACCAAAAGTCGCTGCTGAACATGCCACATTCATGTCATAGGCATAGCCTTGGATACCCAATGCAGTCTGTATTTCAATGGCTACAGCAGGATAAGCACGCTGTAAGTTTGAACAAGCAAGAATTACAACATCAATATCTTCCGCTGTCACGCCAGCATTTTCCATCGCTTGTTTTGCTGCGATTACGCCCCATTCTGCCTGAATCGAAAGTTCCTCATCAGAACGTTCCTCAAGACGTGGTCTTAAACGGTTAATGTCCAGTACACCAGATTTCTCAATCACATAACGGCGTTTAACCCCGGATGCTTTTTCAATAAAATCTGCACTTGAACCACGACGTGCAACAACCTCACCTGCTTCAATTTTTTCAGCATTTTCAGTGTTAAATTGTTCCACATAAGCATTTAAACAATCCACCAATTCTTCATTGGTGATCACTTCTTCAGGATGGTACAAGCCTGTACCAGTAATACGGATGCCCATGTAAAACTCCTTTTCTCAATTCACAAATATTTCAAATTATTTCTATTCTAACCGATTCCTAGCTTTTCCCATACCTTTTGTATTCGAGTCGAAGATATCGGCATTTTGGTTTTCATCGGCTGTGAGAATAAGGAGATCCGTAGCTCCTCAACCATGAAATACACTTCTTTTACACGCACATCGGATTTAAACTTAAACAGTTTATCCATCCAAGGATCAACTTCTTTGATCGCAGCATCATCTCGATTTAGATTATTCGGCAAACGATCTAAACGCAATAACAATGCTTTTAAATAACGCGGATATTCTTGCCAAACATCCAATGATTTTGAATAAACAAAATTGGAAAGATTCATCAAATCCAGTTGATCTTCAATGTCATCCATATTTTTCCCAAAGACATTTTGATCCAACATGAGTAAATTTTGACGAATTTCTTGCCATTGAATATAGATTTCACTGATCAGTTTTAGTGCCTCCTGACCATGCGTTAAGAAGCTTTTCTTGACATCGGCAGTTAACTGAGCAAACTCCTGAGCATTGATCGGCAAATCTTGAATCGCCATTTGCAAAGTCGCATAAACCAACATTTGCTCCAGTTGGGCTTTATCTCCCAATGGTGAGTAAGCCAAAGCCAATGGTTTTGAAATTTGCTTTTTCAGTTGACGGATCAAGTCACCTAACTGCATATGAATCAATCGAATCACACCTTCGCGATGCTGCTTAATGGCTTCATTTTGATCATTAAAAGTCTGGATCACAATCCCGGATTCATCTTTGCTGTCTAATTGTGCAAAGTCTTTAGTGGGTACCAATGCTTGATATTGTTTAACAACAACACCCGTAACTTTTTGAGAGGCCTCAAAAACAAAATTTTCAGGGAAGACGGTAAATTCACCTTTCAATTGTTTTACGGGACTATGTGTTTCTGTACGGCAACGTGCTTTAAGTTCTGCAAGGTCACGTCCCTGTTCCAATACACGTCCTTTTTCGTCAAGAACTTTAACAAAAGGAATCAGATAAGGTTCTATACGCTCAAAAGAAAAATCTTTGCGCGTAATCTGTTCGCCTCGTAATTGAAATGCCAAGAAATCAAAAATATGACCACGTAAATGTTGAGCATCTACTGCTTTCATCAACTTTTGCGCTGTGTCGGGAATCGGCACTAAATTACGACGTTTATCTTTAGGGAGTGCTTTGAGTAAGGCTTCTATCAATTCTAAACGCCATCCAGGGATTCCCCACGACCAGATATTTTCATCGACTTGTGCTAAGGCCTGTACTGGAATTTTTACTGTCGCCCCATCTTCATCATGGCTTGGATCGAAACGATAACTGGCCGCCAATCGCAATTGCCCATTGTGCAAATAATCAGGAAATTGCTGCGTAGTCGGCCGATCTGTCATCCATAAATCATCATCATCTACAAACAGATAACGAGGATTTTTAGGTTCTACTGTCGCCCGCCAGTCTTCAAAACTGCGACGACTTGCAATTTCAGCAGGAACCTTGGCTGCATAAAACTGGTAGATTGTTTCTTCATCAACCACCAAATCACGACGTCTTAATTTATCTTCAACCCGTTCAACTTCTTCAAGTTTCAATAAATTATGTTTTAGAAATGGCGGTGTAATCCCTAAATTTCCTGTCGTTAATGCATCTCTTAAAAAAATTTCATGTGCAGCAGGCTGATCGACCTTTTCATAATTGGTTGCCCGCTTCGGCTCTATAATTAAGCCAAATAATGAAATCTGATCATAGGCATTGACGACACCAGGTTTTTTCGCCCAATGCGGCTCAAAATAATGATGTTTTAATAAATTTGGTGCAGCCAAGAGGATCCACTCGGGTTCTATTTTTGCCAAAGTGCGCAGATAAACCTGAGAGGTTTCCACCATTTCAAATGCCATGACCCAAGGTGTATTGGTTTTATGCAATGTCGATGCAGGAAAAATCCGTGCTTTTTGCTGGCGTACTGCCATGAAAATATTGCGTTCATCTGTTTTATTGGCAATAAAAGACAATAGCCCAGTTAACAGTGCACGGTGCAAATTTTCATAACTGGCTTTTTTCTCATTAAAAGACAGCTTTAAGCCCTGCGCTAAATCAAGCAATTGTTCATGGGTTTTTTTCCACTCACGCAAACGCAACCAACTGAGAAAATGCTGCTTGGCAAAATTACGACGTTTGTTCTCGCTTAAAGTCTCCCGATTTTCACTCAAGGTATTCCATAATTTCAGATAAAATAAAAAATCTGAATCTGCTTCTTTAAACAGTGCATGCTTTTGATCGGCTTGCATCTGTTTATCCGCAGGACGCTCTCGAGGATCTTGTACAGCAAGAGCTGCAACGATAATTAACACTTCACGAAGTACACCAAAGTGAGCCCCGCCCAAAATCATTCTCGCCAAACGTGGATCAATTGGCATTTTTGCCATTTGCAGACCAATTTTGGTCAGCTCACTGCGAGTAGAACTACTGGCTTGCGGCTGTTCCTGAATAGCCCCCAATTCAATCAACAGCTTTCGACCGTCGTTAATCAAACGATGATCGGGTGGCTCAATAAAATCAAAATCTTCAACTGCACCCAAGCCCAGACTTTGCATCTGCAAAATAACCGATGCTAAATTGGTGCGTTTAATTTCTGGCTCGGTAAATTCAGGACGACTTTGAAAATCATCCTCACTATAAAGGCGAATACACACACCCGGTGCAATACGACCACAACGCCCTTTTCGCTGATTCGCAGCTGCTTGTGAAATTGCCTCAATCGGTAAGCGTTGTACCCGAGAACGATAGTTATAGCGGGATATACGTGCAAATCCACTGTCAATCACATAACGGATATTGGGGACCGTCAAAGCAGTTTCAGCCACGTTTGTGGCAATAATAATTCTTCGCCCACCGCCTGAAGGATTAAAGATTTTCTGCTGTTCAGCTAGCGCCAGTCGCGCATACAAGGGTAAAATCTGGGTGTGTTTCGGACCAAACTTCTGCAAGGTTTCCTGTAGTTCACGAATCTCTTGTTCAGTACTTGAAAAAATCAGAATATCTGCATGCTCAGGATGCCCTTTAGCTTCTGCATCTTTTAAACATTCCTCCACGGCTTGCACAACAGCACGCGGTAAGTTTTCTTCAAAATCATCGAAATCATCGTCATCACTGCCACCAATCGTCAGTTCTGAAATTGGACGATAACGCAATTCTACGGGAAAGCTACGTCCTTCAACTTCAAAAATAGGCGCCCCATTAAAGTAATCACTAAATCGGTTGACGTCTAAAGTTGCAGAGGTGATGATGATTTTCAAATCAGGACGCTTTTTCACCAACTGTTTTAGATAGCCCATGATGAAATCAATATTCAATGAACGCTCATGCGCTTCATCGATAATGATCGTGTCATATTTATTTAAATAACGGTCATTCGACAGTTCAGCCAACAAAATACCGTCCGTCATCAAACGAACAATTGAATCATTGGAACCTTGTTCATTAAAACGGACTTTAAAGCCAATGGACTCACCCAGTTTCTCGCCAACTTCTTCTGCGATCCGCTGTGAGACGCTTCGCGCTGCAAGACGACGAGGTTGCGTATGTCCAATCATTCCTGTTAAACCACGACCTGCAAGCATCGCAATTTGTGGTAACTGAGTGGTTTTACCAGAACCCGTTTCCCCTGCCACAATAATGACCTGATGTTTTTGAATCGCATCAATCAATTGATCTGCATACTGAGTAACAGGTAAATCTTGATTAAGTTTAATCGTCGGTAGACTGGCGAATCTCTTTTTAACTTGCTGATTCGATTTCTCAAAAAGTTCTTGAAATTTTTCTGGATCAGCATCTTTTCCTTTTTTCAGTCGGCTTAAACGATGGCGATCGCGAACCATAACCCATTGATCGACATTTAACTGATTTGGCACAGATGCTTTATCCTAATACTTAAAATTGAACAGAATATTTTACGCGGTAATGCGCAGCAGAGATAGTCTCTTGAAAAATGAAATCATATTGGTCTGACATAAATCAGGCTTAAAATCAAAAAAAGTAACCATGTAATCACCCCAATGATCCACAATGGCTGATGGCAAAACACGATACTGTCGTAAATAATTTTCGAAAATGGTGCTGTTTCAAGCATCGATAAAACAATGAGGAATATTAAAAAATAGACCGCTAAAAATAAAATATACCAAAAACGTCGATACGACAGCAATAAAGGTAAACATAAAAACAGTCCGACAATGCCAGAAAACTGAATCATTTCAGGATCATCCGCAGAAGTGCCGTGCAACTCGCTAAAATAAGTCACCTGAAGTGGGCGAATATATTCATATAAACATAGATTGTTTTCAGAACCTGCCATAATCAACATACACAATGATGCGACAGCCAAACACAATACAGCAATAACACGCAGAATTTGATCAATATACGTCATTAAAATGTGATGGATTTAAGCGTCAAACGATCTTAGCAGAACAATTTCTATACATTGAAATATTTTTTATATCTTTTTTAAAAAATCACCCTTGAAATATAGCTACAGAAGCATCATGTTTGTTACAGATTTAAAAAGGATGGTTTTGTCATTCAAACATCATCTTTATTTGCTTTAGTTGATGGAACAATGACTGAACAATTGTCTTTGGTGAAATGTATCTGGAGCATGCTAATTTGATTTTCCGATCTTAGCCATAAAAAAATACTATTTCACCAATAACCTAAAATTCATTATTCTAGTTACATATTAGATAAACACCTCAATCATGGAGATAATGATGAGCTTAATTAATACTGAAGTTAAACCTTTTAAAGCACAAGCGTTCCAAAACGGTCAATTCATTGAAGTTACAGAAGCTGATCTTAAAGGTAAATGGTCTGTAGTTTTCTTCTATCCAGCCGATTTCACTTTCGTTTGTCCAACTGAGCTAGGTGATCTTGCTGATAACTATGCTGAATTCAAAAAATTAGGCGTTGAAATCTATTCAGTTTCTACAGACACTCACTTCACGCACAAAGCTTGGCACGATTCTTCTGAAGAAATCAAAAAAATCGAATACGTAATGGTTGGCGATCCAACTTGGGTACTTGCTAAAAACTTTGAAGTTTTAATCGAATCTGCTGGTCTTGCTGACCGTGGTACTTTCGTGATCGATCCTGAAGGTAAAATCCAAATCATCGAAATCAATGCTGGTGGTATTGGTCGTGATGCTTCTGAACTTCTTCGTAAAGTTAAAGCAGCTCAATATGTTCACGGTCACCCTGGTGAAGTTTGCCCTGCTAAATGGAAAGAAGGCGATGCAACACTTGCTCCTTCTATCGACTTAGTTGGTAAAATCTAATATTCAATTAGATTAGACTAAAAAACCACGCTAAAGCGTGGTTTTTTAATGCGACCAAATGGCAAGCTCATAATCATCCAAATCCTTAAAATGAAAGCGGCGTCCACCTGGAAAGCTAAAAATTTCTTGTACAATCGTTCCACCTGCATCTTTTACACACTGTAAACTATGTTCGAGTTGCTCGGTATATAAAACAATCAATGCACCACCTGCACTGTGAACATGATCAGCTTGGGCGAAACCACCTTTAATCGCACCAGAATCGAATTCACAATAAGCCGGACCAAAGTCAGTGAATGTCCAACCCAAGGATTGATAAAATGTTTTGGATTGCTGAATATCTTTGACATTGAATTCAATATAATTAATTGCAATTTTGTATTCATCCGATGGCTGGTTCATTTTCATTTATCCTGTTTGTTTATCACAATCTAACTCATTTTATGTCAAAATTCTTCAAATAAAGCTGAATTGATTTATTATTAAATCATTCAATTATTGTTGTGAGATTCTGCTTAGGCGGTCGACCTCTTTCAACAACTTCGGTATCCGATATTTTCCATGCATATTTTTCACATATTGCTTGGCAAGTTCAAGCTCAATACCGACCGCAGAAATATAAAGCGGTTGGATGCTTTGCCCGCGTAAAATTTCGCAATTACTTGGCGTACCTTTAAACTGATTTTTAGCCACTCCAATCACGGGAACTTTATGGATTAATGCCTCATACAAATACTGCCCCAAACCCGCTTTCTGTTCATTCCCAAGATAAACATACCCATCGATAATAATCATATCAATCTGCTCTGTAATATGTGCCAATAAAGCCTCAATACAAGGCAATTCACGTTTATAGAACTGCCCAGATTCATAGTCCATGATGTGATCTAAAGAAATCCTGTATCGCTTGAATAAATCAGCCGCATCCCAGGCATCAAATACTCCTCCAGCAACTTGCGCACTCGTTCCACTGTATGCAACATCAATCGCAAGTATCATTACATCCCCTTTGTTTCCGAGATAGAAACAAACATTTTTCAAGTATTCTATTCATGGTATTTGATCTTTTTTTAAATTTTCAGCTTAGGCATAAGCTTATCAGAAAAAACCTCAGCTTTTTTACAAAACCACAATACTTTTCTAAAGATGAATAGACTAATTTCAAATCATACAGAATATTTTTTCTGTAGAACAATCAGAAGTTTAAGGGGTTGCTTATGGGATCAATGATTACCGTGACTTCTTGGAAGTACAATGCTTCTTCACGGTATTTAAAAATTTTTTATAACAATGGTTCTGGTGAACTATACCATCCTGTACCAGAATTTATTTATGACAATTTACTGCGATGTAGTGATAAAACGGCTTTTGTGCATAAGTATTTAGAATATGACGTACATTTTAAACGACTTTCAATTTTATAATTTGTAAAACCATCTGTTTCAGCACAAAGTCAGGGAGAAGTCTCCCTGATACAACACCAGTTACTAATTTTTAAATGTCACAATAAAAAGCCCAGCGCCTACTGATAGTGTGGTTGTCATAAATCGTGGATCTCGCTTTACTTCATCAATAAAACATTTAACCTCAGCCGCATGTGAAATCACATTATCTACAACCAATACGCCTCCATGTTCTTCTATCATATTTTGCAGATACACCCAATAGTTCAAGTAGGCATCACGCTCAGCATCGAGTAATATAAAATCATATTTTTCATGACATTTTTCTAAATAATTTTTTGCATCGCCGACCCAGAAGTCAATAACATGATCTAGTTCAAACTCTTTGGCATAATGTTTTGCTTGCAGTGTTCGCTGCTCATCAATCTCAAGCGTTGTGACCCTTGCACCTGTCACTTGTGCTGCATCAGCCAGCCACAAAGTTGAATATCCTGTTGAAGTACCAATTTCAAGAATCGTTTTAGCCTGTTGAATTCTGACTTGCATAGCCAGAAATAGTGCAGATTCTGGCTCAATGTTACGATATCGTTTGATCCGATCACATTGTGTCGCATCAAACCGGATAAAAGACTGGTATAGCTCATTCAATCGTTGCAAAAATGGGTGACTTAAACTCATATTCAGCACGTCCTCTTTACTATCATTGTTATTATTTCAATTATTTACGTCATTCCAATGACAGTCGATCAGCTTTACAGTATAAATTCTTTAGCATACAAATCACTTTTAACTATACTCCGTCAATCAACTCATTGGCTAAATTAAACGGTATGTAAAAACTCAAATCTTGCTATCGATCGACCATCTTCCAAACTAACCTGTTCGATAAACATTTCATATGGACGAACCCAAATTGAATAATCACCATATAAACATTGATAGACCACCAATTTTTCCCGGGTTTCACTATGATTTGCAACATGCAGCACTTGATACAAATGACCTTTATAATGTCTATAAATTCCGACTTTCAACATAATCATAAAACTGCCAATACGATTATTATGTTATACATGATCTAAATATAAAAAACTCGTCCTAAGACGAGTTTTTTATATACTTTTCAATAATGAATTAAGAAAAATCCAAACCTTTTTCAAATGCTTTCAACTCGTGGCGAGCCATAGCCAAGTTTGATTTAGAGCGGTCTAAAACAAGATAAAGGAATAAATTTTCATTTGAATCTAATGGACGGATCAAATGATATTGCTTACCTAAAGTAATCAAAATATCTTCAATTACATCATCAAGTTTTAAAGCTTTTGCAACTTTACGCTTAGCGCGAACAACTTCAGTATTACCTGCTGCTGCCAACTCCAAGTCCAAGCCTGCACCTGCTGTCGCTAATGAAAGACCGCTTTCGCTGTCTACTAAAGCAGCACAAACGAAACCATCGATATCTGTTAATTGATCTAGTGTGATACGAGCCATGAGCATCCCCGTTTCTATTTGACATTGTTGTTTGCTTTAGTAATTCAATTTTTATTTTGCTTTACTAAAACACTTTACTATTTAACTAAAGATTATTACCTCTAGCTAACATGGATAAAATTAGTATTCTTCTTGAATACCTATTTTAATTTTATTCGATAATCAATTTTAATTAATTATTTCCTACGCTTATTTTAATAGCATAAAAAATATTAATTATTCAAGCGTAATTTAAAAATAAATTAAACTTTTAATCATTTAAAACTTGCTACAACTTTCAACAATTATCAATAGATTATTTCGATTATTGATAAACATCTCGTTTTATATAAAAAATATAAGTCGCTTAACAATTTTCATAAATCAACGTTAGATATTTTTCATCAGCAATTCTGTTGTCGATTTTACCTCATATAACATTTGCCCTAACAAGATATCTTTGTTGGTCATAGCAACCAAAACCAAAGGATGCTTCGGATGCGGAATAGCTGTGAGCAAAGCCTTTCCATTCTCAGCATCTAAAGTAATTGTTTGGCATCCCACAAGATTAATCTCTGATACAAAAGCTGTAACCATCGCTAAAATTGAGCTACTGACAGCAGCAATTTTTCCTGAATTATTAATGTTTTTCTTGTTGACCAGTGCAATTTCGAAACCATCTGAAGTACAGAGCATTACAAACTCAACACCACTTACAGCATTCAGTAAGTGTCTAATTTGTCTTTCAGCATATTCCACAAAATCATCTGGTACTTTTCGAGATTTGTTTAAATCCAGCATATTTAAGAAAACCCCATAAATTTCCATTTTACCCACGTTTAAAGCACCATTTTGGGGCTTTTGGGGGCGAGTGAATTATTTGATATATTTCACACTTTGGTTTTAATTCTATCTTTTTTTATTGGCTTGTAAATATATTTTTTTACTTTAACTCAGTTTTATTTTGAGAACTGTTTAAATAATATTCTAAACGTATAAATGTCAGATTTATCTCAATAATGTCATTATTGCCCATCTATGGTGCATCATCACAAAACACACATTTTGCGTGCTGAATTTTACTTTATATCTCCACTATCTTGTTGCACTGTCATATTTTATCATTGGATATAATTTTTGAATTAAAAAAACACAATGCATATACTATTTTATGAATAATATATTAAGGTATTGTGAAAATATTATCGCTTGAAGCATGTCTGTTGTTAATTTAAAGCATAACACTTATAAAAACGTTACATTTTATTTTTTGATTTGATTTTTTTTTGTGTTTATATTTATTTCATCCAGCTGCTGGATGCCAAATATTAATTTAAAAAAGGTATACAAGATGAATAAAATTTTACTCGCTTTGGGTCTGACTGCTACGATTGCACTCGTAGGCTGTAATAAAGATAAAGCACCTGAAACAGGAGCAACTACAGGTGAACATGTTGAAAATGCTGTTGATCAAGCTAAACATGATGTAGAAAATGTCACTAAAGATGCGGCTAGTGCAACAGCTCAAGCAGCTGATCATGCTGCCAATGCTACTGCTACGGCTGTAGACCATGCTGCTGACGCGACCGCCCATGCCGCTGATGCAACTGTAGATGCGGCTAAAAATGCAACCGCAACTGCAGCGGGTGCAGTTGAAAAAGGTGCAGCCGATGTGAAAGAAAAAGCTCAACAATAATTTGAATTGAAATAAAAGCTCCTAACATAGGAGCTTTTTTATATTTGTCATATACTTAAATTATAAGTGATTTAACTTTCCTGAATATGGAGTCAGCTTTATGTCTCATTCACATCACCCAGAACAACATTTTATACAACGTACAGGCTGGTTAAGAGCAGCTGTTTTGGGTGCCAATGACGGTATTATTTCAGTGACCAGTTTAGTGATGGGGATGGCAGCAAGTGGAGCATCGAGTCACACGCTACTTATTACCTGTATTGCTGGCTTAATTTCAGGTGCAACTTCAATGGCTGCAGGTGAATATATTTCTGTCAAATCACAATCGGATATTGAAGAGGCGGATTTAAAAGTTGAGGCACGCGAATTAGAAAAAAATCCGCATTTAGAACTTAAAGAACTGACACATATTTACATACAGCGTGGACTAGATCCAGAACTCGCTCATCAGGTTGCTATTCAACTGACTGAAAAAGATGCATTGGAAGCCCATGCCCGTGATGAAATTGGAATCAATGACATAACTGCTGCGAAACCGATCCAAGCTGCTGGTTCTTCTGCGTTATCTTTCTCGATCGGGGCGTTATTCCCCACATTATCAATTTTATTCAGTCCTGAAATTTATTTAGAAAAAGTGGTTTTGGTGGTCGGGATTTTATCTTTGGTCATTTTAGGTGCTTTATCCAGTTATTTTGCCGGAACTTCTATGCTTAAAGGCAGCCTTCGAGTTGCCATTTGGGGCATTATCGCGATGGCTTTCTCCAGTTGGATTGGTTCTCTTTTCCATGTCACTCCAATTTAATATCAACATGTTTCGCCTCAGTTCCACATAAACATGTATTTAAATTATATTTTTAAAATAAATACTGAACATAATTTGCTTATTGCCCTAAGCTTCGGCAAAGTAAATGAAAATTGAGGAGCTAGGAAATGTCTTTATTAGAACAGTTAGGAATAAAACTTCCAATATTGCTTGCCCCTATGGCAGGGGTTTCAACACCACAATTAGCAGCAGAAGTATCCAATCAAGGTGCACTGGGATCGTTGGGACTTGGTGCAAATGATGTTCAAACTGCCCACAAACTCATCAGGGAAACCCAAAATCTAACCCCTCACCCTTTTCAGTTGAACTTCTTCTGTCACGAATCATCGAGCATAGACATACAGTCCAATATGCTCTGGATAGAACACTTAGCGGCTGAATTTGAAAAATTTGGTGCTGTTCCACCCACTGAATTAAAGTGTATTTATCCAAGCTTTAAAGACAACGATGATTTTTTAGATCTATGCTTGGAGACACAGCCAAAAGCCGTGAGTTTTCACTTTGGTATTCCACATGAATATCAAATCCAAAAACTAAAAGATGCTGGTATTCTAACGCTTGTTTCAGCAACCAATCTGACTGAAGCCCTTGTGATCGAAGCAGCAGGGATTGATATTATCATTGCTCAGGGAATTGAAGCAGGTGGACATCGCGGTATTTTTAATGCACAAATCGATGGTGCAATTAAAACCTCCGACCTTGTTCAACTCATCAAAAAACACTGTTCAATCCCTGTGGTTGCAGCGGGGGGAATTATGAATGGTCAGCAGGCAAAAGCCATGCTCAGTCTCGGTGCAGATGCAGTACAAATGGGAACAGCTTTTGTACAATGCAAGTCATCAAATGCCAATACTGCTTACCGCAAAGCGTTATTTGATCATCCTTTAACTCAAATTACCTCCAGTATCTCTGGTCGTCCCGCTCGCGGCATCATCAATCATTGGCAAACTCGCATCGACCAGCCTGATCGTCCAAATGTAGCAGCCTATCCTTATGCTTATGATTTGGCAAAACAACTCAATGCATTGGCAGTACAGAATGGCGATGTTGGCTTTGGTGCATTTTGGGCGGGTAGTAATGTGGCACAAATCCGAGAACTTGAAGCACAGGACCTACTCAATCAATTGGTTGTAGAAATGAATCACGCTTAATTTAAAAGCAGTTACAGAAGTGACGATGTGTCACTTCTGAAGCTTATTCTGGTCAATCTTGTAAATTTTCTTCAACCAACATATAGACCCAATCAAGCTCAGGGCATTGATAACCCAATATCGTCATAGCAGCACTCACTTGCCCTCGATGATGTGTACCATGATTAAAAACGTGAATCAGCGTATCTGTATAAGGCAAGCTTTGCGCATCCCCATTGGCCCTGCAATAGTTTAAATTTCCCGTTAAAAGTGTTTCATCTAAATCATCAATAAAGCTCAACCAATTTAGGCTTTTAGAGTTTAATTCATTTAAAAGCTGAGTTTTATCCTGATGAATGACGGTGTTTAATGGCATAGTTGGAGAGTAATGCTCTTTAAAACGTGAATACCAGAGATAATGTTCCCCTAAAAGTAAATGGTTGAGAGTTCCTGCAATACTTTTAAAGTAAAGTCCGACCTCTTGATTAAAATCTGCATCAGAAACAGTTTTTAAACACTTACAAAGACGTTGGGTTGCCCAAACATTATATTGAGCAAATCGTTTTAAATCATTTTTACCCATTTTTTCAACGACCTTTGCAAGAGTATCAATTGGATCGACTTGATAAAATCCATATTTTTAATCAAAAAGCAGCAAAATCAATATACATTTTTTTGCATATGATTAATCATTTTTTACCCATCGTTCAATCATTTTCCATCAGTTTAGATCATTTTCCTTTTTAACTGATTCAAAAATACACATGTGATTTGTCGTGTCAGCATATCACCCAATACGTGCAGGTTATGACCTGACAGTATTACGGTTGATCAATCCTATACCCCATATTGTGCAGCTCGCTGTTCAACATCACAGGTTTGTCTTCCCTTTTTTCTTTTCAAAGAATGCCATAGGGCAAACCTTCATTTTTTATGGTTGTTCAGGCGTAGCAATTGGGCTCGCAAATCCAATCAAAAATATCTTTAATCATCCTTATTCAATGTGATTTTTGGGAAGATTGATTGCAACAACATTCATACCAACCCAACACTTTGTACTCATCAAAATGCCACAATTTTGATGCTCAGGAGAGTATAAATATGCTGAAAAATTACTTTCGAAAAGAGCGGATCCCCCCTTGAAATGATCGGCTAAAAGAACATTTGCGAATGGCTTAGCAGAATGAGTGATTTGTGTTAATTTTGAGATTTAATTGCTGTTGAACCTCGAATAAAATAATCTTAAATCATTAAACTTTAAAAATAATCTATACCCATATAAATAACACAGCCTCCATTTGGAGGCTGTGTTATTTTAATCAAAAAAGAAACGGAAAGTATTTCCCTGAGAATCAACTAGATTTACAAGGCAATTAAGCTGCATCTTTCTGCTTTGGATGAACCATATTTTGCACAGCAAGCACAGAAGCTAAAACCTCATCAGAAAGCAATTGTTCTGCTCGAATCAACTCTAAAATACTCGCTCCTGTTTCATTGGCTTGTTTAGCAATACGCGTTGTCGTTTCATAACCCAAGTAAGGATTCAACACTGTAATAATGCCAATCGAGTTGTCTACCAAAGCTTGGCAATGTTCTGCATTGGCACGGATATTTTGGATACATTTCTGTTCAAACATACGCATTGCTCTGCCCAGCAAATCAATAGATTCAAACAATTTGAAGGCAATTAACGGTTCCATAGCATTAAGCTGCAATTGACCTGCTTCAGCAGCTAAAGTAATTGCCAAATCATTCGCCATAATTTGATAACAAGCAAGATTCATTGCCTCTGGAATTACGGGATTCACTTTACCCGGCATAATTGAGCTGCCTGGTTGACGTGGTTCTAAATGAATTTCATTTAAACCTGCACGCGGACCACTCGACAACAAACGTAAATCATTAGAGATCTTTGAAAGTTTAGTTGCAGTTCGCTTTAATAAGCTCGATAACAGAACAAAATCGCCCATGTCCGAAGTTGCTTCAATTAAATCAGGCGCACTTGAGATGGTTTTATTGGTAATTTTAGATAAAGCTTGAATCGCAAGAATACGATACTCAACTTCGGTATTAATCCCTGTCCCAATTGCAGTTCCGCCAAGATTCACTACACTTAAAGCATCTGGCATAATTTGATTGATTTTTTTCAAATCGTTTTGCAAAGTATGCGCAAATGCTGCAAATTCTTGCCCCAATGTCATTGGTACAGCATCTTGTAGCTGAGTACGACCCATTTTTAAAATATGGGAAAACTCATTTGATTTGCTTTCAAAGCTTTTGATTAAGCTTTGGAATGGCTGATTCAGTTGGTCTAAGGCAAACAATAAACCAATTTTGATTGCGCTTGGGTAAACATCATTGGTTGACTGCGACATATTCACATCATTATTTGGATGCAAATATATGTATTCCCCTTTTGCATGCCCTAAATACTCTAATCCAATATTCGCCACAACTTCATTGATATTCATATTGGTCGATGTGCCCGCACCGCCTTGAATCATGTCGATTGGAAATTGTTCATGATACAAATCATTGTTCAGTTGCTGGCAAGCATGCTGAATTGCATTATACTTATTTTCTTCGAGCTTATTGAGTTTGAAATTGGCATCTGCACAAGCTGCCTTAACCATTGCAAGTGCTTTAATAAAAACAGGAAAGTGACTTAATTTAGTTGAACTTAAGTTAAAGTTCTCCAGTGCTCTCAGGGTTTGTACGCCATAATAGCAATGAAACGGCACTTCTTTAAGTCCTAGTAAATCCTTTTCAACTCGTGTTTTAATTTCAATGTTCATGTGCAATACAGCTCAATAAAAGAATAAATTTATCTTAGGAAATGCATTGAAAATTGGCTAATGTAAAAAAATATTTATGTATGCATTTTTTGCATATCACTTGCTATAATGGTAAGTGTGTAATGTAGAACGGCTAATCAATATGACCTTAGAAATTCGATGGATAGAAGATCTTTTGGCTTTAGACCAAGAAAAATCCATATCTAAAGCTGCTGCGCTACGCCACGTTACCCAATCCGCCTTTACACGCAGAATACAGAATATTGAAGAATCGCTTGGCTTTCAGATTTTAAAACGATACAGCAAAAGTATTGATTTCACGGATGCCGGGCAAGTCTTGCTTTCAACATCTAAAAACATCAAAAACCAAATGAACACCACCATCAACTATTTAGAAAAAAATATTAAAGACAATGAATTGTCGATTAAGTTTGCGGTATCCCACTCTCTGATTACTCAATTTTTCCCCAAATTTATTCAAAAACTGTATAGCAATTATGATGATTTAAAATTAGAAATTATCGCTTCCAATTTGCAACAAGGACTTTATTTACTCAAAGAGGGCTCTTGTGATTTTTTAATTTGCTACTGTGATCAAATTACTTTACAACAACTAGACCCGAGTATTTTCAAGTATCATAAAATCGTCAAAATGGAAGTGTTACCTGTCACAGCGACGCTCAATCAACAACCCAAATATTCTTTTGCTCAGAACTTCCCTCTCTTGGCCTACAGTAAAAAAGCTTATTTGGGTAAATGCGTTGATAAAGTAATAGAGGGTAAATTAAATTACCGTACCTTGTATGAAACAGACAATGCCAGTGACTTAAAAGCCTTGGCCTTACAAGGTTTGGGTGTAGCATGGCTGCCAAGATTATTGATTGAAGAAGAAATCAATGACAATAAATTAAAAGTTCTAGAGGGTTATAGCTTCTTTCAAGATGTTTATATTGTCCGCAGCCACTTGATTTACTCTGAAAAAGTAAATTTTGTTTGGAATGCCTTGGTGTTAAATTAAGGCTTTCATTCCACCAACTTATGTTTACACATCCAATAAATTAAAGGACTCAACCTGTACATCACTCATCAAGCTTCCTTGATCCAATAAATGATCAAAATACTGTTCTACAACGTTCGCTTGCTCAACCGTACTTTCAACCTTATACATATGCTGACGAAACTCATTGCTTGAATGTAAGCCTTTGGTGTACCAAGCAATATGTTTTCGCGCGATACGGCAACCGGAGTACTCCCCATAAAACTGATAAAGCTCAGACAAATGACCAAGTAAAACATCTTTCACTTCTTGGATATTGGGCGCAGCTAAATGCTCACCGGTTTTTAAATAATGGGCAATTTCGCGAAAAATCCAAGGGCGTCCCTGTGCCGCACGACCAATCATCACGGCATCCGCACCTGTATAATCCAACACATATTTGGCTTTTTCAGGACTATCTATATCACCATTGGCAATCACTGGTATCGAAATCGACTGCTTGACTTCTTTGATCAAGCTATACCGTGCCGTGTTTAAATACATATCTTCACGGGTACGACCATGTAAAGCCAAAGCTGCTATTCCTGCTTCTTCAGCACGCTTTGCCACTCGCAGAATATTTTCCTGACCATTTAAATAGCCCAAACGGGTCTTTAAGGTCACAGGAACATCCACAGCATTGACCACTGCATCTAAAATTCGGGCAACTAAATCTTCATCTTGCAGCAATGCTGAGCCTGCTAATTTATTGCAGACTTTTTTCGCTGGGCAGCCCATATTGATGTCGACAATTTGAGCGCCATTTGAAACTTGGTAACGTGCAGCCTCAGCCAATTGCTCTGGTTCAGAACCTGCAATTTGCGCTGAAATGGGCGCGAGTTCACCATCAAAATTGGCACGATATAAACTTTTTTTGGTCATTCTTAACGTCTGATCAGATGTCATCATTTCGCTGACCGCATGTCCTGCACCAAAGTACTTGCATAGCGTTCTAAACGGACGATCAGTTACCCCTGCCATAGGGGCAACAATTAAATTATTTGACAGTTGATAGGGACCAATATACATATATATTCATACATTTTTAGACCTTCATAGTATACTGCATCTGCCATAGTGGCTCATCATTTTCCGAGTATGTTTTCTGCGATATGAAAAAATTAGTTCGACATCACGCTTTTATTAAATCTTTCAGCGTGTTAGCTCTTTCTTTAAGTTTGGTTGCTTGTGGTAAAGGTTCATGGTTTGCCAATGAAGATGATGAGCAGTTAAAACAGGAACAGATCAAGAAGCTGATTCCAAATCGTGTCAGCCAACGTGACTCTTGGGCGAAAGATATTTACGATATTTCCAACGAATTAAAAATTCCGACCAATAAAGAAAATGTCTGTACCATTATCGCTGTCGTTGACCAAGAATCCAACTTTGTCGCTAATCCTGTTGTGCCGGGTTTAGGCGACAAGGCTGTCAAAGAAGTGACCACTCGACTCAATGAAAAGTTTGAAGAAAAATTGGGTTCAACCATTGGCGGTACGGTCGCATCATACTTTGAAAATGTTTTAAAAAATCAACCATCGCCAGATGATAATTATTTAAAACAGATGAGTCGTGTACGCACAGAAAAAGATTTAGATGTGCTCTACCGTGAAATATTTGATTATATGGCAAAGCATTATCATGTCAGCGCACTCACGGGTGCTGCTAAATTCGTAGGTCAAGATATTGCCGAGAAAATGAACCCAATCACCACTCTTGGGTCGATGCAAGTACATATCAACTACGCCAAAGCACACAAACGCAGTAGTATGAATGTCAATGAATTACGAGATGATCTTTATACTGAGTTTGGTGGTTTGTACTACGGCATTCATCGTTTAATGATGTACCCTGCGGATTATGATAAACCGATCTATCGTTTTGCAGACTACAACTCGGGTATGTACTCGAGTCGAAATGCTGCTTTCCAAAAAATGATTGATAAGCTGACCAAAGCGGATTTAGCACTTGATGGTGACCTGTTGTCTTATGATAAAAATGGTGATCCTCGTCCTGCTATCACAGATACAGAAAAAGCACTGACGGCTTTATTTTCCCAAAATAATATTTTAGTAACACCAAGACAATTACGTAGTGATTTAAAGCAAGAGAAAGAACAAGGTTTTGAAAAAACCCAGACCTATATAGCAGTCTCTAAACTTTATAAAAATCAGACAGGCAAAGAGCCAATATATGCCATAATGCCTGAAGTGATCATTTCCGGACCGAAATTAAGTCGTGACTACAACACAAATTGGTATGCGAGCCGCGTAAACGGACGATATGAAACATGTATGCACCGAGCAAAACGTATAAAAATTTAGCGTTATTTGATTTTGATGGAACCCTGTGTAAAAAAGATAGTTTTACAGGGTTTATTTTCTATGCCTTATCCAAAAGGCATATCGTAAAACAAGGCATCAAAATCTTACCGTGGATTCAAGCCTATTATTTAAATATCTACCCAGCTCATGCAATGCGCATAAAGCTATTTAACGCCATGTTTAAACATGCGGATGCCAATGAGATCTTGGATATAGCGGATGAATACGCTTATCGTCTAATGGGACAATTAGATCCGATTCTTTACCAACAACTGCTCAAACACCAAAATAATGGTGATGATGTCGTTTTGGTTTCTGCCTCTGTCGACATTTACTTAGAGGTTATCTGCCAAATTTTAAAAATAGATTTGATCTGTACCGAGACAGAAATCACAGCGGGGAAATTTACAGGTCATTATGCGACGCCAGACTGTAGTAGCGAACAAAAACGGCTGAGAATTTTAGAAAAATATGATTTAACAGATTATCAAAAAGTCTTCGCTTATGGAAACAGTGAAGAAGATCTCGATATGCTCAATTTAGCTGATTTTAAATATATGGTTGGTAAGGATCAATTTTTACCTGACATAGAAGATGAAAAGAAATCAGCTTGAAATTTAATCATTTAAGTGTGAGCTGATTATGTCTTATATTTATGTCATTACACCATTGATGCAATTCTATCATTATATTCAGCCTGAATTAGAAAAATACAAGATTGAAGTATTGATGGAATATTTTGATGCCAATCATCAGATTCAAATCAATGCCATCACGGCAGAAAATCTACAAACACAACTTTTAAAGTATGGTCATCGAAATCTGGGATTCTATTTTTTAGATAAAGCTCAAAAAATAAATAAAAGCCAAATTTATAATGACGAATATTGTATTTATGCCATTGAAGGCAAAGGTGGAAGAGAAACAGAAGATAACTTAGAAAAAATAACCTTGAGAATGATTTCAAAAACTCCCGATAAAAACATAAAAGGTTTTTTTAATGCCATTAAACGCAAATTAAATCACGATGAGAATTTTGCTCAAGGCATACAAGGTGATTCTCGCTTACACCAACAGCATTATTATTTAAAATCATATGTGGGGAAAAAAGTATTTAAATCAGATTTTTATAATGATAAAGCCCCAGCATTAATACCCAAATAAAAACCCCGCCTAAGCGAGGTATTATGGTTGATGTATTGAAAATCAATAAATCGACATATGGTTACGATGTATCATTTCTAAAGAACGTGCTTCACCTAACACTTGGTAAACCTTGTCAGAAGCCAGACCTTTAACAATTTCAGCAGAACGAGAACTGAAATTGACTCGCCCAACTGCAACTCGATGGCCGTGTTGGTCAACACATTCAACCACATCACCACGATCAAAATGCCCTTCAACGGCTTTTACACCTACTGGCAATAAACTACGATGATTTTCTTTAATCGCTTTTACTGCCCCGTCATCGAGTACCAAACGCCCTGCTGTTTGTAAGTGTGCAGCAAGCCACTGCTGATGCGCCGTTAAACGGTCATCATCAGTGATAAACAATGTCCCCAGTAATTCACCCGCCATTAAACGAGCCAATACATGGTCACTCTCACCACTTGCAATTAGCGTTGGACACCCTGACTTGGCTGCCAAACGAGCAGCACGAACTTTGGTCAGCATACCGCCACGACCAAACTTACCACCACCACCCGCCATATCAAATAAAGTTTCATCCATTGCACGAACGGTATGAAACAATTTTGCATTTGGATTGGAACGTGGGTCTGAATCAAACATCCCCTGCTGATCAGTCAAAATAATCAGCAAGTCTGCATGCACTTGACCTGCAACCATCGCGGCAAGCGTGTCATTGTCACCGAAACGAATTTCGTCCGTCGATACCGTGTCATTTTCATTGATGACAGGAATTACCTTCCAGTCAATTAAATTCTGTAAGGCATCACAAGAATTTAAATAACGACGGCGATCCGCAAGATCATCATGAGTCAACAACACTTGTGCAGTTTGGATCGAATGTTTCTCTAATACGCTTGACCAAGTATGGATTAAGCCCATTTGTCCAATCGCAGCACAAGCCTGCAGACTGGGTAGATCGGTGGGTCGATTCTCTAGCTTCATGCGAACCATCCCTTCAGCCACAGCACCAGAAGACACCAGAATAATCTCATGTCCAGCATTGTGTAGATCTGCAATTTGTTTCGCCCAATGCGAAATTGCATCCAAATCTAAACCTTGCCCATTTGCTGTGAGTAAAGATGATCCGATTTTAACAACGATACGTTTTAAAGCCTTGAGCTGACGTTGCCCATCTACCACTTCTATCATCTTATCCTCGGTCTTTCTTTTCTAAACGGATACCCGAATATTCGGATATCTTTAGAAACTAGCGCACGTAGTACACTTCCATTTCGCCATCGTCACCATCGTCGTCTTCATCGTCATCACCCAAGATACCGGCCAGACGTTGTTGACGGCGCATTTCACGATAGGCTTCTTTTGCAGCAATCGTTTGTTCACGTGTTTCAGCCTCAAGCTGATCACGGAATGCTTTCATTTTCGCTGCATACTCTGGATCTTCTTCTTCCAACTCACGTTGTTGTTCGATTTGATCCATGAGGTAATACACAACAGGTTTTGTTCCTTCTTCAAGCAAGCCTGAAGTTTTGAATACAGGACCATCCCATTGTAATTCTTCAAGAATATGATTACACCACTCTTCTTGAGTATCATCACTTAATTGATCGAGTTTGTTTAAAACAAGTACAATCGGCAATTGAGCCAACGTTGGTGAGAATTTTTTCAATTCTTCCATAATGGCTTTGGCATTATAGGCAGGATCCGAACCATCAATCGGTTGCACATCAATAATATGCAAAAGAATACGAGTTCGTGCCAAATGTTTAAGAAAACGAATACCGAGACCTGCACCTTCAGCAGCGCCTTCAATCAACCCTGGAATGTCCGCCATTACAAATGAACGATGACGATCAGCATCAACCACACCCAAGTTTGGCACCATTGTGGTAAATGGATAATCCGCAACTTTAGGTTTTGCTGCCGAAACAGCACGAATAAAGGTAGATTTACCCGCATTCGGCATTCCCAGCAAGCCCACATCAGCCAGAACTTTAAGCTCTAGACGGATTTCACGGTATTCACCTTTGATCCCATGTGTACATTTACGTGGCGAACGGTTGGTCGATGATTTAAAGTGAGTATTTCCCAAACCGCCATCACCACCATGCGCAACTAAAACTTTTTGACCATCTTCAACCA
This sequence comes from Acinetobacter nematophilus, assembly GCF_026344175.1. Lineage (NCBI taxonomy): Bacteria > Pseudomonadati > Pseudomonadota > Gammaproteobacteria > Moraxellales > Moraxellaceae > Acinetobacter > Acinetobacter nematophilus. Next base: position 36,951 of record NZ_JAPKMY010000001.1, read on the forward strand.
GGTCACCAATAATATCGCCAGACTCTGTATCTACAATGGTTGTTCCCACAGGAACTTTCAAAACAACTGATTCACCACCACGACCAGCACAGTTTGCGCCAGCACCGTTTTTACCACGTTCAGCGCGAAATTTACGGGTATAACGATAATCGACTAAGGTACTGGTATCGTCGTCAGCTTGAATGTATACGCTGCCACCACGACCACCATCACCACCATCTGGACCACCAAATGGTACAAATTTCTCACGGCGAAAACTGGCTACGCCATTGCCACCGTCGCCAGCCTCTACGGTAATGACTGCTTCATCAACAAAGCGCATGCTGCCAATCCTCTAAAATCTTTAAAACCGCATATTCTGCCATATTTTGAAAAATTTCTCGAATAGTATTATTCAACTGAGCATGTATTTTCATAAACATTTTTTGCAATTTCACCCATAAAACTGAATTTTTACTTATTTTGGTTGTTTTTCATGCAGATAGTTTTTTATAATACAGGGTCTGAAAAACACCTATTTGTGACTTACAAAAAATTATGGTCAAAAATTTATAAATTTGCCTTTTTAAATCAATACTTTTTATTTTGATCAATTATTTGATCTAAAGGATGATCTATATTGCCTATAGTCCAAATCAGTGCTGCGCTTGGACCCGCAGAATGTGAACTTGCAGTTAAATACACTTTGCAAGAAATACAAAAAGAAGCCAAAAAGCAAAAAATTCAACTCGAGGTCATAGAAAGCAATACTTCTGTGCATGGCTATTCATCGGTGATATGTCATCTTGACGATATACATCAAAACTGGCTGAACTCATGGTTGGGAACGATTCAATGGACGTTTCAAAGCCCAGTTCGCCCACATCACAAACATAAAAATTGGTTTGTGGGCATTAGCCAATTTCAAACACCTCAGCAACTTCCTGCTGATGATACGATTGTTTTCCAAGCCTGTCGGGCATCCGGTGCCGGTGGACAACATGTCAACACCACCGACTCCGCTATTCATGCAACCCATATGTCCACTGGAATCAGTGTTAAAGTCATGTCTGAACGCAGTCAACATGCCAATAAACGTTTAGCAAAAGAATTGATTGCATTAAAACTGCAACAACTTATTGAAAATCAACAAGCAGATCATAAGCAAGCACAACATTTACAACATGCGCTGATCGAACGAGGTAATCCAGTTAAAGCGTTCAAAAGAAACTGATGCTAAAAGCCGATTAATGTGTCCGATATTGCGTCACTGGCAAAACATTCTTTGCTCAGTATCTAATTTGAAATTATGTATGTAATAAAAAATCCATCAACACTCATATAAAAAAGGAAGCCTTGGCTTCCTTTAATATTCTTTCCTGGATACTTTTAAAAATTTAAGCATGTGCTTCGGTTTTTTCTTCAAGCATTTTGCGGTCAACTTCTTCTGGATTATTCAAAGCATCATTGAGTTTTTCAACATCAAGCTTACCTACCCATTTAGCAACAACGATGGTTGCCAAAGAGTTCCCAACCAAGTTGGTTAAGGCACGTGCTTCCGACATAAAGCGATCAATTCCCAGGATCAATGCCAGACCAGCGACAGGAATATTGCCCACTGCTGCTAAAGTCGCTGCCATCACAATAAATCCTGAACCTGTCACACCTGCTGCGCCTTTCGATGAAATTAACAATACCGCAAGCAAGGTAATTTCATGCCAGATATCCAATTGTGTGTTGGTTGCCTGTGCAATGAAGATCGCAGCCATTGTCAGATAAATAGACGTTCCATCAAGGTTAAATGAATAACCTGTTGGGATCACCAAACCGACAACAGATTTTTCACAACCTGCAATTTCAAGCTTTTTCAACATTCGAGGCAATACAGATTCAGAAGATGATGTACCCAATACAATCAACAATTCTTCACGAATCATACGGATCATTTTAAGAATACTAAAGCCACAGAAACGGCTGATTGAACCCAAAATAATGAAAATGAACAATAAACAAGTGATATAGAAGCAAAGAATTAATTGGGCAAGTTGTGCCAAGCTACCAATTCCATATTTACCAATGGTAAATGCCATTGCACCAAATGCACCAATAGGCGCAAGTTTCATAATCATATTCACGATGTTAAAGAACACATGCGAAATTTGATCAATCAATCTCAGCACTGGTTTACCCGCATCTCCCAACTTATGCAAAGCAAAGCCAAACAGTAATGCAAATAAAAGAACTTGCAAAATTTCGCCTTCAGCAAATGCCCCAACAACTGTATTGGGAATAATGTGCATAAAGAAATCAACGGTAGACTGTGAGGCTCCAGATTCCACATATTTGCTGATACCAGAGGTATCAAGTGTTGCTGGATCAATATTCATCCCAACACCCGGTTTCGCGATATTGATCACTACCAAACCAATAATCAGGGCAATCGTGGACACAATCTCAAAATACAACAGTGCAATACCACCAGTCTTACCGACCGATTTCATGCTTTCCATACCTGCGATACCACTGACCACGGTACAGAAAATCACAGGTGCAATAATCATTTTAATGAGCTTGATAAAAGCATCACCTAATGGTTTAAGTTGCTCACCCAAACCTGGAATATTTTTTTCTACACCATTGATCAATTGCGTACCACTTGGGAAATAGTGACCCACGATCACACCAAAAATAATGGCAACAATCACTTGAAAATAGAGTGACTTATACAGCGGTTTCTTAGCCATGATAATTACTTCTTTCTATATTTCTGTTCGAAGAAATATCCAATATTAATGCGACCATTTGCTGACACAGCCAAAAATCCCAATGAAACATCAGGAAAATAGATTTTTAGAAAATAAAAATCCGTTCAGAAAACGTCAGTTTTCCAAAACAATGACAACGAATGACGATGTTTAAGATTTATTCTGTATTGCTGATATGCAAATCAGAATAAATGTAGAACAGGAGATGAAAAATAAAACACTATTCACGGTTATTTTAATTAATTTTTAACCATCAATCTCTATTTAATTGCAACCTTTGCCTAACATCTGTTCAATTTTTGCTTAGACCTTAGTCTAATACTGTAGAGATTTACCCTCTTATGATTCATTTATGGCATATTGTATTGCACCACTCCTTGCACCTATGATCGCATCCATATGAACACCAAACGCAATCTATATAAAGACTTTGAACATCCTTTTGCGCAGTATGTGCGAATTATTGGTAAAGGAAAAAATGGTGCAAGATCACTCACCTATGATGAAGCTTATCAAGCTTTCTCGATGATTTTAAAAAATGAAGTTCTGGATGTTCAGCTGGGCGCATTTTTAATGTTGCTGCGTGTGAAGGAAGAGTCTGTAGATGAACTTACAGGTTTTGTCCAAGCGACCAAAGACCAATTGAATTTCCAGGCACTTTCTGTGGATTTAGACTGGTCATCCTATGCAGGTAAACGTAAACATTATCCATGGTTTTTGTTGGCGGCTTTAACACTGGCTAAACATGGATACAAGATTGTTATGCACGGCGCTGCTGGGCATACCATGAACCGTGTTTATACTGAACAGGTTTTAGCGCATTTGGGATTTCCAATTTGCCAAAATGAAACAGCGGTCAAACAACAGTTAGCAGCCCAGAATTTTGCTTATTTGCCTTTGGATGTAATCTCTCCAATTTTGGCGGATTTGATTAATCTCAGAAATGTGATGGGATTACGCTCTCCAGTACATACTCTTGCTCGTCTAATTAACCCTTTCAATGCCAAAGCCACCATGCAGGCTATTTTCCACCCTGCTTACCGCAGCTCGCATCAACAGGCAGCCTTTCAACTGGGTTATCAAAATAGTGCTGTGATTAAGGGTGAAGGTGGTGAGTTTGAAAGAAATCCGGATGCGAAAACACTGATCTGCGGTATTCAAAATGGCGAACTCTATGAATATGAATTGCCAAAATTAACAGATCAACGCAGTCCTGTTGAAGAACAACTGGATCTGTCCGTGTTTAAAGCAGTCTGGGAGGGTCAACAATCACATGGCTATGGTGAAATTGCTGTGACTGAAACGATGGGGATAGCGCTCTATACCATGGGTGTGGTATCAGATTATGAAGATGCCATGAAAAAAGCCCAACAGCTTTGGAACACACGTTTTTTAAATTGAAGCCTGTACCAAACTGTGATGATCAATGACCACGCTTTTCGATAAAATAAAATTCAGACCAATAGGGATAATGTTTTCCTGATGAATGAATATTTCTAAGTATGAGCCGATCACCAATGTAAATTGTATTTTTATTCTGCTCATGAGGACCAGATAAATATGCATCTTTTTGCTGTCCAATCAACTTGGAGCAATATTGCCGATGTTTTTTCAAATGTTTTGAAGCATTGCTTGCCTCAGCATTTTGAATTTTTATCCCGATCAATAACATGGGATACCCGTCATTTTTAATGGACGTATGTTGCGTAACAGGATTTTGAAAGTTCCGGCTGGACACAACAGTAACATCAAGCCGACACTCGATGCTTTTTTCAATATTGGGTTGCGCCACGACACATGTTGTCGAGGTCAACATCAATAGAATAATTAAAAAATACTTGCGCTTATTCATCTTAACATTATTTTATTGTTTTCAATTTTTTGCTGCTCGCCACAACGAACCATGTCGCTGTGGCGATGTTCAATTCATTTATGGTTTACTGTTAAACGAAACGAATCGGTTTGAATTCTGGTTCAGGAACATGTGAATCACATTCCTCACCTTCTTCCTTATGACCTTTATCAATATAACCTGTACGCTCTTTTTCAGGGACATTCTGATGTTCCCAAGCAATCACCGCCTGCATACAGGTTTGACGCTGCTCAGCAGTCAGTGCCACACCATTTGGCCATTTTCCAATTTCTACTGCTGTTTTTAATCGTTCAACAATGTCAGCATCTAAAATAGAAAGCATCTGTTCAATATTCATGGTCAATCCTGCTGAAAAGAATCAAAATCTTGATTCCAACCAAGTTTAGTACGACAAGCCATATAGAAGTCATACCCTGGCGGATGTAAAAGTATTAGTTTGAATGGATGTTTGCGAATATGCAAACTATCCCCAACATTTAATGAAACACTGTGTTGTCCATCTGCGCTCACCATCGGCAATACGCGATTTTCACGAATCAATATCTTGATTTCACTCTGCCCACCGACAACGATTGGACGTGAAGATAAAGTATGTGGATGCATCGGAACCAAAGCAATCGCATCCATACTCGGGTGGAGAATCGGTCCCCCACCCGATAATGCATAGGCTGTCGAACCCGTGGGTGTGGAGACGATTAAACCATCACTGTGCTGACGGTAAACATATTGTCCATCAATGTTTAATTCGAAATCAATCATATGTACAGATTTACCTGAATGAAGTACCACATCATTCAAGGCAATCGCATCATAAATGGTTTCGTTTTTGCTGCGAATTTCTATTTCAAGTAAAAAACGACGATCAAGCTGAAACTCGCCTCTGAGCACTTGATCAAGTTTAAAGATCACTTCAGTCGGCTTAATGTCGGTCAGAAAGCCCAAACGACCACGGTTTACTCCCAGAACAGGTATATTATATTTCACCAATGCACGTGCTGCATGTAATAAGGAACCATCGCCACCAACAACAATAACTAGATCGACCACCTCACCGAGTAAATTCTTACTGACAGTCTGGGTATTGGTATAGGGAACAAGTTCTGCTGTTGCGGTATCAAAAACGGGATGTAAACCTAAACCCAACAAATGATCATGTATAAGGCAAAGCGTATCAACCACAGAAGATTTATCTGGTCTTCCAATCAAACCAATGTTACGAAAGGTCTTTGGTGAAATCTGCACAGGTGCTTTAGCTCCACTGAAATTCTGAGATATCATAGCACTTTCAGAATATGTTTATAAAATCATTCATCAACGAAAAATAACAAGAATACCCAAAAAGCCTTTTAATTTGTGTATTTCACAGATTTATTATTGCAAATTTAAGAAAAGCTTCGCATGATTAGCGAAAATAAATTGGGTTTTATTATCTGTATATGAAGAACGAACGTGGTATAGGCTTGATTGCACTGATTTTTTGTGTATTGGTCATTGCAGCATTTTTTGCATTTAGTATCTACTTAATTCGACTCGACAATGTTATTCGGGACAAATTCGAAGGAAACCGTTGGGACATTCCTGCTAAAGTATTTGCACGACCATTGGAAATATATGCAACCGCACCTATCGCACAAACAGACTTTGAACAAGAGCTTAAACAGCTGGGTTACAAAAGTAGTGACAGCTATACCAAATCAGGAACATATATCAGCCAACCCAATTCAGTGTATGTCCATACACGGGGTTTCGACTTTGGCGACAGCGTTGACCCGGAACAAGTTCTGCAAGTGACCTTTGCAGGAGATACCGTTTCTGACGTTAAAGCCACCAAGCCAACCAATACCGGAATTGCACGTTTAGAACCAATGTTGATTGGTGGAATCTATCCTCAGCATAATGAAGACCGCGTACTGATTAAACTGAATAAGGTGCCAAAGCCTTTGATCGAGGCATTAATCGCGACGGAAGACCGTAACTTTTATCGTCATCACGGGATTTCTTTCCGTGGCACTGCACGGGCTTTGGTCAGTAATGTGACAGGTGGAAAACGTCAAGGGGGGTCAACACTCACTCAACAGTTGGTGAAAAACTTTTTCTTAACGCCTGAAAAAACCTTGAAACGTAAAGTCAATGAAGCATTGATGTCTCTTTTATTAGAGCTTCATTACAGTAAAGATGAAATTCTTGAAGCCTATTTAAATGAAGTGAATTTGGGGCAAAGTGGCAATTATTCTGTCAATGGTTATGGTCTGGCTTCACAATTCTATTTTGGATTACCACTAAGTGAGTTAAATATTTCACAACAAGCCTATCTTGTGGGTTTGGTTCAAGGTCCTACCCTGTTTAATCCATGGAAGAATCCTGAAGGGGCAAAAAAACGTCGAGATATTGTGTTAAACAATATGTTAGTCATGGGCTATCTAGATCAAGCGCAATATGAAAAAGAAATTTCGCGTCCATTGAATGTCGTACGTAAACCGACTCTAGGAACCGCGAAATTCCCAGACTTTCTCGATATCGTACGTCGTCAGCTTAAAACAGAGTATCAGGAGTCTGACCTCACCAATCAAGGTTTAAGAATTTTCACTACCCTTGATCCAATTGCACAAACCAAAGTTCAAAATAGCTTTAGAGACACCGTGACCCGATTAGCCAATGCCAATCCATCACGCTTGAAAGACTTGCAGGGTGCTGTTTTAGTCACCCGTCCCGAGAACGGTGAATTGATTGCTGCTGTGGGATCTACGCAAGACTTTACGGGTTTTAACCGTACTGTCGATGCAAAACGTCAAGTCGGTTCTTTGCTTAAACCTGTGATCTATTTAAGTGCGTTGGAGTCAGGTCGTTATAATTGGGCATCTCAAATCGAAGATGCACCCATCAGTTTACCAGTCAATGGCAACCAAACATGGACACCGAAAAACTATAGTGGTTCTGGTCATGGTTATGTTCCTTTAGCACAAGCATTGGCGAACTCATATAACCTGTCAGCTGTACGTCTGGGCAATGAGTTTGGCATATCAACATTTAGCAATAATCTGACTAAATTTGGTGTGACCTCTAAAATTCCGAATTATCCATCGATTTTCCTCGGCGCAGTTGATATGTCACCGATGGAAGTGATGAGTATCTATGGCAACTTTGCAACGGGTGGATTTAAATATCCGACCAAAGCCATTCGGACTGTGGTTGATTCAAACGGTCGCCTCTTAGAGCGCTTCGGCCTAAATGTTCAGCAAACAATCGATCCTTCTGCTGCATACCTGTTGAACTATGGTTTACAGCAGGTAATGTCCTCGGGTACAGGTAAAGCGGCTTACAATAGCTTATCTGCTGACCTTAAACTTGCCGGTAAATCAGGAACAACCAATGATACGCGTGATTCGTGGTTCGCAGGATACTCAGGCAACAACTTAGCTGTGGTATGGTTAGGTTTGGACAACAATAAAATTACGGGGTTGACAGGTTCATCAGGGGCATTACCTGTATGGATTAATGTGATGAAACAGTTACGTCAAAAACCTGTGAATTTGCGTCAAACAGATGATATCGCCTGGCAGTGGATTGATTCACGTACTGGGGAATTGTCTGCCCAAGGTTGTGAGGGCGCCATGTATATTCCTTTATTACGCCATACTGTACCAAATCGTGCGACTGAATGCGGTATGCCACATTATCAGGTGGATCCACAATACGTACCCGATACACAACAAAACGCTTCGCAAACACAGTCAGGTGATAGTATTGACAACTACATTCGTGAGAGTGAAGACAGTATGGAACAGGACTCAAGAGGTCGTATGATTTCAAGTGGGAGTTACAACAACTAAATCCTCTCACTTTTGAGGTTAAGATGGACTGGCTTTTTGAATAGGAATGAATGATGAATCGTAATGTGACCAAGACCACTTATTTAATAAGTTTAATGGGAATATTGGCTTTAACTGGTTGTCAAACGACACCACAACACACCAAGCCACCACTAAAACCTGTCGAAAAGCCAGATACATCACAGCAAAAGAACAATGTTCCGACGCCTGACGGTGTAAAGATTACCCCGTATGAGCGCCCTGAAATTAAACGTGAAAAAGTCCCTACTGTTATCGTGCCACAACAAAAGGCCCAAACTCAAAAATTTGACGATGGGCAAACTATTCCGGCTTTTAAGCAATTGATGCAACAAGCCCAAACTGCCTACCAAAAACAGCAATGGGATGAAGCTGAACGATTTACCTTACATGCACAACGTTTAGCCCCACAATCTGCCGAAGTTTTTTCTTATCTGGCTAGAATCGCCCAACAGAAAAAGCAGTATGCAAATGCTGAGTCCTTAGCTCGACGTGGCTTAAGCTACGCACAGACCAATACGCAAAAGAAAGTGTTTTGGAATACAATCTTACAATCGGCACAGCAGTTGAAAAATCAAAAGACCATTGCAGAAGCATCTAAACAACTGCAAAGCCTTTAGCAACTCAGTCCAAAAAACTAGCTTAAATTAGAACTGGCTTATTCCTGCAATACCATAAGCATGATGTTGTTGTGCAATGCTTAGATCTGCGGGGCTTAAACCACCCAATGCAAATACAGGCAAATCACTACTTTTGGCGTATTGTGCAAACTGCTCCCATCCCAAAGCATGAGCATCTGGATGTGTTTTAGTAGGTAGAACAGGGCTCAAAATCACAGCATCGAATCCTAAGCTGTGCGCACGCTGTAAAGACACCATATCATGACATGCTGCGATACAGCGCAAACCCAGTGGCAATTGCCCCATTTGCAAATCCATCACCTGTTGTTGTTTGTAATGCACTGCAGCCACAGCTTTCTGCAAAGATTCTGGCAATTTTACCCAAATATCAATATTGACGATCAATCTAGATAGATCATCCTGATCTATCTGTTGAATTTCTTGGATTACAGATGGCTTAAATTCAGTTCGGTAATAAAATAATGGCAATACCGTTTTTTCGTGGCTTGTGTCTTTTTTGCTATCCCTCAATGCGGTCAGATCGTCAGAAATCTTAATATAATGGTGCCAAAATAAACGTTGAATAATCGGTCGATTGGCTTTGGGAAAATTCAGTTCTAAAAGTTGATCACGGCTATACCACGTCCACGGTTTTTGAATGTCTGCTAAATACTGCTCACTCACAGTGGTGTGAAACAAGTGCAAAAAAACTTCGACATCTTCATACACATGATGAATCACATCAAAAGCATGCCAGTGTTGAATGCCAACTCCCACTTCCTCAAAAATTTCTCGTCGGCATGCTTTAACAGGCGTTTCTCCTGCCTCAATCTTGCCTCCCGGGAACTCATATTTATTCCCTTGGTGCTGATCAGCATTGCGCCATCCTACAAGGACTTTGCCACGATACATCAATAAAGCTATGGCGACATGGATAGTGGGTTTTGACATAGAAAATAAGACCTGAAGTTTTAATCAATTGTAAGTAAATATAGAAATTTTATAAATGATAAAAATTATCGTTGACAGATCTATTCGATAATGATTATCATTTAAATCACTTAGACAACACCCCACTCGGAGTCAGAAGAATGAACGCACCATTTAGCTTATTTACACGTAACACCGAAGCTCACCAATCCCTTCCAATGTTACATTCGAACAACTTATTTGCATTAGGGCGCGAAATCCGCATTATGCATGCCGGTGAAGAATATCGTTTACGCTTGACTCGTAACAATCGCTTGATTTTGACCAAATAACGATAAAAATAACTGATTTAAAACAAAAAACGTGGGAACAAGCAGTATGAATCAGCGCATACTGCTTTTTAAGTTTTATTCATGTAATTTTACATATCACTTATTTATCGCAGCATTTCAGATATTCAAACACATCAGTGATTGCACAACCATCCAAATGCTTGAAATATTTGGAATGAATAGCCAAGCATTCCAATTTAAGATAAATAGACACGGATTTTCAAGCCACCATACTCAGAAGCACTAAAATGAATTTGGCCTTGATGTAAATCTATCACTGTTTTACAAATCGACAAGCCTAGCCCTGAGCCTCGTGTTTGGGTTCCTAAAGCACGAAAGAAGCGTTCACCTAAACGTTCAATAACCTCGTTTGGCACACCCTCACCTTCATTTTGAATTTCAAATAATTTCCAATGCTCAAAATGACCCAAATGAATATAAACATGACCTTGTTGTGGTGTATATCGAATCGCATTATCAATCAAATTACGGAGGCAAATGAACAGCAGTTCTTCATTTACCTCAACGTCTACATCTTCGCTTTGAGTATGAACCTGAATTTGTTTTTCATCAATAAATGTTTCTAAAGCCAAAATGACTTTTTCTGTTATATGCCCCAGACTTGCCCTTTTTTTGGGTAAATCAACTGCTGCTGCAGGGTCTAATCTGGCCAGCAACAACAGATTTTCAAGTACTTGTGTACCACGAAATACATCGTTTTGTATGAGATTTAATTGATGGTGAATTTCAGGAAATCCTGCATACTTGCGTTGCAACAACTGCAAGCGCATGTGTATCGCAGACAAAGGTGAACGTAATTCATGCGATGCATCTGCGGTAAATCTTTGTTCTGCGACCAATGCTTGTTCAAGCCGGGTAAACATCTGGTTCAGTTGATTAACCATCGGTTGTAGTTCTTTAAATTCAGGTTGAGGCTGCTGAATCAACGTTAAGTCTTTCACACTTTTCTCAGCTATTTCTTTTGAGAGAGATTGGATTGACTTAAATTGTTTTTTGACTGAAAAGTGCAGAATCAACCATTGGATCGCCCATAAGCTCAGTAAAATTAAAAAATAACTGATTAAGCTTTGCGATAAATCTTTGAAACGTTCATTCAACGGTTGAATTACATAGACGCTCAATCCAGAATCCGTATTCTTTGCATGATAGCTTCGCCAAAGTTGATGATTTAACCAAACAAAGTTATAACCACTATCCTGATGAGTCATCTTAGAGTGATCAGTTGCGTTGAGTTCAAACTCTGGGGATTGTGTTAAACGTATATCTCCATTCATCAATTGATATTGAATATCAAATTCATCACTCAGTTCATCCAGTTGAAACCCTGAAGTGGTACTCAAGTCAGAAATCAGCAGCATGTCTGAAATTTCATCCATGATTTGATCTTGAACATCCATGTTGTGATAAATGGACAATGCAATCAGTAACAGCAAAGCAAACATACCCGCCACAATTGAACTCAACATGGACGTTTTAATCAATTTATGTTGGAGCGAGATGGCTTGACTCATAGATACCCTGTTGAAACCATTAAGAATTAATCATTTGACTACTGGTTCTTGGGGGGTGTTCATTCGATACCCCAATCCACGTATGGTTTTAATCAAATGATTGCCAATCTTCTTCCGCAATTGATAGATATAAACTTCAATTGCATTACTTTCAATTTCATCACCCCATGCATAGAGAGAAGCTTCTAACTGCTCACGCGTCACAACATGTTCAGGTTTTTGCATCAGTTTGTATAAAATCTGAAATTCTTTTGCAGTTAAAGCAATCGCTTGCTGGTCTTGAAAAACAGTTTTTGCTTGGGTATCAAGAACTAAATTAGCATACTTTATTTCATGTACATTGACTGTCTGTGCTTGTCTTAATTGTGCACGTACCCGGGCTGAGAGTTCTTCAAGGCTGAAAGGCTTGACCAGATAATCGTTTGCGCCTAGATCCAAACCTTGCACACGATCTTGAATACTGTCTCTTGCCGTTAAAAAAATCACAGGCGTATCAGGATATTGCTTTTTTAATCGCTCTAAAATCTCGTCTCCTGTGGCCTTTGGCAAACCTCTATCAAGCAGAATACAATCATATTCATGCTGTTCAATCGCTAAAATGGCGTGATCACCACGTTCAACCCAATCTACATTATAGCCATCCATTTCTAGCCAAGATTGGATACTTTCAGCTTGTGAACGGTCATCTTCCGCTAGCAATATTCGCATGATCCCCTCCTCGTCTTCAGCCTGATCGAAACGACATCGGCTATTAAAACAATCTCTATATAATACCGAAAAAGACCAGACACGAATGCATCTGATCTTTTTCAACTATTAAAGTTCAAATCATAATGAGTTGTAGTCTTTGCAATCGAACGCATTAAAAATTCACGGCATCAACATCAATTTCAACTCGCTTGGTTGGCTTATAATCAATATCCACCTCACCTATTAAGGTCACAGCGGTATTCGGTGCAATCGGTTTACCCTGCCATAATTCATCATCAATATCGACAGTGATCGTACCAGTGTGATCACGGAATTGATATTTTTCATCGCCGATGGCTTTTACTACATTGCCACGTAACTGGACTTTTGTATCATCTTTCAAAGTTAATGCATTTTTGACAGTGGTTAAACTTGGTGTAAGTGCTGACTGATTTACAGCTGTATTTGCTGAAACAAAAGAAGTTGCACCGATTAAAGTTGCTGCCAAAACTGTTTTAGAAATTGAATTCATTGTATTACCTCATGGATGTTGATCATTTCAATGAAGCCATTAAAACAAATCAACATGAGGTGAATCTTAGGATGCCTTGATTTTCAACTTTCGCTATAAAGTGGAAAAATTAATTCAGAGGTACAACCCTTAACACTTCTTCTAAAGTGGTTATACCTTCTAAAACTTTACGCGCACCAGCAATTCGTAAAGGTTCGATTCCTTCTTTCTTGGCTTGCATTCTAAGATCATCTAAGTTGGCATTGGCGCTGATACGTTGTTTTGCTTCTAGACTGATTGGCATAAACTCATAAATACCCACACGACCTTTGTACCCCGTTTGGCGACATTCTTCGCAACCGACCGCTTTAAAAATAAAATCAGGGGTCTTGGTTTGATAACCAGAAGTTAAATGTTTCCATTCTTGCTCATTGATAAAAGTTTCTTGTTTACAATGAGGACATAGCTTCCGCACCAAACGTTGAGCAAGCACTCCCAGAATTGTTGCAGCTGTTAAGAAAGGTTGGACACCTAAATCATGCAAACGGGTCAAACTTGATGGTGCGTCATTGGTATGCAGGGTTGAAAGCACGAGGTGACCTGTTAAAGCTGCCTGAATTGCCATATTCGCAGTATCTTGATCACGGATTTCTCCGACCATGATAATGTCTGGATCCTGACGCATTAACGCCCGGATACCATCCGCGAAACCCAATTCAATTCCTTGATTCACCTGCATCTGGTTAAAGCTGGGTTCCAGCATTTCAATCGGGTCTTCGATGGTACAGACATTAACTTCTTCAGTGGCCAATTGTTTTAAGGATGAATACAGTGTCGTTGTTTTACCTGAACCTGTTGGCCCAGTGACCAAAATGATTCCATGACTGTGTTGGGTTAAACCTTGCCATTGTGCCAACAAGTGCTCATCAAATCCCAATTGTTGAAAACTGCGTACCAAAACCTCTGGGTCAAAAATACGCATCACTAACTTTTCACCAAATGCAGTCGGTAAAGTCGAGAGACGTAATTCAGTTTCTTGCCCTTTCGGAGTACGGGTTTTCAGACGACCATCCTGTGGTTTACGCTTTTCTGCAACATTCATCCTTCCTAAGATTTTAATCCGTGAAATGACTGCAGTTAAAGTATTGGCAGGCATGTTATAAATCGTGTGCAAAACACCATCTATACGAAAACGAATTTTGCCCTTTTCCTTACGCGGCTCTAAATGGATGTCACTGGCCCCTTGTTCAAAGGCGAACTGTAAAACCCAATCCACAAGTTTAACAATATGCTGATCATTGGCATCTGGATTTTGCGTATCACCCAATTGTAAAAGCGCTTCTACACCCTTATTTTCCTTATCATAAGCACTTGATTTTTGTGAGTTACTGACAGCTCGACTGACCTGATAATACTCTGTCAGATAGCGCTGTAGCTGTTCAGGGTTTAACACCACTTTTTCGATTTTTTTTGGTCTTAAACTGCGTTCCAGATTATGCAGCCAATCCGTCATAAAAGGCTGAGCCGTCCCAATTAAAATACGATCGGCACTCACTTCTACAGCCAAGATTTTATTTCTTAATGCAAACTCTTGAGACATCACACCAGTCAAAGATGTGACATCTGCTTTTAAAGGATCAATGGTAAATACACTTAACTGTGCTTTTTCAGCCAACCATTCTGTTAAAGCTGTGAGTGTCAATCTTTTTACAGGATCTTGGGCATCAACCAACTTAAAATTTGCAATCCATTGCAAGGGATGCCACTTCAATTGCTCACGTTGCCTGTGCGTGGTCTGGACCAATAATTTTTCACGCTCAGTAATACGTCCATCTTTTAATAATTGTTCTAAACACCAAGCTGTATCGATTTCGAAATTGAATTGCATTGTTATATCCCCAAAACACAGTTTACTATAACAAAATTAACTTTTGTATTTACTGAATTTTTTAAATTGAACTCTATATTATTCAGAAGTCAAAAATAAACTTTTGATTTCGGAATACTTTAGGCTACATTGAAATCAAACAATCTATTCATGGTTCTGGGGGAGCGCTATGAATTTAATTCCAACCATGCCATTTGATTTCAATTCTTATCATGATTTATTTACAATTATTGCGGCTGCTTTGGGTTGCGGTTTGTTGATAGGACTCGAACGTGAACGCAGCAAACAACGAGAAAATCAACGTAGTTTTGCGGGTTTAAGATCATTTGCGATTTGTTCAATCTTCGGTGCCGTATGCTTTTTATTTGGTCCCTATTTTGGCATCGTAGGCGCGCTGATCACAGGTGCAATTGTTGCTTACTCGATCAAAAATCAGACCGATGATCCTGGGGTTACGACTGAAGTCGCTTTTATTCTCAACTACTTTATTGGTGGAATGTGTTTATGGAACATCCCATTTGCTGCTGGCTTATCCGTCATTTTGACAATCTTGCTCATGACCAAACATTCCATGCACGGCATCGCAGGCAAATGGATCACAGAATCTGAATTTAGAGATGGAATTTTTCTCTTAGCATTGTTACTGATTGCACTTCCGCTTACCCCCAATAAACCATTGTGGGGTTCAGTCCTTAATCCCTATGTGATTTTAAAATTACTCACTTTAATTCTGACTGTACAAGCATTGGCGCACATTGCCAAACGATTATTGTCCACAAAAAATGCTTTGCTCTTGTCCTCTCTAGCATCTGGCTTTGTATCCAGTACAGCAACGGTTGCCAGTTTAGGATTAGAAGTCCGTAACGGACGTGCCGATGCCAAAGCCAATGCAGGCGCTGCACTTATGTCATGTGTTGCGACGCTATTGCAATTGATGATTATTGTCATTGGTGTAAGTATTTCTTGGTTTAAAGTCATTATTTTACCCAGTCTGGTGGCAATCACTGTTTTAGTTATTTTTGCATTATGGCTCATGCGTAATACGCAACCAATTGAAACGTACAAATCAACGGATAGTCGTATGTTTAGCCTTAAAGAAGCTGCGATTATTGCTGGATCTTTAACCTTGATTCAAGCAGGTGTTTATGGCTTAAACCTATTATTGGGTGATGCAGGACTCATTGCAGGTACACTTCTTGCGTCACTTTTTGAAATTCACGGTGCATTAGCAACCATCGTCATTCAAGGTGAGCCAAGTCATTCTGTATTGTCACTTGCATTCCTGCTCGGTTTAGCTGCGCATGCAGTGGCGAAATCAATAAATGCTTTGATAAGTGGTGGGAGTCACTATGCACTTGTTTTTGCTCCAATTCAAATTTTACACATGTTGATCTTTATTGGAATTTTTGTATGGGTTGTTCAAAATTCGACTGCTTTATAAGTTTTTTTAAAAGAAAGATTCAACATGAATAATTCCCCCTTTTCTTATAAACAAGTTAAAACTTTAAATATCAAGATAATTCATACATTAGGCTCATTTTGATTCATCTAAGCATGAAAATGATCGCTTAAAAATATGCTGCTGCGAATATTCATCAACCTGTCGATTCAATATTTTTAGACCACCAGTGAAATAAAATTCCAGTCTTAAAACTAGGTATTGAAAAAATAATAGGTTTCAATATCATGACAACGTAAACTTTTATATGCATAAATTTTTAATATTTTATAATTTGGAATAATTCATGAAAATTAAATTACTGTCTTTTACCATTATTTCTTCATTATTTTTGACCGCATGTGGAGGAGATTCTGATGCTGGGGACTATACCACCAACAATGAGTCTGAATGGTTTAGCTATGAAACTGGCGGTTCGCTTCAAGACGCTTATCTGTTTAGCAAAGTAAAATTTAGCTTTAGAAACAAACAAATGTATATCGATGGTGAATATAGAATTGATGGTTCCACCCAGTTCACTGCATCCGATCTGTTGAGCCATTATTTAGCAGCTGATGGATTGTATGATGCGCCTAAGAGTAAAACGGATTTGGGCTATCAAATTGCAACACTTAAATCGAAATCAGCAACAGTATGGACATTTACACCATATTCCACGCGGAACTACAAGCAATTAGAATTAACTGAAAAATTTGAAACTGTTAATTTAACTGGTAAATTAATCAGTCCATATATCAATGGTTTTGATCATTTTGCGGGTTTAAATAATGCATTGAGCTCTGCGATTGGACTTTATCCTGCGTACTACGTGAAAAAGCTGCAAGGTAAAACTTTCCCGACAGGTTCAACATGTTTAAGATCAATATCTTCTTCGACCAATACCCCTTTTGCTGATCTGTATTCGAACGACCCCATCAATAATTACCAACCATCAAAATATTTTCAAAATGGTTATATTGAAACAAAACTTGGTAATTTCAGCTTAGATTTATCTCGTAATATTCAACCAAACAGCCCGATAGATGCTGTTGCTAAAATTGGCTCTGACTATTATCCAGCCGCTTATTATACTACTGGTGACTATGAGGTTCTTGTGGATAAAATTCAGCAGTATGAGCAGGATTATAAAGACGCCGTGAATAAGTTTGGGAAATACAGTATCAATGCCCAAATAGAATTCGCATACCTTGAGGGTTTAAAATCTGAATGCACATTGTTCAACACCACAGCAAGCCAAGCAATTGATGCTGTAAAATAAAGTAATCCTGAAAAACGATGCTCTGATTAAACATGGATTTCGTCAGGGCATAGCTTTTATGCAGTTATTTTAAAAAATCAAAATGCTTTATCATCAATTAACGATATTTTCCAAAGACCTTCCAAACTTGATTATCCGCCAAAGGATCTGCATAACTGTCATTGCGTTGCTTACGTGGTTTTTCCCTGGCATCAACCAACTCAAACTCTTTCTCAGTGCCGAGTACCAATCCATTCACATAAAATCGAGTTCTGGTATATTCACTTTGCCCATGTTGAAAAATATAGGTGCGTAAATCAATAAATTCACGATGTGCTACCAAGGCAGCCGCATCATCACTGTTTAACCATTGAATCATATTACTGATTTGACTTGGCTCAAATTGACCACATTTTTCGATCAAAGCAGCAATACCACGAAAGGTTTTAGACTCTTTAGCACGAGTTTTATTGATACGAATTCGATCTACATGAAAAAAGAACAAGGGTAAATTTAAATGGCTCGGCAAATGGACAGCATCCAAAGGCTCATCTGTCATAAAGGGTTGGTAGAGTGACTGTGCCCGTTCAATCAATCCAAGCCATTGTTTGTAGTAATGCTGTACTTGTGTTTGAGGTGCATAATAAATCGGTAAACCTTCAACATGTGCAAGCTCAGTCGGTGGCCAAATATTTTGGCGTAATAATGCAATATCGCTTTTTAGACTTTGTACAGCAATCGCATCTTGCATGATCTGCTCCTGAAGTATTTATTATGCTTAGGCTATTTTGAGTATGCTATAGTTATCTCAATGAAACAAGCCTGTAAATAGGAAAGGTTATGTCTGAAAATAATGATTTTTTTGAAGAAACTGAACAAGTTGACGTAGATGAAAGCTTTTACGAACGCGCTGATGAATTTATTGCACTTGCCAATTAATTCGCTGATGCTGACCATCAAGTCTCTCATCTCACAGCACATCCAGGTAGTGTCAGTGCTTCATTTATGTACGCCAATGCACGTTATAGCATTTGGCATGCGGCTTGTTCTTATCAAAAAGCATCGGATTTTAAAGCTGATCGACAAGTGATCTTAGATTATTACACTGAACAATTTAAACTCATGCTGGAAGATCATCTTGATGAATATCAAGAAAATTTTGACAGTTATTTCCCTCAATCAGACAGCGATGAAGTAAAGCGTTTCGTTTGATCATTGGATTGCCTATAATAGCTGCCAATGAAATACCATATGTGGAAAGACCATGTCTCAAAAAATCAACGCGACTGATATCACTGAAGAAGAAGCTTTAAATGCTGTTTTTTTTGAGCGTGCAGATGAGTTTATCAAACAAGCCAATGAATTCTGTCGCCCTGTAAAGGAAAAGCCAGTCAAGCCTGAAGAGCTTCGCGGTCAAGTCAGTGCTGCGATGTTATTTGCAACTGCTCGCTTTAACACCTGGGTTGCTGCCAATAATTTTAAAGATGGTAATGAAATGCGCGATGCAAAAGAACAAGTCATGTCTTATGTATTACAGCAATTTCAAATGATGCTTGAAGACAATTATGATGAATATTGTGAGCAGTTTGAAAACTATCTACGTTTCCGTAAAGATGAGCATTTCCATACGCATAAGCATGATCACGAGGGTCATGATCATCAGCATTAATCTTTCCTGAAAGCTGCTGTATACAGGTGACCGTTTTAGCCTCTTTCTCGAAGAGGCTGAATTTTTCATCCACACTTAAAACGATACTTTGAAATTTCAAAACAATTCATATTTCCAATCTGATATTTACGAACAAATAATATTCATCTTTTATAAAACTATTGTATGGTATGTTCATAATAAATAACAATTTGGATGTTATATGCACACATTTGATTTTCCGCTCATTGACCCACATATACACCAATGGGATCCCTATAACACACCTCATGCTGCTGCATTTGCTGTAAAGCTTTTCGGTCAACGTCCTTTTCTGTTGGATAAAATGGTTCGTCTGGTGAAACCCAAGGATTTAATTGATACTGTTGGGCTGACTGAGCATATTACACGCCCCTATTTGCCAGAAGACTATAAAAATGATCTAGGGCGATATGCCGTTGAACAGGTCGTGCATATAGAAGCAAGCTGGGCAAAGCATAAAGGTAAAGGTGTGGTCGGTGAAACTGAATTTATTGAGTCTTTACCTTTTAATGAAAATACAGTCAAACTGGGCGGTATTGTTGCTACAGCAGACCCTCGTGACAGCAATTTCAAGAAAATTTTAAAACTGCATCAAAAAGCATCCAAACGATTACGCGGTATACGCCGTATGGCTGCTTTTCACGAAGACAAAGGTGTACATAACTGGACAGATACACCGCACCTTTATACCCAAAAGAAATTTCTCAAAGGCTTTGAGCAACTGGCTCAGCATAACCTCAGCTTTGATGCCTGGGTGTATTCTCAACAAATCACAGATGTGATTGAACTTGCAAAAAGTTTTCCTGAAACCTCCATCGTTCTAGATCACTTGGGCACGCCTGCGGGATTATTTGGCAAGGTCGGTCAAAATACTGGCTTGTCTAAAACAGCACGGGAAAATATCTTTTATCAATGGCAGGAAGATATTGCAGAATTATCCACACTTCCAAACGTATATACAAAAATGTCTGGATTATTTATGCCTGTCCTCGGACACCAATTCTATAAAAAGAAACACTTGGCATCGAAACAGCAAATCATTGACCTTGTTGCCCCACTCATTCTGCATGCTTTAGAAAGTTTCGGCACATACCGTGTGATGTTTGCTTCTAACTTTCCAATGGATCGAGTCAATACCAGTCTCATCAATATCATTGATGCATTTAGTGATATTGTGATGCAATATGATGAAAATGCACTTGAAAAAGTCTTTCATCATAATGCTAAACAATTCTATCGTTTATGATTGAACAGGATTAAAGTGATGTTTCCAAATATCACTTTAATCTCATCGTTCACACAAGAATCAGGGTTCAATCAAATTGGGCTAGAAAAACCTGAATCGCATGCTGGGCAATTTGAGCATCTTCAAATGATTTCACCCCAGATATCCCCACAGCACCCACCACATGTCCTTGATATAAAATCGGTTCACCACCTTCTAACATACCTAAACCAGTATTCATTGATAAAAATCCCATTTGACCATTTTTAATCAAGTTCTCATAAGCACTTGAAGGTCGACGACTGAGTGCTGAACATTTGGCTTTTTCTTGACAGAAATTTGCAGACATTGCCGATGCTCCATCCATGCGCTTCATTGCCAATAAATTTCCTGTTTCGTCGACAATAGCAATACTGACATTAAAGTGGTGTTCACTTGCATATTGTTGTGCGGTATTCAATAGAAATTCTGCATCGGATAAAGTTAAATAATGTTTAGTTTGCATATTTTCGTCCGTAATTATCGTATTTAAATTTTAAAAAAAGCCCATAGTACAAAGGCTATGGGCTTTTATTCTAAATGAAGCTTCACTAAAAATGACTGTTCATTCTGCTCATTTATCACAGCAATGAACAAGGCATAAAATTAAGCTAATTCTTCATTTCAGCAAAGGTTTCTTTAGCAGCTTGAATCGTAAATTCAATATCCTCATCGCTATGTGCGGCAGAGATAAAGCCAGCTTCAAATGCTGAAGGTGCAAGATTTACACCACGGTCTAACATACCGTGGAAAAATTTACGGAATGCATCAATATCACATTTCAAAATATGATCAAAACTGCTGATTTCTGTTTGATCGGTAAAGTAAATTCCAAACAAGCCACCCGCTTGCTGAGTAAAGAATGGAATCCCGGCTTCATCTGCAGCAGCTTGTAAGCCTTGCAGTAATTTATCCAGTTTTGCGGTTAAATCCGTATAGAAATTGGGCTGGCGAAGTGTTTCAAACATTTTTACGCCAGCACGCATTGCCAATGGGTTACCCGATAAAGTTCCCGCTTGATAAACACCACCTAAAGGTGCAATACATTCCATAATTTCACGTTTACCACCAAATGCACCTACGGGTAAACCAGCACCAATAATTTTACCCAAAGTGGTTAAGTCTGGTTTTACATTGTAATATGCCTGTGCACCACCCAGTGCAACGCGGAAACCCGTCATAACTTCATCAATGATAAATACAGATTGATATTGATCGCATTGTTCACGAATCGTCTCTAAAAAGCCTTTTACGGGCTTCACCAGATTCATATTCCCTGCTACAGGTTCAACAATTACACCTGCGATTTCATGACCATACTTCGCAAAACACGCTTTAACCGCCTCAATATCGTTATACGGCAAAGTGACAGTATGTTTTGCAAAGTCCGCAGGTACTCCTTTTGAAGTTGGTTCACCCATGGTCAACATCCCCGAACCTGCTTTTACCAAGAGCGAGTCTGAATGTCCGTGATAGCAACCTTCGAATTTAACAATCATGTCACGCCCAGTATAACCACGTGCTAATCGAATAGCAGTCATGGTCGCTTCTGTACCGGAATTGGTCATACGAACCAATTCAATGGATGGCATGATTTCACAAATTAAATCTGCAAGCGTGGTTTCATGAACAGTGGGTGCACCAAAACTTAAACCATCAACCGCTGCTTCTTGGACAGCTTGGATAATATCAGGGTGTGCATGCCCCAAAATCATGGGACCCCAAGAACCCACATAATCCACATAACGCTTACCATCGACATCATACAAATAAGCCCCTTTGGCCTTTTCGATGAATATTGGCGTACCACCGACGCCATTAAACGCACGTACGGGAGAGTTCACGCCCCCAGGGATATGTTTACTGGCTTGTTTAAACAATTGTTCTTGCTTGGCAGATAACGTCATGAGATTACTCGACTAAAAAAACAAATTACAAAGATAAGCTTAGGCTTTGTGAGCAGTAAATAAATCTGCCCATTCTTGGGTACGGACAGTGACACCAGATAAAGTGCGTCCTAATATATCACTAATTACAGCACAAAGGTCGGCACCTGCTTCGATCACAGGTGCTGAATTTTCAACAGTTAACCCCCCGATTGCACAGATGGGTATATCGAATTTAGCTTTGGCTTGTTTTAAGGTATCCAGTCCGATATTTCCTGCTTCCGGTTTAGTATCCGTCGCATAGATTGCACCAAAAGCAACATAGTTTGCACCATCGGCAATTGCTTGTTCGGCAAGTTCGATCGAATTGTTACAACTTCGCCCGATGAGTACACCTTTGGGTAAACGTGCCACAGCTTCAGCAATCGAGCCATCGCCTTGACCTAGATGAACCCCCACACCGTATTTGATCGCTGCGTCTAAATCGTCATTGATCACGAAAGGTATTTTATATTGTGCGCACATGGATTTCATGTACTCAATTTCATAGTCCTGATCTTGTTTTGGCACTTTCTTGCGACGATATTGCAGAACAGCAACCTCATAGGTTGCCATTGCACCTTCTAGTTTTGCTAATAAAAGTTCAATTGGATCATCATTGGTGATGAGATAAAGACCGCGCATAAAGAAACTATCATATTTAAAAATCCCCCTTATCCTAAACTGCTCAATTTCCAATTACAATTCAGGTTTTATATAGAACTGATATTCGTTCGCTCAACTACGATCCACATATTCCTTCTATTGTTTCATTTGCTTCCTGAATCGCCTTAATTGCTCCCTCTCTAACTTCCATTATTCCTACTGTATTACTTCGACAGTGTTTGGTGAGGTCTAATATTTTTAGTTGCAATATTTTAAATCTTTTTGCACCTTCACAAGCACCTATATTACTTGCGCCAACGCTTAATTCCTGTATCAATGGTTGAGTATTGGATACTAAATAATCATCTGTACAGTTTACATCACCACTAAAATCTGATGCTGTTATACCATTGAATGAAGCTTTACTTTGCCGCGTTTCCAGAGCAGTATTCGCACTAGAATATTTATCCATTCCAATTGAATTTTGTTTATTCACATATTCGCTCAGAATGTTTTGCACAATATTTAGGGTAGATGCTTTTTCAGTATTTTTGCTTGTCAAACCGATGTTATTCGCTGTTAAACCAGATGAATTTATTCTATTGGTATAACTTTGCAAAGAACTCGCTATTTTATTTCCCTTTGCAAGTGCCTCATCATAATTTTGCTGCGCTTGATTTAAACTCGCTATCGTATTGTTGTTGATTTGATTCAGTTTTGTATCACCTTCTTTTTGCGCTTTATCCATTAAAGTATCGATATCATCATCTTGTATCTTCACAATTTGGCCACTGTTGACTAAACTTCCAGTATATGTAGCACGTTTAGTTCCAATGCAATTTCCCCCTATTTTTTCTGGAATATCTGGAAACTCACAAATAATAAAGTCAGCTCTTTCATCTTTTTTTCCAGTCACGAAAGTTGACTCATTGGGAAGAAGAGTCGTATATGTTCCAGAAAAAACTTGAGATTGGGACAAAGTATATTTAAGATTTACTTTAAAACTACAAATATTCTTTAGGTTAAAAACGCCCTGAATAGGATCAATAACATTTAAACTGATACAATCCGCACTTTGGCTCGCATATTGGCGCTGCCCCTCTTGTTTTTCAGCAGAATTCACACCAATATTTACAGTCAAACCAATAAATATCAGTACAATTTTTTTTAATCCATACATCACTCAAACTTCCTTTCAAATTATTTATTTTTGATAAGAAACCATATGTTCGATTTCATCTGTTCGAACTTTAATGACAATTGAATCGCCTGCTTTTACATTTTCAAAGAAAACAACACCGTCAATCGTTTTTCTTGGCTGAAGAACAACTTCTTGCAAAAGTGATGTATTGAGTTGCGTGGATAACGCGCTCATTCGATCATCGGTGTTTTGTTGCGATGCCATATGGCTTTGTGCTGTATAATTCAGCGAATCTGTCGTATATTGTTGTGTCGACTGCGCTAACGATGTATCTCCAGATGTTGCTCCGACAACACCTACAGCCATTGCCAATGCTCCATTAAGTACACTCCAAGCAGTATTCTTGGTTTTCTGGCGATCTTTAATTTGATCTAAACGCGCTGCTGTTAATGGTTGAACAGGTTGATTATTTTTATATACTGTTATGTTAGTGGGTCCAAAAGTGATCGGTTTATCACTCATATTGGCGACAATAATTCGAATAGGTAACCCATATTTAGCAATACTTTTATAACTATTAGATGTCGTATCTAACTTACTTATACGTACAACAAAACCCTCTCTTTTTGATTGGATAAAACCTTCATTGGTTAAAGTTTGTTCCGAACCCAATTTAGCTTTAGTAGGTACAGTTGAACATGCAGTAAGAATAATTGTAATTAGTAAAATACCTATTAGTTGGTTTTTCATGATAACTTCCTTTTATTTCACAACAGAAAATGATGTACTTAAAATTATGTTCAGTTGTTTCATATAAATCCATTCCATAAATGAGTAATAAAAAACCACTCTTCATGAGTGGTTTTAGTCCTTTTACTTATTACATAAATCGACGTCAGCTTGATAGTTAACTTGAAGTAGTTTGCTGACCTTAATCCAATCGATAGGATTCTGTAATGTATATGTTGTTGAGTAACTATAAAGATTATTCGCATCTATCGCATTAATATAAATACCATCAAAAGATTTGTTTTGACAATTAGTGATATTATTTTGAATAAAATTTATAAATGATGTCCAGTTATTATTTATATTACTACAAGCTCTTGCCTTTTCAGTTGAACCAGAAACTAAACCATTTGGTTTTAAATATTCATAATGTGGTCCAAGTGCGGCATAATTTACTGCACATAATATATTTGAATTAAGCTCATTAGAATAATTTGGATATAAGACATTAGATGCACGATATTCAATTGGATAATAGTGGTTGTCAACCGCAATAGAACCTGTATTATCACCTGTTGATGATGGATTCTCTGGTGTAGTTGGTGGCGTTACAATAGTACCATTTCCACTAAGCTCGCCAAACATATTAATCATTTCAAAATCATCAAAATCACCATTCTTTGGCAGTGAATTAATTTGTACTTGGACTTTGTCACCAGCCTTAAAGCTGCTTAAAGAAAAACACGCTTTATATTGGCTAAAACTTCCATTTTCAGCACTATCTGGAAGGATTTTGACAATATAAGTACCGGGTTGACCATTATTTGACAATGAAATCGGATCATTACTTCCATCATTTATACTATTAAAGCCTCTGCCCATAAATGAAATACAGATATTGTCATATTTTGATTTTAATAGATCTGAATAAATAAAATGATCAATCCAAACCTTTCCTTGAGCCTTTATCTGTAATTGAGAGTTTACAGAACCTGTAAACTGATTATCGCCTAAATGAATAATATCTAAGCCATTAAAAAATATAATATCTGTCTCTTGCAACTTCTTTAATGTTGGATTAGAAGTTTTGGTATCAACTCCCAAATGATTATTTGTATAACTAAACAAAACTGTGACAGACTTGTAGTGATCAGCCTTAATTATTCCTGCAAAAAATTGCGGATAATCATAATCTTGTGGTGTATTTAATCTATAGTTTCCATTATTGTCTGTTTTTACAGAATATTTTATATCATTAAGCTTGACTGATACTTCAGCACCAGCAATCGGATTACCAGCATCATCTATAACTTTGCCACTTGTACTCCAGACAGCTCCATCAATATTTTGATTTCCTTCACCACCACCACCGCACCCAGCTAAAATTGAAATAGTGATCATTAGAAATATTACTTTTTTAATTCGTTTCATCTTGAATCCTTTTTATTCAAAAATAATAAAAAGTATTCGCTTTATTTTTTATCCAATCCATTCCTCAAATGAGGAATAATCTCATGCTCTTTCATGATATTTAGGCATATTAAGTAATAATTTCATCAACTCAGACTGTCGATTGGTATCTGTTTTTTTAAAAATAGACTGTAATTGTTTTCTTATGGTATCAATATTTACATGATTTTTTTGAGCAATCTCTTTAAGAAGAAAGCCATCTAAAAGAGATAAGGCGACTTTTGACTCTGCTGGAGTTAAATTAAATGCAGCACTCAGTAAATGTGCATCAATATTTGGCGCATAAGTGGGTGAATAAAGCGTCAACATAATCGATGGTCGTATGCCAAATGCTTTCAGCTCTTGATCTGTAATTAAAAGTGTTGCAAAAATATAGAAGACTTCCCCCATCTGATCTACAATCTTTATACAGCCATCTTCGAAAAAACGCTGATTCAAATCATTTTGTTTTTTAAATGCAATTTCGATTTCTTTTAGATTTTTCTTGAGAACTTGCATATAAGGCATTGGTAATTTTAAATAATTTTTTTCAATTTGAATTATATTGTTTGTTTCTAAAATTCGCTTCGCGGCTTTGTTCTGATGTACAACCTGTCCTGATAAATTTAAAATCACAATAGGCTGTGCTAATTTATCAATCAACGTATAACCCATGATCGCTTTATTTGAAAACTCATAAATACTGCGTTGAATCTCGACTACTCGTTTTAAGTGAATCAGTAACCTATCTAAAAAACTCAATTCATCAGAATTTAATGGTTGTCTTTGTTCTGATGTTTGAACTGCAATTAACATACATAGTTTTTCATCAAGTATTATTTCGTGTGCAGCGGTATAACGCATATTATAGGGAAGTAATATATTTTGATATAAATGTGATTTCTTTACAAAGTCATCAGATATATCATGATGACACTGATACCAACCTATGCGTTGCGGATTAAATACACCAGTCCAGCGTGGGTCATCATTCACAGGATAATGTAAATACGAAACTTCTGCATAAGCAGTATCACTTTCATTTACAAATCGATTAACTGCTCGACTAAAAGAATAAGCATGAAACTCTAAATCCAATGCCAATATATGTACAGTTGAACAATCCATGACTTGCGTCATTTTTTTACAAAAAATACCCCACCCATCAACATTGAGAGGAATTTTATAAATTAACTCAACGAGTTCATCATAATATTGATCTAAATTGTTCATTTTTAAAATTCATTGATTATTATTCTTTTATCATAAATTACAAAGCATATTTTTTTATTTGAAAATAATCATAGAAAAACAAAATATTTCTAATTATAACGATTGATATATTTCTATAAAATTTATTATTCACGTAAATAAAATATTAAAAATATCATCAAAATATAGCTGTGTTAACTATAGTTCTACTTTAATTACAATTGATTTATTCACAGTTTTTTTAATAAAATATAAAATTATCGAAGAAATACAAAAACCTCTATTTCTTCGATATAATTTTTATCATTAACTGTCAATTTTATCAAAACGGCGATCTTTTAGACTTAGATTGCCTCGTAAAATATCGGAGAGCATACGCCAATCTGAAATAAAGCTATATAAAGGCTGCTTAAAGCTGGCAGGTTTATTTTTTTCAAAGACAAAATGCCCCACCCAAGCACAGGCGTAACCTGAAACTAATCCATATAGCACATATTTGGCTTTACGCTGACGAATTGCTTGAGTAAAGAAATAAATACCCAAACTGCTTCCCGCTGCATGTAAACGGCGACTCATGATGCTGCGGTGTTCTGTTAGATAAAAGCGATAAAACTCTGAATAGTTTTGAATTGGAAGTTCAAATTTAGGGTATTGCTCTAATTCCGATTTAGGCTCTACTTGGGCATTCATGATCAATCATCCTGTTTTATTTTTAATCAGCTTAGTTTATTTTATGCTGCGTTAAAAGCCAAATTTAAAATAGTGTGTAAATTGTGCATTCTTGCGGAAAGGATACGTTCTGTCAGCATTTTACACCCAATTTTGCGTTACAATATCAGACTAAACATGAAGAAAAATTTAAGTCTTCAATCGATATGATCATTTTTAGGATTTTCCCATGCTTGAAGTTGAATTAAAGTTTCAAATTTCCGAAACTCGCCGCAATGCATTACTTAAAGCAATAGACCCTAAAAAATCTGAGATCATTCACCTACAAGCAAAATACTACGACACACCTGACCGTCAACTTTCGCAACAGGGCGCTGCGCTTCGCCAACGTTTAGAAGGTACCCGTTGGATACAGACTTTAAAAGCAGCAACCAAAAGTCATTTACAACGCTTTGAAGATAATATTGATTTGGGCGAGCAAGCAGAAGCACCAAGTTTAGACCTCAAAATTTATGAAAATAAGCCTGAAGCATTCGCAATACTTCAAAATGCTTTAGGTGACAGAATTGAACACTTACAGCTACAATTTGAAACCGATATTCAGCGTACCACCCGACTGATCAACTTTGAAGATGCGGAAATTGAAATCAGTTTAGACGTTGGTGAAGTCAGAACCCAAACAGCAAAACAAGACATTTATGAAGTTGAATTTGAATTAAAAAGCGGTTCAATTCAATCACTTTTAGCTTTTAGTTTTGAATGGGTAAAAAAATACCAACTTTGGTTGGATGTCCGCAGTAAAGCTGAGTTTGGAAACTTATTGCTGCTTGATCAAAAAGTGAGTTCAGCAAAACTTGCAAAAGAACCCCATTTAAATAAGAAAGACACTGCTGATAAAAATTTACGTGGACTTGTTGCCAGCCAACTTCAACATTTATTGCCGAATATTGCTGCGATTTCTGCACAAGTTGCCGAGCCTGAGCATATTCTTCAAGCACAAACTGCCCTTCATCATCTGCATCTGACCTTATCCTTGTTTAAGGACTGGACAGATACCAAAACAGAAAAATGGGCACATCAGCTTTCTGCTTTTGAAAGCCATTTTAAAAATTTACAGCATTTTGAGCATATGCAACGCACACTCGGTGCGTTACTGCAAAATCCTAAAACAGCAGAGAGTTTAGACAAAGACATTTTATATGCCAATGAGAAGTTGATTAATTTAGTTAAATCTACCCAGAATGTTCAACACTATCTTGAACTATTGATGTTTAGTCTCGGACAATCAAATAAACCTCAGCCACATGATTTGAAATGGTTTGCTCAAAACACCCTGCAACATCAGTACAAACTGCTTCAGGAAAGTTTAAATGGTGCTGATCTTTCCAACCTTGAAAGTCTTGAATCATTAGCCCAGCATTTAAATGAACTGAAGTTCAGCTTTCCAATTTTAACCCAGATCTATGATGTTAAAAATTTGCAGAAATACGGTAAATCTTTGAATGATGCTCAACAGGCTTGTGAACAATATCAAGTATTGGCATCCTCATCTTCTTATTTACAGCAAACTGACCTAGACGCCAGTGATTGGTTTGCTTTAGGGTGGCTGACAGCCAAGCAAGAAGTCTATGCTGAAAAATTACTAGAAGCCACTGAGCAGTTCTTGGTCAGTCGTAAATTCTTAAAATAATCCAGGTGTAGAGATGATTTTTTGTTTCAAAATCATCTCTTTGCACAGGTCATCTAAAATAACAATAGGCTATTATTTTTAGACGGAGTATTTGATTTGTAATCATTTTTTAAAAATTCTCAAAAATACAATTGATCAGATTACAATCATTCTGATCATAGCGAAAATGAGAACATGAAGATGTTTGAAATCGAATTAAAATTCCAGATTCCACAAGAAAAACAAGATGCTCTCATTAAAGCATTTCAAAGAAAAAATGATCGAAGCTTACATCTACAAGCAAAGTATTACGACACACCTACTTTTATCTTGTCACAACATTCTATTTCGCTTCGTCAACGGCTTGAAAATGATCAATGGGTACAAACCCTGAAACTGCCCACTGAACAAAAGCTAAAACGCGCTGAGTTTGAACATGGTTTAGGAACAGATGAAATTGAACTGAATATCGAAGATTACTTAAAAAACAAACAGATTGCTAAAAGCATTCAATCCATACTAGCGCAAAATAAAACTATGCTTGAGATTCAGTTTCAAACTGACATTGAAAGAAAATTAAGTACTTTTCAGTTTCAAAATAGTCAAATTGAAGTGAGTTATGACCAAGGGCAAATCATTACCCAACATGACAGTTTAGCTTTACATGAACTTGAATTTGAATTAAAACAAGGCACGGTACAAGATCTGGTTTCGTTTATATTACCCCGTGTCAAACGCTATGGCTTATGGCTCGATGTACGTAGTAAAGCACAACAAGGTTTTCAATTGGCACAAAGCATCCGAGAAAATCCCGTACAATTTCAAACACCTTTAAATTTAAATGCAAAAGACACACCTGAAATAGCATTAAAAAAGATATTTAATAATTGTCTGAACCATCTGCTTCCCAACAGCACGGCAATTGCATCTGCTAACTTTGATTCCAAACATGTTCATCAGGCGCGTGTCGCTATTCGACGTTTACGTAGTGCAATTAAAACTTTTTCAAGTTGGTCCTTGCATATTGATCCAACTTGGCAAACACAGTTAACCGAACTGTTTAGACAGTTGGGTTCAGCACGAGATTTAGATGTCATTCGTGAAGAACTTTTACCCCAACTTGAAGCTGTTAGTGCACCAAAATTTAAGCTGCCTGAATCACAGACCGTTGATCCCCAGAAATTAACCAAATTATTTCGATCATTTAATTTTAATTATTTGATTCTGTCATTGATCCAATTTATAGAACAAGAATCACATGAAAAAAGTAAAACATCGATACACAAATTAGCATTAAAAAAAATCAGTAAATTACATCGAAAAATTAAAATAGACGCTGAAAATTACTTAAACCTAGATATTGAAGCCCGTCATAAAACCCGTAAAGATTTAAAACGTTTACGTTATAGCGTTGAATTTATTGCATCTTTATATGATAAATCAACGATAAAAAAATACTTAAAGGCAATCAAACCTGCTCAAGAAAGCTTAGGTCTATACAATGATTTAATCGTGGCTGAAGAGATTTTAATAAAATTGGTTAAAAGCCAACCACAAGTTTGGTTTGCCTTGGGCTGGATTACCGCGGAAAAACAACGTATTTTACAACAATCTCAACAAGACCTCCTCGACTTTGCCCAAATAAGTACATTGCAGTAAAGCGCACTCAACAAAGCAAAATAGTGAGATAAACGGCAGCATAGATCAGGCGATTTAATTTTGAGATTAATATAAAAATCCAAGCAAAAATGAATTTTATTCAGTATTGTATTTTTTAAACATCATCAAACTGCTCGATTGTTCACACAAGTATTTTGATTTCAAAAGTTCATCACGAATGAACTTTAAGCTTTTTATACAAACTTTTGAAAGCTTTGTGTAATTCATATTTTTCATTTTTTTGAATCAAGGTTGGTTTCCTATCGTGCAACGCTATGGATGTTGTCATGTTGAGCGGGAATATAGGACATATCCCCTGCTCAACATACATAAAAACAAAGCATGGCTTTGTTTGCAGCATCAGATTTGTCTGCCTCTACGAGAAGTGAAATTTCATCAACGAGAATCTATTCAGGCTTGAGAGCTAAAGCATGGCATAGCATGCTTTATATGATTCAACAATATATTCATCTCATTGAATTTAAGCATGCTCATTCAGGCGTGATTTCTTGGATGACAACAGCATCATCACGACAGCTAAATTTGATGTTTAACTGACCAAAGCGCATCCCATAAATTCTTTGCTCATCATCTTGATAGGCTGGACGTGGATCCAATGCCAATACTGACTCAAGTTCTGCAATATATTGCTGATCAATTTTTGCATGTTGCAATAAACCTGTTTTTGATTGATGTGCCTGTTCTGACCAGTGAACTTTCTTGAGTACAGGTCGATCGTGTGCATAACCGCTTTGTGCATCCAATACAGCATCAGAATACTGAATATAAGGTTTGATGTCTAAAATCGGTGTGCCATCTAATAAATCACTTCCTGTCACATAAATACGAACAGTATTGCCCACTTTCTTGACCTGTTTGAGTTGAACGACCGACAATCCAACAGGTGCAGGACGATACATACTGCGTGTCGCAAATACCCCGATTTTCTTATTTCCGCCTAACCGTGGTGGTCGCACTTGAGGTCGAAATTTATTCTGTTGTTGATGTTTATTGTCATGA
The DNA here is from genome assembly GCF_026344175.1 of Acinetobacter nematophilus. Classification (NCBI taxonomy): domain Bacteria; kingdom Pseudomonadati; phylum Pseudomonadota; class Gammaproteobacteria; order Moraxellales; family Moraxellaceae; genus Acinetobacter; species Acinetobacter nematophilus. Next base: position 69,648 of record NZ_JAPKMY010000001.1, read on the forward strand.
AACTGCCAGATCAGCCACAAATGACTAAATTCTTCAATTCCTTCAAATGCTTCCATAACATTATAAGGGGCGAGCATTTCAATAAAAGATTCGACCTGAACCAAATTCGGTTGCCGGGGGATGCCAAATTTTTCAACATAAGGGGAATGCATAATGGCAATAATTGGAACACTCAACTCCGTCATAATCATTTTTTCTGATAAGCTCAATTAAATATATTCAGTTTATCGAGAATGATTTTAGATTAGAATAGCAAGCTGTTCTAATTTGATAATTTATTGAGACCTTTAATGGCTGCTTTCAACGTCGAAAAGATTACTCACGTACACCACTGGAATGACACTTTATTCAGTTTTAAGACCACACGTGATACTGCATTACGTTTTAAAAATGGTCAATTTGTGATGATTGGTCTTGAAGTCAATGGTAAGCCTTTAATGCGCGCATATTCAATTGCCAGCGCTAACTACGAAGAAGAATTAGAGTTTTTCTCAATCAAAGTACCTGATGGTCCTTTGACGTCTATTTTACAAAAAGTAAAAGTTGGCGATGAAATCTTGGTTTCGAAAAAGCCAACTGGAACTTTAGTCCTTGACGATTTAAATCCAGGCAAGAATCTTTATCTCCTTTCTTCTGGAACTGGACTTGCGCCATTCTTATCAACTATTCGTGATCCTGAAACTTATGAACGTTTTGAGAAAGTGATTGTTGTTCACGGTACACGTTTTATTTCTGAATTGGCTTATCAAGATCTTATTCTCAATGAACTTCCAAACAATGAGTTCTTTGAAGAGTTAGGCATCAAAGATAAATTGATTTACTACCCAACAGTAACGCGTGAAGAGTTTCATACACAAGGGCGTGTAACGACTGCAATTGAAACGGGCGCATTATTTGAAAAAATCGGTTTACCTCGTTTTAATCCAGAGACTGACCGTGCAATGTTATGCGGTAGCCCTGCATTTCTTGATGACGTTGTTGCATTATTGGATCAACACGGTCTTAAAGAATCTCCAAAAATGGGCGTGTTGGGCGACTACGTAATCGAACGGGCATTTGTTGAAAAATAAGTTTTTATTTTCAACGATTAGAATAAAGAACCGAGGTCAACGCCTCGGTTTTTTATTGATTATTGAATATAAATCAACACAGCCTGATGTCTAAGGGCCACTTCTTGATAGAACTGTTTTAAATCTTGAAAATACAGCAAAATATAGTTTAACCCTTGCTCACTGTCTTCATCCCACGTATTCGGATAAATATCAGCCTCATCCAAGGCATCAAGATCATATTGAACTGTAAACTGACGATCACTCACCAACGCTACTGCATTCGCAACTTGCTTTACTTACCCTGCTGTTAAATATCTGGCTGGACCTATCCCTAAATCCTTACCGATCTCTTTACCGCCAAAAAACACCATTGCTAAAGGACCTTGTCCTCCATAAAAATCACCATTTAAGATAAAATGAATGGCATACCATGTCTTGTCCAGATTTAGGGTTTGTGATTGACGGTCTTTTTGGTCACCATAAACATAAGCTTCCAGTAAGTTTGGTGACTGAATAAAATCTTCTCATTGTTACGTTGAAATACTTAGTAAATTGCCAATCATTGACATTGTTTTCACTCATTTTTTGTTATTCTTTGTATTGATAGAACAAAAACTATACATGTATAGGGTCTGATAACAGACCCTATAACTTGACGTATACAATACCGCAATTAGACGATCAATTTATACCTTTTTGAGCTTGACCATATTGATCGGCCATGACTTCAACCAATTGCTCTGGTTTGATGTATTTTTTAATTGCAGCATCGACATCAGCTTTATTCAGCTTGGCAAATTCTTGATCACGTAAACCACGACTATCCATCTTTTTGTTGCGCTCAAGCTGACTGTTGAGCATACGGTGAATGATTCGCTCATCTTCCAGTGAGGTCACACGTTGCTTCATGATATTGGCTTTTGCTGCTTCTAACTCTTGTGTGGTTACACCTGTCGTTAATAAATCATTCAGCACTTTGCGAACCACTTGGGATACTTCCGCAGATTTTCCTGCGGTGTAATTAGCTTCGATCGACAAAGCGCCTGCATCGTTAAAAGAATCCAAGTTGAGTTGACTTCCAAAACCGTAAACCAAGGCATTCTTCTCACGTAATTCCTGTCCTAAACGAGAAGATAACTGGGAATCACCAAGAATATAGCTAAACACAATTAACGCGGCTGCATCTTTATTGTCTACACCCACAGGTAGGGTTTGCAAAGCCTGATAGCTGCCAAATTCACGCTGTTCAGAAAGTGCATGGACTTTTTGCGCTTTGTAAGTATTAAATTCAGTGGATAAGCGTTGGTATGGTTGCTTGCCTGTCCAATTTCCAAACTGTTGATTCATTAACTTTTGCATAGCTTTTGCATCATATTGCCCTGTCACTGAAATAAAGCCGTGGTCCATAGCAAAATACTTTTTATATAGGTCAATTACCTGTTGATTTGTTGCCGCTTGAATCTGCTGCTTTGCCAGTTCAGGTTCAAAATGATAACGCAAATCACCTGGTTGATAGGTTTCCAATAGACGGGCTATTGTTAAGGATGAAACTGTTTCAGGCTCAGTATATGGACGGTCTAAGCTGGAAAGGCTTTGTAATTTAATCAGATCAAATTGTGATTGCTCAAATTTAGGATTCTTCATTACGGATACGATATATTTGAAGAAATCTTCAAATTTTTCTTTTTTCGCAGAAATTTGAATGGTGATGCCATTGTCAATTGCTGCGGCAGTTGCATCCCCCCCCACTTCAATGGTTTTATCTGCAATATTCTGTAAGCTATATTGCTCTGATGCACGCAACAATAAATAAGCCATAAAGTCCAAAATTTGCGATTTATTTTTTAAAGCCTCTGCCGTACCAAAATTCACCTCAATGGTGGCATAGGTTTTATCATCACGTGTAGATGTTGGGAACAAAGCATACTGCATTCCATTTTTTAACGTTCCACGTTGGATCTTTTTCTCAGTTGCCTCTAGGTACTGTTTTGACTGTTGCACGTACTGTGCAACTTCAGCTTGATAAACACTGACATCTTTCAGAGGCTCGACAGCCGCTGCCTGTTGATCAAGTGTCTTCGGCTTTTCAGTTGCTTGTTTTTGTTCTAAGGCTTTTTTCTGGTCTTCTGGTGTAGGCTGGATATCACCATGGAAACGATGTTGTTGGGTTAAGAATGACTTTAAGGTTGAATTGGTTTCATTCACAGTCAAATTTTGAATGCGTTGTTGATCTTTGAAATATTGCGACCAGTCACCATGTGAAGTCACCACATAATCGCTGAGCATACCTCCTACAGCAGTCGCACTGCTCATTAGGTTATCGTGTGCATTCTGAATTAAGTTTTTAACACGTTTTAATTCGACATCATTAAAACTAGGATTCTGTTCTACACCAGAAATCAAGGATTGATCAATTTTTTTGGCGTCATGATTCGGTGCATAAATTGCCCCCATAAAGACCAAATTAAAATCGTCATCCAACCATGTTGTTGACTGAACATTCGTCGCAATACCAGTTTCAACCATACTGGAGTAAAGATGTCCGCTTGGTTGTAAAGTATAAAGATAAGGCGCCAGTGCTAATGCAGGTTGAATTTTCTCATTTTTACCATTCATATAGATATTGAATTTTGCAAGATCGCTGCCCTTTTTGACGGTGAACTCACGATTTTTAATTTTCGCAGAATCTAATAATGGCACTTGTGCTTGTTGCGGGATTTGACGTGCAGGAATCGAGCTAAAATTTTTATCGATAGCTTTTAAAACTTCAGCCTTGTCAAATTTACCTGAAATCACCATGACCGCATTATTAGGTGCATACCAATCTTTATAGAATTTATTGAGTTCGCTCATTTTGATCGACTGTAATTCAGATAAATCACCGATCGGTAAACGACCCAAAGATTGATTGCCGTAGGCTGCTTTCCACATTTGATCCATTAGTACAGCAAAAGGCTGATCCATGCGCACTTCACGCTCACGCATGACGATATTAATTTCAGATGGAACAAACTTCTCTTGAAGTACCAATTTATCCATACGCTGTGATTCTAAATAGATCACTTCATTTAAAATGTTTTGGTCTGGACGAACGATATTGGTATATTTGGTGGAATAATAATCAGTGCTTGCGTTGGTCATTAAGGTGTACTGATCTAAACGGCGTTGAAATTCTTCACCTTTTACATCTTGTGTACCTTTAAAAGCCAAATGCTCAAGTAGATGAGCCAAACCACCTTTACCTTGAGGATCATTTAAAGAACCCGTTAAATATACGGTGTTCATAAAAACTTTATTTTCTCTGTCATTTGGTGCAAGTAAAACCCGAAAACCATTCTCCAGCTTATATTCTTCAATATCATGATCAGATTTAACCAGAACAGTTTGAGCCAATGCTGACGCACTAAAACCAAGAATACAGAGAGAGAATGTGAGTTTTTTCAACCGCATAAGCATAAAAGAATCCAGAATTTTTTAAATTTTAAACATTTATAAGTTAGACATCTTAAAAAATCCTGAACATAATTTATAGTTAAGTTTTGAAAATATAGCTGTTTATTTCAACTGCCTTTGTAAGCATAAGTCTATCAATACAACAAAATCGACTTAAATAAATATCTCCGCTTGCATGTACAATTGAGCATAACCTGAAATCTCAATACGATTGTCTGTTTGAAGGTTGCAGAATAATGTTCCACCACGCTCAGAAGCCTGATAACCGATTAATTGATTTTTTGCTAATTTTTCAGCCCATAATGGCGCTAAACCTGTATGCATGGAACCTGTCACGGGATCTTCATTGATCCCTTTGTGTGGTGCGAAATAGCGAGCAACATAATCATATTGATCGGATGCGGCAGTAATGGTCACATCATAGCCCCCTGAGCTTGCGGTAAATGCTGTACTCACGCTGTATTCTTCTGCAATCCGTGTGATGTTGATCAAGTTTGGTTGAGCATCAATCACATCTTGTGCCGATTCACAGACTAAAATATAGGCCTGCTCATTTAAATATACCTCTTTGAAAGGCTTATCAATCACATGATTGAGCAGTTCAGGATATTCCGATACTTTCTGGGGGGTACGAAGAGGAAAATTCATTTGAATTTTGCCATCATCGGCTTGTTGAATGGTAAAAATACCCAACTCTTTCACATGAAAACGAATTGTTTTTGCTGAGGTGTAATCTTTAAATAAAACAAATGCTGATGCTAATGTGGCATGTCCACAAAAATCCACTTCAACTTTTGGCGTAAACCAACGAATCTGATAGTTTTCATCATCGATTCTTTTGACAAATGCCGTTTCTGCCAAATTATTTTCTAGGGCAATATTCTGCATCAATGCATGATCAAGCCATTCATCTAAAACCAAAACTGCAGCAGGATTTCCTTTAAATAATTGTTGTGTAAAAGCATCAACTTGGTACATTTTCATCACAGAGACTCCTTATTTTCACACATTCTAGGTCAACTAAAAAAATGATTACAGATACAATTTAAGTATAAAAATGGGTACAAAAAATATTTGATGCATGAAACTTTTGATTCACAAGACGACTATGTACATTATATTCTTTCAGGACTATAACTTTTCATATTCCAATAAATAGGCAAAAACAATGAAGAATATGCAAACCACCCTCAAAAGCATCTTAATCACCAGTTGGTTACTCTTTTCACCCTTGGCCATTGCATCCGATACCATTTGGATTGCAGGATCGACACATCAAGGAACAGTGACCGTTCCCATCGAAAACGGTCCGAATGTTGTTTGGAAATGCAATGGTTCAGTCTGTCGAATGACTGGACCATGGGGCAATCAGCTATCGCTTGACTCATGCCAAAGCTTGGTCTCTCGAATTGGAAAAATCAGTTTTTATAAGAACAGCGCAGGCAAGATCTGGACAAAAAACTCTAAAGAATTGGCAGAATGTAATCAAGCAGCTCACTAGAAATCAAACAGTGAACATGATGATATCTAATCAATACTTTATCTATGACATGAAGTTTTTCAGCAACAACTCGTTCATACCATTTCACATGGATTTTATTGATTTATAGAAATTATATTTTACGGAATGCATTTTTCAGCAGATTAAAGATCTTATAAAAAAGGCATCTTTTGTTAAAGATGCCTTTTCAAAATTTTCAATACATTCAAATTAACTATGCTGCAAGTCTTCTTGTTCATCTGAAAGTAAAATAGATTGGTCCGTCTGTCCCATTAATTGACTAGTGACCACACCTGCAGTCATTGAGCCATCGACATTCAATGCTGTACGGCCCATGTCAATCAGAGGCTCAATGGAGATTAACAACGCCACTAAAGTTACCGGCAAGCCCATAATGGGTAACACGATCAGCGCAGCAAACGTTGCACCACCACCGACACCGGCAACACCAATCGAACTTAATGTAACCACACACACCAAAGTCAAAATCCACACTGGATCAAGAGGATTAATCCCTACTGTCGGTGCAACCATCACCGCAAGCATTGCCGGATATAAACCTGCGCAACCATTTTGTCCTATGGTTGTACCAAACGATGCTGAAAAACTGGCGATTGACTCAGGTATACCCAAACGGCGTGTCTGTGCTTCAATATTTAAAGGAATACTGGCTGCGCTTGAACGACTGGTAAATGCAAAAGTCAATACGGGTAAAACCTTTTTAAAAAAACGAATCGGATTAACACCAGTAAATAATAAGATCAATGCATGTACCCCAAACATGATTGCCAACCCTAAATAGGATGCTACCAAGAAACCGCCCAGATTAACCATGTCTGCTGCATTAGAGCTCGCGACCACTTTCGTGATTAAGGCAAATACACCATAAGGCGTAAGCGTCATCACCAAGCGCACCAGCTTCATGACCCAAGCCTGTAAAGTATCAATCGCCGTGACAATACGCTGTCCTTTTTCAGCATCATCTCTGATCAGATTTAAACCTGCCAGCCCCAGTAAAGTTGCAAAAATAACCACACTAATAATGGATGTCGGGTGTGCACCCGTCAACTCAGCAAAAGGATTGGTCGGCAAAAAGGATAAAATGAAATCTGGTACATTTAGATCAGTGACTTTACCGATATAATCCGTTTGAATTGCTTCCAGTCGTGCTGTTTCCTGTGTACCTTGTACCAAACCTGCTGCACTTAAACCAAAAAGATTGGTTACAAAAACACCAACCAGTGCAGCAATAAAGGTTGTTATCAGCAATGTTCCAATACTTATTACACTGATTTTACCCAGTGATGAAGCATTGTGTAGTTTGATCACGGCACTCAATATTGAAACTAAAACCAATGGCATTACAACCATCTGTAAAAGCTTTACATAGCCATTTCCTACGATATTAAACCATTGAATAGATTCAGTTAAAATTGCAGAATTTGTACCATAAACCCAATGTAATCCCAGCCCAAACACAACACCTAAACACAAACCCGCAAACACTTTTTTAGCCAGACTCCAATCTGTCTTTCTGGTTTGCATTAACAGTATGATTAAGGCAATGAATATGACAATATTCAAAATGAGCGTATAGTTCATTCGAGTTCCAATAGTTTTGATCGTTTTATTATAAACTTTTTGTGAAATATCCAATAGCATTTAGCACTTTTAGTGATTTAAGTGTTGGTTTTCAGCAAACGACAATCAACAGTAAAAACAATATCTTATTTTACTCATACGAATTTCGTATAAGCTTGTGCAAATAATGAATAAGCTCTTCATATAGGTAATGACATGAATCAACATCTCCAAACTGTTGAACTTTCAAAAGCATATCGTCTGTTAAATCACGGTCCCACAGTATTGGTTTCTGCACAGTATGAAAATGAACAGAATGTCATGGCTGCAGCATGGGCGTGTGCCTTGGAGCTCGTACCTGCCAAATTAAGTGTTGTTTTGGATAAAAGCACAAAAACACGATTATTAATTGAAAAATCAGGCTATTTCATTATCCAGGTTCCCACCTTAAAGCAACTAAAGCTGGTACAAAAACTGGGTACAATCAGTCAATTCAATGATCCAGAAAAACTGCCCCATTGTGAAACACCTCTATTCAAGTTTGAGGGTTTTGACCTGCCTGCCGTAGAAGACTGTGCGGCCTGGCTGATCTGTGAGTTGATTCCAGAACCCCACAATCAACAAGAACATGATTTATTTATTGGCAAAGTGGTTGCAGCTTATGCAGATGACCGAGTTTTCCGCAATGGTCACTGGTGTTATCATGAAGCAGATGCTGAGTGGAAAAGTTTACATCATGTTGCAGGTGGGCATTATTACACCATCGGTGACCCTGTCGATGCCAACTGGATTGATCCATAAAGATCTTATTTGAATTGAGGCCCAAACAATCAAGCTAGTGTTTGCTGTATTTTACCAATTGATCGATTATTCCCAAACTAAATATTGATTATTTATTGTCATTTTTTTCAATTCATCTTATGGTGAGTTGATTGAAAAATGGATATTATACCCGTGAACAGGACTGTTTCAAATAAACTTCAATTGAGTGTTTTTCTCTGTCTGAGTACCTGTTTAGCGATTGGTATCCTCCGTTTTTCCTATACTGCATTATTACCCTCTACGCGCCTTGCCTATCATTGGGACAGCAGCTTTGCCAGCCTATTAGGCAGCGCCAATTTACTGGGCTATCTCATCGGTGCCTTCTGGTCAATGAAACTCCCTCAGAATGCAAGTATGCCTCGTTATCTGGTGTTTGCATTCACTACAGGAGCGATCAGCTTATTCAGTTGTGCATTTTCAGGTTTTCCTGAAATGTGGTATGTATTGTGGCGCATAGTTTCAGGTATCAGTGGTGGCTTAATCATGATCCTTGCACCCAGTATCGTTGCACAATGTTGTAAAGTTGAACAACGCCTGAGCATTAATTTTATTGGCTTTAGTGGAATCGGGATTGGTGTTTTATTCGCTACGTTATTTTTGCCTTACCTTGATCGTATTAGTACCCAATCCGCATGGATGATTCTGTTTGTATTCTCACTTTTTATTTGTGTGATCACCACTTATTTATTGCAAGGTTTTAAAACGTATCTACACCAGACCAATGTGCAAACGGATACGGTCTTTTCGATGGATGGTTTATATTTAAGTGTGTTAATTGTATACGCATGCAGCGCTTTTGCTTATGTACCCCACTCGTTATTTTGGATCGACTATCTCAAAAACACATTGCACCTCAGCCTTGATCTGATTAATTTTAACTGGATTCTCTACGGTGCAGGCAGTGCGTTAGGTGCGATCAGTGCTTATTTATTGGCACGCAAATTTGGTAATTTTACTGCTTTAAAAATATTATATGGCGTATATGTAGTTGCAATTCTGGTTGCGATCTTTTCTCAACACCCCATCTTTACTTATATTTCCTCATTTTTTACAGGACTGCTTAATCCTGCAGTTGTATTCTTAACGTCTTATACTATTTTGAATCTCTATCATGTGGCGTATAAAAAGTTGTGGAGTATTGCGACACTGGGATTCGCCATTACTCAACTGATTGGTGGCTTATGTTTTAGTGCATTGCAACACTGGGGTATCTCATATCATCAACAATTTATACTTGCTTCTGTCGTGCTGATGATTGGTACACTGCAATTTATTATCTATACGCGAATGAAGTTGAAATCGCACGCATAAAATACGATTTCTTATAGCCAAACCGCCTAGTTTTTCACACAAGCAATTGATCTTCAATCAATTTTATGTTTTTCATATAAATTTTTAAAAAGTTTTGCTTAACCTGTTTTCTGTATTCTTGATTCACAGATAGTCTTGTTATCGCAAGGCGACATGGATGTCGCCATGTTGAGTGGGGGGTATAGGAGGTCCCCCGTCGCTCAACAGAAGATTTTTGTCAACTTTTCATCTTTCTGAAAAGTCATGCATCGCCTGCGCAAACCAATTTAAAATTTAAATCTTAAGTGAGGCATTGCAAGCTTGATATCAGCAAATAATATATTTATCGCAATGATTTGATTGATCTAGAAATTACATTTGCGATATAGGTTTTTCAACAGAATGTCTATAAAAGAAGGATGAGTTGATATTGAACGTATCATCCTACTTTTAAACCATTCGCTGTTCAGGCAAAATTAAACCTATTCATATTTTATCGTTTGGCATACAAATTGCTCATCTAAACCATTGATGAAAAATTCATAAAGGGTTTCATATGAGCGCTGAAATTAACAAAATCAAACCTGAAGATGAAGTTTTAAGTTTAGGAAAAAACCTGACTTTTGGTCTGCAACATGTACTCACCATGTATGGTGGTTTAATTGCTGCTCCATTGGTTGTCGGGACAGCCATTGGTTTAAATGCAGCCGAGATTGCATTATTAATTACCGCCTCGATTCTTGTCGGGGGGGTTGCCACATTATTACAAACCTTAGGCCTGAAATGGTTGGGTGCTAAACTACCGATTGTACAGGGTACTTCATTTGCTGCCGTCGCAAGTATGATCGCAATTGGAACCACAGGTGGTAATATTCAAACCATTTTTGGGGCAGTCATCGTGAGCTCTATTTTCGGCATATTGATTGCGCCGTTTTTCTCAAAAATTGTGCGCTTCTTTCCACCGATTGTCACAGGATCCATCATTACGATTATCGGGATTTCGCTGTTACCCGTTGCAATTCGTTGGATTATGGGGGGAAATCCCAAAGCAGCATCATGGGGGTCGCTAGAAAATATTGGAATTGCGGCATTCACACTTGCGATTCTGCTATTGGTCAGTCGTTTTGGTACAGCAACAATGGCTCGTCTGGCAGTATTGATTGCGATTGTCATTGGCACCATATTTACAATCTTTTTAGGGGTTGCTGACTTTTCCAAAATGGCTCAAGGTGAGCTGTTCGCTTTACCTCATTTATTCGCCTTCGGTCTGCCTGTTTTTGAAATATCTGCCATTTTAACCATGTGTATTGTCAGCATTGTGATCTTGACGGAAACCACCGCCAGCCTATTGGCGATTGGTGAAATTGTTGATACCCCAATGGACAGTGCTCGCCTTGCAAATGGTCTAAGAGCCGATATGCTTTCTTCAGCCATTGCTCCTTTATTTGGTTCATTTATGCAATGTGCCTTTGTACAAAATGTTGGCTTGGTCGCTATATCAGGTGTAAAAAGTCGTTTTGTGGTGGCAACAGGTGGAGCAATTTTAGTGGTTTTGGGTTTATTGCCTATTTTTGGTCGTATCGTCGCAGCAATTCCAATGCCTGTTCTGGGCGGAGCAGGGATAGTTTTATTTGGCAGTGTTGCTGCCAGTGGGATTCGTACACTTGCTAAAGTCGATTATCAGATTCAGTCCAATTTAATCATTGTTGCGGTTTCAGTTTGTGCGGGTTTAATTCCCCTGATCAGTCCAGAATTTTTTAATGCATTCCCCAAAGTATTACAAACCCTGTTTCACTCAGGTATAACAACAACCTGTATTGCAGCAGTCATGCTGAATATCTTCTTCAATCATCTGTCATTGGGTAAAAAGTCAGTTAAAGCACCAGTAAAAACAGCACAAACTGTTACGCATTAATATACGAAAAAGCAGAGCCTCTACCGAAGCTCTGCTTTTTCTTCAACAACTACATTCAATCATTAAAAGATTATTTTGTGATTGGCATATGCTTTTTAATAAAAGCAACCAGTTCTGGATTCTTTTCAACAATCGCCTGGGTATGACTTGCATCTAATACAGGTAAGAAAGTGACATCTGTCCCTAAAGCTTTTAAACGTTGCTGCAATCCATCCGTCACAGGATAAGGAACAGCCATATCAGCAGTACCCTGAATAATCATCACTGGTGTATTAATTTTCTTGGTTGCGGGTTGATTATCACTGAGGAACTTTTTCACGGTTGGATTTTCTTGGAAATCACCACTCAAGCCTGGATAGTCAAGTACTGTTTTACCCCCATTTTTAACGATATAGTCACGAATATCATCCGCAAACTTGTTATGCAAGTCATCTAAACACAAACCATTCTCGCCTGTAGAACCTTCAGCGAATTCTGCGATCGTTCTAGAACGTTCTTGGAAAATCTCACGATAGTTGAACTTAGGTTCGTAAGCGGTGATCCCCACTGTGGTATAAGCAGCATAGGCCAATAATTCTGCATATACCTCAACTGCTGTACCGATAGGTTTGGTTCCTGCTTGTTCTTCTAAAAGTATCTTTTGAATTGCTAATGGTGCTACTTCAGAAATGATATAGCCTAAACTTGAAGCAGGTGCACCTGCAACAGCGCCTCTATAGTTGACATCATTATTGGAAAGTTCTGCCGTACCTAAAGAAGCATGCCCACCTTGAGACTGACCCACCGACATCCATTGCCCATTGATTTGACTACCGTAATGAGCTTTGTAGGCTTTGACCGCATAAATCGCTGAATTTGCTTCACTCTTCAAATTCAAATACGGATGCATACCTGGTGTTCCTAAGCCTTCATAATCAGGCGCGACAACCACATAACCTTCTTTTAATAAGCTTTCTGCCATATTTTTAAAGCGTGGATTAAACTTGTTCCGACTTGGCGCACAGCTATCTCCCACCCCAACCGTCCCATGTTCCCATACCACAACCTTCCAACCTTCTGCCGGTCTTGCTGTTTTAGGGACAAAAACCATTGCTGTGGCTTTTTTAGTTTCCCCTAAAACATTCGGCATATTATAGGTCATGACTTTGACTGAGGATGCTTCACTCATGCTGTCAAAATTATATGGACTTTCCGATACATAACTTTTATTACTATTCCAATTATCCCAATTGTCATCATCATTACATGCGCTTAGAAATAAAGCTGAACCGCAAGTAATGGCCAATAGTGTCCGTTTAAATAATACTTTCATTACCAAGTCCTCAAATTTTTCTTTTTTGAACAGCTCCGTGTTCCCTTCTAATTAAACATAAAAAAAAGCATCTTGCTAGGATGCTTTTAACCGAAGAGTAAAATAATATGGGAATACAAATAATTAATTTTAATTTATGTGATTTATCACACTTTAAATCAAACTCAATCAGCTTTACCCCAATCAAATGAGTGCAATAAAAATACCAACAAAAATAATCAGTCCAACCCAACGATTGTGCCTAAATGCCCAGAAACATCGTTGCGGATCACGATCTTTGGTTTTAGTCCACTGATAGATGAAGTCTCCCGAAACCAATAACAACGCAATCAGTCCTATCGGCAGTAAAATATTTTCCAAATACAGCGCTGCACCAATCAATACAACACTACTTAACTGTAATAATGAGATAATTTCTATATCGTATTTACCAAATAGAATGGCGGTAGATTTAACCCCAATTTTTAAATCGTATTCCCGATCGGTAATGGCATATTGCGTATCATAAGCTACGGTCCAAGCCAGATTACCGAAATAGAGTAACCAACATGTCCAGCCCAGGGGTTTATCCATTGCAGTAAAAGACATGGGAATGCCCCATGAAAATGCCATTCCCAACACCACTTGAGGTAAATGGGTATAACGCTTCATGAAGGGATAAACAAATGCCAGAACTAAACCCGCTAATGCACAGTAAAAGGTTGCAATCGGTAAGAAAAATAATGTACATGCACTGGCAGCCACCAACGCAATAAAGACCCAAACGGCTTCTTTCGCTGAAATCACACCAGTTGCAAGAGGACGATTTTTAGTGCGTTCAACATGAGCATCGACTTTACGGTCCGCAAAGTCATTGATTGCACACCCCGCAGCACGCATGAAAATCGTCCCCAAAACCATTGCAATCAGGGTCACAATATCTGGAATTCCTTCTGCGGCAATCCATAACGCCCACATAGTTGGCCAAAACACAAGCTCTGTTCCAATGGGTTTATCAAAACGACATAGATAATAATATGCTTCTAACCGTTGCTTCCATGTGGTTTGTTGCGCTATTGCCATGACAGTCCTTCAATACACTATTTTGAAATATTCTGTTGTTGTAAAAATTGCTCAAAAGCAGGTAAAAAGGTTTCTTGAACTATAAATTTACAACCATGCCAAGTATAACAACTTTGACGTGTCCAGCCTTCTGCTAATTTTAAAACACGTCTCTCACACAAGGGATTCGTTCTTTGGAATAAAAATTTTCCAATCGGCTTGGTCCGAATATGTTTAAACAAGCGTGCTTTGCGATGAATACTCAAGATAGGAAAAATACTTTTTGCCTTGACCCATGGTTGCGCTTCACAACCGTATAAGTAACTTTCTCGTACCCATGAAGTATGTTGGTGAGGCATTGACATCCATTGACTATCTAACAAGGTCATTCTTTGATAATGCTCTTGAATGGGCTGGACTTTAAAAACGCCACCTGCAGCTTCTGTCAGCTGTTGGGTCAGGGAACCCTGTGCAAACAACCATGTTTTTAATTCAGGAGGAAATTTCTGGTCCCGTATTGCGCATGATTGTTTCAAGGTTCACCCCCTTCCGTTTTTGGATGACTCAGTGTAACTGAAATTTTTAATTTTGTTTGAGCAGATCTTAAAAATGTTGAAAATTAGTTGAAAATTCAATCAAAATTAAAGGCACTTTAACATACTAAATAATTATCAAATAGGTTAACTACAATAAATCACTGCAAAGATTGAGCTTTTTTTAGTACAGCTTTACTATTTTCGTTTTGATTTATTTTGGTTTCTGCTACATTTTGTACATTAAAATCAATTGTAATGATTTCAGGACAAGCATAAATGAATATAAAAACTGCGTTAAAATTTAGCTTCCTCTGTCTACCTACGACTTATAGCTTTGCACTTAACTTATCCAGTTCTCCGATCCAACAAGTCACTCTGTACCCGACACTGGCAAAAATTGAACGAAGCATTCCTGTACAATCTGGTGAGCAATTGGTGACTTTAAGTGGGTTGGCTGCAAATTTCAATATCGACCAACTGCAATATCAAAGCACCAATATCGAAGTCAATGCAGTTTCTCACACTGATAGTGCATTGGATAAACCTGCTGGCAATGAATCTTCACAGTTACGTGAACAGATCGACGTGATTAAAAAGAAAATTTCAGAACAAAATTCAATTATTCAAGCGGCTGAACTACAAAATAAATTCTTGGGCAATGTGACCGAAGGTTCTGCACCTAAAGTCCGTAAGCAAGCTTATGAAGCATTTATCGCCATTGATCAGGCAAAGATTGAAAAAGAAAAGCTTGAACAGCGTTTAAATGAGCTGGAACAAGATTTAGGTGCGATTGGTGACAGTGAATTTAATCAAAGAACCCTTAAATTTTATGTCAATGCACCACAGCGAGGTGAAATCAAAATCAGTTATATGGTGCCTTATGCGCGTTGGCAACCGATTTATAAAGCTGAATTGAATACGCAGACGAAACAAATCAAGTTAACACGTATGGCAATGATTGCTCAAAAAACGGGAGAAGACTGGAACAATGTGAAATTATCACTGTCTACGGCGACACCGCAAAACTATGTTCAACAAATTCAACCACAGCAATGGCGCGTCAATTATTTTGAGCCAGAACCTGTTGTACGCCCGCTTTATGCTGTTGCTCCTGCACCAGTTACTGAAGTGAGTATGGATTATGACCGAAAAGAGAAAACAGTTAAAAGAGCCCCACAATTCCCACAATTCCAAGCGGCTGATTTAAACTTTAGTACTGAATTTCGTTCAGAAACCAAAGCCTCTATCCCAAGTAGCCAGCAGCAAATATTCTTACCTTTAAGCACAGAACAATATGCAGCAAAGCTTTCGGTATGGGCAATCCCTAAAAATAGCACCCAGGCGACGATCAATGCTGAAATTGCAAAACTGGACCAAAATTGGCCTTCGGGCATAGTCAAACTCTACCGTGACGGCGATTATATTGGACAAAGAACTTGGAACAACAGTACAGATGAAAACTTACAAATGAGCTTCGGTACAGATGATCAAATCCAAATTAAAGTCACTGATTTGTCCGACAAGAAAAACCCTGTCAAAGGAACACTGTCCGAAACCATACAGAAACAACAATATTCCGTGCAGAACCTACATAGTTATCCTATTCAAGTCACTATTTTTGAATCTGAACCACAGAGTCAAAATGGAAAACTGACCACTCAATCCACATATAGCGTTGCCCCAACAGCGACCCAATGGAATGGACAACCGAATATTAACTTATGGCAAGTAGATCTTAATCCAAAGCAAAGCTATAAACTGGATGTTCAACACCAATTTAAATATCCGAGCAAAGGCAGAACTTCTGGTTTTTAATCTTCCGTTCTCAACAGTAAAATAAAAGCCCAGTGCTACTGGGCTTTTATTTTCAACTTGCGCATTCAGCATAGGCTAAAGATAATTGCCTTCACGTTCAGGCTGATACAATACTTTCTCAATTTTAACTTTCATCAAATGCCCATCGGGTTGGGGCCACTCAATTTCCTGCCCTTCAGCTAAGCCCAAAATAGCGGCTCCAACAGGAGCAACAACATTGACCTGCCCTTTATCACCACGGAAATCATGCGGGTAAACCAATGTGATTTCAGTTGCTTCTGTCGATGGTGCAATAGTGATCAGTACCTTAGCATTCATGGTCACAACATTAGCAGGCACAGCATGAGGTGCAACAACTTCTGCACGTGCTAATTCATCTTCTAGATGTTGCATGGTGATCGTCAATTTTGACTGATGTTCCAACATCGTTTCCAAACGATGTAAGTCCTGTTCTGAAATAATAATATTGGGTTTAGTCATATACCAAATTCCTTTGCGCTATTGCATTACCACAATCGTATTGATAAAGCTGATCTCACAGTTATACATCAATTCTCTTGCAGATGACGTTTTACACAGCAAGTGATCTGTTTAGATATTCAAATTTTTAATCATCTATTTCTTTTATAACAGATATTTAATCAAATATATTGATTTTTATACAACCATAAAAAAAGCCCCCTTGAGAGGAGGCTTTCTCAAGTTAATATTTATTTTGCATAAACGGGGAATTTAGCACATACCGCCTCAACTTTGGCTTGTACGGCTTTGATGACAGCTTCATCACCTTTTGAATCCAAGATGTCTGCAATCCAACCCGCTAAATCACGTACTTCTGCTTCACCAAAACCACGTGTTGTTACAGCAGGCGTACCAATACGGATACCTGAAGTAACGAATGGAGAACGCGGATCATTTGGTACAGCATTTTTGTTCACTGTGATATGAGCTGCACCTAACCATGCATCGGCATCTTTACCTGTCACATCTTGTTTAATTAAAGACAACAAGAATAAATGGTTTTCTGTGCCGCCAGAAACAACATCATAACCTCGTGAAATTAACACTTCAGCCATCGCTTTAGCATTAACAACCACTTGTTTTTGATATTCTTTATATTCAGGCGTCATTGCTTCTTTAAAGCAAATTGCTTTTGCAGCAACAGCATGAACCAAAGGACCGCCTTGGTTACCAGGGAAAACAGCAGATTGAAGTTTTTTCTCAATCTCTTCATTAGCTTTAGCAAGGATCAAACCAGAACGTGGACCACGTAAAGTTTTATGTGTAGTCGTTGTGGTTACATCAGCAATTTGTACTGGGCTTGGATATACACCAGCGGCCACTAAACCAGCAACATGTGCCATATCAACAAATAAGTATGCACCAACTTTATCCGCGATATCACGGAAACGTTGCCAGTCTACGATTTGGCTATATGCAGAGAAACCCGCAACGATCATGCGAGGCTTGTGTTCTACTGCCAAACGTTCAACTTCTTCGTAGTCAATTTCACCAGTTTCTGGGTTTAAACCATATTGCACTGCATTATAAGTTTTACCAGAGAAGCTTACTTTTGCTCCGTGGGTCAAATGACCGCCATGTGCCAGGCTCATACCTAAAACAGTATCGCCAGGGTTTAAAAGAGCAAGGTAGACTGCTGAGTTTGCTTGAGAACCTGCATGTGGTTGTACGTTAGCATAGTCAGCACCAAATAATGCTTTAGCACGATCGATCGCCAATTGTTCGATCACGTCTACGTATTCACAACCGCCATAATAGCGTTTACCAGGATAACCTTCGGCATATTTGTTAGTGAGTTTTGATCCTTGTGCTTCCATTACTGCAGGTGAGCAATAGTTTTCAGATGCAATCAACTCAATATGTGCTTCTTGACGGGCATCTTCTTGAGAAATTGCTTGTGCGATTTCTGGATCAAATTCAGAAATAGAGATATTGGCGAACATTAGCGAGGTCCTATGAATTAGGGCTTTTAAGCCGTGCTAAGATTGCGCGTATTGTAGCATGAAGTTCGTAATTAAACAGAATGAAGTTTACTCTGTTTTAAATAAAAATGACTGATGTCTAAAACATCAGTCATTTTTGACGTTAGGCGTTTTAAACACTTACTTCGCTGCAAACATACCCTTTACGTCTGCAACAATATTATCGACATTTAGAGCATAGGCCTTACTATGATCCCAAGTAGGATTGGTAATATAACTGACTTGTGTACCAAAAGCTTTCGCTGTTCCATATAAAGTATCTGTTGCAATCTGAGGTACAGTGGTATCTGCACCCCCCTGATAAATCACGACAGGTGTTTTGACTTGGACCTGTAGGGGTTGTGAATCCACTTCCAGGAATTTTTGTACGACGGGCAAGGTCGTAAAGTTATCGGTTGTTCTTGGATAATTCTTTAATGAACCATTGCTACCAACATATTGCATCATAGCCCCTGCAAATTGAGATCCAAGATCACAGCTTGATTCTGCATTTTTTGCAATTGCATCCGTCGGTACTTTAAATACTTGGCTATAGTCTAAAGTAGGATTTGTATTGCGTAAGCCCGCAGCAATTAATGCAGTAAAGGTATCCAAAGATGCATAAACAGGTATCTGCTGAGTTGGTGTAGCATTTTCAACTGAAAGATTTCCAACACTTAAAATTAATTTCAATTGTGAAGCTGGTGCAACAGCGACAGTGCCTTTATAGTCTAGGTTTGCACGCGCCGCATATTGCGCAGCGCCTAATGCGGCTTGACCACCTTGAGAATGTCCAACTGTGACCCACTGATTAGACGCTTTACTGCCTAGCCAATTACGTGTCGCCACGACAGCATCAGTAATCGAATAAGCTTCACTTTTTAAATTTAAAAATGGGTGTAATTCTTTACCACCTGGCTCGCCCAAGCCTTCGTAATCAGGTGCAACCACCACGTAGCCTGCTGCAAGAAACTTAGAAATCATGCCTTTAATATGGTCATTCATCACATTACGACTTGGTGCACATGCATCTGCAACTCCTGTTGTCCCATGTGCCCAAACCACGATTGGCCAACCACCTGCTGGTGCTACAGTTTTCGGTGTAAAGACCAGTGAGGTTGCTTGTACTTCGGTACCATTAATACCTTTCATTTTATAGGTCATCACGACACTGTCCGTTGCCACAGCAGAAAAATCTGTTTTGCTATAGGCACTTGGAGTACCGACTACAGGATTGGCAATGGTGTTGACATCTGTATCATTTGGAGGAGTTCCAGATGAACTCCCTCCACCACCGTTATTACATGCTGTTAAAGCGATCCCAGAACTTAGAATTAATACTGTCAATAATTTTTTTTTCATGTGATTTATCCTTAAACACAATATTTTAAATGTATACGATTGAACACGTATCATTATTTAATCAATACGTCAAAAAAATATGTTAGGCAAGTCTTTTGATCATTATTTTTAAGGGCTAAATCAACTGAATAATTCGTCAATAATGGCGTCAGCTTATGTAAGCTGCAATATGTTTTGTAATATCCTGAAGAATATAAAAATTTAAAATTAAGGGTGGATAGGATTGTTGATAAAATCAATATAAAAGGAGTTTAGAGATTCGTTTAAGATTTCACTATAACTAGATTGACTCAACTTATTTCTCAAACGGTTTTGTTGTACAAAGATTTGATAATTAAGACTCGCCCAAACAACTTAAATTTAAGGCATAGCTTATGAAGTTTGCTTAGCTTGATAAAATTATTCAATATTGCTCCATGTGCATGAATTTGATTGCCCTGACTTTCAACGTTTCTTTCACTCAGTCACACATCTGGTAATTTGATGGCATGCATCTTCATTTCATCTCAACATCATAGTTGCCAACCTGAACATTTTGCATATTGATCTAGCAAATACTTTGCATGATTTACCTTCCGCAGCAGCGTATTCCATAACGCAAGGATTTATATGATCTACGATATAGCACTTATATTAAAAAAATTAACAAGCATGATTCAAAAATCATTAGAAATTACTCTGAAAAATGATGCAAAATATTCAAAATTATATAAATATATTAAAAAACATCATTATTCTAAAAATAAAGCGATCAATCGATTGGATTTAAAAATTTCTTTACAAATATTTAAATGAATGTTGGATGATGGTGTTCGTAAATCAAGGCTGTCATTTATATTTTAATAGCCCAATCATCTATAAAAAAACACGCCTGGTTGAGATCCAATCAAAATCCAGTCAAAACATACTTTTCAATAACTTTAAATTGTATTCAATGCTTAAAAAAGCTAGGGTACTAAAATCTCCTGTTCAAATCGGTGAAGGAACAAAGATGCAAGCCATTATTTTAGATACAGAAACGCATACACTCAATGGTTTACCTATTGAAATTGCTTATGCACCCATTCAGATTGAAGCAGGAAAACTCAGTTTAGATCGCAATCAAATATTTGATCAGCTTTATAGCATAGGCAATGAAAAAATTTCTTTTGCATCTATGGCTGTGCACCATATTTTAGAAGCAGATATTGCAGGACAACCCAACTTTTCTGACTTCGAACTTCCTCATGAAACCACATATATCATTGGTCATAATATTGATTATGATATCCGTACAATTGAGCAATGTGGCGTTGATACCTCAAAAATCAAAGCGATTTGTACGCTGGCGCTCGCTCGGTTAGTGTGGCCAGATGCTGAAGCCCATAATATTTCAGCATTGATTTATATGATCAGTAAAGGCAGTGAAAAAGCGCGTGAAATGCTGAAAAGTGCCCATCGCGCAGATGCAGATATTATTTTAACAGCCAATATTTTAATGCACATTATTCATCATTTAAAAATTCAGACACTAGAAGAACTCTATGAAACCTCTGAAGATGCACGTATACCAAGAACAATCAACTTTGGTAAACATCGTGGTACTGCAATTACAGAATTACCTTCAGACTATGTGCAATGGTTATTGCGTCAAGAGGAGTTAGACCCTTATTTGCGCAAAGCCCTAGAAAACGCAAATCTGATCACACTTTAACCTTGTGATTTGTAACAAGAAAGTCATATTAGTGTAATTTTCATTCTTTATCCTTGGGTCAATTTATTGGGGGGATAACTTGACTCATGGATCAATATTTTAAAACTGACTTGGGAATTCAGGCATTAAAACAGCGGTCATTTCAACTTAATGCTCGTCAAAGACAATTATTACTCCTGATTGGTACTGATGATTTTAACATCTTGAATAATACTCTAAAACAACGCTTGGCTACCCCTGAACTGATTCAACAATTAGAAGAACTTGGCTTGATTTTTCAGGACAATGCGCCATCTGAGGGCAAAACAAATAATAATTCCCTGACAGCAGCAATCACTTCAGTTTCAACAGACAGCAAGCAAAAACCAATTTTGGCTCAAACAACAATAACCCCCTCCACAAAAGAAAATATTATTTCCTCAATTAGCATCAGTGAAAAAATAACAGAAACATTACCAAAACCCACGATTCACACCAATGAGCCAGCCAAACATCAAAAACCACAGCAAGAAGAGCCTAAGGAAAATAAACCCGACCTGATCCCTATCAGTTTTGATGAAATTAAATACAAAATGGCTCATCTACTACAAACCCATTGTGGTCTCATGACCAAACAATTGGTGATACAGATTCAACAGGCTAAATCTATCCGCGATATTAAGTTTTGCCAAATGCAATGGATTACCGCATTACAGGAGTCCAGAATTTCGCCACTTGAGTTAAATCAAGCCATGCAACAAATTAATCATGCTCTGAAACACTTACAATCATCCTAATTTTCAAAATATTAGCAGTATTAGACGAGTATCAAGATTTAAACCCCTTAGAATGGCAAAATTAAGTGTTTTTAAGGTCATTCTAAGTCTTTTTTAATCTAAATAGACTTATTATTTTTTAAAATAATATTAAATAATAAATACTTATAAAAATTAAAAATGAAATTATTTAAATTACTAAGACTTTTGCCGAATCTACTCAATTTCACTTTAAGGATATAACACTACTTTTTTGGAATATTGAGATGCCGATGAGCCATTACATTGAATTTGATACTGATGATAACCCACGATATCTGAGTAAAGTTGGAAACTGGGTGATTACATTTTTAACTCCAACGCTTGTTTCCTGTACACAACTTGCCATAAGCTTTGTTATTCCAACACAGCATCATAATCATCTACAGGTTCGTAGATTTATTATTCAGAATACGGATAATGATCAAATTTGGCAGGTTATCGAGATTGAATATGATGATCATTCTTCGAAGCAAAAGCTGAATTTAGAGTTAGAATCTGCTTTACTCCCCCAATTTATTCAACAATTACAGAATGAATTTCAACGTTACGATGTCGAAATCAAATACTTTTATGGATAAAATCAAATATCATGCATAGCCACACACCAAAAACCTATCTTATTGATATTATTTATTAATTTAATTAAAATCCATAATTCCTTATTATTTTTTTACAAAATCAAATTGTCTCTTCTCCCTCCAGAATGTACAATAAATACTCAGTTAACTTGTTCAAATAATTACACAATTATGACGACTTATATTACCAAATCGACCAATCAAACAGCATTAGCACTTTCAAATTTTCATTCAACTTTTGAACAGTGCTTGACGGCTGTCTCTAACATCAAACACAAAAGAGATTTACGTATCAAAGATGATCCAATGTCCTCGCAACATGTATTGGTAGAAAGTTACCAATCTGGATTACTTAAAGAACATTTAAGAATTGAAAAGCGTGCTGTTGTGCAAGCCAATCGAGACCGCTTAGCTCTTTATCATTTGGTCGCTGTTGTTCTTGATCATTTTACAAATGCTTAATTTCATTGAAAAGCGATCGAGTATTTGCTCTTCCTTTTTAGAACTCTTCTGCTTGGATTGAATAAAAATGTGTTGGATGAATTCATCCAACACATCTCTTATTTTTCACATATTTAGGCTGGCTAAAAATTAACTTACTTGTTCAATGATACGATAAATACTATCGCTTTCTTTGCTCTCAAACAGTAATTCGATACTTGGCAATATTTTTTCACCATCTACCACAATATGATCAATTTTTTGAAACAAGGATAAATTTTCAGCATCTTCACTTGCTTGCAATTTGTTTAACCATGCCATCGCATTCAGTTCATTACTATATTGATCCTTCACCCTGACTGTAATCATTTCAGACATTTTTCAATCCTCTTTTTTATATACTGTTTTTCTTATAGCATGACATTGAATAAAATTTCTTATGAAGTTGTTAGATTTTATGGCAATGTTAATGCACTGCAACATTTGTCTATTTTTTTATTTTAAAACAATATATTAATTTGAATATTTTGTGTAATTTTTATTTATCTTAATTATTTCATTAGATTTCAAAATGAAAAAGCCCACATTTCTGTGAGCTTTTTAATGTTGGAAAGCTAGTGCTTATTTTTTATTTGAACTGGAGTCACAAATTCAATAAGCTGTCATTGATCTGTCCAACTACTTCGTAGCATCTTATCGATCTACTGTAGTTATAATATAGGCAGAACTTTGATCATGTGCAAGAAGAAGTAACATTATTCAACATGATTACAGCGATTTTATAATTGAATTATTTTTAAATTCGCAGACAATAGATCAGCCAAATTAATGATCATTTTTAGTCTTTTTAAAAATTAAGATTAGAGGATAAAAATCAATTTGAATTTGAACAGCATAAAAAAAAGATTAATTTTTTTAGATCGTGGTTAAGAAATAATAAAATATGCCCCCCTATACATCAAACTTAGCTCTCAAAAACAAAAAAATGCAGGGATAATTATCACTCAGTGAATTCTCTTTAATCGACAAAGCTAAAGTCACGGCTAAACCACCGATTGTAATCATTTTATTGAACTTCTTTACAGATGGTCTAAAATTATTGGTGAACTACGTTGATAACGCAGTTATGTTCGCTGGCGTTTACATTACTGAAATTTAAGTGCTGTTTAAAACACAGACAATAAGCTCTCGACTGAGTATATTTTATTTTTTCTGGGACATTTATACCAAAACATTCAGATTCAATATTTCCCGTATGTGATAAAGGAAACTCCCCCTTAAGCATCAACACAACTCCGCCCAATACGATCAAAATCATAAAAATGATCAATATTTTATAAGTTCTCATATTTTGAATTTTCATATTTTTATAAGTCAATAAAGATTAAGCAGACCTATTACCAAGGCTATACTGCTCAATCCTCATCTACCGTCTCATAAAACATATAATTTGTTATTTTTTTACAATTGAGGATTTAGTGGAATATTCAACACCATGTTTTTCTAAATATTCACGAATTAATTGACGAACGACTTGAGATGGTTTTAAGTCTTGACGATTACATAATTCTTCAAATGCTTCTTTTTTATTTGGATCGATCAAAATTGTTAACCTTGCCGTTTTATTTTCCATACCCCATTTCCTTAAATTTCTTAGAAATAGAATTGTAATAATATTTAAAAGATTTTCAATAATAATTTTTTATATCGCCAACTGCACAAAATAAAACATATATATTTGATTTAAAATAACTTATTTATCTAATCTTTATATTTAAATGATACATCGATCATAAATTATTGTGAATATTATCAAATATTCAAGTTTTAAAGCTAAAATTCACACAAAAGGCTATCACAACAACGCGAAGCAATAGCCAAGTCTCTATTTTTAAGAGAAATCTAATTCTTTTTCAAAAATTCTGAGTTCATGTCTTGCCATTGCTAAATTAGATTTTTGACGATCCAGTACTAAATATAAAAATAAATCACTATTTTTCTCTAGCGGTCTAAGTAAATGATACTGTTTACCTAAGGTAATCAAAATATCGTCAATCGTATCTTTTAAGTTCAATGCATCAGCAGTTTTCATTTTCGCACGTAGAACCTCAGTATTTCCCGCAGCTGCAAGCTCCAAATCAATTCCCGTTCCTTGAGCAGCCAATGAAAGACCACTTGTACAATCAACAAGTGCTGAAGCCGTAAATCCATCAATATCTGCTAATGGTGTTAAGTCAATTTTAGCCATTTATATATACCTTTTATTAAGTAAAAAACATATGAGCCATCTCAAGCATGTGGCTCATGTTTAAAAGTATCATAAAATTATAATAAAATATTATTTTATGATAATAATATGTGATTTTTTTTAGTCTAATTAAAAAATAGACAATATTTCCTTTAAGATCTCATTGTGGATTTACTTTAAAATTCACATATGGACCAACACAATTCACATAAATAAAGATGAATTGGAAAATAAATTTAATTTTCTTCTTATAAAAGCATTTAAAAGTCTCGACAAAAAACAAAAAATAATTTAAATATAAAAACTTATGTGTTTCTCATATTCTCTGCAGCATACATAGGTAGATGTTTTATGTATAATTTGCTTCATATATATGCTTTATGTATTACAGTACTTTTCATTAAAATGTTTGCGATATCATGTTATCAAGGTTATTTCCGTATTAAAAATAAGGCTTTTAAAAATAAAGAAGATGCACAATACTTAAATATAAATGCACATATTGAAGAACTTCCTCAAGTGATCAGAGCAAATCAAGCATGGGCTAACGATTTAGAAAATATTCCTATGTTTTGGGTACTTGGTGGCATTTGCATCGCCTTGAGTTTGAACTCACCATTGATTACATGGACATTTTGTATTTTTACAATTGCACGTATTATTCATACATACACCTACTTAGTTAGAATACAGCCTTGGAGAACGATCTCTTATATCACCGGAATCGTTTGCTTATTTATTTTAGCGTTTAATATTATAGTGACATGTTTATGACTGATCTAAATGTAGAATAATTTTAAATCAATCGACAAAAATAAAATTGTGATAACTATCACAATATAACTATTTATTCGATGCATATAAATTTATGATACCATCAAGTTTATATTAAAATTAAAAAATCATCATCCTAATATAATTAGAAAATTCGATCAGCTACATAAAAGCAGATCAAAATTTAACTTATGAAAAATCGAAAATGGTCAAATTATATCAACTAACCATCAAAGAAGAATGTGATCAAATTAAATAAATATAGATTAAAAATATATTTTCATAACGATTAATCTAAATAAAAATACTCATCATACTAATCTATGATGTCTCGTTCTTGATATATACATATGAACAGAGCTTATGGCCCTGGCACAACTCTAATATATAGCCTCGTGATACGCTTGATCTAAGAAAATAATCAGAGTTTAAAATGGTAAGATTCATACTGAAACCAATCTGAAACCGTCCCAAATGATTGACAATCTTCTCTCAATGGCTTGTCAGTTCTCAACTGCATATGATCAGGAAAACAGCAAGCCCCAATATTCACACAATTTCAAATGGAAATTGATCGTGCTGTTTACCTCAACGCAACACCTTTAATTCAACAATAAAGCGACATACAAAGATAAATCGCAAAATACAAACCATCTTAGAAAAATGTAAAAATGGCTCATAATCACAGTCGATTATTTTAATTTTATCCAATTTACCAGTATTGGATATCTTGCTTCTTTGTTGATCAAATATTTATTTATCACGACTTAGCGTCTTTTTTGGCGTATCTTCATCATGAAAAATCGCTTCAATAGATAAACCAAAAAGTTTTGCTATTTTAAAGGCTAAAGGGAGACTTGGATCATAACGTTGTTTTTCAATAGCATTGATAGTTTGACGTGAAACACCAAGCAATTCCGCAATTTGTTGTTGTGACCAACCATGTTTCATTCTTAATTCAGATAAAATATTTTTCATCGATAACGCCAACTTCCAATTGCGATCCCCATTCCCCACAATGTTGCCATTAATGGCCAAACAAAAAACATCGATAGTAAAGGAAATCCAATATTTTCTAAAAAGCCATAGCTAAATGTGATGAGCGCAGTACCAACAAAGGCGATTGCAAAAGCTTGTAGTTGAATTCGATGTTGCATTTCATCTAATTGCGATAACTGTCTAATCACGCTCCAACATACGAATACGCAAGGAATGACGGGTAATAAAGTTACAATCATTTGTGTTGAATCATCAAGTTGATTATTTTTTAAATATCTTAGAGAAAAAACCAACACAACAATATACAGCAAGATAGATAAAACCAATTCAAAAAGGTATCTAAATTTATTCATAGTGCACTCATGTAAAGTAAACTTTACACAAGCATAATTAATTTCAAATTAAATGTAAAGGATACTTTACATTAATGATGATCTAGGTGAGTAAACTAACCAAAAGAGCCGAACGCCTGATCGATTCTTTTTGAAGTAATCCAATTCAATAAAATATTTTTTACTTAAAATCAAATATATAAATTATATTTAAACTTTACAGCAATGACTTTAGATCGTCTAAGATATTTAAAGTGGAAAAAATTATGGATCTCCATAAAAAACCCCACCAAAAGGTGGGGCAATTTATATCCAAGCTTATTTAATTTCTTTCACAGAAAAAGACTGATCTTTTGCAAGTTCAATGGTTGCTTCTTCACCTTTGGAATGAATTGACACACCATTTTCACCTTCTAGACGCATACCACTGCCAGCTGGAACTTCTTTAAGTGAATAGTTATGCCCTTCACTATCTGTCAAAGTTGCAGTAGCAAAATTATCAGTTGTTTGAAGCGTAAATTGCTTTTTATCTTCAGTTTCATATTTCACTGTTTTTTGATTTGACTCATTGCTGTCTACCTGAGCAACAGGACTACTTGCTTCTCCTGTTGAGGCATTGGTTTTTTCTTTGTCTTTTGCATTACATCCCACTAAAAAAACTGCAGTTAAAATAGAGGAAATTAATAATATTTTTTTCATGATTAATCTCAATAGAAATAAGAAGATTAAGTTCTACCATAGGACTTGAAGCTCATCCAACCAAGATTGCGAATTCGCTACTTGTTCCCTACAGAAGTCATAAAGATTACTTATAATATTACACATTTGATATTTTATTTGATTGTGATAATTCGACTAGCCATAGATTTCAAGCTAAGATTTGTTTGCATAATAAATTAATCCAATGATTGCAATGGTCACAATGCTGATTTGAATAATCAAAGAATGCATCAATTTTCCTACGGAGAACAAAAAGTTTAATTGGTTTATAGATGAAATTTCGTCACTGGGCATCAATACTGCTAATTTTCCCACATTTCCTACATTCTTTTATGCGACTTATATCGAGATATTCAAAAGCATGAATGCAGATCAGTTGTCTAATACGTAACATCATAAAAATATGCCCTAAAAAAAACCCACATGATTGGATAATGTGGGCAATTACATGAAAAGCTTCTATTAGGTAAAGCTTGAAATTACAAAGTAATTTCTGGTTCAAATTTTAAGTCAAATCAAATCAAGTACATTGGCATTAAATGACAATTTTTAAAATTCTCTTTTAAATCAATAAAAAATATTAGAAATACTAAATAATAATTAAATACTATGAATGCTCAATAATCAATGAACGACACTAAAAAAATGAAGCGTACGAGATTAAAAAACAAAGAGATAAGAAATTTTTACTAAAAGTTTAAAACTCATATGACATAATTATTTATATTTCTCCAACAAGCCTCAGTAAATCAGAGGCTTGTTGGAATAGATGGTTAGGTCTGTGGTTGAATTTGCTTCTCATTATTCCTGTCGTTTTTGCTTGTCTTCGTCAAATTTTTTGTCTGGGTCTTATCAGCGCCATTTTTATGAGACTGATAATAACAACCAATTGCAATCCCAGTGCCTAATAATGCTGCAGTCTTAAACATGACATACCTCGTACTGAATTAAAAAAAAGGTTTAATAGAAATAACATCAAATTAAAATCGATGTATTTCCATATGTTAGTTATGAAAGAATATGTGAAATTTTATAACATAAAATTTCAAAAAACATTTTATTTCATATATTTTCAATAACTTAAATTTTTTATAATTATAAACCATTAACAGAACTGTCACACTTTCAACTATTTTTCTTAAAATCGTTATTTATTAATAAACAATATTTCTCAAAAAATTCTGTATAAAAAAGCCCATCCTGAGATGAGCCTTTCAATCAAATTACATTATTTTAAAACCCACACCCCAGATGGAAGATTCCCAAAGAGATGTACCAACAATGTAAGAACAACAAACATAAATAAGAAAAAAGCGATGTTTATTGATTTATATATCATGTGATCACCCTCATTTTATTGTTGTTCTTTTTTTATACACTAATAACATAAAATTTACAAACCTTTTTAGAAAAAACCTTATATTAAAAAGATTTATATCTTTATATCTGTTCAAGCTAACAGTCAGTAATCCATTCGATTTTTCATTTTAGTAAATCAATAAACACCAATATACTTTAACTTACTGTAAATCTCGATAGAACAGTCATTTCAATATTTCACCATGTAACCACTTTAAATAATTTTCTTTGTCATAAAATTGAGGAGACTGGTTCACATTCAAAGTAACTTCTTTACCATCGACTAAAATCACATAATTTTTTGCCATCTGTGAACATTCGTCATCCGGTCGTGCAAGAATAAAAAAATATTTTAAAAACAATATATTACAAAGCATATTATCCATAATTGATTTGAGATCATTTAGTTGCCTGTTTTTCTTTATAAATTTCTGATCAAGCTCTTTTTCAGGAAAGTGCTGACTTGACTTAAACGCTTCATATTTTTCATCTAATTCATTAATATTCATATTATTTATCACTAAAATTTTAAGTCTATTTTAAATGAATGTAGTTAAATTCTTCAACATTCACTATAGGTGGTTTCTATAAATACTTTATATCTAACTTTAATCCGTTCAATAAATATGCAAAATTTACACATCCAATTCACTACATTCCTCTAAACGGAACAAATCATCCATATTACATTCAGTTTAGAT
This sequence comes from Acinetobacter nematophilus, assembly GCF_026344175.1. Classification (NCBI taxonomy): domain Bacteria; kingdom Pseudomonadati; phylum Pseudomonadota; class Gammaproteobacteria; order Moraxellales; family Moraxellaceae; genus Acinetobacter; species Acinetobacter nematophilus. Next base: position 99,952 of record NZ_JAPKMY010000001.1, read on the forward strand.
TGTTGATTTATTTACCGCTATTTTAAACTCATAAGAATAAAAAATTTATTTTTTTTCTTTATCTATTAAATTCTTACAGTAATTAATCCCAGAATTGTCTTTTTTATTATGCAGCATTCTCATACATGAGCAAAAGTACTCAGATCTTCCATATGGAATATCGTCGGGAACATCGATTCCATAACATTTCGCATCAATTTCATTTAATTTAGGTGCAACAACCCATTTCCCTGAATAAAAAGGATAACCTAAGCCACCAATAACAATGATCAGCAGTACAATCATTGGGAAGTTGTTTTTAATATATTGAATCATTTTTAAAAATCTTTAACGTCTAGAATTCAATTCTACAAAAAATTGATTATTCAACCAAGTCAATACACTTTCATTATCATTTTTCTCTTTTTATTAGAAAATTGGCGATATTGTCATGATAAAATATTTTCTAGAAAGTTGCTCAATCGTAGTTAGGAAATTATTTCATGAAATTTATAGTAGTTTTATCTACTTTTACAGTTTTACTTTCAGGCTGTGCCGCAATGAGTATTGAGCAATGCAAAACTGCAAACTGGTTTAATATTGGTCAAAAAGATGGTTCATCTGGTTCCAACCCTCATTTAGATCAATACTACTCTGCTTGCCAAAAAGCCAATATTATTCCAAATCAAAATCTATATGAAAAAGGCTATCAAAAAGGTTTGAGTGCTTATTGTCAACCTGAAAACATTTTTTATGAAGCTTTAGAAGGTCGTGGTAATTATCGAATTTGTCCTATAGATAAACGTGAATCTCTTCGTAGTTATTATCAAGTCGCAAATCAGTATTTTTCTGCAAATTCAGATTTTAATAAATCGCAAAATGATATGAATTACTATCTTGAAAGATTGGAGTATAAAAATCTTTCTGATAAAGATCGTGATAGCTATAAGCAGAAATTATACGACCTCCGTATCAATAGCAGCCAAGTACAAGCTCGTTATCAAACAGCTCTGCATAACTTAGAACGCTTCAAAGCTGAACATCAGCTTGATTAGATTGCAACGATGTTTTCAATAGGTGTTCCTGTATTCAATAGAACCATGTGGAGTGAAAGCTTTAACACGAAAACCATCATGAATCGAATAGAGTATTTATCAATATAAGCTTTTAAAGCGACACCTAAAATTAATGCCGCGCGATATATTTGAGACTTTTATCATGGCATAGTTATAAGTGTATGAAGATCAAGTTTGCGATGTCACAATGACGTTTTAAAGTTCAAATCTCTTGTCTTAGTAGAATGTCTCACTCTGCCCAACCGTATTTTTAAGCATTTGAAAATATGGAGAAATTTTTATAGGTAAGGTTTAGGTTATCCCCCCTCACCTAATACATTCATTTTGAGTCATATATTTTACGCATTAAGGGAGATTCAATCTCCTGCAATCTTGATAAATAATCTTACATTGAGATTCTGGAAAACCATCAGCACGACATGCGTCTACAACTTTCTTGCGTCCCAAAGCTTTTCTGCTTCCAGGAACGAGTACTGGAATAACATCTTTCACTTCACCAGCTGTCGTACGTGCTCGATAGAGTCTATTGGTTCCTTCAGCCTGCCCGACTGTCGCACAATGATTGTCATCATATGTGAACCAAATCTGACAGCCTGTACCTCCTTTTTTTTCACAATCTTGTAATGCTTTTTCTTCTAATTTTCCTCGGAAAATTTTTGCAGTTGCGACACCAATTACTCCATTTGTCCCTGCTGCAACATAACCTTCAGTCGTAGGTGAACGATAGCTGGGCCCAGCATACCCACCTCCACCACCATAATTTGGAATCGGCGCACAGCCTTGTACTCCCTGACCACCCACTGGATAATAGCCAGGAGGACAGTTACCTTCGGCCTTAGCAAGGCTAGAAACAATAGAAAGTACTGAAAGACAGATGAAAAATATAAAAAACTGTATGATCTGCTGTCTGTTATATTTAAGCATGATGGGTTCATCCATGTTCGTGAATTATTTTGTGAAAAGTCTATCATTTATAGATGATATTTTAATCACCTTGAATCTTAAAATAATTCATTGCGAAACTCAAATTTTGAGTCAATATTCATAATATTTGATCTTAAGGTAGATATTTAAGACAGTTTTACTCGTTCAAATTAGTACATTTATCTTTCAAGATATTTTATATAAAAACCAAACTAAACAATACTTAACAAATAAAACTAAGTTGCCGTTTTAAGCTAATAGAAACTGCTTACTAGTATTCTGAGAAAGTACTTCGCTCAATTTTATGATATAAAGCATGTCTATTTATCTTTTTTCTCTCTGAGATTTTATATGAAAAATACGCCATCCTCTGATGACCTGGAATCAACGACATTAGGTTGGAAATTCATTGCTATTGTTGGTATTTTAACTTTTATCTTTTTTACCTTCCTATATTTGGCAATGTCTAGTGAACCAGACTATATGCCAAGTCATAAGCAGAAACAAACCACCGTGCAGCATAAAACCAGTTCATCATAATCTTTTGGATAATCAACTCAAAACTTTATTAAGTAACGAATAGGGTGTTCTATTTTTATTGTTCAATGCTTAGCTTGGATTAGAAACCACTCTTTGGACCATGCTCCAAAAGCTGGACACTTTTAGGCTAATTTGAAGGGTGCTTTTATAACTCAATATTGTTAAAAATAATGCTGAGATGTCGTTTTAACATTCATCATTATCGAAACGGCTTGATCATTTTGGGTCTTTGCTTGTAATAGTTTCGTTGCGATCAAAGCAAAAGTTATCATCATTAGAATAAATATGGACAATGAAAAGAAACCTGTTTTATTCTCCATATCACATGATTGACAATGTTTTTTATCAGTCATTGTCGGTTTGTTGCACGATTTACAAAAATTTTGACTCATCATCCGAGCACAATCCTGCTATACAAGACTCTTTTATCATGTCAATATTACTTGATTTCAAGTAAAAATTACAGAATTGTTATTTTATATAAAAACCTCCTAAAATAATAGCGAGTCCAGATTAAGTAAAAGATGTGGTTAAGATTTCACTATCTTCAATACTTTTCCTGTAGCGTTCTTTAAAAAATTTCAAAATTTGGACGTTACATTTCCACTTCAAATATAATATATTCATTCCTCCGTATAGCTTAGCTTCAGTCTATATAAAGATATAAACCGTCACCATCAATAACCTTTTAGCTTTATCTGGATTTTTCTTTTGAGCTGATATTTCTGCCCTAAGCTTTGTATCTGTCAGATTTACTGTTAATTTTACCATTTTGAGGGTACATTTTTATTAGATTTAACAACACACCCCAAATCTCCCCTTATTATGAGGGTATACAGAGAAACAAACTGCAACAATAAGAATGTCTAGGATCACAGACTAGCATTCGGTTGTTGAAAGGGGGATTATGCTAATTTTATAACGTCTAAAGACTACATCTCATATTTAAGGAAGATATATTGAATATTCAGTTTGATCGTTTAAAAAACATTAGCAATCAAGATATTATTGAGCTAAATACAAATGAACGCGTACTCAAACAGATGCCTTTAGCGAATGGTGTTATTTTTGATGAAGAAAAATGTATTGCTTGGGTTAAAGAAAAAGAAGAGCAATGGATTGAGTATGGTTATGGTCCTTGGGCTTTTATTGTAGATGGGAAATTTGCTGGTTGGGGAGGTCTGCAGTATGAAAATGGTGAAGCAGACTTAGCTTTAGTACTACATCCTCAGTATTGGGGATTAGGTAAACAAATTTTTGATGAAATTATTAAAAAAGCTTTTACTGAAATGAGTTTTGAGTCAATCACAATTCTATTACCTCCATCAAGGACAAAGTTGAAAGGAATTTTTTTACTAGGATTTGTGATAGATAGAGAAATGATGATAAGTGATGAACGTTTTATAAGATACAGACTACATAAACCAGCCTCTATTTAATATAACGGAGCTTATGCAAATTAAACCTCAATTAAGAGCCTTATTCTTCTCATCATTCAAAGCACTACAATGATTGTATCAATGATCTATAACAGGAAAAAATATATCTAAACAGCCAGAGTAGATAACATGTTGTAAAACTATCAAACAATTAATAAAAGAATTACAATCATTTGAGGATCTAAACCTATTATTTGAGATCTCGCTAGACGACGAAGAGACATCTAAACCAATAAGTTCGTTTGGTAAAATTGATGGCAAATGCATCCTTCTTAATTATGAAAATTCAGAATAGTAACATCCTCGTTAAACAAAAGTTTCTTTCAGAGAATTGCCCTCAATTCGATGGTCATGCTTCATCTATTTTTTCCTTTATCAATTTGCTCTGCATCAGCTCATTCCGCCATTTTTGTATATTCTCTGGCATTGATGATTATTGGAATTCTTGTGTGGAAAGCAGCTCCTATATTGCAAACAATAGCAAAAATTATAGAAGTCCTGAAATAAGCCAACCCTCAAATGCTCAGTAAATAACTTTATCGGATTTCTCACCCATTGGATATTTTTTGTTCTATATTTTAGCCTCACAATTATAAGGAATTTAGAATGAAAAAATTAACAATAGCAATAGTGACAGGCTTAATGAGTGCAAGTAGTTGGAGCGCTTGTAACTATAATTTAGATGCTACTAGCTCACAAATTTCAAATTTAGGGGCAGTTCCTTTTACAAACAATTTTGGACAAAAAGTTTCTGCGAATGTGACAAGTGATAAAAAAATGTACTTAGCATCATCTGCAGAAGGGTTAAATGGTTATCTTACGAATAGTGGTACTGGTGATAAAACTTTACCAAGTTCAGGAATTTTAGCATTTGAAGTGGCAATACCTAATTTTATTCTTTCTAAACCTTCAAATGGAGAAGTCGAAGCAGACATTATTCTATTTAGTAAAGATTCAGTGAATCAAGGGGTATTATCTGGAATGATTTATCTACATAGTGGATATAATAATATTTCTGGATATAGTGAAAATGCTAGAGTTAGTGGCTTTTTAGGAGGCGGGTCATACACTATGAATAATGGTCAAATGACAATTAATAATCCCTCAGTTTCCTTACCTTTTACAGGTGCAGCCTTACCCTTAAATTCGAATTATAGGGTTGGAATTTATCTTAACCAAAATTCTAAACAGCTTGGACTCATTGTTAATGGCGTTAATAAGGGATATGTATTTAATTATGAGAAGAGCTTATTGAATTTAGGTGTAATTTTAGGATTGACCACAGCTAGATTAACGCCTTCAGATAATGTTTTAAATCAAGAGGTAAAGTTATCATTAGTAACAGATAAGAATCATTTTCAATTTACCTACCCAACTGGCACCAAAGACATCTGTGGTAATACTATTTAAAAACTAAGATCCATTTAACCACCTTCGGGTGGTTTTTTTACATCAAATGCCCGCCTTTCCTACGTGCTTTTTTCAACCGTTGGAAAGCGAAATGTTAGAACAAACAAGCCATTTAGTAATTGAAATTAGCTCTGAACAAACTAAAAAGAATGCTGAAGATTTCAGTAAAGAGTTGGTTAAAATCTTTACTGGTGGTGAAAAGGCGAGTGATTCAACTTCTAAACTTGGTAAACCGAGCTTTTTTTAACATCCTTCCAACTGTACGTTCACTCATGCAGTAACCTAAAACATGCTTGTCGTGCATCAATGAAGGTGCTCCTAAGCGAGCATAGTGCTGCCAATATACAACTGTTAAATCAGTATAAATCGGTTTCTTTTGCCAAGTATAATCGCTGAAGCACTAACACCTAGGCATTTACAGACAGAAGAAACTGTAATTTCAGTCATAGCTAGACCTTGGATTACCGTGTACTTTTCTTGGCATGATCTGTTAGAAAGTACACATGTGTCTTTTTAAATATCATTGGTTTAGCTGAGTTGTTTGACTTCTTTTCTAAATCGAGAATACGCTGTTGTTCTGGCGAGAGTTGGCGTTTGCTTGAACCCGTTGAATTAGCCTCACGAATCCATTCATCTAATGTTGAATAACCCACACCTAATTTCTGGACGATTGCAGCTACAGACTCGTGTGAGTTTGAAAGTGCATAATCTATTGCTTGTTGTTTAAATTCTGGACTAAAGCGTTTAGCCATTTTTACATCTCTAAAGCTAACTTTACGTTAGCTTTAGAGGGAATACATGTCCATTATTTTGTCTAGGATCAAACAGACTGCCATGCACCGCATGACCTTACAATGTATGAAAGAAGCTCTCGGTCACTGCATTAACCGCCATTCTTTGATGTGTACAAACAATTTTTGCACTTGCATATATTTGACATCTTCACTTTCCCCTAGGCATTAAAAAACCGCCTTTTTCGGCGGCCTCATTCAATCTAAACTTAAATACTATTTCCACATATATCCATTGTTCCAACTGGATAAGTAAACTGGAATTGATTTTTATCTGTTATCAGTTCAATAGAAACATCCTTCCCAATAGTAGGTGAATTAGAATTAATTCCCCCATATTCCATCGCATTTTCAAAAGTAATACTTTTAATTTTTACTGGAGCACCATTAGGAAAGTACCCCTTGTCAACTCCATTATATATTACACCAATTTGTTTTGCATCTTGGTTGATATATATACCTATTCTTTGATAACCATCTGGTGTACTGGTTACAGGAAAACTAATCCCCCCTCCGAACATATTTAGCACAAAACCAACATTATTAGTGAATTCTCCTGCGTTGTTTTGATACTCAACTAGATAATTAATCGGAGGAAGTGGAATACCTGTAAAATAATACATGACAGCTTTATTTAATGAAGTTGTTAAAAATTCATTATTAGGTAATGCTGTTGCTGGTACTTTAAATTTGTATTCGAATGCAAAAATACCTTGTGGTTGAAGCACTATGCCTTTCTTAAGATATGCTATATCTTTAGCATTACCTGCTAAATATTTTTTAACATTTAACAAGGATGTAGTAGGCTCTATGGAAGCAGAAGTTGTTTGCCCAACCAAACTGGGAAAATCAACATATCCAGGCCTATAAAAAGTTAAGAATGCACTAGTAGTATCAAAATTAAAATTACAAGCACTCCATCCGCTCGCACTCATCAACCCTGTTAGTATTGCTATTGTTAATCTTTTCATTATCTTTTTCCTATTATTTTGAGATTAAAATATAGTGCAAATAATAGCCAAGTCAAAATAATGAAATAAATATTTACTCAATAAATTTAAATACATATACACACTTAATTCATAGTTTATTTGGATTAATCTTAAATGTGAATCACATCATATTAGCCTATAAAAAGGCGCCTATACAAAGCCAATTTTCAGTTGTCATGAAACGAACAGTTTTGGAGCTACAAGGCACAGCATGTATTGAGCTTGAAGAAGTTGCACCCGATAAAAAGCAAATTGTTAGCTCTCGATCATTCCGGTAACGTGTGACAGATAAAGATGCACTATCTGAAGCAATGAGTAGTTATATTCAGAATGCAGTTAAAAAGCTCAGACGACAAAACGGACTATTGAAGTTTTGTCTGCTTGAGTTCCCATCCAAATCACATGGGAATGTAAATTTTTCATTGCTCATAAATTGGGTCCAATAAAAAACCCATTCAGGTGAGTGGGTTTGGTCCGTTGTATGTCTACTTTATTTCAAGTGGAAAGAATAACTTGTGGTTTGTTACTCTTGCGCCAGTCATAAACATTCTGGCTTTTGAGTCCCTAAACTCATACGCTGACCAAACTAAACCAGCATAAAAGTCTATGAACTGCAATTCCAAGCATTTTGAGCTATCCATAGGTGACACATTACAAGATTGATTTTCCACATAATGATCAATAGATTGCTCTAAAATCATCTGGTTTAAATACTCACCCATATTCCATTTTGTATTGACTTTTTCACTTCGTCTATCGGGCATGAAATCTACGAATTTTGACTCACAAATTGGTTTTAATAACAGACACTTAATCATGTAGTTATACAAAACGTTTGGGTCTTTCTTCATTTTTGAATTTACATACTCTTTATGGACCGTAATGGATCTCAATTGGATATCTTTATGTTCTGAAAGCAGCTTTGCCACCAGTCTTAGAAAAAGCTCTTTATCTGCTGTATTTAAATCAACAGACTTTAATTCATTACTGAGTGGTCTATTTCTCTTTTTGTATAATGCTCGTACGATACGTTGAATATATTTCGATTTTTCTTCAGGCATGCAAATAGCAGCTAAGGTTAGCATTCTGCTTGATCCACCCTTTTGATAAGGATCATGCATATTCCAGCCTAAATCACCACTCTCATCCAAATATATAAATGTTCGCATAAATAATTTATTATCAAGTATTAAAAAAGCCTCTAAAATAATTTAGAGGCTCTAGAATTCGGGTGCGGCACCTAGAGGCAACTTACTTACAGTAAGTTTACGATTATCGCAGGATTTATCGTACCTCGGTCTAGGCGTGGAATATTTATACCGCGCTGCGACTACATCGTTATAATACCCATTAAACATGGCATAGGTCAATATCTATTGTATCAGTAATTATTCTTTTGTTAATAATAATTGTATCACAAAAACCCTCAATAAACAAGGTAAGATTTTGTTTTATAAATGAAAATTTAATTAAAATTATTCTAAAATAGTATTCAATAGTTACAACTTAATAACTATCCAAAACGACATAAGTCAATATCTATTGTATCACTAAAAAATCCTAAGTTAGTTCTTTTTAGCCCCAAGTTATTCTCAAAAAACCTCCCGAGGGAGGTTTCTTTTTACTAATTCAATTGTAAATCGACAAAAGCATCTGTAATCACTCTTGCTTCAGAGCCCAAATTTTTAACTTGGCTTTGAAAGGGCAAAGATTGATTTGAAGAAATTGCAATAAAACAAGCTGTTAACCAGCTCACACCCAAAACTGTTATAAATTTCAACACGACCGTTCTCCAAATGTTTTCATTAATGACTCAAAAATAGTACATCAACCACCAAAATAAGTAAATAACTATTTGTTTTATATAGTTTTTCGGTCAATGTTTTATAATTAATCCTATATAAGAAAAGCTCCCTAAAGTAGCTTCTTTCTTCAGATCTATAAATGTCGCATTACAATGAAGAGATTTTATTTTTAGCATCCCCCATTGCCTCTTGAAAGTTTTTGTTAATTTTATGTTTTAAATTTATTTGATCGCTTAAATCATGGCGATTTGAGTCAAACAAATCTAGACCAAAATCTGCTCTAAAACCTTTGTATATAGTCCCAATCAGTCCTGAAATATTGTCAAAGTAGTCCAGCAAGTACATCGCTAATTTTTGTTGCTCATGAAATAATTGCTTAACTTTTTCTGTCATCTCGGCGCTAAGCACTTGTCCCAATCTATTGTTATTTAAATATTCTAATTTAGCTTCTGCTGCTGCTTTAGCGTTATAGGATTTAGCGCCTCCCTCTTCAAACCATTCGACCTTTTGACCTATAACCTTAATTCTTTCAACAAGCTCATTTAATTCCCTTTCCTTTTCAAGAAGTGCTTCCTTTTCAGTTAAAATATAATTTATGAGATAACGGAAATGAGCACTTAAATCTGCCACTTTTATAGATATATCCATATCGCTTATTAATTCTAATTTTTTCAACTTTTTTGTTTGTATACGATGAAATTGATTAAACTCGTCCAGTGATGATGCAGTTGCTATCCCCCCTAACATTGCCTCGAAGTCAACAATTGAATCAACTGCTTCTAAATAGATTTCTTTCCTAAGGTTAAATTTTCTTTCACGATCCTTATCCAATAAATCAAAATTGATTTTTTTATCACTATTCTTTGAGTTGTAATAGTTCGTGATAATTACACCACCCAAAGCTCCAAGCATGCCTAGCAGACCAGTGATTAGCGCTGAATTTAATTGAAGGAATGTAGAGATACCATTCATTGTTGACCTTGGTATTTTTAATAGTCTTTAATTTATATCGTTTGTAGCATTAAAAAACCACTCGGTTGAGTGGTTTTAATTAAATCTGATCATATAATTTCATTTTGATAGTTTAATTCATGGTAAGCAAATCACTTACTGAAAATTCGCAAGATTAGGTATAACGATTTTAGTTCCCCCTATCTAAGCAAGATAGGGATACCAGAATTTAGCAAAGGTACTATCATCACCTGCCAAAGGTGGAGATAAGTCAATTTCTTTAGTCTCAGGATCATAACATAAGAATAATGCTATCGTTTTTAATTGATTGCGATTTAGTGTTTTTGACAACTCATCAATATAGTAAGACCCTAAGTCTAAAATGTCATACCATCTTGAAATATTTGAAGATGTATTAGAGTCGATACTGCTTGAAATAATTACGTGCATCAATCCCGAGAGATAATATATTAAATTATTGGTATTTAAATTAATAATACCTCCAAAACTGAAAGCATTGTAATACCACAAAGGAATTTCTGACCAACTTCCAAATGGCTCAACATATTGATTCTCTGAAATATTACTCGTTATAAATTGAGCGACATCCTCATTGTAATGTTTACTTAACTCTTCATAGAGATCTTTTTTTGAGTAATCAGCAAAACTTTTTGCACATGTATCATAAAAATCTGACTCAGCTAGAGTGAAACTTTTAGATAAGTGAAATTCTGAAAAATTTTCTAAAATACTTGCTTTAATATCAGTTGAATTCATCAAATTTCTCTACTATTTTATTGCTTGAGCTGCACCAGCGCGATAAGTTTCAGCGATTCCCCTATTGGTTTGTGCTTCTTGGACATGATTTGCATGTGGAGGAAGCCAACACATATTTTCCGCCTCCCTTGCTTCAGCCAAAGTATCCCATGCATTAGATCTCACTAAAAACTCGTCTTTGTCTAAGTTTTTAAAAACTTTATTTCTTCCACCAGTTACATACATACCTTATGCTCCTCATTCTGAGGGCCATGCTTCAATAAATCTTTGAAAAATTGAGTTACCCCTATCTATACATCATAGAGGTGTCTTGAGTAGTAGAATTCTAAGCATTATTAATTTCTAATAGCTTAATATTATCTATAGACTGATTAATATTCGCTAATTCAACATCATTGATTCGGTTAGCAACCTCATCGTACTCACCTTCGACAATTGAGATATGAGTTAAGAAATCAATCAATAATTCAATTTGTCTTTTGCTAAAATAAGCTAATAATTCTGAAATCAACCTATAACTATTGGCTCTTTTCAAACGAGATGACCATGATGAAAAGCTATTTGAAAACAATATATGAGGATCTTTTACATTATTATTGAAATCAGCGTCATTTAAAACACAATTCATAATTGCAGGAGTGTAAAATAAATATGCTTGAGGTGCTAAAAAACTAAATCCTGTAGCGCAACGTTCCAGATAAACACAAGGTATTTCAAATGGGTCATTATAACGATTCAACATTCTTCTTTTTTCTTTAATTGCATCAATCGCTTCTTGACGATCCTCTGGAAGCCAACTACCGGTATCAATAAAATGGATTTCTTGATTAATCCATTCTTCCTCAGTTAAATTTAAGTCAGTATGCGGTTTATCGAAATGCCAATAGCTAGTATCTGCATAGTCTTCTTCTGGAAGTGTGTAAGCATCACCCAATGTAACATCCTGAAATTCAATCTTTATTTGATTAAATAAAGTTTCTAAGTTCATACTATTGCCCCATTATTCCTAGATATGTATTACATTCAGCAGCAGTTTGTTTGGCTTCAACTGCTTCTTGGAGATGATTTTGGTTTGAATGTCCGAAATTCGGACACACAAACATTTAACCTTCTTTCTAGACTGTGGTTAACTATTTTCATTTACAATTTTATTTAGGTATTGATCCCTAATATCATAAAATTCTAATGGCTTATTAACACTCAAAAAGAAAGGGAGGCTATCATCATCAATCACTTCTCCATTTGATTTAACATATCGAAATTCTTGTTGATTACTTACCTCTGTGAAATAAACACATTGATCAAAGCCGTTTAGCCATTTTTGTTTTATGTGCTTATTCTCTTTGGATACAATCTCAACTAGCATGGTATTTAGTTTTTTAAATTGACCATTAATTACCTCATAATCTTTTGTGCCATAAAATTTACTATTAACATCGAAAAGATATTCTTGATAAGCAATTACTTCATAGTTTTCATTATATAAAGTTTCGCTAGTTTTTTGCTTAGAGTTATTAAACTCCTGAACTTGATCCAAAACTAATTTTTCACCTAAAAAATAGGCTATACGAAAACAATAATTCATCGCATCAATGAAATAAATTGTTTTAATAGGTTGCCCTTTTGAAGGCTCAATTACATTTAGCTTAATCATATTTTTACCCTGGTGAGTGAACACCAGGTTTAGGTGGTGGTGATTTTTGTTTCCATCTATATGCGCTTGGAGTTTCATAACACCCTGCTAAAACAGCATCTAGGATTCGTTGACGCAAAATTGGTTGTTCAACTTGCACATATCTATAAATATGCCCTTCCCACGATCCTACACCTTGAAGTGGGTTTTTAATTGAAAAATACTTATTATACAAATCATAAGTATCAATAAACATCTCGTTATATCTATCTTCGATAATTCGCGCTTGACCATTCATATAAGCATTGTGAGTGCTACATTTCTGGTCAGCATTTCTTTCAAGCTCATCTTCAAATTCTTTAGCTTTAAATGAAAGATTTTAACATCAGCATTTGTAGGTGCTGAACTATCATTTCTTATAAAACTATCTTCTAATCTCGCAACAATATCGGCATTCATTGAGCGGTTGAAGGCATCACGCTTTCAGTCTTCATAAATTCACGAGCTACTTGTTCAAATGTATTTGCAAGTGCATTTTTTGCCTGATCTTCTTCAAGCTTCTTTTCAACAGATGGATCGCGGTTATCTGCGAGCATTTCACGGTATTCATCACGGTACTTTCGAGCCATAGCTAAAGTAATTTCAGGATAAACACCTATGCTTAAGGTTGCGCGCTTTTTTGAGATTGGGCGAACATAGTCAAAGCGCCAGTAGGTCCCGCACTTCTTATCTATATATAAGTATAAGCCATTCCCATCCGATAACTTTTTAACTTTATCAGGGGCTTTCTTTTGAGCTGATATTTCCGCTCTAAGCTTTGTATCTGTCAGATTTACTATTAATTTTGCCATTTTGAGGGTACATTTTTATTAGGTTTTACAGCATACCCCCAAATGTACCCTTATTTTGAGGGTATACAGAGGAACAAACTGCGACAAACTGAGACAAACTGAGACAATAAGAATGTCTAGATGCTTTTAATATAAAGGGTTTTGAGACAAATTGGAACAAGGAGGAACAGCAAGATGGTACGCCCAGCGCTCTTCTAAATAAGCACTCAAAACACTGATAAATATAAACTAATTTATTTATAAAAATATTTGTAACGCAACCTGTAACGCAATGATTAAAATCACTCTATTTTTTATTCTTTTGCTTAAAGAATTCTACCATCTTTATAAAAATCGCTAAAGTAGTTTTGGCTAAGCCAGTATCTCTGGTCCATGTTATTTCGAATATCGAGAGTGGTCTATGAGTCAAGATATGTTGTCTAAGAATTATTATAATCACTTTGAAGATCATCAATTCAATTGATGATTACTTTATATTGTTTTCTATACAATAGTTTTTCCATTTATTTTTAAAGTCTTCTACGGCTTTCTCTGCTTCTTCCTCATTGGTATAAACAGTTGATTTCTTCACTTCATCTACTATCTGATTGAAAATTTGACCTTCCTCTTTGAAGATATTTGCATAAATACCTTTAGCTTTATCTACATCCGATCCCATTTGGTGAAAAGTCATCAATGTATCCGCTGCATATGCAATACCTTCACATTGTTCAACATCCTTGCCATATGAAAAGGTACAAGTTAATAATACTGAGAAAAATATTGATCTTTTCATCTTAGAAAATCAGATTTAAAAAAATAATTTTAAGGGATTTGTATGAATATTAAAATCCTAAAATTTAAATCCATTTATCATAATACTCGTAATTCGAGAGGGAAAAGTTGACACAGAATTATCTTAGTTGGAGTGGATTGCTAGAGGTTGGATAACCGTTCGTCGGAAAAGCTAAATTTATTAAAATAATGTATTTTTAATTTAAGCAATATAAGCGTTGTACTTAAAAAATCTAAAGGCTTTTTTATATGATTGTTAGTATTTCTTGGTTTGTTGCTTGTGTTGTTGTTATTTACTCAATGATAGCGCCAGCATTATTTTATAATTATGGTGTATTCGGCGACCAAGGCTGGAATATTGCTTATGCATTTATTTTAGCAGTTGTCTTATGCTATCGCTTGATAAAAAGAGTCTAGCTAACAGATAAAGCCCTCACTCATAGAGCCACTCCTCGCTCAATCTTTCTGCATCAGCTGCGTGTCCATCAGCTGATAGTGCTTTAGCTTCACTTCTCCCTTTCTTTAAGAATCATAAAAAGGCGGGGGAGGAAATTCCTTAAAATCATGATTTTCCAACTTATCAATACAATATTCTACATAGTAGCCTAGTCTTATTAGGAAGGTTAGAATACAAGAAAGGATTAAAAAATTTCCTTTGAGCCTTATAAAAGTTTGGGTGAGTTCATGTTTGATATCAATGATGATTTAAGAAAAATTGAAAATACTAATTTTTTTTCTAAAATGGGAATTAACAATATCAATGATGATAGAGTTATTTTAATTGAAAATTTAGATAAAGCTTTTTTGAATCATTCAGACAAGGACTTTCAGGGAAAATACAACAAACTTAGATGGTTACCATCAAGTATTTCCCAAGAAGACCCATTTTACAAAAAACAAAAGAATACACCAGAATTATTGAATTTGAGAAAATGTATTAATAAAAAAATTTTAAATGCAACAAGAGACATGAATAAGGAGTTGTTCATAATACCTCCGCATGATTTTAGTCTAGCAGCTCGTGATTCAATTTGTTTCTGTTTCAGACAGTTAATGACTGAAAGATATTTACAATTAGGTCAAAAATGGGAGTTTATTGCTGAGTTATATTATTTAGGCCATTATCCTATTGGATATATCGACAATAAAATTGTAGCTATTTAAGCCTTATTCTGTATAAATCCATCACAAAGGCAAACTTGAATAAGCATAAAAACAATGAATTATATAATTTTAGAACTTTGGTCATGTTTGGTACAATTTTTGACCAAAGTAATATTTTGCATATGTATTAAACAATTTTTAATTCTCAACATCCAAACTCTTAACAGCCTCCAACGAACTCACAAAACCAGTAGTTTTATCAATTGAATGAGTGACTGAATCAATCAACCAGTCACCATCAATTCCAGATCTAAAACTTGAAAGACTTAATTTTGCTTCAGCTGAAAGCAATGGATCACCAGGTAACTCAATAGAAACTTTATCTTCGTTACGCTTAGATGAATCAAGCGCAGATTGAGCAGCTGCTCTTGCACTTTTTTCATCAAGATAAGTATGTCGTAATCTTCTAACTGGTTCGCCCTCACCCAACTTCACTTCATTCTTTTTTGCTTTGTTTTTTTCATGCCAATAGGTGATAACAGTACCAGCACTATCCCTTGAACTACTCACCATTGACCAGTTTGAAACTTGGTAGCGTGTTAGTTCGACTGTACCTAAATCAATCTCACCTCTTTTTACAAATAATAACTTGCCGCCAGCTGGCTTACACACCGCGTCATAGCGTTTAGATAATCGCATCAAGAATGATAAATCTGATTCATCTGACTGTGTTATTTGTGGCAATTTGACTGATTTTAATGAATCACTCACCAAGTATTCTAAATTGTGCTCAGTTGCAATTTTAAGGACAACGCCCTCAACAGTAATGTCCTTATCCCACACTCTGCTCTTTTGAGTCTGTAAGGAGGTTTTGCCTGCCTTGCTCTCGGTTTGGACTGCAGCTCTACAACGAATAATCATTTTGTCTGGTGGACCTGATAACTCAACTTCATCAACAATAAACAATCCCATGTTTTGAAGCTCACCATCATAGCCCATCGAAACTTTTAACTCTGCGCCCTTTACAGGCATATCAATTGGGTTTGTAGGGTCATCGATCAAACTAATCTCACATGAATCTGACTCAATGCCGGTTTTATCAGTCACCGTGATTGATTCAAATAATTGATAGATCACATTGCTTATATCATTACCATTTGCGACCACACTAAAACTAGGTTTCAATCCCATAGTTTAACCCTTGTATTCGTTGAAATTTGAGTGCTAGTTTGTTCTGGTAACTCAATCAATACGCCTTCTGGCAATATTGGCGACATTGCCGATAGTCTTGGATTGGCATTAAAAATATTTTCGACCACCTTATTTTTAGTGTGGCCATAATACTTATAGGCAATATAATCTACTGTATCGCCCGCTTTAGTTTGATATTGAGCCATGCTTATAATCTCCCAATTGCACCGCGAATGATATTTGCAAGCCCCAAGCTTCCCATTACATCACTATGCTTTCTAAGATTAATCATAAATTCTTGACGGCGCGGTACACCAAATGCGGCGTGCTTACTCTGCCCCTCTGAAACTTCTGTAATAATCCAATTGCCTAAAACTTTTCCAGAACCGTTAATCAATAATTGAGGCTTACCCAATGAGCCTAATCCTCGTAAATTATCAAGCTGCCTTGTGCCGCCATTCCATTCAGGAAAAATCACACCAGTTAAAGTCATTGTGTCTTGTCCGGGTCCTAAAAACTGAAGATTATCCCAATCCCCTAAAACTGACTGTTCGCCCCACTGGTATTGTGTTGTTCTGTTTAATTCCTGGTAGGCTGCCGTATAGATTCCAAATTTGAAATCACCTAGGCGCATCATGGTGACGAAAGATCCATAAACTAACATTATTGTGCATACCCCCAATCAATCATTGAATTGCGTTCTTGAATGCCCTGTTGTTGTTTCAGCTTTTGCATCACCTCTTGAGCAATCTCTTTTGGATTTTGACCAGGTGCGGCATTGATCGTAAATGAAAAGGAATTGTGGTTTACCTGTTCGCGCTGATCTGATTTATTAATTCGAGCGGGTTGACTCAAGTCCGAATTTTTACTGCTTGAAAATGGTTTGATTGCTTCAGGAATGTTATCGGCTTCAAAATTAGATTTTCTTGCAAATCCCTCACCTACAAATGAAGCTTTCGGCATTTCAACTTTTGGGACCTTCATTGGGAATGGTAATGCTGTAGTTTTTGGCGGTGTTGGCTGGGCAAGCGGTATTTGCGAAATAGATTTAACCTCTGCAACTTTTGAACCTAGATCAAAACCTACAATTTTCCCTATTAAGTCAAAAACTTTACCGCCAAAATCTAATATACGCTTAAAACCATCAATCATCATGCGAAGTGGTGCCAAAACTGCATTGATTGCACCGCCCACCAATTGACCAAATCTTTGCCCGGCTGAGGTCGCTTTTTCTATATCCTCTTTACTCGCCTTAACTGGTGTGAGTAATTCTTTAAACCAATTCCATGCTTTAGAAACCGCAGTGCTCACCAGATCCCACGCTTTACCCAGGATTGGCACAGAAGCAATTAACTCAGATACAGCACTAGTAAAAGGTTCCATACCTTGTTTTAAGCCTTGCCAAAAACCTGCAAAGAAAGCTTTTACTCGATCCCAATTTTTGTAAATCGCAATACCAGCCCCAATTGCTACTGCTGCAACAGCGCCCCAGGGCGTCCGAAGTAATGCAAATCCAATTTGTTTTAATACGGGTCCGAATGATGAAAAAGCAGCTCTTGCGATACCAAGTGGGTTTTTCATACCCAATATGGCTTGCCCTGTACTTTTGAACACTTTTGATAATCCGCTACTGCTTCCAAGCAATCGAATAAAAGAACCAGCAAGCCCCAAAATACTGGATCTCAAAAGCAATGACACAAGGCGCACGGCAATCAACCCAACTTTTAAAGCTGTTAAACCCACAACCACCTTTACAATTGTGCTTGTAAGTTCTGGATTTACTTTGGTCCACTCAATCACTTTAACTACAAATGTTCCAAGCTTCTCAACACCAGCCGTAATATAAGGTAAGAGCACACTTCCAATAATTGTGCCTAATGCAGATAAACTATTTTTAAAGAGAATAATTGAATTGGCGGTTGTTTCAGATCGTGCCTGATACTCCGCTGCCATCGATCCAGCGTATTTACTTTTATCTGCAACCATCCCTAGATTTTTTTCTAATGATTCAATATTGGTCAAAAGTGGTGCAATTGCGCCCAAAGACTCTTTACCAAATAAATTGGATAAAACCGCTGCTTGTTTATGCTTTTCAAGTTTTGAAACAGACTTTAAAACTTCCAATGTTGTGCCATTGGCATCAATTTGCATTTGTTTCGAAATACGTTTGTAATCAAGCCCTAATTCTGCATATGCAGCTTTTTGGCTTTTCGTGGCTGACTCACCAGCAACCAAAGCCAACATAGTATTTTTAATCCCTGTTGCTGCAATTTCCTCGGAAATCCCCATACCACGTAAAGTCGCACCGAGTGCAGCAATTGAACCAGACGCAAAGCCCCCAACTTCACCCAATGGACCAATACGTTGAACAATATCCATAATGGCTTTGGCTGCAGCTGGTGTATTGTTGCCTAAATAGTTAATTTTATCGGCAAGCTCTACAACCTCATCCTGGTTCATGCGAAATGCGGTACGCATCTCTGCCATAGATTGCCCTGCAATATCTGCTGTGGTATCAAACGCCACTCCCATTTTGACTGCATCTTCAGCGAATCGAGTAAGCTCATTGGCTTTAATACCCGACTGACTACCTGCAGCCATAATTTTAGATATTTCAGTCGCGACCATTGGTAGGCGCGTTGATAGCATCAAAGCATCATCACTAATCTTTTTAAATTCTTGATCAGTACCGCTAAAGGTCTTTTTTACATCTGCCATTGCGGATTCAAAATCAATTGCCAATTTAACCGGGACACCGACAGTTACAGTCGAAGCAATAACAGATCCTAATTGCCCTTTTAGATTTGATAGTTTTTCATTGTTTTCTAGTCTAGCTTTCTCGATCGAATTTAACTTACGTTGTTGCGATTCTAATTTTTTTAATTCGGCTGTAACGGCGCTATAACGTGAACGTAAATTATCAACGTTCTTACCCATTCCACCAAAAGTTTTGATCGAGTCGCCCAATTGGTTTTGAGTTTTTTTAAGTCGATTGACTTCCGAGCCAATTTTATTAAGTTCGCCCTTTGTGGTATTCATTACAGATTTAAAGGAACCTGATAATGCCCCTCCAATCGTAATAACTGCATTGAGTTTCTTATTTGACATAGCAAAACAATTTTAGAATCTGATTCACTATTTTTTATTTGTTTTGAAAATTTATCATTATTCAGTTTTTCATTAAAAAACCGCTCGAAAGCGGTTATTTGTCATCTTCAGGCAACCCCTCACACCACCAAATTATTTCTGAAACTCTCATTGCCAAAATTTCAGATTTTGACCATGAAGTGTGTGAGGCTAAACCGAGCACATAAGATCTTGCGACTTCTGCGCTCATGTTGTAAAAAGCTTAAATGCCTCTTGAATGCGACGATAATCTTTTAATGTCGCTGCCTTGATTTGATCCGGTGTAACACTACAAAGATTTGAAAACATCATGATCTCTTGAACCGCATCAGATTGACCCTTTGATTGCATTTCTGCAGCAAGCAAATCTTGTACTGTAGGCTCACGCATTACAATTACACCCACTTTCGCCCCATCAATATCAAGTGACTTGGCAAATGTAATTTCAAAATCGCCTGTTGCTGTTTCTTTTAAATATTCTGGAAGTTGATTTTTTTCAGTCATTTTTAGATCCCAATTGCGTTTCGAATATCAGCTAAAACATCTACACTATCAATGATGCGAACCATGTTAATCACATCAATCTCATGGATGACTTTTCCAGCAATGGTCTGCTTATAGTAAGTTAAAGACATATCATATTTGTCTTTTGGTAATTCACCGGCTTTAACTTTACCCTGGCTAATTTTTACAACCTTACCTTGCATTGTGTGTTCAATAGCAGTGACAGTGCCGTCGAAACTCTCCATTGCTTCACGAACAATCACAGTTGTAGATTTGCCTTGTTTTACACCGAACAAAGCCAAAGTATCTCGGCTATGTGAATTTAGAGTAAAGTCAGAAGTTAACTTTTTCATACCTGTGCGAATATCAATTGCCGCGTCCATCCCTGCCGCGCGATAATCTTCGTTTTCTTCTTCCAACTCAGGAGGATTGTATTCATCTGCTTTACCCGCATACCCTTTACCATCAATAAAGATATTCCAGTTTTTGCGAATATCTGCTGCTACACCTGTCATATAACCTCCTTACGCAAAAATATCTTTGATGTAATCATCTACAAGATGAGAACGGAAAATAATGTGTTCAGCTGGATAAACTGGGGTGAAATCGAAATCAAAATATATCTTTCCTGATTTAATTTGATCAGGGGTATTTAAGTCAGGATTTGCCCAACATTTACCGCCTAAAATTGCACCAATGTTCGTTAAATAGCGCAAATAACTATTTACACCTTCGACCACATCACTCACATAATTTTTAGTAATACCACGGTCTACAGCCCAAAGATGTGCAGCCTTTAATGATTCATCGATCATATCAGCAGTACGCACCACGCATAAAAATTGCCACTTAGAGTCGGCTGATAACGTGCGGTTTCCCCACAAACGATAACCGTTTTGGCGAATGATTGTATTTACTTTTGCTTCATTTAGGATATTCGCACGACAATTAGCGTCACCCATTTGAAAATCTATTGCGCGAACTGTGCCGACAATACCATTGATTTCCTGATTCGAAGGTGACCACCACCAACCGCGCTCACTATCAGATTTTGCAATTAGACCTGCAACATGAGCACTTGAGAATGATTCAACTAATGTGCCTTCTGAACCAACTTTTTTGGATTTTGGATCTACCAGATAAATACGCTTTGAGCCAAAATCTTTCGCATAAGCCTGAGCATCTGCATCATTGGTATTCGGACCATCTGGAATAATTGTAGCTTTTAGTCGTTCAGCAATACCAACCAATTCAGCGACTACAGCATTGGAATTACCTTCTGTGCGTGTATGTGTGAAACCTGGTGCGATTAAAATCTTTGGTACAAGCCCTAAGATGTTCTCAGAAGCAAGAAATGCATGAACACCTTCATAAGTCCCGTTGTTCGCATCTACTCCGCCTAGAACGTTGGCAAGTGTCTCAGCTTCAGTCACACCCTTTGCAACACGAATGACAACCACCAAAGCGCCAATTTGATCAAAGATAGAGTCAATAGCATCAGGCAACGTACCAGTTGAACCAAGCTTTGCTGCTTCGATTCGAGATCCAGCGATTGAAACTGGTGTATTGATGGGAAAAAGTTTTTCATCTGCATCGGGTGCGGTCCCGATTAATCCGATTACTGAACTTCGCACTGTGGTAATTGGTCTTACGCCATCATCTACAGTGACGTTTTCAATACCGTGAATGAAAGTGTCTGTCATGAATAAATCCATAATCATATTTAGATTTTGGATTCATTCTTGAATAAATTGTGATTCTTTTCCTTATTCACTTTTTCACAGGTTCATGACAAGCTAGAAATTGAGAATTACCCTGCTTACAAGGTCATCGCGTATTGCCATAGCTCATTAATTTTTTGATCATCTAACTCCAATATATCTGCCATAACTTTTAAGCTTGTGCTGGTTCTTTCAAATGTTTGAGCATCTTCCCACTCAATCTGAATTATTTGTTGTTGCTTTTTATCATCGATACTTTTGATTTTTTCCTCAACATAAGAAAGATCGAAGTCATTTTGAACTAAAGCTAGTCTGAATTGTCTTCTTGTCAATGGCGGTAATAATGCTATTTCGTCACTGATAATTTTTTCTTCTGTTCTTTGGTCTACCCAAGCGTTGTCTAACCATGTTTCATAAATTGACTTTGGTTTTAGTAATGTAAACCCATCTTTAATATCACCCACATAATCGATTTTGACTTCACTTTGATCAATAATGTTGTAAGCGGTCATATTGCGATAATCATTCACAATTGACCATTTTTGTGTATTTAAATCAAAAACAGCAATTTTTGATTTTGGTATTTTGGGTGGCTTAATGTCCGTGCTATTTGCAGCAAGCCCAGTATCTTTTAACCATTTATATTCAAATGATCCACAAAAAATCATCTCTGAATCATAAGAATAAACTGTTATAACTTGGTCTTTTTCTGAAAATTTAATACTCATGGTTAAATCGCCCGTACAATATAGTTTAACGCCACATTTCGCGGTCTATTTTCGGATGCTGTTGGCACAACTCTTGATGCATCAAAACTAAAAACACTTTGTTGTGCAGTATCCCCAGATTGTCTATTGCCCCCTCCGTTTTGAAAAAATGCGCCTTCAGAACGATCACCTAAACCGCCTGAAAATTTCCCCGTTATATTTCTTATAGCATCACCTTGCCAAGTCCGTAAACCACGCCATAAATCCACA
The DNA here is from genome assembly GCF_026344175.1 of Acinetobacter nematophilus. NCBI lineage: Bacteria > Pseudomonadati > Pseudomonadota > Gammaproteobacteria > Moraxellales > Moraxellaceae > Acinetobacter > Acinetobacter nematophilus. The sequence continues at coordinate 122,517 of NZ_JAPKMY010000001.1, forward strand.
CCACGGCCAGCATCATAACCTCGAATAAATTCACCACGCATATCCAGTAAGTTGGCACCATATACAGAATATAGAATTGGGTAGCTTGATTGCGAAATTGCTTGTCCCATCATAGCGATGTAACCTGTAGGAATGGCATCTCCAGCAAATGGAATGGGAGAAACTTCAGCAACATGACTATCGAGAACTCTCCAAGGCGTAAATGCACCATTTCCACCCCAACTTTGACGCACCGCTACAGATCCATTCAGGCTGTCGTTATGTGAATAATAAGTTTGATGGATTGTATTTCCTGCAACTCTTACTTCTAAAATACCGTACGTATAAAGACCTGAAATATTTACATCTGCAGCCAGATAAAAACCATCACTGATTGCATTATTAATACTTGAAGAATTTACATTACCTAAAAAAAGCATAGGTGCTGAAATATTAATATCGCCAGTACCATCAAAAAGTACATTGTTGATATTTCTTGCATTTTGTAACTTATTTGCTGATGGTGCTATTCCTTGTGTATTTCCCGTTCCGCCATGAGCTGTTGATAATGCAGCGTTAAAATTAGGATTTACACTCCAGACCCCCCATCCATTATCAGTAATGACTATTCTTGAATCTGTAGTTGGTGCATACATCGATGTAACAGATGGATCTTGAGCTAATCGATTTATCTGTAAATTTGTTTTAGCACCTGCCAATGAAGTTGAACCTGTTCCCCCATTTTCGATTAAAAGTGGAACAATACCTTGAGGTGAATAACATCCCCAAGCTTCACCATGTAAATACAAATACCGCTTTGAAATAGTATGAAAAATATTCACTTCAGTACTTGAACTACTAAACCCCGTTGCAGTTTGAATCAGACCTTTAGAATAAATACCTAAATTGGGGATTTTATTTGCATCGGAATAACCATCAGAAACAAGTAAGCCACCTGATAGTAGTCTTTTTGCGGTGCTTTCATCATTCGATGTAAACCAAAAATCATTTTCACCTCTAAACTTTTGTGCATATATTTGCCCTTCTACTTGGACGTCCCCAGTGAATTTATTAGATCCAGTAAAAGTCTGATTATTGGTAAAAGCGAGTTCTTTCCAAGATGTCCACAATCCATTATAAAAACGTCGAATGAAAGTGCGGTTCGTGTTGTATTCAGTAAACGTTTGCTTTGTTCCAGCATGCTTTTCGACAAACAATGAAAAGGCGTAAGGTGTAGCTACATTTAAAATCGTTTGGGCTTGGGCATCCGTTGAACACCAGTACAGTCCTGGTTCATTGTAATTATTTAGGTCGCCACTGGTAATTTGAGTGGTTTTTGATAATTTACCATCTTGTAATGCTTTGCCCTGCGCTGCTGTAAGTGCCTCAGTTATAGACGTACTAGTTAATGTATTGTTTAGTTGTACGGCTCCTTGCACTGTCGTTGACGCTGAAGGCAAAATTCTATTGCCGGCACTAGTAATTCGTCCTTTATTGTCAACAGTGAAAACGGGAATTTGTAATGAGTTCGCTCCATAAGTCCCGGCACTGGTATTAGCATTTGCCAATATCATATTGATAGTTACATTAGACGTCCCATCAAAATAAGTCGTACCATTTGCATCGCCTGCAATTGTAATATTTCGAGCAGTTTGCAGTTTCGTTGCTGATGCTACATTACTTGTAGTATTTGCAATATATTTCCATTCGCCATAAGGGGCATTTGTAGATGCAGAGCGTACAGCAATAGAACCATTAGCATAGCCATGCGCTATTTGTACTCGACCAGGATTGATTTTCGTATATGTCGTTTTTGTTTCAACATAAATGTATAGATCTCCGAGATTCGGTGCATTAACTAAATTTAAATTCTTAGCAATTAAAACACGCGAGCCAAGTGGAAAATCATCGAAAGATTTGAAATATTGCTCTGTTTGTTCGTCTTGGTAATAATCAACATCTTTCGCAAATGAATCTGAAAATGACTTTCCAATATCAACTTTTTTTTCGTTTAAAACTTTGCCCTGATTTGCAGATAATGGCTTATTCGAGGCATTAATAATCAGATTATCAACAATTTCGTTACGACGAATATAATTGGTATTTACCCATTCACGTGTTGCATAAATTAACGAGTCATCAAGATACAGTGCAATCACTTCAGCATTTTGAACATTGATAATAAGTTTAATATTTATTTCACGCGCCCCACCCTCATCAGCAAGTGGCTTATATGTTGGCGGGTAGTTTGAGTTTACGACCATGGTAGTGCCGGCATATAACCCAAGTTCGCGAATGTAAAAACCCCCTACATTGCTTGGGATGATTGCTTCACATACAATTTGATTGGCGTTACTACTACTTATTTCAACAACATTGAGAGCGATACGAGCTTTCTCGTTGATTAAAGCTGGGCGTGTTTCAGAAGGTGTGGGAACTGAACCGTTACCATCACCAAGGGCAATATGTGAATAATTAACTTTATTATTGACTGTGGCATTTGCAATAAGTGCCTTACCGTTATTTGTTAATATGCCTTTATACACTGTTGCCATTGAACGATTACTCTACATAAATTGTGACTGTCTCCGCACCATGTACACCAACCGCAACACGCGGAATACAAACAGGTTGAACATTGATTGTTAGGTTTGTCAGTGGTCGGCTTGCAGGTTTATTTTCTAAAATTAACCGATCCACTTCCTTATACACTTCTTCACTTAGCTCACGCCCATTGAGATCTAACTCTAAATAGAAAGTACCTGGTATTCCTTGCGGAACGGTTTGCCACCACTCTGTAATTTTTGATTCATATCCGAAAGGTACTAAGGCATTTAAAATAGCCTTGCGTGTCCCTTTGATTTTATGTCTATTGAAAGACTGTTTTAAAATTGCGCGCTTTAATGATGGCGTCCAGTCATCACGCCAATAATCAACAGAATGTTGAATCGCTAGAAAATTTAAGAATTGATCGGGTACAGAATCAATATTAATCAATACATTCAATCGAGGCTCAATTTTAAATGTATTGCTTAGAATTTCTGCTAAATTGTATTCAAGTTCTGTTGAGTTTGAAGGCAATAATTTTTTCATTCATAAACCTCAGCCTGTATATCAATATTTGTGCAATAACTCGCTTGAGACGAATCTATAATGATGTCTTGTACCGGGGAAATTATTTCCACATGTTCCACACCTGAAATATGTAAAACTGAATAGATTGCAGACTTTCGGATTGAGCGACCGATACGGCGCTGATCTCTGATATAGCTGTTTAAATTTTCTCTGGCTTGCTGCAACAAGGTACTATTTTTAGCAGTTTGAGCCACATAGATTTTTGCTTGAATGTCATAATTTACAATACCAATAGAATGCACTGTAGGACGGTCGCAAACTGGTCTGACACTTTCATCATTTAAAGCGAGTTGAACAATATCAATTAATTCTTGAGATGCCGCCCCAGTTTCAGAATCATTTTGCAGAATATAAATATCCAAGAAATACGGCTTATCTGGTGGAGAGACTACAGACACATCCCCCACACGACCATCAGCGCTATGTGCAAAAAATTTATATGAAGATGATGGACCTGCAACGCTTAAACTGTTCATCGCCAAAATATAGCGATAACGTAGATCGTCATCAGTTTCCATAATTGCTGGCATTGGCGGCGTAACTGTATTATCTGCTGAACTAATGACTAATCGTTTTATATTTCTGTCAGCAACTAAATTCTCTAAATCCGATCCTGTTGAATACATCACCAATAAGGATTTAACATCCTCGTTACGCTCCTGGCAGAATATCAATTCTAAATAAGCGCAATATTCCAATAATTTCGTGACTGGATCTGATTCACGTTTTAAAGTTTTTTCAATTTCTTCACGATCTTCAGGATTGTAAAGCGCGATAAATCCCTCTTTTCGTTTAGAAAGAATTTCTTCAAAACTCAGCTCTTTGATTAACTTTGGCGGTGTTAAATATTCAAAATTAATACCTGTCATTTTCCACCTACCTTATTACAATCCCATCAAGTTTAATTGCCTTACCATCAAGCAAATATTTACCTGTAAGGGTTAAAACCAATTGCCCTTTGGTTGCGCTGGTAATATCAATTTGCTCTAACTGCAAGCGGTCTTCCCACTGATTTAAGGCTTCAGCAACAGCTGCATATATATCTACTAATGTTTCTCGATTTGTTGGCGCATCGATCAATTCAAATAATCGAGAACCATATTCACGGCGCATTACTCTTGAGCCAATTGGCGTAGTCAAAATATCAACAATGCTTTGTCTTAAATGCTCAATACCCGTGAGCTCACGACCGTGGATTCGACTCATTCCCATTAGTTAACCTCACCCGAATTTTCACCACCGCTTTTGACTTTATTATGGGTATGTGAACTGCCGATATTTTTTCCATTGTGTGTCACTGAAGCACCAGTAAAACTCACATCACTAGACATTGTAGATTTGCCTGTTACAGCCAAAGCACCACCTATAGATAAATTTCCTGTACATGTGGTATCTGGTGCATCTATCTGAACATGACTACATTTAACAATTATTTTTCCACTTGCTTGAGATGCATCGACGGTCAAGGTATGTGATTGCTTGTCATATTCAATATAAGTACCATCCACATATATTGTTTTAGGGTTAGCGTTTTTATTGGGGTTCGGAAAATTCTCTTGTGAGATTGAAAACGCAATTACCCCTTGTGCTATATCCCCACTGGGCGAAAGTACACAGACTTGCTCACCTTCACTGGGTGCATTGCCTGAACGATCATCGCCCGCGCGGGATTTAGCCCATTCAAGCCCTGTAACAAGTAACCCATCGAAATCCACTGCTGCTGTCATCGTCTCAAAATCAACAGACTCAATGCGCCCATAGCGGATTAAATCACCTAACATTCGATCCATATTGGCATTGGCGTAACTCAAAGCTCAACCTCCTTGTAATCTTGCTCATGACCTTTACCCACATCAGGCGTATAGCTATAAACAGGGATCGGGGTTTCACCAATCTGCTTCCAAATATTTTCCCCTATGAGAATTGGAATTGAGAAATCCACACGCCATACTTCATAACTTTTTAAACTTGGGTAAAAATGATCTTGGGTCAGTGTATCCAATGTGGCTGATCCAACGGCAGTCGATCCGTTATAGGCATGGAAGCGTTTATTTTTAAAAATATAATAAGCAACTTGAGCCGCTAAAGAACGAATATTGATTTTAGAGTTTTTTCTTTCAAAGCTGTCAATCACTCTGGCTTCAACTCTTGCGATCAATGGAAGTTGCTCAGATCCACTATCCCCATCAAGATTTATTTCAAAATCCATTTCTAGGAATAATGCCGGGAGTTCATTCAGCGTTGGCGGCTTACGTTCTTCTTCAGATCGATAAAACTCAATCAATTTAAACTTTGGAAATTGTTCATGAAGTTTATTAACTATTGTTGCGTGTAGATTGAATAAATCTACCCCATCCATTTCATCTGCCATTTTAATTCATGCTCCAATGTCTTAAAAAATTGTTCATGAAATTCAACTGAATTAAACTCAACACCTTCAAGATATGCATCAGCTTGTGGCTTAATGATTTCAACCTGTTTTTCAATAGGTAAACGTGCTTTACCTGTCCGCTTAAAAACTTGATTTTTACGCTTAGAAATAAAAGCCCCATCCACTTTCCGCTTACTGGCTGTTACCCCTTTTTGTGTTTGTCTTGGGTTTAAGTGAATCAAGGCAATATCATTCAACCCATAAAACAACCGTATTGAAAATCCTGAATCTGATTGAACGATGGTGCTTTTCTTTAAACGACGTCTGAGTATTTTTTGAGTCAAAGCCAGTTCACTGCTTAAACCTCTGACTGATCGGGTACTCATCCATTTCGCCATCTTGTTTAAAGTACGTTTTAGAGCAACTTTAGCTTGGTTTTCCGAGGGTTCAAGTTCAGCAACGATTGCCTCAATGCCTTCAGATTTAATATCAAAGTGAATCATCTCGTTCTTCTAACTTTAAGATACAAAGCCCCGTACCATCCCTTTGAGGGTAAGTCATAATATTAAAGGTACGCCCATCATCCAAAATCAAACGATCCATTTGCTTAACATCGAAAACATCAATTTCTTTACAGGTAAAGCGTGGCTCAATTGCATCGACTTCATATTCACCGAGTTGGGCATTTAGATAGGGTTCATCAAAAATACCCGTAATATTTCGATTGGGTGAACAATCCAAAAATTCGATAGTGACGGTTATGGCGAAACCGCCCTTATCATCTTTTTGTAGAAATACGTCTAAATTTTCCCAACTCGGTGAAGGCATATTTATTCCTCTGCAGCGGATTGAATAGCTTCAATGATCTGCTCTTTGGTCAAACTGTTTTCCAATTCGACATCATATTCAGACTTTGCAAATTCAATCAGTTGAGCCTTTGTCATTTTAGACAAATCGATTTCATCTTCATGATCATTGTTAGATTCAACTAAGGTGCCACGCCCCCGATAAAGCAATTCTTTTGCCAATTGCTCATTGATCTCAATTTCTTCACCCGCACGGCGAATAACACCCTCAATAACGACTGCTGCGGTTAATTTAATCAATACTTTATTCATTTTAATATCCTGGTATTTGAATCTAAAAAGCCACCTCTCGATAGCTTTAAATAGTTGAATTAAGGTGTTTTTTTGCCGTAGCAAATAGACTCACTATTACGCAATACAAAATCTACATCTTGGAAAGCGACAATTCGTAATCCACCACTTGAACTTAATGAATAAGGATCTAGTGTGAGATCCAATCCACCCCAAAGACCAATAATTAAATCTGCAAAGTTACCAAAGAAAATATCCCCATCCTCAATCTGATTGGTGATTTCTGTACGATAACCGTTGACTGTGCCACCTGTTTCCCAAATAACACTTTCAGTTCCAGTGCCGAACTTAGGCTTTGTTTTGCAATGTCCGCGCATTAATGAGTTCATGACATAAGCCATACGGTCTACACTTGCATTATCCGCAGCAATTTGACTTTCCATGTCGACAATTTCTGCATAAGTCGGATTTGCCGCGGCAAAAGGAACCGCATTAATCCCTGACATATTTTTAATGCCCAACGGTTGTTTGTCCGTTCCTGTGCCGTAATAACCCGCTTTATCTATGGTTAAAGCCAAAGCTTGGTTAATATCGTCCCATACCAAACTTTCTGCATCTGGTGAACTTTGTTGCATTAAGCTACGTGTAATATCAACACGAGCACCAACGGTTTTAGGCTTTAATTCTTTTTGACCTGTAGTTGGATTGCTGCCTTGTACATCATCACCTTCACCAACCCAATAGGCGGTAGCTCCACCTGTCGCTTTTGGAATTTCAACATTCCCCACCAAGCCAGACATATGACGACCGAGTTGCATAATCGTGGTGCGGCTACGCAATAAATCAATAAACATATCCCCACGGTGATCAGTACCTAACAGGCTCCCACCTGCACCAGCGCCACCCCCCAAATCAAAAGCACGTTGCTGATTTTGAGGGATTGAACGGCTTAATACATCAGCGGGTATTAAAATTCCTTGAGCTGAACGTCCGTAGGCTTTTTCTGCTGCTGCGCTACACTCAAACTCAAATGCAGCTGCTTCACGCTCTGCCATACTTGCGTTAGGGCGTAAAGCTCGAATTGCTCTGAATAATGAAAACTGGCGTGTTTCATCATCAGTTAAACCAATATTTGCATTATTGGATTTTGGTTGTTCAGTAATTGGCTTGCCTTGGCGCTCATGCATTTTGTCTAAAATTGCAGTTTGAAATTCAGCTGGTGATTTTCGTTGACCAATATATTCAGCTGCCAATTCAGGCATATTGTATTTTTTACCCAATTCTAAAATTTCACGTGTTCGCGCATGTTCTTGTTCTGCTCCGCGTGTCGCTGTATCTTCAGCCTTGCGAAGAATCTCAATTGCACCAAAACGCTCACCTTTATCATTGAGCTGTTGGCGACAGTAATTACCGTCTTTGTCTGTAAAATGATCCCAATTCATATATAACGCTCTTTGCTGATTGACTTGAGTTTTAACTTCAATAGGTTCATTTTGCTGAGTGGGTAAATTGTTTTCATTATTCACTTTTTCATTAGAACGCCCAACACCCACGGATGTATCAGCGGGAATAGAAACCGATGATATTTCATAAGGTTGCCATTCTGTAATCAGATAAACATCTTCATGCTCACGTTGTTCTTTTAGAATTGCTTTTTTGATGATGTAACCCACACTGATATTAGTACGAATTAGATCTGCAATATCTTGTAGGATTTCTTCTCCGCGGGACGACTTACTTAATCGTACTAAAGCGCGCCCTTTACGTTGAGAATGATCAAGCCAGGCACTCTCCACCACACCAACTTGATCACGAGAATTATGATCAAGTAAAAATGGTGCACGAGCATTTAAGCGGCTGAAATCAATTGCGCCCTGAGAGTGATCCAAGATCTCAACACCGAACCAACGCCCAACTTCTGCCTCACTTGAAAATGAAAGTTCTACTGTGCGCTTATCAATGTCTACCTTAAAATCATCAACCACATAAGAACGGAATAATTTATCTTTATTAAAATCAGGCAATGGCTTTGTTTGAGATGCATCACGTTTAAAGTACGCACCAGCAAGCAACCCGCACACAATTGAAGTTGATAACTTAGACTTTTTCATTAAACACCCTCTTTTGGTCGCCCAACAGCGCCAACTTGTTTTTTACCCATACTTGTTAAAACCATTTCTTCTGCAACTTCTTTTGTAATGCCTTGATCTACCAACAAATCAATCATTGCTCTGGTATCCCTTGCGATTTCTGCCCATACTGTTTGCGGGTCTTTGCCTTGCTCTCTAATCAGCGCACCGGGTGAAGTCAGCATATTGTTTTTAGACTTTTCCGCGGCTGCCACATCACTGGACGGATCAATCCAAGCCCAGCGGCGAGGTTGCCAAGACACAGATTTATATCGTTCCAGATCAAGCGCTTTGAGTGGAATGTTGCCTTTTTTGATGACGCCTTTTAGCAAAGAATATTCAAGCCATGCGTTGTATACAGGTTCAACTAATGACTCGATCAGCCATTGCTGTAATTCTTTCCAGTGTTCACGTTCATCTAATGTGCCCTGTCGAATACTTGAAAAATTCACACCTTCTAAATCGGATGCGAGATTGTTGTAAAGCACCCCCATACCCGCTGCCATTGAGCGCAGCATGGCTTTATGGAATGGAAGAAATTCCCCAGTGGGGTAATTAGGGGACCATTCTTTAAATTCAGCACCTTCAGGTAAAACAGGCACCTCGCCTGCCTGTGATTCAACCTGAATCTCATCCCCTTCATCTGCATCAAAGTCCGGACCATGACCATCACGCCACTGAATGAATCCCATTTTATTGGCTGAAACACGTGCATTGACAATGGCTGAATCTTCAAACTCCGCTAATTGCTTCATACGAAATAAACTGGTTGCGGTCCAAGGTAATCCGCGCTTTTGCCCTACAATGTCATCTAAAAAACCGTGAATAACATCTTCAGCCATCACTTTGATGTAATTTGCAGATCCATATTTATATTGAGCATTTTGTTCGGTAGAGGCATCAAAATAGTAAGCAATCGGGCGACCAAATTTATTGAATTCAATCCCTTGACGAATGAAATTACCATTTGATAATTTATCTGAATAATGCACCGGACAACGTTGGGCATCTAAAATTTGTAAGGCAAAACCATACTGCCCAGCTTCTTGACCTCGAATAATTCTTATAAAAAATTCTCCATCTTTGGCAGCGGATATGACGCAAGCTCTTTGCAATGAGCGCCAAGATTTCTTCCCTTGAATATCACAAATAGACTTCTTGCCCCACTGCTCCCAAGCCTGCTCAATAGAGTCATTCACTTTATTGTCGAGTTTTCCAGCACTGTTTTTTATTTGTGCCTGAAGTGTGACACCTTGTGGACCTACAATATTTTGATGGGTGAGGCGTAAAAATTGCTTACCATAATCGTTGTTGGCGCATTGCTCACGGCTCCGTGCGACAATAATCTTTTGATAACGCTCAATGATTAAATCTGCAGGTAAAGGCGAAGATGACCATTTAGAAGTAAGCCGATCTGTAACCCCAGCTTTAAACATTCGACTCGCAGTTTGAAATACACGACCAGCTCTTGTTTTTATTGAGTCATTATTGATCTTAACTTCTGGTAATGCAGAAATATCAGGGGTTTCGGGTATGGTTCGCTTCAATCCAAACATGAGCATTTACCCCAATTTCACACGCACGACTTTACCAAAAATACTTTTGCCACTTGCCTTGGCAATTTCTCTTGATACTTCAGCGCGATATTGATTTCGTAATTTTATAAGGGTATCTAAAGGTGTTCTAAATAATTCCCTGTTATTTAATCGATAGCGTTCCTGGTCTAATGATGCTCGTCCCTCGATTACAGCTTCTAATGCTTCAAGTGTTTTTTTAGCATGTGAACGTGTATCAACTTGACCAGTTACCGCAGCTAAATCTGTAATGACTTCAACAGAACCCGCTTCAATTTCTTCAACTTCGCCATAATTATTGACAGCACGTAAAGAAAAACCGTAATAGCCTGATTTATAGTTTTTTGTGACATCAGCAGATACGTTTAAAACGTGGAGATTTCCATCTTTCTCAGCACTAATATCTATGCTTGATGGTCCGCGCAAATAAGCTTTAACAGCCCATAAGGAGGCTGGATATGCTGTCAAATTTATAATGTGCTTGAGTGTTAAGCCTGCTGTGATTTTTTGTGGGAATACCATAAAAAATGATTACCGAAACTGAGCTGTTATGCCCATCTTCGATAATCATTAAAATTTTTTCATTATTCATTTTTTCATGATTATAGCGGATTGTATCAGTTATAATCATGACTGTAGAAATGATACAAAAACAGATACATGAATTAATAACTCAGATTATGTGAATCAAAAGAGTAATATTTATAATTCTGTATAATTAGTATTGATAAAAAAGCACTTGAAAGTGCTTTATACATTATACTTCATAGTGCGAAATGCCTTTTCATCATCATCTCCGTCATAAACGCTTAATTTATTAGCAAGGTCCAACAATACCCATCTTGCCACATCAGCGAGTCTATTTCGATCATCTGCAAATGATTCAAGCATATTCTTAATTGTTCCGTGTAGTATTCTCGATCTACTATCATCATAAAATCTTTTAACAAAAGTATGGATAGTAATTGGGTTTAAATCTTTATCACCAAATAAACAATAACTATCATCCGAATTATACACATTGCGAAGTACTTGCTTTATACCAGCATATTTTCCACTTGAACTAAGAGTGTCTAAACAACTAGCTAGCTTTGCGACCGCAATAGCATCATTTGACTCTCTCATTCCTTCAGCATACCAATTGAGAGCAAACACCCATTTACTGGTTAAAATTGGATATTTCGTTATTTCTGGACTTAATATTCCATTAATTATAAATGAATATGGTTCCAACATTTCATTAATTAAATCATATGCATGGTCATATTGTTCTTCATCAAATATTGGCACAAACAATTTAGAGATACCCGAAGATGGTAAGTTTAAATAGCCATTATTTTCAGTAAACTCACCGTAATTCAAAACAGGTAATCTTTCAAGCTGAAGAATATTATTATAAAAAACACTCTGATGACTTAAGGTTAGAGAAATCATATCAAGTGCTGCCTTACATATCTGTCTTGCAAATTCTTCAGAAAGAATTGGTTCGTAGCCCTTTATTTCTACAGATACCATTGAATTATTATTTTTTATGATTTGATAAACGGTCTTCGCTACATCACTCATCTCCTCAACTTCTAATTCTTTTTTTAATCCTTCTAGTACTTCTAATTTCCAGCTTTTATCTTCGGATGCATTTTTTTCATACCATGTAAATAAATCTGGTGAAAAATCTACTTCGTGTAGCCATTGTTCTAAACTCCTAATACTAATACCTCCTATCTTGATAGATTTTTTAAATTTACTAATAAATGTTGTTGCAGGAAAATGATGTGTTGTTTTTATTGTCTCTACGTCTTTAAATTTTTCATCAATTCTTGTTCTTATCGATTTTATAGCCTCATCTATATTATTAGTTTGAAAACGATCGGATGTTATAGTATTGGCAATTTCTCTTTCTGAAATTCGTTCATACGTTCTAAAATCAACTCTATTTTTGTTAGAATAATTCTCATATAGATTTTTAATATAATTATTAAGCAAAGAAGAAGCGTTCCTGTTAAGAAAAACACTGCGCCCATTATCTGCGCTTATTGATCCAAAAAATTTATCTTTAAAATCAATTTTCTGATTATTATTAATCTCAATAAGCTCAAGGATTAAATCATTAAATATGTCTTTTTGTTTCATCTCTAACAGTAAAAAAATATGCCTAATTAATCATACTATAAATTTTGACCTATTCATTATTTACGATTACCAAACACTTTTTTCTTTTTAACAACAGTCGTTGAACTTTTGCCACTCTGATTCGTCTTCTTCCGTACTACCATCTTAGCCACATTCTTTATAGGTATTGCTTCTTGTTCTTGAATTAGTTTTACATCCTGTTGTTCTAGTCTTTCCTTAATCCGCTTAAAGTTTGGTTGCATAATTTTTAAAGCAGCCAATGCATAAACACGACAATCAAGCGCCTCATTCCGTGCTCGGTCTGGTTTATGCCATTCACGGATTGGTTGACCTTTGATGTATTTAATGACCAATTTTTCCGCTGTAAGTTGTTTGTACCATTCTGTTTCGCGCTGAATAGGAAAATGACAATAACCTGGTCCAACTCGATCAGATTCCAAACGGCGAGAAACCATTAATTTTGCTTCGTCTACGCCAACTAGCCACAGATCAATTTTTCGTTTATCTTTACCTGATTGCTTTCGCTGTGGAGTTTGAACAATGGGTAAGCCCCATCCACCCCGCCCTTTGATTGCAAAAAGCTTTCTATTACGGCGATTTTTAACGTATTCATAAGCTGCTTGTGTACACCCTGCAGTACCACCAGTATCCAGACATGTTGCCGATACAGTTAATTGTGAGCCAGATTCATGCAAATAAGTTTCAGCAAGAACATCGTCTAATTGCTCCCATACTTCTTCGCCCAGCGGATCACCCCACAACACACGATAATCTACAGACCAACTTTCCTCGCCAAGTCCCCATGCGACAATTTCAAGTTCTAAACGATCCATTTGCATATCGACACCACAAGTGAGATACACACCATTTAGCGGAACGATCGCTTTATATTCCTCAGCTCGTGCCTGCAAAGAATCAGGATCTACCTTATCTGCATTTTCCTCATAGGTTTCACCCAAAGATACATTTACAAATACCTGTAAATCATCCAAAGCCAATTTATCTAAATAGGATTGAACAATGTCTCGCATTTTTCGGAATGTTGAAAGCATCTCCGGGGCATGGAAACTGATATGACCTTTAAAGGGTAATTCTGCTTTCCAGCCATAACCGTTTTTCTCTGCATTTCGGATGGCTGCAATACGCTCCCCATCTGTCCAAATCTCATTACAACATTCGCACCTATAGCCTGCTGTTTCTACTAAATGTGTTTGTTCTAAATCTTCTCGGGCATCTTGAATATTCTTAGATTTTCGCCCCTGCCAAGTCACATTTTCCCATTTTAAAAATTGTGCTTCACCACAGTGAGGACACGGAACATAGTACCTACGGCGGTCACCGTTATAATATGCCGTTTCTACACGACTTGCCCCCTTAACTGTGGGTGTACTGGATTCAGTTCTTAAAGCTTGATCGCCAAATGTTGCTGAACGTTGGGACAGTAACTCAATTGGATCACCTTCGCTTGTAGCTTCCATGCCATCGATTTCATCTGCATGTGTCACTGGTGCAGATCTTGAACGCAATGTTTTAGGAGAACCAGCCCAAGAAAACATCAACCAACCACCGATATAAGAAATCATACGGCTGTTATTTACACCTTCGCGGCTTCTTGGCTTTGCCATTTTTTTAGAAATTGATTTATTCGCTTCAATCATCGGTCGAAGTTTAGTTTCTAAAAATGTTTGCACATCCCCTTGAGTAGGTTGTACAAATATCTGAGACTTTGGCTCATGTTCGATAAAGTAGCCTGTTGCACACTGCTGAATTGTTGTTTTACCTAACTGAGCACCTGTCATATATGTGACACGGCGTACACCATATTCTTTGATAGCATCCAGCATTCCTCGCTGATAAGGTGCATTATCAAAATTTATGGGACCAGGTATGGCGTTACCCACTGGAATTTTGATATTTTTCTCTGCCCACTCGCTTGGCTTAATGTCAGGTGGAGGCATTAAGAAAGACATTGAGCGTCTAAGAGAATTTACGACAGACTCAAAATTACTGAAGATTGATAAATCACTCATATTCATCATCCTCAATATCTGAGTCTGCGACTGTTTCGAGTGCTAAAACCAATTCAGCTCTTAATTTTTCTTTAAATGTGCGCTCATCTGTTTCACCTAATAGCTGCAAAACCGCACGTTGCGGAATGTTTAAAATATTTGATCGAATAATGCTAAAAGCAATGGATTGGGCACGTTCAAACTCTGAAATTAATGCCACCTCACCTTTTTCTTTTGCTAGTTTTAATTCTGCCAGTTCGGTTTCTGCTTTTTGTTTTCGTAGTTCTAATTCATCTTTATTGTCAGGTATACCACCTGTCGCATTATCTACCGCTTGATCCTGAAGCCACTGGGAGATCTGAGCCGTGTTAAATTGCCATTCACTCCCTTTTCCATGACCTCGGACTACTACTGGACAACCTCTTTTAACCCAAGCATCAACCGTAGTTAAAGCAACCCCAAAAACATCTGAAAGCCCCTTTCTACTTACGTTTTGACCTTTACTTGAGACTGCCATAAAAGCACTTTTTCCAATCCTTATTTTGCTGAGAAGTAGTAGTATGTTTTATTTTAAAAATTCACGCAGATATGAAATCCTGCGAGGTCTTTGCCCCCGCTTGGGGTCACCCCCTGAAAGTACCTACGATAATGATAATTATTCTCAACCAAACAAGACTTATTAATGATAATATTTTCAATAACTTGAATCACATCAAGGTATTTCACACTAATAATTTCTTGGCTCATCAGAAGCCTGCCTTGATTACCCATTGCCCTGTACGCATCTGCTCTGCATGACGTTTAGCGCGTTGGGGTGTCTGCTTTGCCCAAAGAGAGTTAAGCATCCCTGTTGCTGCACTTTCATAGCGACCTGTACGAATCATCTCAAGTGTATTCTTGAAACCTAACAAGCCCTCAACACCCATCTGGAAAGACATAGACAGTAGTACACCACGGCGCGCATCGTCTAATGATTTGAACCATGGTAGTTTTTGTTCAAGCAAGACTAAACGTTTTTGAATATCGTTATTAAGCAAGTAAGCTGACTCTTCAGCTGTGATGCCTCCCCCCTTACGACGATCAATCAAGCGACCAACGCCAATGGTTGAATATCCCAAATGATCTTTATACTCTGAAAGAACTTCACCCTCTTCAGCGCGCAATAAACGAGTCATTTGTTCATCAAAATTACTCATTACTTTTTACCTCGACTTAGCCAGCTCTTAATCATTTCGCCAAAATAAGCGAAAAAGCTTTGATTCTTATATTCACCATTTTTAATCCAGGACGTTAGCTCCTGAATGACCATACCGCCAAAAGCACCAAGTAGGAATCCAATACCACCAGCATGCACTGGTTCAAGGTCTAACCAATAGATAACGACTTGTGTCAAATAATGAGCAGTAAAAGCGCCTGAAAGAATGAATACAGTGTAATCATGCCAGGTCTTTAATCGGTCTTTGTGGTATCTAGTCACTACTGAAGCTCCTAAAAAACCAGCGATGAAATACTGAATATTGTCCCAAAACTTCAAAATTGCTTCATAAACTTCATGCCAGTTCATTACACTAAGTTCTCAAAATTATTTATTTGATGATTTTTAAATTTTTGTTGTTCTATTTCATTATTCACTTTTTCACATTTTCAATTCAACTGCTTGTGTTTCACCTAAAGAAAGTAATTAAAAAAAGCCCATCTTAAAATGAGCTTTCTTGAGAGCTTAATTCAATATTTTTTTTATTTCTTTACTTTTCAAAATCATATTCACAAGTTTTGATAGTAAAGACTATTTTATTGCTACTTTTTAAAATTTATAAAAATATGAAATTCCTTTGAGCTTCTCTGTATCTAATATCCATGGATCATGAATAACGACCTCACCAGATTTATGATTTATTTTTTCATCATTTAATTTAATCGAATGCACTACACACAAGATCACTCGATTATTAGGATCTTTATGCAATTTAACTTCGTTATAAGTCAAAATTACTGATGAACCATCTAGTTGAGTGCCCTTTACTTCAACTAAATATTCTCTTCCATCTTTGTAGGCTTTCATATCATATGGAGAGTTTCCGCAAATGCTTTGTCCATTATCATGAGTAGCTCTAACCTCATAACCCTTTTCAGTTAAAGCTTTTTCAGCCTTTTGCATTGCATATTTTTCAACTGCAACGCGAATCAATGCATTACTTTGAAAACCAGCTCCATTATTACTCGCTCTAAATTGACCATTATAGGCATTCTGTTCGGCACGTTCTTCATCAGTTTTAATAAACGGACCTGAATATGTTTTCACATAATCTATAGCCTGACCAATCCATTTATTTTGTATATGAGATAAATCTTTAAGTTTCTTATCATCACCATAAATATAAAAGCTATTTGATTGACCTGGATTCCCTTCTTTCTCACCCTTTATTCCATGTCCAATTTTGTAAAGTCGCTTATCAACAGGTAATAGGAATGCATCCGATGTATTCGCCTCAATAAAATAAGTATCCTGATCTACACCATCAATTTTTCTATCTATTTTCTGTGGATCTCTAAACACTGTGGCATTTTTATACCATCCAATAATCACAGCCGAAGAGCTAATTACATCATCGCTAAAGTTCTGTTGTGCAAGAATTTTTGGTAATGTGCTGAAGAAAATTACAAGGACATTATCTACTTTTTCTAAATTTTGATTACTTGGATCAATTCTTTCTAAATTTACCTTACCTGAATTCATTGCAGGTTGATAATATCCATAAACTTTTCCATTTACATCTAAGAAATTACAAGCCTCAAAACCTGTATTCTCATTGTTGAAGCTACCTCCTCCTTTAGGTACATCACCATTAAATGCACCCTGGTAATATTCCATATAGCCTATTCGCGCAAATAGAACAGGTTGGGTAATTGTGGATACTTTAGAGATTTTTCTTACATTTATTATTTGAATAATTGTATCAGCAACATCATCTGGTATTAAATTTCCACTTGATCCAGGCGTCCAAGTTGAAACAGCTGAATCAAATCGCTTATTTAATTCTTTTTCTTCAATTAATGGATGTGAATTAAGAAACTCAAAGTTTAAATCTACATGTGCTGTAGTATCACCTTGTTTTGCCTTTTCAGAATCCCAATGAAGTTCTTGTCTCAAGTTATCAAAAGTTCCATAGCCTATGATCCCTTTTGGCTCTTCACCTAATTTCATCATTAGGAACCTGTCACCATCATTGATCCCTTTTTTTCTATTACCAGTAGACCATCGTTCTTTAACTACATCTCCAGCTTCTAATTTTTTAATTTGAGTATCTAATGAAGTCCACGACCATTTTTTCGGATTCCATAAAAATAAATATGTAGCCACAACAATCTCTTATAATCATAAAGTTCATTCATATTAATTGATTTATATTTTTAAACAACATCAAAATCTTGAAAAATAAAATATTCTAACTATATACCGTAATCTGCACCGTTCGAGTTGATAGGTTAAAATACTGTGCAATCTCGTCTATTCTATATCCCTGCTCAAACATAGATTTAATTCCAGCATTCCGGCTCTTAATTAGAATATGTTTGCACTGAGATAATACTAATAATTCTCCACCAAACTCTTTGCATAACTTTACTGCATCGGTATAGCCCAAAATATCAATCAACTTATGATCAAACCCTAACCGAGATTCTTTCGGTACATACAGAAGTAATTGCCCTTCACCATTTCGCTTCTTTGATTTATATCTTGGGTATTGGCTCACTAAAAACAGTGCTTGTTGCTTTCCTATAATTTCAGCAATAGAACGAATATCACCAGTCAAATCATTAATGTTTTCGGTCATAGTATCTTCCATTTCGGCATACGATATACGACTAAATAAACCACTCCCAAGATCCACATCACGTCTATAGGATCTGGATTGTACGAATAATCCTTGTAAGCCATTTCCGAAGCTGCAATCGCGATAAATAAGAAAAAGTTATCTTGAAACACTAGTTGCCTATTCCATCCTTTTGGAGCACCAATAGAAAAAACAAAAGTGAGGATTGCTGCAGTCACCAAAGCAAGCAAAATAGTGAATATTGGAATTAACAAATGGCTCAAAGCGATACACCTCCAAACTTTGCAAAACGCTTATGAACCAACATTGCTGCATCTCTTGAATGCTCATTGGTTCGACCAACCCATTTAGTGATTTTTTGAAAAGTGGTTGCTTTAACTTTTGTTGTATTTGCTTTCGGGTGAATCATTAAATAATTGATCTTATTTTCAATGCACCATGTTTCCCATATTTGTGCATCACGTTTGATAGATCCAACGCCTTGAGCTTTTTCTAGTCCACCGGTAAACCAGGTTCTTAAACGAGCATCTTCGATGTATAAACAAACATTAGAATTTCCATATTGCTCAATAATCTCTTGAACGCGTGCCATAGCTTGAGTAATGGTTAAGCAATTGACCTGTGCCAGCTCTCCACCATCTCCACGATCAATCGCCATTGCAAATCCGGTATTTACACCTGTATCGATACCGATCATCACTTTTTCAAATGAAGAAAATTTATCAATGGCACTCATGCAACTTTCCTATTTTGTTTTGATTTAAATCCAACTGCCTGCAGGTGTGATTTCCAGTTTTGGAGTTCATTGGGATCTGAGAGTTTTGCAGCAATCCGGCTTGTTAGTTTTTCAAAGGATTCTCCTGGCATACTGAACTCATCGATGACGTCTGGAAGTTGAGCCAATTTGTTGGCAAAAACATAAATCTGCTGAGGTGACGAGAAAAATACAGAATCAGATTCACCGCTTGATTTTCCATTTTGCGCTTTGTCGTATTTGTGACGGTTTCTCAAAAGTGTGTCAGCGAAGTGGTAAATCAAAAGATCATCACAAAGATCCTTGTCGACATTGAAAAGTTCAAAAGCTCTTTTTTCGCGTTCAAACCAACTTGCTTCGATAATCGACTTTGGTACTACCGTGGGATCAGCTTGATCTAATTCCCAACGAAGTTTTTTCAAACAAAGCCAGTCTTTTTTATTTTTAGATTCTAATGGGAGATTACTTGGGAGATTCTGTGTCCCAAAATTGGTACTGGTCTCGGTACCAAAATTGGGACTGGTTCCAGTTCCATTATTGGTACTAGTACCGTTTTTGGAACTAGTACCTAAATTGACACCTGTACCATTTTTGGTACTAGTCCCCTTTTTGGTACTGGTGTCTGAATAATCTTCACGTCCAAATACACCAATCAATTGATAAACCTTAACTCCATTCCCTTTGATTTCACCTGTAAATTTAATCAACTTTTTGAGTTCAAGTTCGTCTAAAACTTTGATAATCGTTTTACGATTTAGCGTGGTGTCTTTCTCTAAACGCTTTATGCTTGGGAAGCACTTATGGTCATCACCGGCTCGATCAGCAAGAGCTAAAAGCACAAGTCTTTCACTTGCTCCTGAGACTGTAGCTTTCCATGCCCACACTGTTGCATCTAAGCTCATAATTCACCGACCTTAGGCATTTCATATATGAAACTGCCATACATTAAAATTTTATTAGCTTTGATTAAGCTTGCGACAATCTCACCGGCTTGATACACCGTTAAGCGGTGTTCATTGATCAGCATTTCCAAAAATTCATGCTTTGTGACTGCAGCATTTTTCTCATCACGATTAATCTTTCTTAAATTTGCTTTTCGGATTTCAAGAAATGCATCTAAAGACTTTAGTGCAGGCTCATACCAGGATTGAGTCCATTGCCTTTGTTTATGCTCTGGAGCTTTTTTAAATACCTTGTTAGTTGTCATGAAACCTCCGCAAGAGATAACTCTATTGGACTTAAACGGCGCTTCATCATGAGTTCAGTGGTTGTTGCGGTACGAATAGCACTTTCAGCTACTCGACCAATGCGGTGATCTGTTGTCCAATGCTTACCATCGAATTCTTTAAGGGTAATAAGCTCATTTATCGATAAAAGATTGAGAGTTTTTAAGACCACTACATCACCAGGTAAAAAAATGGCTTGATTGTTTTCGTTTATTTGTTGTGCTAAATTTGGTTTCATATTCATTCCTGATATGTGTGAATATATGAAGCCTGACCTCGAACATCAGGCTTTTTTAATGTCTAAAATTTGATTTGGTTCAATTCGATCAGGCTTCCCAACCAGTCCCAAGCTTTCCCTTTTCTTCCTATTTTTATTGGCTCTTTCAAGCATTAAGCTAACTTCATGAAATTCACCCATGATTGCTTTTTCTAATAGGATGACCGCTTGATGTGCATAGTCTTTTCCCCTTACGTCTGCAACCAATCTCAAACGCTCCATCATGTCAGGGAGCATCTTTAGTCGTAGATCTTCTTTTTCTAGGCTCATATTGATGTCCTTAGTCAACAGCAACTTTGTTTTTTAACGGCTCTTTTCCTTCGGCTAAATCTCGAATTTGATATTCGCGCGCTAAAGGGATTTTTTCTTCAGGCCACTGGCTAATTGCTTGAGTACTAATACTTAATTTGTAGGCTAACTCAGTAACACCGCACTCTAACAAGGCCAATGCTTCTGTTTTGGTCATACATTCCACCAATAAAAGTAACTTTACTTACCTTTATTTAAACACATAAAACTTACCATATCAAATGGTAAGATTTCTTACGAACGGAACTGGCAAAAAACTATGGAAACTTTAGGTACTCGTTTAAAAAATCTGAGAAAGTCTAAAAAGCTAACTCAACAACAAGTTGCTGATGCAATTGGAGTTTCTAAAACATCAGTAATTTATTGGGAAAAGGATGAGAACTTACCTAAACACGATAGTTTGATGACATTAGCTCAAATTTTAGGGGTTACTTCTGATTACCTTTTAATTGGTAAAGGGAGTGGTTCTCTAGATAAGAATGTAACTAACCCATTTCCAATAGCAGGTCGTTTAGTACCAGTTATTTCTTGGGTACAAGCAGGAACCTGGACTACTGCCGATTCGGTTCCAATTGGCACTGAATTTAAGGAATGGTTACCACCAAACCCTAAATGTGGCAAAAACGGTTACGGTTTAATTGTAGTTGGAGAATCTATGTCTCCAGACTTTAGACCAAGTGACAAAATATATGTAAATCCTGACTTTCAAATAAGTGATTTAAAAACAGGTGATTTGGTAATCGTTGCATGCGACGGGGAAACAGAAGCAACTTTCAAGAAATTGATTGTAGAAAGCAACGGTATGTATTTAGAACCCCTAAACCCTAAATGGCATGAAAAGATCATACCGCTCCGTGAAGGATGCAAATTGGTTGGAAAAGTCGTGGGGTTATATAGGGACGTATAACATTTTTATGGTGTAAATGTGTCTATTAAACTTCAATCACTAAAAATTGGTGAAAATAAATTCAGAAAATTACGAAAACTTGAAATTCAATTCTCTGATAGAATAACGGTTATTGGTGGACTAAATGGAATAGGGAAATCTACCATATTAGGACTGATTGCAAATTCTAGTGGAATTCGATCTGCATCTTACAAAAGCTATTTTGACAGTGTTTTCCAATCAAATTTCCAAGAGTTATTTCATTTAGATGAGAATGATGACTACCAGAATGAAACTGATAGTAAATCATATGTTGACATCACCTATGTAATTAATGAAAACGTACTTACAAAACGTTGTAGTGTTTCACGCCATAGTGAATCACATGATGATGGAACAACTAGCACTAGATTAAAAATAGTTCCAAGAACCCTCGAAAAAGAGTTGGGGGCTGAGCTAAATGTAGGCGAATCAGCTAAAATCCAACTTCCTACTCTATATTTAGGTATGAGTAGAATGACACCAATCGGTGAGTATGAAAAAGATCGAGTTAAACAAACAAAGATTAGAACTGTTGAACTAATAGATAAAGATTATATAATTCAGTTATTTAAATCTGTAGTGAATTTTGACCTCAGCACACAAGCATCAGTTGATCCAATAATTGATCATGATTTCAAAGGCTCTAAAAAAAGATCAAAGCTTCCTAGTTTAAAACATAATACATTGTCTATTTCTCTTGGACAGGATTCTTTGAGTAGCATATTTACTGCACTAGCATCGTTCAAAAAAATCAAAAGAGAAATGGGAGAAGACTATCCAGGTGGTTTATTAATTATTGATGAGCTAGATGCAGGATTACATCATGTAGCACAAATAAAATTAATTGAGTTATTGAAAAGAGAAGCTCGCGCTTTAAATCTACAAATTGTTTTCACAACCCACTCATTAACTATTTTTAAAAATATTTTAAATATTCCTGAAAAACAAAGATCAGAAGGTGAAATCTTAGATACAGTTATCTACTTACACAATACTCCAGCACCCAAAGTCACCTCTAATCCAACTTATGCTTGGATCAAAAACAATCAACTTTCCCAAGTATCAATACCCACAAATACTCCAGAATTTCAAAACATTAAAGTTTATTTAGAAGATGAAGAGGCTCTTTTCTTTCTTAATAAAATTCTAAGTTATAAAAATATAACTGATACTTCTCAAACCTTTGGTGTTAATCTACAGTTAATTCCTCTCAAAGTTAGTTGCAATGGTTTAATCAATTTATTCTTAGCTGATGATTATTTCAAAAAAGTTGTAATTGTTCCTGACAATGATATTCTTTCTGAAGAATCAAATAGATCAATAGTTAATAAAAACCGACAATTTTCACCATTACCTAATGATAGATTATTTACCCCTAATACACCAAGCACTGACAGAAACCCTGAAAAGATTGTTTATAATTTTATAAAAGATAAAATTATAAACTATGATTCGGATGATACTTTTTGGGACAGTATTTTGAGTATAAACTATGGATCATATGACTATGATTACATTCAAAATACAGTTTTGCCAATATCGCCAAGAGATGAACATGGGCATCAGTTCAAAAAAGAGCGAGATAAAATGAAATATTGGTTTAAACAGCATAAAAGTTTTCTAGAAAATGGTAAAATCATTGAACTTTGGTGTGCTGATAATGAAGAATCTGTTTCGCAGTTTGTTGAAGCTTTCAAACAAAGTGTGGCTTTTGTTAGCCAAAATTAACCACTAATTGAAAAGGTAATTTTGTGCCAAATTTTTTTACTCCACTACGTTATCCTGGCGGGAAAGGTAAATTTGCTAGATTTGTAAAAGATCTTTTTGAAGCAAATAACCTTTCTGGAGATTATCTAGAACCATATGCTGGGGGAGCTGGTGTTGCTTTAGACCTTTTGTTTAGTAACTCATGTAACAATATTCACATTAATGATTTTGATATTGCCATATACAACTTCTGGAAATCAGTAACAGAAAACACTGAACATTTCCTAAAGCTTTTATATGATACAGAAGTTACTATTGACGAATGGCATAAGCAAAAATATATTCTTTCCACACCAGAACTGCATACACAACTTGAGCATGGCTTTGCTACCTTCTTTTTGAATCGAACAAATCGCTCAGGTATCTTAAAAGGTGGTGTAATCGGTGGAAAGTATCAAGATGGAAAATATAAGTTGGATGCTCGCTTCCATAAAGAAAATTTATCAAAACGAATTGAAAAAATTGGGCAGTTTGCTAACCGTATTAAAGTCTATAATTTAGATGCATTGGAAATATTAAAAACAGTCGATGATTTCTTACCACATGAATCTCTTATTTATTTAGACCCTCCTTATTATGTTAAAGGACAAGGACTTTATAGAAACTTTTACATTCATGAAGATCATTTAAAGATTCGAGAAGCTTTAGATAAAGTAAGAACAAAGTGGATTGTCTCTTATGATAATTGTGATCCAATAAAAGAAATTTATTCTGGATATACTAAGAATGAATATGTTCTCAACTATAGTGCGCACAGTACATCCAAAGGTAATGAAATCATGTTTTTTTGTGATTCAATAATTCCTGTAGATATGCCCAATAAACATAAGCAACCAGAGTTAGATTTTTCTTAATTATCTATTTCATGTTTTTATTTAAAACTCACCTGCATGGTGAGTTTTTTTATTACAAGTATATGGGTATCTTTAAATTGAAATGAACTACTTAATATTGGCTTAGATAAGTTTTATTACTATCAGTATTGACTAATTAGGTAAGATAACTTACCTTACACTCGTAGACAACAAAAAGCACCCCTGCCTTCGAACTCATGGGTGCTTTACAGATCACTGCGAGATAAGTATGAACACAAAACCTCATTCCATCAATCCCACCCTGACACATCGCGTACAGCCACTAAGTCGCCTCAAAATTGCCATAGTGACTGGATTATTGACAGTCGGTGCAATCGCACTTGCGTACGATCAAACAGCGACTCAATATACGCCACCTGTTACCATTCCAAACATCACAC
Organism: Acinetobacter nematophilus; assembly: GCF_026344175.1. Taxonomy (NCBI): domain Bacteria; kingdom Pseudomonadati; phylum Pseudomonadota; class Gammaproteobacteria; order Moraxellales; family Moraxellaceae; genus Acinetobacter; species Acinetobacter nematophilus. Next base: position 147,293 of record NZ_JAPKMY010000001.1, read on the forward strand.
CATCCACATATAACATTGATGCCTTAAAACTCACTTCAGACACATCTGGAATAGCTGCAATTAAATTAGATAGCTTCCTAGTTAAAGTAAGTTTTGATTTTGATACTCGTCCAGACAATGACGGCGTTCCTGGTACTGAATTTACAGCAGTAGATATTACCAATCTCGCGATAGATGAAATTACGGATGTAAATGGTAAAGACTGGAATGACTTCACAGATCACAACGATCATAGAAACATCAATCAAATGATTGTGTCTTATATCGAGCGTAACAAACTTGTGGAGGCAAAATAATGATTTCAACCCCCCCAAATAAAACTGAATTCATCAGCAATGAAAACGGTGAATTCCGTATGCGTATTTATTCTTCTGAATACATCCAAAAAAATGGTGAGATTTATCGAGTGAGTAAATCCGGCTATCTATTCCTTATTGAATTTGCGGAACATTTACAAAAGCCCTGGATTAGCCTTAGTTTTGAAAAAGAGCGTAAATTCCAAAAGCGCAAGGCTTTAGCAATTGGTTTAAAAAAATCACATATCCCCTCTTATGAACGTCGTACTTACAAAAAACGTATGGGTTTGATTGGGGTTCATTCATAGGCAACTTGAGTACAAAGTTTCAAACAGAAATTTTTAAAAACGAAGATAAATTAAAAAACGAGTGAATTTATGAGCCGTAGAGAAAACTTGATGGACGATCCATTATTAAAAACATCAGAAGTCGCAAAACTTACTTTTAGTCGAAATACGATTGACAGCAAATTAAAGAAAGGTTTATTTCCACAACCTGATTATGTAGACCCTGAAAGTAAATACCGCTACTGGCGACTTTCCACTATCAATAACTTCTTTAGTAAAAAGGCTTCTTAGGAAGCCTTTAATTTATCTATATAGTCAGACCAACCCTGCATCATTTCAGCTCGTTCTTCTAAGAACTTGGTTCGGTTATAAGCACGACCATGCATATCACGCACTTGATGGGCTAACTGTTGTTCAATTCGTTCTACAGGGAACTTTAACTTTTCTTCTAATAATGTTCGAGCGATTGCACGAAAGCCATGCCCTGTCATCTTGTCACGATCATAACCCATTCTTCGTAAAGCCATATTAATTGTCATATCCGACATTGGGCGTGTTTTGCTCGAGATACTTGGAAAAAGTAAATCAGACTTATAACAGAATGGTTTTAACTCTTTAAGCAACTCAATAACTTGATCGGATAAAGGAACGATATGTTCAACACCTGTCTTTTTCATAGTCTTAGGTGGAGTATAGGACCAAGTACGTTCTTCAAAATTTATATCCGACCATTTAGCATGACGTAACTCACCAGTACGCACAAAAACATGAGGGAGAATTCTTAATGCGAACTTGGTGTGGACATAACCCTCATATTGCTCGATGTCTTTTAATAGTTGGCCAAAGTCTTTTTCTTCAACCAAAGCTGAATAATGTTTAATTTCTCTAGGTTTAATCGTCCCAATTAAATCATGTGCAACATCACGCTCACAAAAACCCAATGAAACGGCGTACCTGAATACTTGAGAGGCTTTTGATCGAATTCTATGTGCTGTTTCTATTGTGCCTTTTGCTTCTGCTTTGCGAATGACTTTAACCAGATGTTTAGCTCTTATCTCAGAAATCGGCATCTCTCCGAATTCTTCATATAAATAGTTATAGATCCGTTCATTTCTAACGACAGTCGCAGGTGTTAAGACTTGTTTGGTTTTAAATTCTTCAGCAATTTTTCTAAATGTATTTTCATGGCTAATTTTTGCTTCTTCTAAAATGTCATTTCGATAGGTCTGAGGATCAATATTTTTTGAAATTAACGCTCTGTACTCTTCTCGTACTCCTCGAGCTTCGGCCAAAGTAATTTCAGGATAATTACCAATGGCTAAAGTATTTCTCTTTTTAGAGATTGGACGAGTATAGTCAAATCGCCAAAGTACAGCGCCAGAAGTACGGAAAATTAGATTTAATCCATCACCATCAGACAAACGTAAATCTTTGGCTAATCCACTGTTTATATTAGCTTTAAATTGTTTTTGCGTTGCTTTAATCTTCGAATCCGTTAACGGCACTACTTTCTTTGGCATGGTTTTTTACGTTACAAATTTTGAGTTTTGATTATTGTAACGCAACCTGTACTGCAAAACATGCGTTACAACTATAAATTACTTTGGGCTAGTTTGAGTAGACTTTAAGCTATTTTCTTTTACTTATTAATAACTTAATGCATCTTTCTATAGGTTTATGCAACCAATTTGGTACGCCCAGCGGGACTCGAACCCACTCCACAGGCTTCGGAAACCTGCACTCTATCCAGTTAAGCTATGGGCGCTTAAATTGAGATGGCACATCATAACAAAAAAAACCATGAGGTAAAGCATTTATAAAAGAACTCTTTTCATTAATGATCATGCTTTAAACAATGTTCTATAATTGCAAGGCAGAATTCCGTCTAACTTACTTGGTTTATTCAAAAAGATCGCTCACAATACACTCTCCTGAAACCATGTGAGAATTTCATGACTGATGCCCTGACGTTAAGAGATTTATCGAAAACCTATAGAAATGGATTCCAAGCACTCAAAGGAATCAATCTAACTGTTCCAGAAGGAGAGTTCTACGCACTTTTAGGACCGAATGGTGCGGGTAAATCTACAACAATCGGTATTATCAGTTCCTTGACACGTAAAACTTCAGGAACCGTGGAAATTTTTGGACACAATCTAGACACCCATCCATCAAATGCAAAACAATGTCTGGGTGTCGTGCCTCAAGAGTTCAACTTTGGTCAATTTGAAAAGATCTTTGATATCTTAGTGACACAGGCAGGCTACTACGGTATTCCTCCAAAAATTGCGCAAAAACGTGCTGAAGAATATTTAGAAAAACTCGGATTATGGGAAAAACGTAATACCCAAGGTCGAATGTTATCTGGAGGCATGAAACGCCGTTTAATGATTGCCCGCGCTATGATGCATGAACCGAAACTTTTAATCTTGGATGAGCCAACTGCAGGTGTAGACATCGAACTGCGTCGCTCAATGTGGGACTTCCTCACTGAAATGAATGAAAAAGGCACTTCTATTATTTTAACCACACATTATTTGGAAGAAGCTGAAATGCTTTGTCGCCAAATTGCGATTATTGATCGTGGTGTAATTAAAGAAGATACCTCAATGAAAGCTTTTTTAAATCAACTCAGTGAAGAATCATTTATTTTTGATTTGGAATATCCGATTGAGCCGATCACCATTGATATCATTGGGGTTAAATTTAATTTAATTGATCCTATGACATTAGAAGTCACGATGGACAAAGCACACGCTTTAAATGATTTATTCCAACTTTTAGAAGCTCAAGGTATTCGTGTGCGTAGCATGCGTAATAAATCTAATCGTTTGGAAGAACTGTTTGTCAAAATGGTGGAGAAAAATCTGCAAGGAGCAGCACAATGAATTTTAATCAACTGCAAATTGCACTATACACACTCGTCTTAAAAGAAATTCGTCGCTTTATGCGGATCTGGCCACAGACGCTATTGCCACCTGCGATTACCATGAGTTTGTACTTTGTAATCTTTGGTAATTTGGTGGGTTCCCGGATTGGTCAAATGGGTGGATTTAGCTATATGCAATTCATCGTACCCGGTCTAATTATGATGGCTGTGATTACCAACAGTTATGCCAACGTATCCTCAAGTTTTTTCAGTGCTAAATTTCAAAAAAGTATTGAAGAACTTATCATGAGCCCTGTTCCATTACATATGGTTTTATGTGGCTATGTAATTGGCGGTGTTTGTCGTGGCGTACTTGTCGGTGCGATTGTCACCGCAATGAGCATGTTCTTCACTGACCTGTATATACATAATATTTTTGTGACCATATATACAGTAATTGTGACCTCGCTATTGTTCTCTTTAGGCGGCTTTATCAATGCGGTATATGCAAAATCTTTCGATGATATTTCAATTATCCCAACCTTTGTTTTAACACCACTGACTTATCTCGGTGGGGTATTTTACTCGATCAGTGCTTTAAGCCCATTTTGGCAAAATCTCTCTTTAGTTAACCCGATCGTATATATGGTCAATGCTTTCCGTTTTGGAATTTTGGGTCATAGCGATGTCAATGTTACTTTGTCTTTAATCATTGTGACACTTTGCTGTGGCTTACTCTATGGTATTGCGTACTATTTACTTTCTCGTGGTTCAGGAATGCGTGAATAATGTCTGTTGAACAATCTTTATTGGGTAAAGAAACCAATTACCCGACCACCTATCAACCTGAAATTCTTTTTCCAATTTCACGTGCACAAGCACGTGAACAATATGCTGAAGTTGAAGGCATATATCAAGGTCAAGATTGGTGGCATGTTTTCGAAATTTCCTGGCTAAATGCCAAAGGAATTCCTCAAGTTGCTATTGGACGTATTGCACTCCCGGCTACATCGCCAAATCTGATCGAATCGAAATCGCTCAAGCTGTATTTTAATAGCATGAACTTTACTCAGTTTGATTCCCGACAAGCTTTTATCGATACTGTTGAAAAAGATTTGTCTCAAGCAGCGCAAGCATCTGTCACATTGACCTTGTTTCAAGTGGATGATCTAGACATTACACAACCAACAGGTATTTGTATTGATGATCAAGAACCTGACCATCTGGTCAATCACCCAGATGCCAGTCTTTTGAGCTTTGATCAAGAGACTTCAAACACAGATAAAAGTATTGAAATTCAACTGTTTTCACACTTATTAAGAAGTAACTGTCCTGTGACGGGCCAACCCGACTGGGGAACTGTTTTTATCCGTTACCAAGGTAAAAAACCTTGTTATCGTAGTATTTTAGCTTATATTATCTCCTATCGTCAGCATAACGGTTTTCACGAACAGTGCGTGGAACAAATCTTTGCCGATATTTGGCAAAATTTAAAACCGGAAAAACTGATGGTTTATGCAACATATACACGACGTGGTGGTTTAGATATTAATCCTTGTCGTGTATCTGATGAATCATGGATGCCAAGCCCAATTCGATTGGCGCGACAATAAACATTGAGGTTGAACACATGCCTTTTTTTGGTTTTGTACCATCTGAAGAACTATTAAAGAACATTCAGACTGGTATTGAGAAAAAAAACTCTAACGAACCACTCTATCCCTTACGCGATCAAACAGCTTTACTTATCAATGAAGAAATCATTGATACGCTTTTGATTGAGCTTGTTCGTCGCTTCCCTGCAAGTGACAAGCGAGACACTGCTGAAAAACTTGCGGGTTACGTCAAATCAACCGTTGCTGTACTGCTTAAACAGTTATTAAGTAAGGCAGACAACGATGTGGTTCGTCAGTCTGTAGATTTCTCAGAACGCAGTCTGTTTAAAGATCCACAAGGTCAATATCGTGTTGGGGTCAACTTAGATGCTAACTTGGTCACTAACCTGAAAAATAGTTTTGCAGAAATTCAAGCAAATGGCGATGTCAACCGTGAAGTTTTAGCAGAGCAATTTAAACAGTTTGCAGATGCAACCACCAACCACTTCATGCGCGACTTTAATAAAACCCTAGATTTAGGAATGATTAAACGTAAAGCAGCAGACATAGGGGCAGCGGCTGTAGGCAAAGCAGTACATATCGCAATTGATAAATTGATTCCCAATTTAAATAAGGATGAAATTGCAGCAGTTGCAGAATATTACGACACTTTATTTTTTAATTGATCCATAAAATTTAATCTATTTTTTAATGTAAAAATGTTCTTTCCATTAAGGGCATTTTTTCATCTCCTCAATTTGTTATTTTCCCATAAATTCAAAATATCAATCATAATTATAAATTTATCATTGGGAGTAGTTTTGAAAATTATTGAATATATCGTAATGTCACTGCATAGATCGCCAGATTAATTTTTAGATTTATATCCTTAATCATCAAAATCAGCTCAAGTAAGTTAAACATAATTTTGTTGCGAAGTATTGATATTCATTGCCTTCGGAGGGGATTGTGGTAGCATGCGCAAAACATATTTTTGCACAAAATAGACCAATGGCACCAAGCTCTCAATATAAATTTTTACGGCATTCCCCTCGTGATGGTTTAAGCACCGCCACGCTCCCTTCTCGTTGGCAAAGACTACATATTGACCCTTGGTTGTGTTTATTTCTTATCTTAAATGCATTACTTGGTTTAACTGTACTCTATAGTGCATCCGCACAGGATATGGGATTGGTTTCCAAACAAGCGATGAGTTTTGGGATCGGTTTCTTGGTGATGTGTAGCTTAGCTCAAGTTCCTCCCAAAGTTTATCAAGCATTTGCACCTTATTTTTACCTTTTTGGTTTGGTATGTCTGGTTGCAGTTAAGTTATTTGGTGAAGTCCGTATGGGGGCACAACGTTGGATTGGTATCCCTGGCTTCGGTAGTGTACAACCCAGTGAATTCTTAAAAATTGGTATGCCATTAATGATTGCTTGGTTTTTGTCACGCAATCCTCTACCACCCAGTTTTAAAAACGTAATTTTATCCTTATTGATGATTGGCATTCCTTTTATTCTGATCGCTGAACAGCCCGACCTGGGGACATCACTTTTGATCCTAGCCAGTGGAATTTTCGTACTCTTTCTCAGCGGGCTTTCATGGAAAATGATTTTAGGGGCGATCAGTGCTGCTGCTGTGGTGATTCCAGTGGCTTGGGAATTTCTATTACATGATTACCAACGACAGCGTGTTCTTACTTTATTTAACCCTGAAGCTGATGCCTTAGGCACGGGTTGGAACATTATTCAGTCTAAGACAGCAATTGGCTCAGGCGGTTTTATGGGCAAAGGCTACCTGGAAGGGACTCAATCACATTTACACTTTTTACCAGAAGGCCATACTGACTTTATCATTGCTGCATTTTCTGAAGAGTTTGGGCTGATCGGTATCTTGCTTTTAATCATCATTTACTTTTGTATTATTTTTAGAACTTTTCAAATGAGTTTACAGTGTTTCCATAATTTTGGACGATTGGTCGCTGGTGCTTTTGCTTTGTCATTTTTTGTTTATGTATTTGTAAATGCAGGCATGGTCAGTGGTATTTTACCTGTAGTCGGTGTGCCACTTCCTTTTATGAGTTATGGTGGAACTGCAATTATTACTTTAATGGCCACTTTTGGCATTGTAATGTCGATACATACGCATCGATAATTTTTGATCATAAATAATTAGGAAATATAACCTATGTTTACTTTTAGGCTTTTACAAAAGGTTAAAAACATCACTTTTTGTGCGGCTGCTTTTTCACTGACCAGCTTTTGTCAAGCCAATGACTTTGCAAGTAACCCTGAATACAATAATTTTAAAGCCAAAACCATGCAAACTTACGGCTTAAGTGCTGAACAAATTGATTGGGCAATGAATGGCTCACGCAATTTGCCCAATATCATCAGCATTATGGAACGTCCAGGTGAAAGTAAGCCATGGTATCAATACAAGACTAATTTTTTAGCTGAAGGCACTGTTCAAGGTGGTGTGCGCTTCAAACAACAATATGCAGATACATTAAATCGTGCAGAACAGCAGTATGGTGTGCCTCAAGCGATCATTCTAGGCATTCTTGGAGTGGAAACAGGTTATGGCTCGAATAAGGGCTCATTCATTACCCGTGATGCACTTGCAACACTGGGTTTTGGTTATCCTCGCCGTGCTCAATATTTTCAGGATGAACTCGGTGCCCTCATTGCATGGTCATATAAAGATGGTGTGCCAACCAACTCGATTGTCGGCTCTTATGCAGGTGCTGTAGGTTATCCGCAATTTATGCCAAGCAATGTGTCTAAGTTTGGTGTGGATTATGATGGAAATGGACATGTCGACTTACGTAATTCTGCTGTCGATGCGATTGGTTCGATTGCCAATTATCTCGCTCAGCATGGTTGGCAACGAGATCAACCGATTGCATTTTTAGCACGTTATACAGGAAATAACCCTGATGCCATTATTGCCAAAGATTTAACTCAACCTGTTCCGTATGGTTCACTTAAAAACTTAGGGATTTCTCCATTAAACCCCATCGTTAAAATTGATGATTTAGATTTGGTCAATATTATTCAATTACAAGACAGTAATGGTCCTATTTATTATATTACTTATCCTAATTTTCAAGTAATAACCACATATAATAGAAGCCGTATGTACGCCACTGCTTTATGGCTTTTAGGCACTGAAATTGTAAGTCGGTAAGGCTTACAATTTCACATTAAACATATAAGTCAAGAAATATTTTTGTTAATTTGATCACATTATATACTTTTTAAATATCTTGTTACAATATTGATTATTTTTTAATCAAAACCTGTAAGAATTTGTCCTTTTTGTAACGGTTTCTTAAATAATGCTAGACACATTTAATACAGCTTGAATATTATCCTTTCCGTTAAATGCAGTTGCAAAAGTGAATTTACAGACCTCTATGGTTAATTTTCAGCGACTTAGAAAGTTAGAATTGAGGTTCCAAGGAGTTAAACGATGCATGCTTCACTCAAATATGTGATGGCCCTGACCATGGGTCTGGGTATGACGCAAGTCAACTCAGAAATGGTTCAGTCATCATTTTTAAATAATGATTCGGATAGTTCGAGTCTTGCTTCTCGTGTGATTAGCAAAGATTCAACAAATTTTAATTCTCATTTTTCAAACCTAAACAGTTTGTCAATTACTGAACGTTCTGGCGACCAAGTCCGTCGTCAAACTATTGCAGCAAAGATTCAAGTTCCTGAAGATGAGCCTTCAGTAATTGATAAACTTAATGAAGTTGCTTCTAATACAGTTCGCAAATTTAGCCAAACTGGTGTTGCATCTTGGTACGGTCGTCAGTTCCATGGTCGTAAAACGGCAAGCGGAGATACATTCGATATGAATGATCTCACAGCAGCTCATCGTAGCCTGCCGTTAAATTGCTTTATTCGTGTAACCAATAAAGACAATGGTAAAAGTGTTGTGGTTAAAGTCAACGATCGTGGTCCATTCCACGGTAACCGTGTACTTGATCTCTCTTATGGCGCTGCAAAGCGTTTAGGTATTACAAATTCAGGAACAGCACGCGTTAATATTGAACGCGTAGATGGTCCAAACTCGTAAAATCACTGCATGCATTTAACAAAAGCCACTTTTAAGTGGCTTTTTATTTGCCGATTGAAAATATTGATGTCCGAATTGCCCCCTTATTTTTTCAGTTTCCCCCCTTTTCTTTAAATTTATTTCAAATCAAAATAACACCGGCCCGATACAGGAAGTATCAAATAGCCATCTAAAACTAAAATCAAAAAATTAAGGAAATGAGTGAGGCATGGATCAAAACAGCATTATCCAGCATTCGGACAATTTCACGCTCAGTAAAACACAAAAAGTGATTGCACTCGGTTTTGCTACACAAGGGCTTGGCTATGCGACAGTCATGACTGCACTTCCGACCATTAAAAGTCGATTCATGCTTTCAGATGATCTATTGTCACTTATTATCCTTGGGGTATGCATAGCAGCAGCACTTGGTTCGATTTTAGCCGATCGTATAGCAGTCAAGCTTGGATCACGCGTTGCGATTGTGACGGGTTTTATTTTTGAAGCGGTGGGAATAGCAATTGTTGCATTTAGTCCAAATATGTTGCTTATGATTGCAAGCTTCATCGTTTATGGACTTGGACTAGGCTGTTTAGATGCCGCACTCAATATGCAAGCGGTGATGATGGAACAGCGACTCGGTAAAAGTGTATTTGGGGGTTTCTTCGCTTGTTATACAGCAGCTGCATTTTTAGGTGCATTGATTATGTCAGCGACTGTTTCGACAACACTGGGCGCCACAGCAGCATTATGCATTGCAGTGGTCATTGCATTAATCAGCTCACAATTATCAAGACACTGGTTATTTAATCAAAAACAAAGCGCTGAATCACATCCGCAAGAAAAACCAGCAATTCCATATCAACAATTGCTCATTTTTGGGCTAATGATTCTGATTGTATTTACTGTCGACTCCGCAATCAGCACATGGAGTTCCATTTACCTCAAAGATGTTTTAGCAAGTTCAGCAACCATCGCCCCTTTAGGTTATGCAGCCTATCAAATCGGAATATTACTGACGCGGTTAAGTCTGGATTATGTACTGCAATTTAAAACAGCCACATGGATTGCTTTGGTAACCATCCTGATTGGGGCATTCGGATGTGCACTATCGGGAATAAGTCATTCACTTATTACAGTGATTATTGGTTTTGCACTGGCAGGTGTCGCCGTAGGTGCACTCGTTCCACTCACCTTTTCCGCTGCGGGGCGTTTAGATGAAAATCGACGAGATGAAATTATTGCTCGGGTCAATATTTTTAATTATGGTGGCGCTGTTGCTGGAGCAGTCATCGTTGGTCTACTAGCAACACCTTTTGGCTATGCACCATCCTTTATTGGCTTGGCATTTGCCTTACTGGGTATCCTTTATTTTAGAAAAAGATTGATTTAGTCTGGAGCACTCCCTCAGCTATCCTGATAAAAATCCAAGCTTAGTTCAGTTTAAATATGTGAAAAGTAACCATCATTTCTATACTTGGCACAAAATCTTTGTTAATTTAATTTCTATTCAATACGCTATTTTGAATTCAATTGTAGCGATGAACATTTAATTCTAACAATACAAAAATGAGGGCGATTCACAATGTTGCAACGTAATCCATCCCAACATGTTCGATTTATTGCGCCCATTATCTGCATCAGTAGCTTTGGCATGCTCAGTGGTTGCGCCAATCTCCCCCCATCAGCTCCTACAAAATCTCAAAACATAACGACTTCTCTTCCTCAAGCCAGTACACTTTTCTATGGCGGTTCGATTCTAACGATGCAAGGGATGTCACCGCATTATGTAGAAGCCTTGTTTGTCAAAGATGGGAAAATTGTCTTTGCAGGTGATTTAAAACAAGCGCAAAAATTTAAACAAAAAAATACTCAAGAAATTGACTTAAAACACCACACCTTACTGCCTGGTTTTATTGATGCCCATAGCCATTTAAACAGTGTGGGTTTGCAGCAAACCGTTGCCAATCTCTACCCCTCACCTGATGGCAATGTATCAGATATTCCATCTCTGATTCATGAACTTTCCTTGTGGCAGCAAAACAATCCAGAATTTATTAAAGCAACTGCAGGCTGGATTATTGGCAATGGTTATGATGATGCCCAACTGAATGAAAAGCGCCACCCCACCGCTGATGATTTAGACTTGGTTTCGACTCAACATCCCATTATTGTTTTACACCAATCTGGACATTTAGCCTCAGTCAATCATAAGGCGCTTGAAGTTTTAAATATCAATAAAAACACGCCCAATCCCACTGGTGGAATTATTCGTCGTAAAGCAAATTCTCAAGAGCCCAATGGTGTACTTGAAGAGGCTGCCGTTTTCTCGGCAATGATGACTGCATTTAGTCATGTTCCGCCTGAGATTATGCAGAATATGGCGAAAACAGCGCTCAATACCTATATCAAAAATGGCTATACCACCGTACAAGAAGGTCGTGCCGATCAGGGTACAGCAGAGTTATGGCGAAGTTTTGCTGCCATTAACCAATTAAATATTGATGTTGTGGTATATCCAGACATCATGAATGAAAAAAACTACATGCTTAAAAATGGCAGCAGTCTAAATTATCAAAACCATTTTAGAATTGGTGGGGTAAAAATCAGCCTAGATGGTTCTCCTCAAGGCAAAACTGCATGGCTGACTCAGCCTTATCTTGTTCCACCTGAAGGCGAAAGCAAAGGTTATCGTGGCTATCCTGCTTATCCTGATATAAAGCAGGTGCAAGATGCCATTAATCTAGCTTATCAGAATCACTGGCAGATTCTTGCCCACGCCAATGGTGATGCAGCAATCGATCAATATTTAACGACTATTGAAAAAGCAAATGCACAATATGGTGCCGCAGACCGCCGCAATGTCATCATTCATGCACAAACCATGCGTGAAGATCAATTAGATCAAGCCAAAAGACTTGGGCTGATTCCATCGTTCTTTTCACTACATACCTACTATTGGGGTGATTGGCACAAACATGAAACACTGGGTACAGCACGTGCCAACCGAATTTCTCCAACAGGCTCTGCTTTACGCAAGAATATGATTTTTACAGAACATCATGATGCACCTGTTATTCCACCCAAGAATATGATGGTGATTGATGCTACAGTGAACCGAACGACTCGCTCAGGAGATGTTTTAGGTGAGGATCAAAAGGTCAGCCCCTATATTGCCTTAAAATCAGTGACCGATTGGGCTGCATACCAGTACTTTGAAGAAAAAAATAAAGGGACGTTAGAGCAAGGGAAATTGGCTGACCTGGTACTTTTAGATCAAGACCCTTTAAAAGTTCCATCCCAAAAGATTAAAGACATCAAAATACTGGCAACCTATAAAGAAGGTCAATTGATTTATCAACGAACCCAGTAAGCATCCACAAGGTTAAGTCATGCTCAAGCAAAAAATTTTATTGATGACCTTATTCATATTCAGTGGTTTTACTTATGGTGATGTTTCTGTATTTAGACCCACTTTCCCAGTGTTGAAAAACAATAAAGTCTCACACCAGCAACATCATCTCGAAAAGCTTCCTGCGACCACACTACCTCATCATGTTGCTGTAGACACATATATTGCGGTCATTCCCAATCCTTTTAACGATACAGGATTTTACCAAGACGATTCCGTATGTAAGCGCAACAGCTCCCAAGCAGTGAAATGCCAATTTAATTATCAATTATCGGCAACTCAGGCAAAAAATTTCAAAATTATTCTATTGCCTGGTATAGGTCCTGTGCTTGTCCCGATATCATGGCAAGTCATCAGTACAGATCTCGGACCTTCTGGTGTTGCTTATGCAGTACTTGCAAGTCCGCAAAAAGATGAAGCCATCACGATTTACAATTCGTCTGCTTGCGTTGGCTGTGCCATGCACAGTGCCAGTTTATATTTTCCAAATGTTCGAAAACTCAGTTTAGCCAATGAGTTTGGAGCAATCGATGACAGAAACCATCTACTGAAAATTGTCAGGGTAAATAAAAATAAAGTTTACTTTAGTTATCAGATTCCAGACCATGCTGCTCATACACATGGTATTGCCTATTATGTTGATGAAAGTGATGGTAGTGACATCACCAACTTTCAAGAAATTAAAGTCACGCTCAAACCACAGCACCAAACATGGGCACGTGATATGCTGAACTTCTATCAAAGCACGCATTAAGCTAGCTCATCAAAGCGATGAGAATTCAGTTTATCGCGAGGATTTTGACCGAAAACCAATTCTGAATTATATTATTTTCAGTAAATTAAAATTGATCTAAAAATAAAGCCAACCACCTGCATGGAGAGCCAGATGAAAACAATTACGGAATGGTTTGATGAATATAGTGAAAGCCATCAGAACAAGACCAATAAAGCCATTCATTGGGTCTGTGTTCCTGCGATTTTATTTGCCATCATCGGAATTCTTGCACATTTTAGTGCCTTGCTTACAGCGCTTCTTTTAGTGCTTACACTGGTTTTCTATGCCCGCTTAGATATTGTGCTTGCTGTCGCCATGACTGCTTTGATTGCAGTCATGGCATGGGTGATCTATCTACTTCCTGTAGGTGTAGGCTTTTACATTGGCGTATTTATTTTGGCATGGATTGGGCAGTTTTATGGACACAAAGTTGAGGGTAAAAAACCGTCATTTTTTAAAGATCTTCAATTTCTCTTGATTGGACCTGTATGGTGCATGGATGCCTATCTCGCTAAAGTACTGCCAAGATGGAAAACACGCCAAAAACTGGCTTTTTAAAGTCAATATATTGAGGGAAAATTGCATATGGGCTTTTCCCTCCTTTTATTTTCAATTTACGGTCAATTTAATAAATAAAATAAGCCGTAAAAACACAATAAGCTGAGCCCTAGATTGACCAAGATTTTTTGAGAAATCAGTGCCAGAAACACACATATGATTGCCGTTAAAAAATAGGCATCCAAAGGCAAATTACGTAATTGCTGATCATTAAAAAATACTATCGGTGCACATATGGCTGTAAGTAAACATGGTGCCGAATACTGCAACATATTTTCAATCCAGTGGGGTAATTTAAATGCGATTTTAGGCTCCAGAAAAAAGTAGCGATTTAGAAATACAATAAGCGCCAAACTGAACAGTAAAGACCATGTCATTTTGAAATTCCCATGCGTGTAACTTTGATCATCTTTGCTGCGCACATCGCACTCAGCATTCCTAGAATACCTGACAATACAATGCCTCCCTCAAATTGAAGATATTTAAAGATCCAGGCAAAGACTAAGGTAAAAATCACTCCAATCAAGGTTGCCTTGTTTTTAATCATGGGCACAATAATTAAAATAAATACGGCAACAATGGAAAAATCGAGATGCAAATTTTCTAAATTCGGGATCGACTGTGCCAGTAAGATTCCAAACAAGCTAAATAAACACCATGCCAAATAAAAACATAAGCCTGCACCAAATAGATAAGCAAAGGTTCGTTGCTTATTTTCCCCAATACCCACTGCAAATAATTCATCAGTTAAAAGAAATCCGATCAGTAGTCTTTGTTTAAAAGAAAATTGAGTAACGTCTTTACGGAAGTTGAGTGCATAAATCAAATGCTGACTGGTTAAGAAGAACACCGTAATAAAAATCGTCCAAACCGAAGCACCTGCCATAACCAGCCCTAAACTGACCAGTTGAGCAGCTCCAGCAAATACAACAGCTGACATTGAAAATGCTTGAGCAAAGCTCAATCCTGCATTAATCGCCATTGAACCCGCCAAAATTCCCCAAGGCAATACAGCGATTGATAAAGGTAAAATATCAACTACACCCCGTAAAAATGCTTTTTTATTCAAATCAGATTTCGATTGAATGCCGGCACGACAAGATTCAAATTGATGACTCATTACTTAAATCCAAAACTACGAATGAGATGAGTATCTTTAAAAACATGGATCACAGCTTGAATAAAATTGCTGTGCAAAGACTCTATTTTGAAGAATGGAAATAGCTGAAGTAGGTTAAATATTTAAAGTGCTCAAATATTGCGCAGGGGTAACGCCCATCGCCTTTTTAAAATGTCGGTTAAAATGGCTTTGATCTGAAAAACCACAGTTTTGTGCTGTCATGGCAATACTGTGGCCTTGTTTTAATAATTGCCGTGCTTTTAATAACCGTACTTGAACAAGCCAACTATGTGGAGGTAAACCCGTATACTTTTTAAATTCTCTTAAAAAGTGCCAAGGACTCAGCCCCACAGTTGCCGCCAAATCAGTCAAAGAATAATCACGCTCAGGGAAAGCACTTAACAAATCTTTGACAATTTCAACTTTACGTTGCGCTTCAGGAAACTCTGCGGGTGTTAACTTTGCTCGACCATAACGACTGATCAAACGAGCCAAAGTCGATAAATACATGCTTTCCTTGAGTAAAGCATTTTCTTTTTGTTCTAGTAAATCAAAAAGTAAGGTAAATTGTTGAGCTAAACCTACATCATGAACCACTGCATGAGGAAACCAGGGTACACTGTTTCTGACACTAAAAAAGTCCTGCCCTGCATCCAGCAACATTTCAGGCGTTGGATAAATTGCCCGGTATTTCCACCCCGACTCAACCGCAGATGACCCCGTGTGAATTTCATCTGCATTGACTAAAATAATGTCTCCTTTCGGAGCGGTATGTAGCTGTCCTGTTCGATAAAAACTTTGCGCACCATCTTCAATCACGCCGATACAATAACCTTCATGCACATGCTTTGAAAATTGCTTATGGTGATACTGCGCTTTTAACAACTCCAATCCACCTAATTCTTTAAGGTGGAAATAGTTTGCCCACTCCTGCATGTTTTGAATTCGAACGTCTTGTGATGGCTTAAAAATAGCACGATTGACCACAAGGTATAGAACAAAATTGCTGTCTAAACCACAGTAAAACTACAAACAACTCAATTTTATCGTACTGAATGGACAAAGCATTGTTTATTGATAGGTTTTTCCATCATGCTTTAACCAACCATCTTCATGACGGCGACTTGGATCATGATGTGTCCAATGAACCACACCACCTTGATTGCTGTATTCATATTCGCCAAAAAACTCAACACGATCCCCTTTACGTAAATGGTCAATTCGTGGCGCTAAATCAATATTATGTGCGACCAAGACAGTTAAACCATTATCCAGTGAAAGAATGAATTTTTGATGCCGTGAACCTTCAGTATCATCACGTAATATTGCTTTTACTCGCCCTACGGACTGCACTTGAACATTGCTTAACTTCCCATCATAAGCCTGACGAATAACTGTTAAACCCTGCTGGTTTTGACTGTTGTTTGACTGAGTGTTTTGAAACTGTGAATGATCAGTTGATTTGGAATCAAATTGTGAAGCTCGGTTATTCTGATCTTGGGAATGAACTGGAGCTTGCTGTGTTGATGCCTTGTTTTGTTGATTGAGATCAATGCCAAAATAAGCAGCGACGATCACTGCGATTGCAGCAGCCATACCAAGTTGAGTTTTGTTTGCCATTAAATTTCAGTCTTAGCAATATGAATAGAAGGGATTATAAAAGAATAACACCCATGATTTGAACAGAATCATTTTATTGATTTTTCTTTAACTTGATTCTTCAATAAAATCAATAACAATAAAAAAACCCCTCAAATGAGGGGTTTTCAATAATTATACTCAAAAAGTAAAATTATTTAGCAGCAGCCTGAGCAGCAGCAACTTCTTCAGCAAAGCTCATTTCAGCTTTTTTCTCAATACCTTCACCTACTTCAAAGCGAACGAATTGAGCTACAGTTGTTGCAGTCGCTTTCAATACTTCAGCAACTTTTTTATCGTTGTCGATAACGTATTGTTGACGCTCAAGAACAACTTCATTCAAGTATTTTTCAACTGAACCAGTCACCATTTTTTCAACGATGTTCGCTGGTTTACCAGATTCAATTGCTTTAGCTTCTGCAATTTCTTTCTCTTTCGCGATAAGATCAGCAGAAACGTCTTCAGCAGTTACAGCAACTGGGTTGAATGCAGCAACGTGCATTGCAATACCTTTACCAGTTTCAGCAGAACCTGTGTAAGAAACGACAACACCAATTTTTAAACCGTGTTTGTAAACTGCAAGGTTTTCACCTTCTACAATTGCAGCACGACGAACCTGAATGTTTTCACCGATTTTTTGAACAAGCGCAATACGTGCTTCTTCAACAGTTGAACCGTCTTCAAGTTTCAATTCAGCAATTTGAGCAGCATCAGTTACACCAGCAGCAAGTGCAGCAGCAGCAACCTTAGCAGAGAAACCCGCAAAGTTTTCGTCTTTCGCAACGAAGTCAGTTTGACAGTTTACTTCTAAAAGAATTGCCTTGTTACCTTCTTGAGCAATCGTGATTGCACCATCAGCAGCAATGTTGCCCGCTTTTTTAGCTGCTTTTGCTTGACCTGATTTACGAAGGTTATCAATCGCTAATTCGATGTCACCGTCTGCTTCTGTTAATGCTTTTTTGCATTCCATCATTGCAAGACCAGTACGGTCACGTAATTCTTTTACCATGCTCGCAGTAACTGCAGTCATGTTGTTCTCCTAAATACGGTAGAATATGAATCTGTTCAACAAAAACGGCCCAAAGGTTTCTCTGGGCCGCTTTGCTTTATCGACGCTCAATTTGTCATCATTTTAAATCGCAAAAATGACAAGCTTGCGTCAAAACGCATTAAGCCTCAGGAGCTTCTTTCGCAGCTTCTTCGCCTTTAGCTTGAGCATTTGCTTGAGTTTGAGCGTATTCTTTACCAGCAATAATCGCATCAGCCATTGCAGAAGCATAAAGTGTAACAGCACGGATCGCATCATCGTTACCAGGAATAACGAAATCTACGTTATCCGGGTTAGAGTTTGTATCAACGATACCGATTACTGGAATACCCAGGTTTTTAGCTTCTTTAATTGCAATCGCTTCGTGATCAACGTCGATGATGAACAATGCGTCAGGTAAACCACCCATGTTCTTAACACCGCCTAAAGAGCGTTCAAGTTTTTCCATTTCACGAGTACGTTCTAATGCTTCACGTTTAGTAAGTTTAGCAAAAGTACCATCTTGTGATTGAGTTTGAAGATCTTTCAAACGGTTGATTGACTGACGAAGAGTTTTCCAGTTAGTCAACATACCACCCAACCAGCGGTGATCTACATAAGGTTGACCAGCGCGTTGAGCTTGCTCACGAATGATGTTAGAAGCAGCACGTTTTGTACCAACGAACAATACTTTGTTCTTTTTGCTTGCTAGGTTGTTAACAAAATTCAAAGCATCATTTAACGCAGGAACAGTATGTTCAAGGTTGATGATGTGAATGCGGTTACGCGCACCAAAAATGTATTGACGCATTTTTGGGTTCCAGAAGCGAGTTTGGTGACCAAAGTGCGCACCAGCTTGAAGAAGGTCGCGCATGCTTACGTTGTAATCTGCCATTTTCTTTACCTTAAAAGTTTGGGTTAGGCCTCCATATGTCCGCATTCTCCACCCTTTCAGGCACCCAGAGTAATGTGACGACATATGTGCGGATTTTTAAATTACCCTTATCAAAATTTCCATAAACGATTCATAAAGAAAGTCACAGAAAGCATTTGATAAATTGGGCGGCTATTTATACCATAGTCACATACAAATTTCCAAAAGTTTTTAAAGATCATGAACAGTACTTACGAAGCACCCCGTCGATTAATCAAAACCGCAGATGAAATTGAGAAGATGCGTGTTGCAGGTCGATTGGCTGCAGAAGTTTTGGATATGATCAAACCGCATATCAAACCAGGTGTCAGTACACTTGAGTTGGATACGATTTGTCATGACTATATTGTCAACACACAAGACGCTATACCTGCATGTCTGGGTTATGGTGCTGCACCAGGTCGACCTGCTTTCCAACATGTGATCTGTACTTCTGTCAATCACGTAGTATGCCACGGTATTCCATCTGAAAGTAAAATCCTGAAAAAAGGCGATATTCTCAATATTGATGTGACCGTAATCAAAGATGGTTATCACGGCGACACCAACATGATGTATATCGTGGGTGGCGAAACTTCAATTATTGCAGACCGTTTATGTAAAGTTGCGCAGGAAGCAATGTATCGTGGTATGGCAACCGTCAAACCTGGCTCTACAATTGGAGATATTGGCGCTGCGATTCAAAAATATGTAGAGTCAGAACGTTTTAGCGTAGTTCGTGAATATTGTGGTCATGGGATTGGTACCGTGTTCCATGACGAACCACAGGTTCTACACTATGGGCAACCTAATTCTGGCATGATTCTCGAAGAAGGCATGACGTTTACCATTGAACCGATGGTCAATGCAGGTGTTTGGCAGACCCGTCTAATGGGTGACAAATGGACTGTTGTAACCAAGGATCATAGTCTTTCAGCTCAATATGAACACACCCTTTTGGTGACGAAAGACGGTGTTGAAGTTTTAACTGCGCGTCCTGAAGAAGATTTGTCTCGCTTTCAGAAATAAATAAGTCATTGACTCCTCTGACGGGGTCAAATTATTAAAAGGTCATATTGATATGACCTTTTTTTATGAACTACTTTTTTTGTTATAAACAAGCTTATGTTTTAACTTATTTTTACTGTAAAAATCTTCTATTTTTACAATGTAATGTAATATTAACATAATTACATAGATGCCACATTTTTAAGTCTCTGATAAATAAAATATTAAAAAAAGAACATTCACTAAAAAAAAGACCTTGCAAAAGCAACATTCAAAAACAGCAAAAAATCCTCATAATAAAAATACATAAAAATTAGTATCAATTGCGGACATGGAGTCCAATTCTATGAAGAAATCATTACTTTGCATGATGACCACATGTATGGCTTTACCTATACTGACCCATGCGGATTCGCCTTATTTTAGTTTGAAAGATGGTGATGGATTTAAACGTTTTTCTGTTTCGGCAGGCTGGTTGCATGCGATGCCTCAAGGCAATGGCAATCCGATCAAAGTAAACACAGCCGTTGCAGAAGGAACTCAGTCAAAAGTAGGAGATATTTCTAAAAAAGCTGTTCTAGATGCGGCTGTTAAAGAGTCAAATCCTTTTCTATATGGCGCAATCGGTCTTTTAGGTGACACAATTCCCGGTGCTTTAACAGGTACAGCGACTGTCAATGGTTTATCAAGTTGGACTGCTGAAGGTACAGGCTTAACAGCAAAAGATGTTGATACTTTCGGTTTGATGGGCAACTATTACTTTACAGACAATATTTCTCTAGAGTTTAAAGCAGGTATTCCACCTAAAGTCGAGATTGAGGGTAAAGGTCAGATCTATGCACCTTTAACCGGTAAAGATTCGACTCCACTCGGAAGTATAGACTTGCAAAAAGATATACCGATTACCGATTTATCCAAGCATCCCAAAGCAGCATCAGCAACTGCATGGTTACCGGCGGCAGAATTACACTATCAATTTGGTAAATCCGGTGTAAATAAATTTCGCCCTTATCTCGGTGTCGGGGTAATGTATGCACATTTTACGCATTTAAAAGTGGATAATGGTGTAAAAGATGATTTGATTGCAGCAGGTCATATGATCCAGAATGTACTGGATGGACAAGCAGGTGCTGCACTCGATGGTAAAATCTCTTCAGCAAATCCTGTAGTCAAAGTCAAAGCAGATGATGCGTGGGCACCTATGGCGACATTGGGTGCAACCTATGACTTTAATGATCGTTGGTTTGGCGTAGGTTCTGTGACTTATGCACCCATGAGTAGCGATGCCACCATTACCATTTCAAACTCAAATACCAATAAAGAGCTTGTTACGGCCAAGACTAAAATCGATATTGACCCGTTGATCACTTATCTTGGCGTTGGTTACCGTTTTTAATACTTGATGCGCATTTGAGATGGATATGTTTTTATTGAAAATCATTCAATCCATAAATCACGATCAATTCCCGGATAGCAAGCAGATTGATCACTAAAATTTATCGATTGATAAATTTTTATTCTATCGCTAAGTGCCATTGAATCCTCTACAATTCTCACATGATGATTCAATGGATGACTTATGACAGCGTTACAGGACGACACTCGCTTTTCTAAACCCCTCATTTATATGCTCATTGGAAGTGCCTTCATCTTGGCGCTTTCTTTGGGGGTGCGTCATGGTTTTGGACTTTATCTAGTACCTATGAGCCATGAATTCAACTGGAGTCATCAGGTTTTTAGTCTAGCGATCGCCATGCAAAACTTGCTTTGGGGTGCTGTACAACCCTTTACAGGCGCGCTTGCCGACAAATACGGCAGTAAAAAAATTGTTGCTGTGGGAGGTGTACTTTATACGATTGGCCTGTTGTTAATGTCAGTCAGTTCAAATGCACTTCTGCTTGACTTCAGTGTGGGCTTAATCATTGGCCTAGCTCTCTCCGCAACGTCATTTTCAGTACTCCTTTCAGCAGTAGGGCGTGCTGCGCATCCAAGCAAACGCAGTATGGCAATGGGGATCGCAAGTGCTGCAGGTTCATTCGGGCAATTTATCATGTTGCCCACCACCCTCCTACTCATTAAAAATTTTGGATGGTCTTCTGCACTGGTCATTACGGCAGTCTTGATTGTATTGATTATTCCATTGGCATGGATGCTGAAAGCACCAATGTATGCGCCTCCAAACGCAGTCAAGCAGGCACTCCAACCAAGCTTAACCTTTAAACAAATTTTAAAGATTGCCTTTCATCACAAACCATTTCTGTGGCTTGCCTTTGGTTTCTTGGTCTGTGGCTTCCAAGTGGTGTTCCTAGGTATTCACCTGCCAGGCTATCTGATTGATCATGGCTTTGATGCTTCGACGGGTACAATGTTTCTCGCCTTGGTTGGACTCTTTAATATTGTAGGAACATATGCAGCAGGTTGGCTAGGTGATAAATATTCAAAACCCCATTTGTTAATGGGATTATATGGCTTAAGAGGAGTGACCATTATTGCATTTCTTATGCTGCCACTGAGCATCTGGACAATATATGCTTTCGGCATCATTATGGGGATACTCTGGCTTTCAACTGTTCCTTTAACCAATGGAATTGTTGCCAATATGTTTGGTGTAAAATACTTAACCATGCTCAGTGGCATCGTATTTTTTACCCATCAGGTCGGCTCATTTTTTGGTGGCTGGCTGGGTGGGCTAAACCATGATATAACAGGTAACTACAACATCATTTGGGGTTGTTCAATTGCCTTGAGCCTATTTGGCGTAATTGTACATTTCTTCGTGAATGAGGAGTCTGTTGTCAATGATTGATACGGATACATGGTTTAAATTTGCTGTTTGGAGTGTCATTATTCTAGTGTTGCTCTTATCGGGCCTATTGTGGCTGAACACACCTGAATTATTTGAATATTTCAATATGGCTTTTTGTGCACATTAAATAGTACTTAGGGCAGTTTTTTTAGCGGCTCTTCAAAGCTTGCCCTTTTCATAAAACTGTCTAGACATTAAAAAGACCATTAAAAATGGTCTTTTTAATCATCCATTTATAGATGACCTCACGCTGATTTGCGCGAGTTTACTCGCCCTTGAATCACAGCTTTGACATTATTTTTTGCATAATTCAAGAAAACTTTTAATGGGGAAAGCTTCGGATTCGGTTTTTTGCCTTCGCCAATTGCTTTAAATTGAGCAGCGTACCAAAGGATTTCCATAATTGCCATTTTATCAACAAAAGGAATACCGGTTTTAATTTGCTCTACTGCATAACGCACATCCCGACCAGCGATTAAATTATTACTCACATCGGGTTCTACTGCTAAAGGACGGGCAATACCAATAAACTCGCAAGCCCCACTGTCCAGTGCTGCATTCATCCCTTGCGCCGTACGGAAACCACCCGTTACCATCAAATGACATTTGACCTCTTTACGAATCTTTTCAGCAAAATCCAGGAAATATGCCTCTCGTGCAATTGTGCTCGGCTTTCGTTTGTCTGCCTTTGCTCCTGCCATCGCGGGTGCTTCATAAGTCCCCCCCGAAATTTCAATAATATCAATACCAGCTGCATCGATGGCTTTAAATACTTGTACAACCTCTTGTTCGGTAATTCCACCACGTTGGAAATCTGCAGAATTCAACTTAACGGATACAATAAAGTTTTCCGATGTTTTGGCACGAACTGCTTGATAAATTTCCAACAGGAAACGCATACGGTTTTCAATCGAACCACCCCACTGATCTTGACGTTTATTGGTCAATGGGGAAAGAAATTGGCTAATTAAATACCCATGCGCGCCGTGAAGCTGTACCCCCTCAAATCCGGCTTTTTCACAGATTCGTGCAGATTCGGCAAACCGTTGAATAATATCGATGATTTCGGCTTCATCCAGCTCCCGAGGTGTTCCAAATGTGGTTGCCAATAAAGGACTAAATGGCACGGCAGATGGCGCAACAGTTTCTTTATTTAGCCCTTTTGGACACTGACGTCCTGGATGTGACAATTGAATCAATTGCACCATGCCATGTTTTTTGCCGATATTTGCCCATTCAGTCAATTTGGCAAGATCTCTTTCGGTTTCAACAACGACAACACCCGGTTCATTTTTAGCACGGAAATCCACCATCACATTTCCTGTGATGGCACAACCCAAACCACCTTTGCCCCAAGCATCATACAATCCCAAATGTAGTTGATTTGGTTGTCCAGCATGGTTTGCCAATGCTTCACTCATTGCACCTTTAATAATGCGGTTTTTGAATAGCGTGTTTTTTATTTCTAATGATTCTGCAAGATGGCTCATGGTCAGATCCCTTTGTATTTAGAGTTTTTACTCTAATTTAAATTTAGCACAGTTCAAGCGTAAATCTGACAATTTAATTTGTCAATTTTGTAAATGTGACTGAACAGATTAAAACATATCGCTTCTTTGCAGGTTTAATATTGGCTCGCGGCAATCAACTTTTTTGTATAAACATTCAAAGGCTTATCAAATAAGGCTTGCGTGTCTTGAAGTTCTATAACCTGAGCATTTTTCAGGACCAAAACTTTCTGGCAAAGTGCTTTCACGACCTGCAAGTCGTGACTAATAAACAAATAACTCATTTGATAGTCAAGTTGCAATTGTCGCAATAATTTTACAATCGCGCGCTGTGTGGTTCGATCAAGTGCTGAAGTGGGCTCATCAAGAATCAGTAATTTGGGTCGCAGCACCACTGCACGCGCCAAAGCAACTCGTTGCCGTTGACCACCAGACAATTGATGCGGATACAGCTGTTTGAGTGTAATGGGTAATTCCACCTTATCCAGAATTTCATTGATCCGAATGATCATTTCAGATTCTTTTAGCTTTTGGAGCACCAAACCTTCTCGGATAATCTGATCGACAGTCATTCTAGGATTTAAGCTACTTAAAGGATCCTGAAAAACAATTTGGAAATTCTGACGTAACGGTCTTAATTTTCGTTGATTCAAGCGATTGATATCTTGATTTAAAAGCACAATATTTCCTGTACTTTCGATCAGTCTTGCAATAGCTAAGGCGAGAGATGTTTTACCAGAACCACTCTCCCCCACAATGCCGATAGATTCAGCACGATCCAAACGTAAATTTAATGGCTCAACTGCAATAAAATAATCTTGAACGCGGTTTAAAATACCTTTTCGAATTGGAAATTTAACCCCAAGACGGTGTAAGGATAAAACCAAATGGCTGCTCTTCGGTGCGGGATTGGCTTCACCGAAGTCATGATCCAGTAAATATTGGGTATATGCGGCTTTAGGTTTTTGAAAAATATCTCGAACCCATCCCTTCTCTTCGACTCGTCCTTGATTCATCACAATCACTTGATTGGAATATTTACGAACCAGATTCAGATCATGACTGATCAAAATCATCGCCATTTTATGATTCAAAATCAGCAGTTGTAGTAGGTTTAAGACTTGGGATTGTAAAGTGACATCCAAGGCAGTGGTTGGTTCATCCGCAATAATAATTTCAGGTTTTTGTGCCAATACAGAGGCAATTAAGACACGTTGTCTTTGCCCTCCAGACAACTCGTGTGGATAACGTCGCAGCTTATCCTCAGGATCATCCATGCCGACATCACACAATAAATCATAGACGCGCTTTCTGGCTTTCTCTTTAGACATACCCTCAGAAAGTAAAGTTTCACCCACAATCCGTTCAACTTTATGCAATGGATTTAAAGCCGTCATCGGTTCTTGAAAAATCATGGCAATTTTTTTACCACGGATCTTTAAATGTGTATTTTGACTGATCGATAACAAATCCTGTTGATCATATACAGCTTGCCCTGTCGCTGTTAAATCGTCAGGGAGTAATCCCAATAAGGCCAAACCGCTGATGGATTTACCAGATCCACTTTCTCCCACAATCGCAACTGTTTCACCAATATGCAAATCAAAATTCAGGTTTTCAACCAACACTTTTTGTTGTTTATTTTCAATATGTAAATGTTTGACAGACAACAACAAAGCTTCATCATTATTTTTGGCGTTTTGGATCGAATGCATCGCGTGTCGCCTCCCCAATATAAATTAATAATGATAAAACCAAAGCCAAAGTAAAAAAACCAGAGAGTGCTAGCCATGGCGCATCTAGATTATTTTTACCTTGTAACAGTAACTCCCCCAAAGAAGCTGCATCAGGAGGTAAGCCATACCCTAGGAAATCCAATGCGGTAAGGGCAGTAATATTTGCAGTCAGCATAAATGGGAGTTGTGACAGGCTTGAACTCACGACATTGGGTAAAATATGTCTAAAAATAATCACTGAATCAGTTACACCCAAAGCCCGAGCTGCTTGAACATAATCTAAATGGCGTGCACGAAGAAACTCTGCACGAACAAGACCGACAAGCTCTGTCCAGCCAAAAATCAACATGATCAAAAATAGCCAATATACACTTGGTGTAAACAAGCTGACTAAAATAATCACCATAAATAAAGTGGGTAAGCCTCCCCAGACCTCAAGGATTCGCTGCCCGATTAAATCCACCCATCCACCGTAATAGCCCTGAATTGCACCAACTGCAATTCCTAAAAAAGCCGCAAACAGCGTCAGGGCAAAACCAAAGAGTAACGATATCCGTAATCCATAAAGAATTCGGGCTAAAACATCACGCCCTTGGTCATCTGTTCCCAACCAATTTTGTGTTGTGGGCGGCGATGGTACAGGAACGGCTAAATCTAGGTTAGGCGTTTGATAGGAATAACGCAGCAGTGGCCAAATCGTCCAACCCTTTTCGTCAATCAACTGCTGAACAACAGGATCACGATAATCCGCTTCAGTTTCAAAAACTCCACCGAAAGTCGTTTCTGGATATGCTTTGAAAACAGGCATGTAATAATGCTGATCGTATTTCACAAGCACAGGCTTATCATTGGCAATAAATTCAGCTGAAATAGAAACGACAAACAATGTCATGAATAGGATAAAGCAGGCAAAGCCCCATCGATTTTGTTTAAATTTATCTAAGCGAGCACGCATAATGGGTAACATTACTTTGCACCTCTTGATTCAAAATCGATCCGAGGATCAATCACCCGATACAACACATCGCAAATCAATCTTAAAATCAGTCCAAACAGGGTCAAAAAGAATAAACTACCAAAAATCACAGGATAATCGCGCTGCTGTACAGCTTCAAAACCCAGTAAGCCTAAACCATCTAAATTAAAAATAATCTCAATCAGCAAGTTACCTACAAAAAATACACCCACCAGTACTTCGGGTAATCCTGCGACAATCACCAATAACGCATTGCGGAATACATGTTGATAGAGCACAGTATTTTCTGTCAGACCTTTGGCCCGTGCAGCGAGAACATAGTGCTTATTTAACTCCTCCATAAAGGAGTATTTGGTTAGATAGGTTAAACTTGCAAAACCACCAAGCACCATCGCCAGCAACGGTAAAGCCATGTGCCAAAAATAATCGACTATCTTTTCAAAAAAATTCAAACTATGAAAGTGATCGGATACAAACCCTTGTAAGGGGAACCACTGGTAATAAGAACCACCAGCAAAAAAGACAATCAACAAAATCGCAAAAACAAAAGCAGGAACGGCATAACCTACTGCAAGCAGCAATGATGTCGCTCGATCAAAAATAAGACCATTCTGTCTGGCTTTTCTTATGCCCAAAGGGATAGAGATTAAGTAAATCAGTAATGTGCTCCACAACCCCAGAGAAAGCGTTACTGGCATTTTTTCAAGAAGCAGTTGAGTCACAGGCTTGTCTTTAAAAAAACTCGTTCCAAAATCAAAAGCCATATAGTTTTCTAACATCAACCCAAAACGTTGATATGCAGGCTGATCAAAACCATATTGTTTTTTGATTTGCGCAATCATGTCTTCACTCAGACCATGTGCTCCACGATATTCATGACGATCTATTGAAGCTGATATCCCACCATTGCTGATACCTTCTCTTTGAAAGTTCTCTGCTTGCTGAATCGCTTGCTCAACAGGCCCACCGGGTGCAATTTGAACCACAACAAAATTGATCAATAAAACAAAGAACAATGTTGGAATGATCAGAAACAGCCTTTTGAGTATATATGTGCCCATGGCAACCAAGTTCCTTATGTCCTCATGAGGATGGATAAATCAAATTAAACATGACTCAGTTTAAGTCGCCTATGCTTTTCATGTTATGAACACTGAAGGCAATTATTGAATGCACTATTTTTTTAAATATTGCTCTACTTTTTTAGTTTCAATGGAATCTGCCCACCAATACTCCAAACCCAGTGACAGTTTCGGTTTAATCATCGGATGATGATACATATTCCAATAAGCATACCAATTTTTATCGTTGCCGTAGGTCAAAATTTGATAATAACCAGCACGTAATACACGATCGAGTGCACGTGTATGCAATACCAATTGTTCACGATTTCGTGAAGCAATGATCTTCTGAATCAACTGATCGATTACAGGATTTTTAATTCCTGCATAGTTATAGTTACCCACTTCATCTGCTGCTCTAGATCCCCACATTTGAGCCTGTTCAGCGCCCGGTGTCAGAGATTGCGGCATATCCATTGGCGTCATCTGAAAATCCAAACGACGCATTCGTTCAGTATATTGAGGTAAATCCACTTGACGAATACTGGCTTGAATACCTAATTTTTTTAAATTGCGTATGTAGGGCAATAAGGTTCTTTGTGCTCCATCTTGATGAATCAAAAACTCGATTCGAATAGGTTTACCTTGTTGATCAAGCAATTGACCTTGATAGAAGCGATATCCCGCTTTTAATAGAATTGAGCGCGCGATCAATAAATTTTGACGATTAAAACCACTGGCATCAGAAACAGGATATTTCCAATCTGCCAATACGCCTTGTCGTTGTAAAGCAGGAAGTTGCTTGAGATAAGGTTGCAGTATTGCGAGTTCTTGCTTGCTGGGTTTTCCCGTTGCAGCTAGTTCGCTGTTTTGAAAATGGCTTTGCAGTCGAATATTTTGCCCGTATAACAGAGCTTTATTGATCCATTCAAAATCATAAGCATAGGTCAGTGCCTGTCGGAAAAATAAATTGTTAAACGGAGGCTTACGGGTATTGAATACCAAACTTTGCGTCAATGCAGGCGTTTGAATTGTAGTGGTATAAAGCTTGACCAGCCCTGCTTTGACTGCAGGGAACTGATAAGCAGTGACCCAATTACGCGCGTTTTTCTCTTGATAAAATGTATACTGCCCTGACTTAAATCCCTCAAAAGCAACTTCAGGGCTTCGATAATAAACGTATTTGATTCGATCAAAGTTGTAACGTCCCCGATTGACGGGCAAATCCTTTGCCCAATAGTTTGGGTTACGTCTATAAGTGACACTACGTCCAGAGTCAATTCGTTCAATTAAATACGGACCTGATCCCAAAATCGGTTGCAAAGTGATTTTGCTATAATCCCTATTTTTCCAATCTGCTTTTGAATAAATCGCGATCTTTGCCAAAATATAGGGCATGTCAGGATTATGTGCAGATTTAAAAGTCATTTTTACCTGATATTTAGACAATACTTCTGTTTTTGCCAAGTCAGATAAATACATTTGAAAGCCAAGGTTGGCTTTGGTCTGAATCGTATCAAAGCTAAATTTGACATCTTCAGCGGTGACAGGTGTTCCATCACTAAAACGGGCTTGAGGATTTAGGTGAAAAATTACAAATTTGGTTCTCGCAGGGTCATAACTGACTTTTTCAGCAAGCAATGGATATAACACACCTGGCTCATCCAGTGAGCTGTCCATCAAGCTATCAAATACATAATTGATTCCTTCCGTCGAACTGCCTTTGCCATTCAAACTATTTAAATTATCAAATGTACCAATACTTGCCGTACTGATATAACCGCCTTTAGGCGCATTCATGTTGGCATAAGGCATAACCTGAGCTTTGACATATAATGGCGAATTATGAACCGCGATATATGGTGTGATCTGTATTGCAGCGGCAACATCCACTGCAATACTGCTCCCCAATGCCAATACCAATGTACTGACACATGTAAAACTCAGGTGCATTCCCCTACTTTCCTTGATTTAAAAAATCATTTTTGAAATTTTAATCGCTCACAAAAACCGATCAAAGATTTGGAACTTTGATAATGCTACCAATACGTAATGAAGCATTTGGTTTCAAATCATTCATTTCAGCTAATGCACCCGTATCAATACCGAATTTACTGGCTAAACGAATCAACGAATCGCCACTTTTTACTTTGTACTCAGTGACAGTTTTAGGAATACGAATGGATTGACCACGCTGTAAACCAGCACGCGGACTTAAATCATTCAACTCAGCCAGTTCTTGTACTGATAAACCCACACGACTAGCAATAACATTTAAAGATTCACCAGCCTTAACAGCATAGCTTTCTGTGTTTTTACTCAAGGCTTTAGAGGTCGATTTTGCTGAAGCCTTTAAGTCTTCCTTTTCTTTAGAAAGCGAGGACTTACTTGGCAAATCGCCCTCAATTTTGAGACGTTGTCCAACATCAAGCGCTTGATTACGAGATAAACCATTTAAGTCACTTAAATAGCTCAACTGTAATTTGTATTTCTTGGCAATACTCGCCAGAGTTTCACCTGATTTCACAACATGAATGTCTTTGCTAGATAGTTCAGATTTTGATTCATTTCTGCTATGTGTTCTTTCTTTAGCACTGCTTTCAGGTGTCCCCGTTAATTTGAGTTTTTGTCCAACCAGTAAACCCGAACTCGTTGTCAAACCATTGAGTTCAGCAATTTGATTAACTTGTAAATTATATTTGTTGGCAACTGCAATCAGACTATCACCAGATTGAACCGTATAGGTGTCCGGAGTAGAACTTCCAGCAGGAATTTTAATCACTTGCCCCACCAGTAAATTTCGGGATGGTGAAAGTTTATTTAACTCCGCGAGCTCAGCCAAAGATAATTTAGACTGTGCTGCAATACTCGATAAACTATCTCCACTTTGAACTTTATAATTTTCCGTTTTATAGCTTGGCTCAGATTTCAGATTTTTAAACTTGCTCTGCTCAATCACTTTCGACTCAAGTTTATTCTCTGGCTCGTTGACTTCATTGAGAGGTACATTAATTTTTTGCCCAACAAACAAACTGCTGGAAATATCTAAGCCTGGGGTCAAATCCGCCAGCTCGTGTACCGATAGTGCATAACGATCAGCGATGATTTTAAGATATTCACCACGTTTAACCACATAAGATTTCGTTCTTACTTTCGCAACTGGCTTAGATGTATCAGCTCGAACCACAGTCTTGTTAATTTCTGATAATTTATCGTCAGCGGTATCTTTGAGCTTTAATTTTTGCCCTACAAATAGATTACTGTTGGTATTCAAATTGTTATAACTTGCCAATTGTGAAACTGATAAATCAAATTGATTTGCAACGCCAGTTAAACTGTCATTCGGTTTCACCACATAAGTTGTTGGTGCTGATTCTGTGACTTTTCGTGACGTGCTAGGCGTATCAATTTGTGGTTTAGCATCATATAAATACAATGTTGCACCGACAAATAAAGTTCCATTTGGATCAACTTGGTTCCATTTGGCAATATCACGCCAATTGACCCCATTTTTCAAGGCAATTGTTGCTAAAGTATCACCTGCCAAAACAGTATAAGTGCTACGTTTACCCTTAGGAGGTTCCACCACGACTTCAGTATCAGTTTTCTTGAAGTTTTTATCTTGATTCAGTTTCGCTTCTTCGGAGTTTGCAGGTGTGGTATCCGCTAAACCTTTTGGATAAGCAAATCCAACCGTATTTTCTTTACCTTGCACTTCTGCGACCGATTGACTGGTCTGAATCGCAGTCAGTTTAATTTTGCCATCATATGGATCTAGAACTTCTGTACCTTGCGGTGCTATGGCTTTAATCTCTTTAACCACTTCTTCTTTTTCTGCTTGCGTTGCTTGAGGTTCCAATACCTGTTTAACGGTTTCTTTTTCACCTTCAGCTTTTACAGCTGCAAGAATCTGAGCTTTTTCACGTGCAGAAATCGGCGGCTCAACGGCAACAGGTTTAACATTTGCAGCAGTAGTAACAGCAACTGGAATACGCGGTGCACTAGGAATATCGGCATTGGCCGCAAATTTAGCTAAGGCATCAGAACCTTGTGGCGTATTTTTTAATGTCGTTACCGGACTAGAGGATGTTGTCGTAGCTTTGTTTGAACCCAATACAGGAGGTGCAGTTCGAGTCGGTGTAATGGACTGTGTCACGGTAGACGTCACACCAGCAGGTGTTAGAGTTTGAGTTGCAGTTGTAGGACTGTTATTACTTGCCCAATAACCACTGTCTGAACTTGGTTTTAATGCTCTTAACTTAGAATCGATTGTTGGGCTAAGATCAGCAGGAATTAAGATTCGCAGTGTACTTGATGGATCGACGATTTCGCCACGGTGTCCTGGATTCAGTGCATACAACTCGG
Source organism: Acinetobacter nematophilus (assembly GCF_026344175.1). NCBI lineage: Bacteria > Pseudomonadati > Pseudomonadota > Gammaproteobacteria > Moraxellales > Moraxellaceae > Acinetobacter > Acinetobacter nematophilus. The sequence continues at coordinate 179,308 of NZ_JAPKMY010000001.1, forward strand.
CACGACTCAAACCCGTAATTGAAGCAATTTGATTCAATTGTGTACCAGGTGGAACAGCCACTTCCCTAAAATGCGGACGATTGGCGATCGGTGGTAAGCTTACACCATACTTAGATGGATTTTTAATGATTTGTGCCACTGCCAAAAAGCGCGGAACGTAGTTCATAGTTTCTTGGGGTAAGCGTAATGACCAATAGTCTGTCGGTAATCCCGCTGCTTGGTTACGGTTAATTGCCTGCTGAATTCGTCCTGGACCGGCATTGTATGCCGCCAATGCCAATTCCCATGAACCGAATTGATTGTATAAACCACCTAAAAACTCATATGCAGCACGAGTCGATTCGACCACGTCACGGCGTCCGTCATACAGGCTGGTTTGTCTTAAACCGTAAATTTTTCCAGTACTTGGAATAAATTGCCACATCCCGGCAGCGGCAGCACTACTGGTTGCAGCTGGATCGTAAGAACTTTCAATGATCGGCAACAGTGCCAATTCAGTCGGCAAACCGCGACGTTCAGCTTCTTTTACAGTATGGTAAAGATAACGTGATGCACGGGCACTTAAGCGATCTATATAAGGTTGACGAGAAACGAACCAGCTACGTTGGGCATCAATACGTGGATCCCAATGGTTTTCATCCATTTTAAAACCAACAGACATACGCTTCCAAACATCACCATGTTTTAGAATCAATAAACGATCACCTTCTACCGCACGCATATCCGTTGCTGACAGAAGATCTTCAAGTGAATCCAAACTGTTTGCGTCCAACATGCCTGACGACTTTGATGTTTGAGTTTTTGACGTCGATGGGTTCGAAGAACACCCAGCAGTCAAACCCAGTGCCGCCAATGCAGATGTTAATAGTGATAGTTTAAAGAAAACAGATGCAGTAGGTTGCCACACCATTGTGGTAGGTTTAAACATAAGGGTTCCGAACAACATTTAGTAAATTATTTTATCTTTGCCATTTTAGTAGAGCTCAAGGCGCATACAAGGCAAATTTTGAATGCGAATTGCATACAAATGTTACAAGAAATTAAAAAAATCTCGGTTCATGCGTAGAAAACGCTGATTTGCGTATACAATAAATTCTTAAACCACGATGTTCAACTCTTAATTCACTTTCATTGGTTATTACTATGTCACAAACAATCACACTTTATGTCGACGGTGCTTGTAAAGGCAATCCAGGTCCTGGTGGCTGGGGCGCTTATATCATCACTGAAACTGAAGAGCATAAATTGTGTGGTGGTGAATTAGATACCACCAATAATCGTATGGAGCTGAGTGCTGCCATCGAAGGTATTTCATTTTGTCCTGCCGATGCGAAATTGATTATTTGGACCGATTCCAACTATGTGAAGCGCGGTATTACAGAATGGATTGAAGGTTGGAAAAAGAAAAACTGGAAAGATGTTAAAAATCCTGATTTATGGCAAAAACTGGATCGTGTGTGCACAGGTCGTGAAATCGAATGGAATTGGATTAAAGGTCATGCAGGACATGCTGGCAATGAAATGGCGGATCAACTGGCAAACTTAGGCACTGAACAAACACTGGCTGCAAAAAAACCAAAGATGCCTCAATCCACTACTGAACAGATTGTAGAAAGTCATGATAAAAAAAAAGATGAAAAAGACTGGTTGCTCGATGATCCTTTCGGATTTGATCTGATGGAATCCGATGAAAGTATGGCTATTGAAATGCCCACCCCCAAACACACGATGACAGTATCTGACACACAAAATAATGCCGTGAACGATGAGGATCCAGTTGAACAAAGCGCCCCAATGAAAGATACAAATATTCACCCGCAGATTGTGATTACGCCTGCGACCATAAAGCTACATGGACCTAAACAGTTTATTCTGGATACCGAAACCACTGGTTTTTATTATCAAGACACTGATCGAATTGTTGAAGTTGGTGCGATTGAGATGGTCAATCGTAAACTTACTGGCAGTTCGATTCACATCTATATCAATCCAGGCAAACCTGTAGGTGAATCAGAAGCCATCCACGGAATCACTGATGAATTCTTAAAAGACAAACCCAAGTATGAGGAAATTGCCGAAGTCCTCTTCGACTACTTAAAAGGCAGTGAAATTATTGCACACAATGCAAGCTTCGATATGAACTTCTTGGATATGGAGTTCAAACGCAGCGGTTTTCCAGCCCTGTCTGAAGTGTGTTCAGTGACGGATACTCTAGCGATGGCGAAAAGTAAGCATCCAGGGCAAAAAAACTCATTGGATGCATTGGTTCGCCGTTACGAAATTGTCCAACGTGACCGTACTTTCCATGGCGCATTGCTCGATGCTGAAATTTTAGCCGATGTTTATCTCGCGATGACAGGCGGACAAGTATCCTTTGACATGGATGCTATTTCTGCACATACTGAACAAGCTCAGGGGAACACAGCACGGCAAAAAATTGAAATTGATGTCCCTGTTATTTACGCTTCGGATGAAGAATTAGAAGCACATGAGAACTGGGTCAAGAAATATCAAGAAAAACATGGGGAAGCCTGCATTTTTGCAAAATAAAATTTCCTATTTAGGCTTATTTTTTCTGTAAAAATCCACTTCTTCAGCTATATTAAAACTTAGAAAATTAGCCTCATTTTGAGGCTATGCAATAGAACATTTAGATACCCAGGAAAGGTGCAGATCAATGTCTTACCAAACCTCTATACATTTTGATCCGACGGCATTACTGATTATTAAAAAAGAAGTCGATAATTCAATTTTACAAGTTGAATCTGCTGTCAGCAGTTTAGTTGAAGATCAAACTTTACCCTTTGGTATAGATGATGCATTGCTGCAACTCGAACAATGCAGCCATGTACTCATGCTAATTGACATGCCTCAAGTTGCAAAAATTGCCGAACTCTCAGCGCAAGTCATGCGTAAAATCATGCAGAATCCACATGAAATCAATACGCAGGATGTCATTGCATTGAGCGAAGGGACAACGATGCTCAAACGTTATATTGAGTTTAGTTGCCTACGAGAAGTGAAAGTGCCGCAATTTTTGCATGATACGCTAAACCGCTTAGAACTTTCTCTAGGTTTGGCACTCACGCCAGAAGGTCAAGCCATCGTACCATTACTGGATTGCGTGACTCCAAATTTTAATCTTTCAAAAGCCCCAGAATTGGAAAGCTCAGTCCATGTCCATAAGCTTTATAAGCTTTGTCTACACAAACTCTTAAAGCAACAGGAGACGGATTTAGATCTTCAAGGAATAAAGCTGGTTGGGAGTTACTTGGCCAGCACTGCTCAAGGGCAACCGAGTGCCCAATATTGGGCATTGATTGCTGTTGCGTTAAATCAGATTGAAAATATCATCCTCAACGATACCCGTTTAAGAACACTCATCAGCATCGAAACCAACATTTCCTTATTCCTTAACGATCTTGCAGGATTTATCCCATCCTTAATGGACACTGCAAATGTATTGAGTATTTGTGTCAGTCAAGAAGATGAGATTTCTCAACACATTCGTGAACAGATCAATCTGGGTGAGGATATTCTCACAGATACACAGCTTCAGATTTTCAGCCGTCATTTGTTCGGACCAGATTTCGATACGATTCACAGTGTCAGCCAGCTCATTACTGATGAAATGTCGCAAATCCGTAATGATATTGAGTTTAACTATCAAAATATGAGTGATGAAAAAACTCAAGAATTGAAGAGTAAACTCACAGATCTTGCACATGTATTTAAAGTGCTCAATTTAAATGAAGCCTATAGCGAATTAAAACAGCAGGCCGATCTGTTGTCTCAAGAAAATATGCTGAGAGATGAAAACTATGCGCAGCAATTGATGAATAGTATCCTCTCTGCAATGAACTCTATTGGAATTCTTGAACGCAATTACACTTCTAATCGCCTGCAATTAAAAGTCAATAATCTACATATTTCTCTAGATCGTCTTGATGAAGCTCACACAGCTTTACTGACTGAAACCAAGGCGATGGTCGATTTAAGCTCACAAACGCTGATTCAATATTTGGAGGATCCACAGTCTACAAGTCTTGAACTATTACCTTCTCAATTATATGAAATTGGGGGAGCTTTATTGTTCCTTGCAGCCAAAGACGGTCAAAAGGCATTGGCGCAGTCTGCTGAATTTATTCAGTCTGGGCTCAACAAAGAACAGATCTTCAACCAACAACAGGTGAATAAACTTCTGGATGTGCTCGCCAGTGCAGATATGATGATTGAAAATCTACAGAACAAACAACCTGTTTTGCAGACGATGTTTGATGTAGCATTGGCAAGTAGTCAAAATTTAAAATCGGTAGCCTAATGTCAGAATTATCAGTTGCTTATATCTTTCATCACCAACAACTTTTAGTGGATGAAAACTTACAACTTCCGAAAGTAGAGAAATTGGCAAGTGATATCAGTTTTAACTCGGGTGATCAGATCATTGCCCGGGATCTTTTTATTGAAGATGAGATTCCACAGGGATATCAACTCATTCCGATTCGGCAACTCATCTCGCAGTGGACAAAAGCTGAATTTGAACAAGCCAGTCGAGCAGTGCAACTGCTTGAATGGCGCCGTAATCATAAATTTTGTAGTCACTGTGGACATGAAACAGAAGTTCATCCAATTGAATACGCAATGGTTTGCCCTGTGTGTCGTTACCATCAATACCCTCGCGTACAGCCCTGTATTATTACGGTGATCACACGTGGTGATAATGAAATTCTATTGGCTAAGAATGCCAAGAATAAAAGTAATATGTATGGCCTGATTGCAGGTTTTGTCGAAGTTGGTGAAACGCTTGAGGAAGCAGTCAAGCGTGAAACTTTGGAGGAAGTCGGCTTAAAAGTAAAGAATGTGCAATATTTGTCAAGCCAGCCTTGGCCATTTCCTAGCAATTTAATGCTTGCTTTTAAAGCTGAATATGAAGCGGGTGAGATTGTATTGCAGGAAGAAGAAATCAGTGATGCACAATTTTTTAAGTTTGACCAATTGCCTGAAACACCATTCACAGGCAGTATTGCACATTCCATGATTCAACATGTAATCCACAATACGCCAATGCATCAAGACTAGTTTTAAACTTTATTAAAAATGCCTAACCCATGCTAGGCATTTTTGATTGCTTCATCTAAGACTTTTATAATTTCCGAACGCGTCACAAAGAGACGACTGAATAAGCTTGAGACACTGCCCATAATTGAGATATGCCCTGTTTTAGGAATGGTCAAGATTTCACAATGATTGCCTTGTTCAAGCAACTGTTTTTTGAAGTCAAAGGAGTTCTGCGGCTTCACAATCTGATCATTTTCAGCCAGGAATAAATAATGTTTTATCTCATTCTTGGCAACAAAATAATATGGCATCACCTGTTGATAGGGAATGGTTTGATCAAATGCACCTTCAGCCAAAGCATCATCTTTATAATCAAAATGATAAGGTCCTGCAATTCCAATCAATGCTTTGATATTGGGTTTTAACGGCAAAGCATAGTTTTTCGGGTGATACAATAAAGAGGCTATATTGAACGCCCCTGCTGAATGTCCCATCAAAGCAATTTGATCTGTTGAAATACCTAAACGTAATTGCTGTTGTTCAAGATAATTTAAGGCAACGGCTAAATCATCAACATAACTTGGAAACTTATGTTCAGGAGCCAAATGGTAATTCAGCACCGCAACATTATAGCCATAGCGGCTAAACGCTTCCCCTACAAACTTATAGGCACTTTTATCACCATGACTCCAAGCACCACCATGAACAAAAACAATCAAAGCTTTGATTTGTGTTTGATGGGAAATATATAAATCTAAACGTTGTCGGGCTTTTAAACCATAAGCAATGTTTTGCTTTATGGAATATCCCTTTTTGGGAGTCAATCCATTAAGGGTTATGCTGCCTAAGTCATATAAACGAAAATCTTGATAATGCGTTTTAAACTTAACTTTAAGTTGTTGAAATTGCTTGCCAAGTTTAACTTTAAGCAATTCTAGCCTATTGTTGGATAACATTATTGTTTTGCCCTGTAGCATCTGGATCAATTGCAACAGGGGTTTGCACATCGGGTTGTTGTGCATTGTTTACCACAGGTGCCGTAAAAGATGAAGTTTGAACTGAATTATTTGCTTGCTCAACATTGTCAATCAAGGTCACGATTTTAGTCACATTTCCAACTTTTTGTAAAACATCATTTAAATCCGCAATTTCAGCATTATTTAGACGACCCAGAACATACAGAACACCATCTTCAGTATGGACCAAAACTTTATTATCAGAGACCACAGGCGCTTTCATAATTAAGCCACGGGTATTCACAGTGACAGAGGCGTCCTGCATGATGGTGCTATAACCGATTTGATTGCCAACAGTTAAGTAATTGTGTACCGCTTTTACATCACTCATTGCACGTAAATTGTCTTCGGCAAGTTGTTTTAAATGTGCATCGGGTACTTGCCCAGTAAGTAAAACATTGCTGTGAAAACTATTAATATTGACACGAGATTGTTTAAATCGAGCATCTAATTTATATAAGTTAATTTTTGCAGTACGCTCAATAGAAGAATCAATAAAAACTTGTCCTAAAGATCGGACACCGCTTTCTGTTCCTACTGGTGAAGAACCAGTACCACCAGAGATAAAACTCGCGCAACCAGATAAACTTGCTACACACATCATGGTGATGACAATACGCTTTAACACTCAGCAAGACTCCTATTGATTTTAACTGACAACACAACATCTTGATTGCCTATTAAGATGTTGGAACATATCTTTTTTTTGAGAAAAACTGTGGAGCAATTCTTCGTCACAGATTAATCAAGTCTGCATCCAAAGTAAATGCATTTTCAATCCAAGACTGATCATAAGAGATTTTACTCCAGTCTTGCTGTACGTTTTTTGCAAATTTATGATGTAAATCAAACCCAATTACATCAAAACGACAATAATACTGTTCATATTGCGGATATTCTTGTAAAAACCTAAAGGCTGTCTTGATCATTTTCTGCTGTTTGGACAAATTCACTGCTTCAAAAGCGTATCCCCTATAGTTTGAAGTTCTTGCTTTAACTTCAATAAAAACCAACTCTTGTTGTGATTCAGCAATAATATCGATTTCACCAAAGCGTGAAAAATAGTTTAATTTGACAACCACATAGCCAGACTGCCGCAATATTTTTACTGCCTCTTGCTCCGCCCATAATCCTAGATTATTTTTAGCCATCGATCATTCAACTATAAGGGCACTAAGTTATTTTTAGAGCGCTCAAAACATTGTGGAATGCGCTCAACGCGATTACCTTCAATTTTAATTTTTCCTGTCCGCCCATTAAAGGTTAGACTTTTGACATTGGGATCCAACACAAATTGTTCAGCAATATACCAAGCATCACCACCAAACGCATATAAACGTTGATAAGGTAATGATGTGGGTTGATCCTTATAGGCTTTCACCACATCTTCCCATTCTTTGATATACAAAGCAGGCACATCACAGAACTTCATGCCTTTCGGTAATGTTTTACTTTCATTCAAGGCGATCGCTTGAGTATAAATATTCTTTTTCTTTAACTTCTTTAAATTTGCCAACCATTGATTTGACCCAAGCAATAAAATACCTTCACTTGCTTTGGTCGTATTTGGCATCGCATCCACTGGGTCAACTTCTCCTGCATAATTTGCGAAAAGTGCATTTAAAAAGCTGATTGATTCTGCCTCCGTGCCCTTTTCACGAACAACATAGAGTTTGCTCACTTTATCATGCTGAATATAATCCAGAAGTGCTAAAGCATCGTCATTTTTAGACAGACTATATTGCCAAACATTTTTATGGGTCGGATACACCTCATTCAAAGCAAGCACTGGAACTTTAGGTTTTAAATTAATCAATGCTTCTACATCTGGACGTGCCAAAGGACCAATAATCATTTTGGTTTTTTTATTCACATTTTGCTTCAATATGGTTTTGATGCTTTTTTGATCAGAATCTACAAATTTTAATGGAATTTGGTTCTTAGATGCATGAGATGCATTCAATATTCCTTGTTTGATACTTAAACCTGCTCGCGACATGGGACCTGTTTCAGGTAAGATAACAAGAATTTCTGCGTGAACTTGGATTGTAAATCCAATTATTCCCAAACATACCAGTCTTTTAATACTGTTCAACACTATCTTATTTTTCATGGAGACCTTTATGAGTGCTCAATTATTTGTCGTAGCGACCCCAATTGGGCACTTAGATGATATGACTTTCCGTTCTATTGAAGTTTTAAAGTCGGTTTCTATTATTGCGGCAGAAGATACCCGCCAATCCGCTCAATTATTAAAACATTATAATATCTCAACTCCACTTACAGCGTGTCATGATCATAATGAAAGTAACAAAATTGATATACTTATCGAAAAATTAAAGCAAGGTCAAGATATTGCATTGGTCAGTGATGCTGGAACCCCGCTCATTAGTGATCCTGGATTTAAATTGGTTCGTGCTGCACAAGACAATGGAATCCGTGTCATTCCTGTACCGGGCGCTTGCGCTGCAATTGCAGCGTTGAGTGCTGTTGGCTTGCCTAGTGACCGTTTTAGTTTTGAAGGCTTTCTCTCTTCAAAGCAATCACAGCGCTTAATACAACTAGAAAAATTAAAATATGAAACGCAAACCATGATTATCTATGAAGCGCCCCACCGTATTTTAGACAGCGTCAAAGATATGGTTCAGGTGTTTGGTGAACAGCGCCCCGTCGGTTTCGCTCGCGAGATCACCAAGACCTTTGAAACCATTAAAAAAATGACGCTAGGTGAATTGGTGAGTTTTATTGAAAATGATCATCACCAACAAAAAGGTGAGATCGTTTTAGTGATTGGCGGGCTACCTGATGCCAAAGACCAAGATGTAGAACAAGAGAAGTTAGACCAACTACTTACACGATTATTACAGGACTTATCTGTTAAAGCAGCATCACAACTTGCAGCTGACTTAATGGGCATCAAAAAGAAAATTGCTTACCAACGAGCGTTAGAACTCACCAATCAATAATCACGTGATATAACAACAAAATTAGAATGATCATCATTGAGGAATAGGATGTTTAGTGGCTGTTCCTCAATGTATGCAAGAATATGACTAAACATTTATTTTTTTATTTATCAGAAATTTTAACTTATGATCAATAAACCAAAGATTCAAATTTTTAAAATAACAAAACCACGACTCTTTTATTGCCATGGCTGATGACATCATCTTTATTTGCTGCACAAGATCCGGATTTTAATGAGTCACTTCAACTGTCAGGTGATTTTGCTCAATTTAATATCCATAACTCCTCTGGCTATTACAAAGGGAACTTTAGCGCCAAACAAGGAAGTACGCAGATCACAGGAAATGAAATACAGCTCAATCAAGATAAAAATAAACAACTTGTGTCTATCATCGCTTTTGGCACCCCTCTAAAACTGAATAAGAGAATCTATAAAACGAAAGAAAACATTCAAGCTTCTGCGAATAAAATGATTTTCGATGCGAAAAAATCCATAATCACTCTAGAAGGTAATGCAATGATTAGAAGTGATATTGGACAACAAATTAAAAGTTCAAAAATTACTTATGATTTAATCAGTAATGACTTTGAAGCAATAGGGAATGACCAACAACGTGTCGAAATCATCATGCAACCTTAAACATTGAATCAAATCAGCATCCCATAATCGAACGTTTAAAGTCATTAAAAAAGCACCTGTCGGTGCTTTAAAATCAATCTTTTGCAGATTCATCAGGGGGAACTTCAGTGATTTTTCCACCCCGCGCTAAAAATGCAGCGATTTCGTCTTCCAATGCTTCACGTTGTCTTTTTTTCGCAGTTACTGTGAGTGTTTCAGCTTCAGCCAAGTCTGTATCAGACACCGTTGATTCACTTGCCGCAGCACCTTTTTCCGCTGCTTGAGCTTCATCGTCGTCTACCGCTTGGTCTTCTGAACTATCATCATAGTCATTTGTATCTGTCATCTTGAACTCCCCATCAATGACGTCAATTTACCATTCAAAAAATGGTGATGTTTTACAGAGAAATGTACCAATCTCTAACGCATTCGACTAGTCTCTAGACACATAAAATCGTGTTTTTTTTCATCAAATTCGTAATATTGTTTAAGCGATTGTTTAAAAAATATCTGTCCATTCATGAAATGGCATATTGCGTGCTTTTTAACGTTTCTAATCCGTTGGCTTTTGCTAAAAACTGATCTTTCAAAAAGGCAGTATTCTCTACTTGTTTCAGACCAAAATTGCGTGCCCAAACTACGGGAAACATTTCAGCAGTTTCCAAGAAACCAAGCATAGACATACTATGCATCATGGCATCATTCTGCCCTTTTCGCTTGTGTTCATAACGTTTTAAGGTCTGTTCCTGTGCCCATACCCCACGGTTTTTATCTTTTAATAGGACATCACACAACACTGCCGCATCCAAACAACCAATATTCACTCCCTGTCCAGCCAATGGATGAATGACATGTGCAGCATCACCAATCAATGCCAATCCATCTTTGACATAGCGCTGCGCAGCACGAGCCTTGAGTGGAAATTTTGCACGTGGGGTTGCTTCAATTATTTCACCCAACATGTGATGGCTTTCACGAGTCAGAAGTTGGCAGAAATCTGAATCATTCAAATGGGCATATTCATCAGCATAATCATCCGGTAAGGTCCATACAATTGAAATCCAATGCTCGGCTTGTTCAGGATTCAAACTCGCCATCGGTAAAAATGCCAAAGGACCCGTTGGATGGAAAATTTGACGGGCCACATAACGGTGTGGTTGTACGGTACGAATTGCACAAGTCAAACCGGCTTGCTGGTAGTCAAGGATATCGTAGTCAATAAAAGCTTGCTCACGCACAAATGAGTTTGCTCCGTCCGCACCAATCACCAACTTAGTCTTTAACTGACTGCCATCTGCAAGATGAATCATCCAACCACCGACACCTTGTTCGACGCGGACCACTTTCACTTGTGTTCGGTAGTCATGTAATTGTTCAAGCATTTTTTGTTGGATGGCGAGGTTTAACAAACTGGGTTCAACCATTGAACCTAAGCTGTGTTCGTCTGTCGGAAAGTTTAAGGATTGCTGACCAAAATTAATTTCCCCATAGCCATTTTTATTCCAGACTTGCATTCCCGTATAGGGCATTTTACGAGCAATGTTATCCCATACATTCACCGTTTTAAGTAAATGGATGGTTGCTTGGCTCAACGCCAAAACCCGTGGATTCGCTTGAGCCAAAACTTTTTGTTCATCTAAAATTGGCGCTGCATCTAATACGGTGGCTTGAACACCGCCTTGCGCCAAAAGTAATGCAGTTAAACCACCCACAAGACCTCCGCCAATAACAATGACATCCAAGATATTTTGCTGTGTCATGCTTTCAACCCCATTGCATAATTGGCAACCAAGGGTTTAATTCCTGGAATAACATCAAATGCAATCAATCCAGTATTACGTAATAATTTTAAAACCGGATTTTGATTGCTGAAGCCGCGTACAACCGAATCGCAGAATTTAATGACCCGCTGTTGATCTGTTAAACGGGCTTGTTCATATGCTTTCAACATTTCAGGCTCACCAATGTCATCAGATTTGGCGATTTGTGTTGTGATATAACGCATCAATACATCAGCATCACGCATGCATAAATTAAACCCTTGCCCTGCCACGGGATGAATGGTATGTGCAGCATTTCCCATCAAGATCACACGCCCAACCGCCTGTTTCTCTGCCAGTACTTGTGATAATGGGAAGCTAAAACGTTGACCTGTTTTTTGGAATTTACCCGCGCGATCACCATAAGTCTGCTGCAAGGCATCCAGAAAATGCTGATCATTCTCTTCACCTAACCACTCACCCTCTGTTCCTTTTTTGACAGGCCATACCACCGAACGGCGACATTCTCCAGGTAAAGGCAGTAATGCCAATGGACCTAAATGACTGAAGCGCTCAAAGCCAACTTGTTGATGTGGCTTTGAGGTCTGTACTGTAGTGACAATCGCGACTTGATCATAATCATGCACATCCACGCCTACGCCTAAAGCTTGGCGACAGAAAGAGTCTCTACCATCGGCAGCAATGACCAATTTGGATTTGATTGAATGGGTATATTCTTCCCCACGACTTGCTTCAATATAAACAAATTCATTGTCTTGTTTAAGGGAGCGTACTTGTACACCGTCAATCAATTCAATTAACGGTTGCTGACGCACCTGTGTCAGAAGAACTCGCCCAAGCCAAGCATTTTCAATCACCTGCCCGAAGCTTTCGACTTTTTCCTGATCTGCTTTTAAACGTGCTTTACCGAAACTGCCTTGTTCTGTGATATGCACTTCAAGGATCGGGGTTGCATGGTCTTGTAAAGCATTCCATAGACCGAGTTTTTGATAGATCTGCACAGTACGCCGTGAAAGTGCGGTATTTCTGGCATCAAAACTGGAGTGATAAGGTACAGCATTATTGTCATCATAATTTGGGTATTTCACAGCTTCTAAAAGCTTTACAGCAATATTCGCTTTGGCCAACATGAGGGCTAGACTCAACCCAACCATTCCACCGCCAACGATGATGACTTCTTGTTGCATGCTTTGATCCTTTCTATACGTGATTCAGCTTGCTGAATACTTATAATCTTGATGAATTTTATCTTACATCAAGCGAGATTATTTTAATATTGAAATAGGAAATTGTTGCTTTCATTTGTACTGAATCAATACGTTATTAAAAAATGGGGCAAACAAAAAAAGCCCCATGCAAAACACTACGAAATTACTTGTTCAATTCATCCAAGCGTTTCTGTGCATCTTCATTAAAATGACTCGCTGCTTGGTAGTACCACCGCTTTGCCATTTTGATATCCACCGCAAAACCTCGTCCATGCTCATACATTAAACCCAGTTTATAAGGTGCAGCAGCATGTCTTAGTTTCGCTGCCTTACGGTAAAGAATTGCCGCTTCTTTAAAACTTTGCTCCACCCCTTCACCCAATTCGTACATTTCCCCCAACACAGTCAGAGCATCAGCATTTCCATCAGCTGCAGCTTTAGATATCCATGTCAAAGCGTGTTGGATGTCTTTTTTAATGCCTTTCCCTGTTTTAAAAAGTAACCCCAAATGAAGTTGCCCACAATGATCATTTTGATCAGCAGATTTTTGATACCAATACTGTGCTTTTTCAATATTTTGTTCAACACCATACCCCTGCTCATACATCATGCCCAGTTGATTCTGAGCCAGTGCATCGTCCTTTTCTGCCCGTTTTAAGACTCGGTTATAGGCTGGAATTTTGTTATAATCAATTTTCAATGATTGCTTAACCTTGTAATCACAATCAATCAGATCGAACCCCAAGAAATGTTCGAACATCTCCACCATCAGTACACGGGCCAATCCTGTGTGATACATCGTCTGTTTTTTTGAATTAATATAATAATATTTAAAGTAATTTTCATGATCATCAACATGCACTAATGAAAAATCAAGATCAGTTAGTTTTTCTTTCTTTGTCTTTCCATTTTCGACATATTCATGCTCATAATAGATTGAAAAATCAAGCCATTCCTTTTCAAAATCCTGCGCCTCTCCTTTAAGATACAAATCTTCATCTTCCTCCTGCAGCATTCTTCTGACTTCTTGATTATTTTTATAAATCAGATAGCTGTAACTATCACAACTGTCCACACATTCGAAAAAAATAAACCAATCACTAAAAGGCAGGTCATCAAGTAATTCCTGCCATAGCTCAGGGTGATTATATGCTGAATAAAAAATATCGATATTATCAATAATTACAAAGTTATCGTGTATCAGCTCGATTCGAATTGTGGTATCACTTTCAATAATTTCAACTTCATGTTGCATCCATGTATAAATCACCGTTTTGATTTCTTGGATGTCACCTTGGAATGGAAACACCATTCCAGTCATTCGAGTACCCATCGTTTTTATAATCTTAAGCAAAGTATCAAAGCAACATCATACCTGATCAAGCCCACAAAATGGCTGCATGGATCAGTTTAATTTAGCAAAAAATAAGCGCAATATTTTGAGAATATTGCGCTTATTGAAGCCGTTTCAATGCAATGACTCTGTCAAACACTCCAAATTATGGCATTCAGTTTCGGGATGCCATCAAAGCTTCAATGTCTTCTATGGATTTCACTACATTCTTGGTCAACACCAAAGGTCCTTGTTCGGTGGCTACGACATCATCTTCAATTCGAATACCGATGCCACGCCATTTTTTCTCAACAGTTTCGTCATCTGGTGCGATATATAGACCTGGCTCTACTGTAACCACCATGCCGTGTTCATAGGTTCGCCATTGACCATTGTCATCTTTATAAGTACCAACATCATGTACATCCATACCGAGCCAATGCCCAGTACCATGCATATAGAACTGACGATAACTTTCAGATTCAATAATTTGATCAATATCCCCTTGCATAATTCCAAGATCAACCAAACCTTCAACCAGAATCCGTACTGCGACCGTATGCGGCTCTTTATAGGAATTCCCAATTTGAATCGCTTCGATCGCTGCGATCTGAGCATCTAAAATGATTTGATATAAGACTTTCTGTTCAGGGCTAAATTTGCCATTCACAGGAAAAGTGCGCGTAATGTCCGAGGCATAACATTCATATTCACAGGCTGCATCAATCAATACCAAATCACCATCTTTCAAGGGTTGGTTATTTTCGACATAGTGCAAAATACAGCCATTTTTACCACCACCTACAATACTGTTATAGGCAGGTACGCAACCCTGTTGACCAAAGATATAATTCAATTCGGCTTCTAAAGCATATTCCATCATGTCTGGACGAACACTTTGCATTGCACGTGTATGTGCATCTGCACTGATATTTGCTGCGATTTGCATCAGCTCAATTTCTTCGGCTGATTTATGCAAACGCATTTCATCCAAAATTTGGTCGAGCTGAATAATGTGTGCAGGTACACCAAAACCACGACTGGATTCATGTGCTTTGGCAATCCAATGACTTATTTTGGCATCAAACTCTGCGCGTTGACCAATGCGATAGTACAGTTTTTGTTTATTTAAAATCTTGCTGATGATTTCTTCATCAAGCAGATCTATGGCATATGCCTCATCTGCTTCATAAGCATCAATTGCACCGTCAACTCCCGCGCGATAGCCATTCCAAATTTCCATTTCACGGTTTCGTTCACGGCAAAATAAACTATAAACGTACATTTCACCGGTTTCATCTGTTTCGATCACAGCAACTGCTTGCGGTTCAGCAAAACCTGTCAGATAAAAAAAACTACTGTCTGCACGAAACTTGTAGTCAGCATCTCTATTTCGCATGACTTCCGGACTGGTGGCGATAATTGCAATGCTATTGGGACCCATTTGTTCAGCGAGGCGGTCACGACGTTCCTGAAAATCTGCTTGAGTTAATTTCATTCTCTATTCAGCTTGTCTTTCAGTTCATTAAATCAGTTGGTGAATGTTTAACTTACAGTTTACGCGGGTTAAATGTAAATACAGCTACAGCAATATTTAGTTATTTATCTTAAAACAAAAACAGCAATATTCTCTTCAAGCCAATATGCTGGCTGACCTTAATCTCACCAGTTAAAGCGGCTTTACCTCAATACCAGAATAGATCAACATCCAATCAAAAAATGGCTGATCGCTCCCTCTAAGTTTTAGAGATCAATACAATCAACCATTTGATTAAAATCTGGCAAGACTTAGTCTTGAACAAAAAATTTTAACTTGGACGGTGTGGCGTAAACATTTCGACCACATTATTACTTTCAGATGAGTCGATCGCCTGCTTCATTTTGCTGTGAAAATTTTGCAGCAGAGGGCTTTCTGACACAGGCACTTTTTTTCGTCCCACAGATAATGATACTGGAATCAAGCGAACAAACTCGTATAACTCCTCATAGCTTGCTTCACCTTCCTCATCGTCATCTGACTCATCAAATTCAACAGAGGCTACATCCTGCAGACTTTCAATCAATTCTTGTTCGTCTGCACGAATATGACCGGAAGCCAAGCCAAAACCTAAAACAACACCTGCACACCAGTCAGCCAAAGCTTGAACGCGTTCCGATAATAAATGTCCGTCGTCTGGAAGCATCGGAAGATAGTCCAAATCATCTTCTGCAAGTGCATGTGCGACATCTTCCGTTTCATCTGAGAGGATAGCCAGTGCTTCATCGTCTAATTTTGGAACATCCAACGTCGATAAAATTTGTAACCATTCATCTCGGGTTGGCACTTCGGTAACACAAACTATACCCGTTAATAAGCCATGTAACTCACTCGGGCTTGAAATTTCCTCAATCCCTTTAAAATTCTGGTTCCAATCTGACCAACCTGAAATATCGTCTTGCATTCGCTTATCCAATCTCTATACTTCTGTATATATTACCTTTGATTGCAAATCTGTGCGACCCGTTATGTTAGAACAATTACAGCGTCTACAAACGCATATTGGTGTTTTAAAAACACGAATCGAAACTGTTGAGAAAGAAAATGCATCGCTGTTAAAAGAAAAAGATAACAGTGAAGAGCAGGCTCATGCCCAAATCAGCCATAAAAACAGCATTATTACTCAAAAACAAGATGAAATTGATACGCTGACGGAACAGCTTGCTCAGTTGCAAAATCAATTTCAACAACTGAATACAGATGCCTCTTCTTTGGCTGAACGCTATAGCCGATTAGAAAAAAGCTGTACAGATTTAAAAAATCGTTTTCAGGAAATTTTAGCTGAACGTAATGAATTACGTGTGGTAAAAGAGAAAATGGCAAATGAACAGCGCCACCATTTACAGGATATTAAAAACCTGCAAGATGAGCGTGAACGTTTAATCCAAAAAAATGAACATGCAAAGACCAAAGTTGAAGCAATTATTCAACGTCTTTCTATTTTAGGCACTGAACAAGATCATCACGCGCAAGAAATTCAACAGCTTGCTCATCCGTCAGAATCTAATGAGGAAGTATAAATATGTCTGAGCATGTAACGGTAGAATTACGATTAATTGAACAAACCTTCCGTTTGGGAACAACCACGGATAAGCGGCATGAGTTAGAGCGTGCAGGTCAGTTATTAAATGATAAATTCCAAGAATTTCGCCGTAAAGCACCCAATGTTGAACATAATAAGTTGGTGATCATGGTTGCATTGGAGTTGATGCAGGAAGTGTTGAGTATGAATAAAACGTTACAAGAATACGCACAATGCGAACGTTTATTAGAAACAATGCTTGAAGATGTTGAAAAAGCGGGGTAATCCGCTTTTTTTTCGTGCGGTTGATTCTATTTTTTACTCTATATTTATAATTTGTGACCTTTGACGATTTGCCACAAAGCTCAGATTATGTATACTTAATACAACTCTGGGGTGTTTGCCAGTACGTCTATTCCCCTGCCGATACTTAAACTTATGGATGTGTTCTGTATATTTTGAGTGTATGCCCACCGCGAGTGGGAAACCCAGTAAGTGTACGTCACGTCCACCTTGAACTCATCGGGTTCAGGGTAACGACCATGCAGCGGCATCACCGGAGTACTTTATTTAATTATAAAAATTAATGCTCAAATTTGTTATGCTCAATATTTATATCATCGTTGTAGTACCCTAGAATATCATCTTATATATCTATACCATTAGTTATACTGCCTTCTTTAGCGCTATTATCGATATCATATTGAATAAAACTTAAAGGTTTTATTGTTCAAATAAAATTTAACGAATAAATAAAACTACAACTCAAATTCCCAACAACCAAAGTGTAATCACTCAGTCAAATCATTCTCCAATATTCGATTCAAAAAATTATTTTTTCTCCTGAATTGTCTCCAAATCTGATCTAAATTTTTGGAGATTATGCTGCAATTCAAAGATGTGGCTTAAAGCTTTTCCGATCAGTAGAATATTTTCTCTGTGCTCTAGATCAGGGACTTCTTGAATCTGTTTGGGGATACTGTCCAATTTCAAAGCAATTTCACTTAAATCGGAATAAATAGTTTCTAAGGTACTCATCTAGGATCTCTGATTGAAAGATTAGCTTTTGATCTATAGTCAACTAAAAATCAAGTTTTAAATGCTGTTTCTATCTTTCTAGAATCATGAGTAATGTTCAACAAATAAATTCATTCTTTTTTTAAAGTTGATCATCTACAGATAAATCTAATCATGTGAAATATTGTTATAGTGCTTAGAAAAATGACAAAGTAGATGAAGAAAATGTTAATTCGCCTCGCCAATGAAGCCGATATCAAAGATTTAATCTCAATCGATAGTGTTGCCTCACAGGAACCTTAGCGCGTATTGCAAATTCACGCTTGGTGTACAGAAAGTACCTGCTTCCTCGCTGAGAAGGATGGAGAAATCATGGGCTATGGCGTATTAAATTACCATTTCTTTGGTTGTGGATTTATTGAAATGCTCATGGTGGGAGAGCGCTATCGTCGCAGTGGTACAGGACTTAATTTACTGAATGCATTAATATCCAAATGCCAACATCCGAAGTTGTTTACCACCACAAACCAGTCTAACTTTGCTATGCAGCGCTTGTTGCTCAATTCTGGATTTATCAAGAGTGGTCAAATTGAAAATCTTGATGAGGATGATTCAGAGATCGTATATTTTATTCCGATTCCTCAATAATCTGATTTTAGGCAATTCTATTAAACGTGCGTATTAAGCATAAAATCACTCTCCTTCTCAATGGAATTGTTTTGTTTGCTTTATCCTAACTCAGGTCCATTGAACTGAGTTAGGATAAAGCTAGAATGGCGCGATCAAGTGATTGATACAAAAAAATTTGTCTAAAAATTTAGTATTCGCTGAATCATTTAAACTACAATGTAACTACGAGCGTGATGGACTTTAAGAAGAAAAGTCTTCCAGAAATTTAACCTCATGTTAGAAATCAGCAGTGAGCATTTGCTATTTTTATCTGGTTCCTATGCAATATTGCATTCACAAGACTCTTAATATTTTTAATCAGCAATGATCACATAAAAAACCCACTTGATGGAGTAAAGTGGGCGATTAAAACTGCATGTAGAGTTGAAGCACAACCTTCAGCACTATGATGTGAATATGACAAACAAAACTTTAAAATTCAAGTTTGTTTTTATCGATTGGTAAAATTTTATGATCATTTAGTAACCGATATGTAATTTAAAAAATATAATCAGTAATTTGGTTATAACTAGAAACAGGGGGCGTATCATTTCACTTGCTTGCAACGCTAATGGCTCATCAGCACTTAAAACAAATAATCGCGTCCATCCATCTACAACAAATAAAATATAAGTAGCTCAATGTTCTATCAAACGCATGAGCTACTCATGATGAATGATCTATGTTAAAAACCCAGTCTTTAGATTTAGAACTTTTGAGAAATACTGAATTTGTAGTCTCGGCCTGTACCTGTCATATATTCACCCAAATACATTTTATAGTCTCGATTAAACAGATTATCGATCGAAAAGTTGAGTGTTGGTCCTTTGTCTCCCACAGGTTGCCAGTCTGCATATACACCATGCAGGGAATATCCTTTGGTTTTAGGCAAAGAGAAAGAAGACGCTGCAATCGACTTATCATTATCAGATAAACTTCTGTCTTGAGCAGCAACAAAAATCCCTCTCCACCCCATCGTTAAATGATGTTCAGGAACATTTACCCCTAATGTTGCAGTGGCTTTTTTAGGTGGAATATCCACCATCCATGTTTTTTGATCAAACCAAGGATTTACAGGCGAGTGATCGCGTTGCCCACGAATATAGGAGTAGGTTAAACCTGCAAACCAAGTGGGTTGGTTATAGAAAACTTCAGCTTCATAGGCTTTGATGGTGTAGTCGGTAACATTTCGATAAAAACCATGATTGTAGTTACCATTACAGTCTTTAACACTCCCCTCTCCAGTATTGGCATTATTTTCAGCTTGGGCTTGGCAAAAAGTTGAACGGTTTCGGAATATTTCATCAGACCCACGATTACGGTGATAGGTTAAACGTACTTGTAGGTGATCATCTGTGCTGAACAAATCATCAAAGTTCATTTCATTGCCCACGCGAATCGCCAGCATTTTTTCAGGAAGTAAGTAACGACTAGTGGATGGAACCGTGGTTGCTACTGACTGCACATAATACTGTTCATCCACACGAGGGGCACGCCAAGTCTTACTGACATTGGCAAACCATGTCAGGTAATCGGTCTGTTTCCAAGACATTGCCAAACGTGGTGACCAACCTGTATAAGTCTTACTTGAGTAATCATGACCAGCTTTTGGATCATTATAACGCGGTGCCCGATTGGGTTTCCCTGTATTTTCGATATGATCATAACGTAATGAAGGCGTGATGATCACATTGTTGAATTGATATTGATCTTCCACAAAAGCGCTCAACATTTGTTGATCACCTGTTGGCATATAGTTCGGCTCATAATAGCCAAAATTATAATCAGGCTTATTCACATTGTTTTTATCAAAAATCAGGGAATTCTGTTCCATCTTTTGATATTGCGTGCCCACTTTTAACTTGTGTAAGCCGAATTTTGTTTCAATATCACTGATGTTACTGAGTTTAAATGCCGTATTGGTATAAGTCACCCAGCTTTCGTTGCCTAAGAGTGCAGCTGAACCATTGACACTGGGTAGTCTTAGATCATGCTGATAGGTTTTTGAATATGAAGCCACAGCTTTTAGATTCAAATATGGGTTATCCGCTGGATTAAATTCATAATTTGCTGAATAGCTGGTATCTTGCTGATCACGGTAAACCAAGCGCCTTTTCCAAGCTTCGTCATAGCCATATTTTGCAATATCAGCCTGTGTTGGTACAGCATCCTGATCACGCATGGCGGCAAATGGCTCCCAGCCTTCATGTCCACTGCGCATCGCATTGACTGAAATTTTATGCCCATCCGCAGGATAAAAATTAAGTTTTGCCAAGTAAGTTTCTTGCTCTTGAGCAGAATATAGGAATGTACTGCCATCTGGACGTTTGACATTACCACTGTCCCGATTGGTATAGTAAAACAAGCCGTCCGCGACACCATTATCAGCCTTGCCATATACAGCCCCCGTATAGGTATTCTGACCGTTATTTGAATAGCGGGAATACTTTAAAAATGCCCCAACATTTTTATTTTCATCGAGCAAATCCGTCGCATCTTTGGTTTCTAAGGTAACCTTCCCACCAAAACCACCGTTTCCAACTTCAACATTATGTGGGCCTTTGTCCACAGTAATTTTCTTTAAAATTTCTGGTTCAATAAACACAGATCCCTGACGATATTTATCAAAACTTTTTACGGAATCATCCAAAGTAATCGGCACATCTGCTACCCCGCCCATTCCTAGGATATTAATGGTTTGACCACCGGGACGTGGAGAACCAGCAGAACCGACACTGGGCATATTGTCTAAGAGCTGTGCTACATTGTTGGCCTGATAACGATCAATTGCTTTTTGGTTTAAAACACTTTGTCCAAACTTAATCGTATCTTTCTGAACTGCTTCAACCACAATCGGCGTCATCTGATAAATCTGGTTTTGCCCATTCTGATTTGAAGGCAGATTTTTTTCTGAACTTACTTTTACATGGTTCGTTACAGGGGCACTTTCAACACTGGGCTTTTCCGTTAATACATAGCCAGCTGAAGTTTTTTGGATTTGAAAGGGGGTATTTTGAACCAACATTGTAAATATCTGGTCTAAGGTATATTTACCTTTGATACTTTTAACCTGATAACGATTGGTTTTGTTGGAATCAAGCAATAATGAGACATTGGCTTGCTGTGCCACGCTGTTTAACGCTTGGGTGAGTGAACCGCTTTGCACCTGATAGAAAGCGGTTGGAGTTACTCTTTCTGCATAAATCTGTGTACTGATGACTCCCATAGACAAGGCTATGGCAGCGGTCAATGCAAGTGGTTTTATGGCATTTCGATATAAAGACTGAGACATTTTAAAGCCACCTAAAATCAAATGATAATCATTCACTTCATTCAGTTAAAAAAATATGTGTTCTAACTTATATGACGAAGACCATCAGGAAAAACCGCAATGAATTATTTTTTTTAGATTGAATCATTGAATTCAGGAATTATTCTGTACTTATCGTAATTACATATTGACCTATTTTTTTGATTTTCAGCGGATATTGCATTGCTAAAAGCGCAAGAGTCTTTTCCAAATCTTGTTGGGTATTAATCACACCACTTACTTTGTATTGCTCGAGGCTCGCTCGGTTGAATATTAAATATTGGTGGTGGTAACGCCCCAAACGGGTAAGTAAATCTGACAGGGGTAAATCATTAGCTAAGATTTGCTGTTTCTGCCAAGCAAACGCTGTTGCAGCAATATTTATGTCTGAAATCTGGCTTAAGCCTTGAGAACCTGCGGTGATATTTTCACCTTGCTGAACCACCTTAGACACATGATTTGACTGTAAGGCCGTCGCCTCGACTTTAGAATGCAACATACTCAACACACTGTGCTTTGGATATTGATAGACAATGAAGCGTGTTCCTAATGCTTTATAATCTGCCTGAGGTGTGTGGATGATAAGCGGTCTATTGGGATCTTTGGCTACATCGATGTAAATATCACCTTGTACTAGGTCAATTTGGCGCTGATCTGCTTTGAAATTCAAATTGATTGCAGATTGTGCACCCAAAGTCACCTTAGAGCCATCATCCAAGGTAAATGACTGCATTTCGCCTGTATTTGTTTTTAAATCAGCGGTATAGTAAGAGAAAGTTGTAGAGTGATAGGCAAAATATGACACTGTTCCAACGCTCAAGCAGAGTACAAAAACTTTAGTAAATAATTTCAAGATTTGCGCTTTACTTTGCTGGCTTACATGCATTGAATGTTGGACATTTTGACTGGAAATGCCATGCGTTATTGAAAACTGTTGCATCGTTTCAGAAAAACTGAGCATTTCATCCAATTGATCCTGATATTCAGGATATTGACTACGCCAAAGCTCAAATTCAATCTGAGCCTGACGGCGCTCCTCTTGATCATCCGCATTTAAGCGAACAACCCACAACGCCATAGCTCTACGCAACTGCTTAATGTTCATCTTACTCCCACTCAAGCAGATTGTTTTTTGCTTCATAACAGAGTTGTAAACATTCAGCTAAATACAGTTGTGTACTACGTAATGACCGTCCAATCGCTGTTGCAACCTCACTTTGGCTATAGCCTTCAAAATAATACAGAATAAATGCCTTACGAATCAGTGGCGTTGTGTTTTGCAGGGCTATGCTTAAAAAGTCTAAAATTAACACCGCTTCTTCAATTTGATGGGTTGACAATGCACTTTCATGTTCATCGACCTGTTGCTTTAAACTCTCTATATAATTTTGTTCCAAAATATAACGGCGGTGCTTATCAATCAGTAAATGTTTGGCGACATTGACTAGATATGCTCGAGGTTCTTGAATAGAAAATAACTGTTTCGTTTGCAATAGTTTGACAAAAGTATCTTGAACCAAATCGGCAGCGCTAAAAGGATATTTGATCCTTAAACTTAACCAATGACGAAGCCAGTCATGATGATCCAGATACATGTCTTGCAATAACTGCTGGCGTGATGGGGTGGTGGGAGTCTGGATCATAAGATGAATTTTATAAACAAGAATAATAATAATTATCGTTTACATAAAGAATTTTGTAAATGCTCTATCCGACAACTTTTTGTCCTTTAAAGAATGGACTTTTCTTTAAAATTAATTGATAATGATTATCAATTGCATTATTTAGAATTTGGTGAATATTGTGGAACAGCCTACTCTAGCAACGGAAGCCATCCGAGCATTTTTCACACTACAATGCTGTTGGTTAAATAATGAAGAAATTTATTTTGAAAAAGGTTGTTTACATTGTGGTTCTGCTGCCACCTATCTAATCTACTTTACCAATACACCAATTCAAAACTTATTGCTTGATTTTATTCAAAAATTCAACTGCCATAATAGTCGTAAACTTGATTTACTCGATCTTTTAGACTTTGAAGAACAATACAATGATTTTCTACAAGTCTTGGAAAGTGCGGTCAATCGTTATGCTCGACAATATCAAAATCGCCCTAGAGCACTTGCATTTGAACAGGTGGATTCTATTTTCGAGCGAGAAGCTGCAGTTGCATGTTAAACCGTAGCGTTCTCAAGCGTTTCAAGATGCGTCAGTACTCTACTCGATCCACTGAGTTTCAACTGTGCTACAAATAGTTGAACTGAATAACAATACCCTGCTCTGTTCCGTTAATTGAAAAACAATATGAAAAATAAAGCATCTTGAAAAAGCCTCTTCCTTTTGGAGAGGCATAGATATCGGTTGTCATATATTAAATTCAGTTTTAACAAGATTGAGAAAACAACCCCTCTCAACCAGATCAATCAAGCCAATTAAATTTTTATATTCACACCCACTTGAAAGCCACGTCCAGGAAGCGGTGCAATATATTTTAACGGCGAGTTTTGTGGTCTTGCATCTTGGTTCAGCAAATTTGAGCCATTTAAAAATATGTCCATACTGGTTTTTTGTAGTTTAAAGTGTTTTTGAATTTGAAAATCCATCAGGTTATATGCAGGCAAGGGTATTTCTTCAGACACACTTTTCCCCAAATACTGAGGTTTATCATAATAAATACTCGATAGTCGCGCAGACCAATCATTGTTCACCCATTCGACACTCATTCCATAACGGTTGGTTGGCATATTGGGTAAATAATTTCCGTCATTAAAAAGACTGAACTGATTTGGATGAAGATTCTTATTTTTAACAAAATCGGCAAATGCTGATACGACAACTGAGCCATAGGTATTTAATTCAACTTTTTGTTTTAAATCAACTTCAAAACCTGTGATTTCTGCGTCTGTTTGTGTCCAATACTTAAGCGGCAAACGGTTTTGAGTCTGTACACCTGAATGTGTTAAGTATAAGTAGTTGTCATACTTCATTTTATATACTGTGGCTGTTAAATTAAAATTTTGATAATTCAACAAACCTGTTAGTTCAAGGTTTTTAGACTTTTCCGCTTTGAGTTTTTGATTGCCTTCTTCCTGCAACATGATGGAATAATGCGCACCACTCGCATAAAGTTCATTAATTTCAGGCGCTCGCTCTGAAACCGAATAACGTAACTTTAAGCCCAATAAATCATTATATTTTAAATAGGATCCAAAGCTATAACTGTCTAAATCAAACTGAGTATCCTTTAACTGACTATTAGGTGAGTTTCGTGCTGTTTTAAAATCACTTTCTTGAATTCGGTGTTCAACTTTTTCAGTACGATAGCCTGCATCTAGTTCCAACCAGTTAAAGTCTAATTTTTCCTTGATAAATACAGCTTGTGTCTGGGTATTGATATTGGGCAGATAGCGTAATTTACCTTGCCCCTCTACTTTGCGATCAATTTGGTTTAAACCGATAAAACCATTCCAAAACGCCATTGGTTGATGTTTAAGCAATAATTCGGCTTGTTGTGTGTCAAATCTATACTGATTGGCCATGCCTGTACCGAGATACTCAGCAGATGTATTGATTGTTTTACTGGCATTGAACTGAATCTGATTGAGCAGTAATGGGCTAAAGTTAAATTCACTGGCAAGTGAATACTTTCTTTGATCCGTTTTAACCCCTACAGGGATGCTTTCGCTGGTCGATTGAAAAGATTTATTTTCAAGAGAAAAGCCCGGAACACCATATTCACTTTTCTTCGAATCAGCACTAAGTCCAATGTATCCATGATCTAGAAAATAAGTTGATCCAACTGCAAAATGTTGGTTGTCTAAGTAACTGTTTCCAAGTTTACCGCTATAGTTCGGGGTGACGTCCTTATTAATTTTATTTTCTGTAAACTGCTTGGTATTGGGTACATAGTCGGGATTTGCAGGATTGGTATAAGTTTTTCCACTCCATACGGATGTTGGCTTATCTGTATAAAAAGAGAATGTGCCATCTGCCCAATCAGGATTTTCTGTCATGAACTGGTCGATATAAGGTTGAGATGCTTTGTTATACACCTGCTGAATTCGTGCTTCTTTCTGGCAAGCATCTGCTAAACCTGTATTTACCCCACCTGTTGCAGGAAATATTGCGCTATCACAGAGTTTTGCCTTACTGTCACCCGGAATTTTATATGCCGCAATATCTTGTGTAGAAAATAAAAAATTGGTCGAAAAATTCTTTTGGTTATTTAAATTTAATTTAAAGCCCTTTGCATCAACATCATTCCACCCCTTTTTTGCCACAAGTTCCAGTTCAGTTTTTTTTTCAGGAAGAACTTGATCAATAAGCCCTGTATCAATGTCCACACTCCCTCCGATGGCATTTCCGCCGTAACGCACTGTATCAGAGGATTTATTGACGGTAATTGATTGGCTAAACAATGGATCAAATGGAATATTGATATTACCGCTAATTGCATTCATCCCATAAAGAGATTGACCATTTTCCAAAATCTGTATTCGGTTTCCACTTAAACTGCGAATCACGGGCGCTCCGGCATTTGGACCAAAAGCACTACTTTGCACTCCTGAAACTTGTTTTAAGGCATCTCCTAACGTTTTATTGTCAGCATTTTTATTTTTAACAACAACAAGATCTTGTTTCAAAAGATCTTTTTCTGCATCTACCCGAATAATGGGTAAAACATTTAATTCTTGAGTATCCAATGCATATGCAGGAAAGATAGGTAAAGAAATCGCAATAGCTAAACTATGACGGCGCACGATAATATGTCCAGATTGTAATTTAATGTTATGTTATAACATTACATTTAACTATTCAACGACAATAAACTTAATGATTTCTGTAATAAACAAGACTAAAGCCCAAATAAAAAAACATAAGCTATTGATAAAATTAAATTATAGATATACAGCTGGTAAAAATAATGATCATTATTTTACCCTTATGATCGATTTAACTATTATTGGTATTGATGAATCATAGAAAAGTTTTCATTTTGAAGGAACAAATAGAAATGTCACCCTCAAAACAGGTATTCGGGGCGATGTACAGTGCACATTTTCCACTTAAGCAAAAAGGTCTTTTTAGGGATATCGCCCTGAGATATCTCAGGAACAAATCTATTTAATTTAAATACAAGATTTGAAATTATAGTCATGCAAAACCTATCCTCATATAGATTCATTTTATAAGATCGCACTTCTATACAGCATACAGCCTAAAATCGATGCTCTAATTTTAAACTAATATTATGTTTATCATAGGAATACAACCACTCTACATTGCTGTTATTTTGATTATATTGATAGGTCAGATTAGGTGTTAAACCATAAAAAGACCAACGGGGAGCACTAAGAATCAACGTATAGTTTTGTTCAAAATCATGCCGTCTAGCTTCTAAAACAGGCGTAAATTTATCAAATTGACGCCAACGAAAAGAACTAAACAAATTGGCGTTAAAGCCTGAACTAAAGTTTTTGGATAGCCCTAAACGTATGCCCTGCTGTTGGTATGCTGTAAAATATTGTTCGTGGGTGTTATGGTCGACAAAATCCAGTCCGCCAAATATGGTCCAATTTTTCGGTAAAATTTTCCAAAAGGTTGAATAGAGTGAATATTCCAAACCATCTTGACCTTTATATTGAGAATAGCTCATATCTTTCATTTCAGCTTCCAACTTGACGGCTTTGTCGTTGGAGATAAAACGCATCCATTCGCCTCTTAATCCATAAGCGTCATAGAGTGAATCATGGGCATAGTATTTATGTTCAAATACGGGGGCAATGAGGACTTGGTTACGTTCGTTGTAATAACTATAGCCCGCATTTAAATTAAAAGTTAATTCATTATAATCGGTCTGTTCTGGATAAACTTGACCATAAAATAAACCACGTAAGGCAATACCATGTTGTCCAGAAAGTGACCACCGTTTGGTTAAGGTTGCTTCATAATCCAAACCTTGTGCACTGATCGCATCTGGCGTTCCACGCTTCACTTGTTCAACAGGCACGACTTCTTTCGTGTTTGGGTCTATACCATAATAGGTAATGATGTCATATTTATCGGAAGCGTTGTTGATATTGCTGGCATAACGTGAACCAAAGGCCAGTGAACCATGCCATGCATCTCGCTGTTTAAGACCATTGATATACATTTCTACAGTTTGACGAATACCTTGAGCAGCAGGATCTGTTAACAGGTTCAATTGAGATTGAATCTGCTGAAATAACTGTTGACCTTGCTGATTTTTTTGTTGTTCAGTATAGACACGAGCCAACTCAAGTTGAGTCATTAAGTTATTGGATTGAATCTCTAAACTGTGTTTTAGTTTGCTTTCAGCTAAACTTAAATTTCCCTGCGTGCGTGCCATGACACCTTCAGCAAATTCCGTCAATGCCTGATCATAATTTGGAAAATTTTTATATTTTTCAAGATAACGTAAAGCGACTTGCCATTGTTTTTGCATCACTGCCAAATAAAGCGCATAAGCAACTTCTGCGGGTTCATCCTTCACCATATATTCCTGACCTTGTATGATCAGATTCGGTAATACTTGGTCTTTTTTGGGATCATCTGATTTGAGTAGTTTCTTATCATTTTGATATTGCTGCTGACTAATTTCCTGATTTAACCTGATACTGGTATCATCTGCTGCATAGACAGATTCTCCACACAGTAATACAACGCCAAGCAATACTATTTTTTTCATTGATCACCCTACAAAAATAAAAAAAGAAAGACTTAGCAAAGTAAGCCTTTCTCATTTAAATCATTATTTCTTACCACCAAATGCAACGTCAGAGGCTCTATTACCAGCAAATGTTGCAATACCTGCTAAGCTGCTTTGACTATTATAAAACTGACCTGAAACAGCACCGCCAGAAGGTCCACCTGTCCAAGATGCATTTGAACCACTAATCGTTGCATCATTATTAATTGTTGCAGTACCTAAATTAAAGGTACGTGAACTGTCACTCAATGAACCCGTTAACTGTTTGGTTGCAAAGTTTGCAGTAAACGTACCTGACAACAAATTAGAGCCATTATAATTATTGACACCTTGAACGCTATAATTTGCAGTACCTGTAGACGGTACGCTGGTATCCGCATCTTTACCGTTGTAATAAACAGTATGTGTTGCTGGATCAACTGTACCTAGACGGTTTCCACTGGCATCTTTGGCTTCGGCATTCCACTCACCAAACCAAACGTCTTGTGTAGGCACTTGTTTATAGTTGGCATAACCGATAGCAGCATGTGTTGGCGGAAGACCAGGTAAATACGGGTTTAAGCGCACCACACCATTGCCATCTGCATAGCCGTTAAAACCTGAGAATGCAACAACTGCACCGTTATAAAAGTCTTGGATTCCGAAACCTACACCCGAGTTTGGATGGTTTGGCCCAAGTGAACCTGTAGCTGCGACCTCGATTTTACTGCCATCACTCGACTCACCGACTATAGCTGCCTGAGCAGCACCCACTAAACCAATAGATAGTAAAACAGCCAATGAGATAGATTGAAGTTTCATTTTAAGTACCTCGATATGAGTTTAAAGTTTTATCATTAAGAATAAAAATAAAAAACTTAATGATTATTATTTAAAATAAAACATGTGCTGCACTGATTTTAATTTTTCAATTTAAGTGTAAAATCAAGGAGTACCTGTCTTATTTTCCACACATTTATTGCACACCACGTGCAATAAATTCGGTTAACTACCTCTAAGTTGCTTAAAACTTATGGGTAATGCTTAGCTTAAATGTTCGACCAGGTGCTGCAATTGCCGAACGGGTTAAAGGATCAATATAGAATTCGTCAGTGAGATTAGTCCCCACCAGTTCAAATAAGGTGTCTTGCTTCAGTCGATAATTGATATAAGCATCTAAAATGGTCATTGAGTTCCAAGCCAAAGGAGTATTGGCGTAATAACTCATCTCTATCCCGTTATAGTTTTTCGTTTCAGGATTTTCATATTTTTGGTAATAACTAGCTCGTGTACCCAATTCCAATTTCTGATCAAAGAAACGTCCTCCGAGCGTCAAATTTACTGAATATTTGGGAATTGCCATACTGACCAAATATCCTCCTACAAATCCATCATCGACACAGCGATTTATTGAGAACTGCTTATTTGCTCCCAAAATCATTGCTGAATTTTCATCACATACTTTATTCTTAAAACGGTAATTAGCACTCAAATCCGTAAAGAAACGTCCATTGTCAAAACGACTTTGTAGTTCCAATCCTTCTGTAGTGAGGCTATCGACATTACTAAATGCCAAAGTTGGGCTACGCTCAATCGCATTCTTGGTTTTGTTATAGTAATAAGCCAATTTAATATCTGCATAGCTGCTGTTTTTAAATAACTCAGATAGATTATGAACATAGGCAAGTTCATAATTTGATGCATGCTCAGGTTCTAACTTATAGCCACTTAAAGTTCCAGAAAAACCAAGTGTACTTTCAAACATACTTGGCATTCTATATGCTTCGCTGTATCGCAAATACATTCGGCTATTTGAGTTAAAGTTAACCGTTGCTGAAGCTGTGGGTGTCCAACCATGATCTTTGCTTTTTTGCACACCTGTTTTGGTTAAGTCAATATCTTCATAAGCGCCTGGAGTGCCGCTCGTATAATATCCATAATCCCGCCCTTCCACTAAAGTCCCATTTAAAAAGGGATTATTGGCAATGGTTAATTTTCCACGACTATCCTTTTGATAGTTAATCGTATTACGTTGAGTATATATCTGTCTTTTTAATTCTTTTTGCTTATATTCTTCGGTCCAGCCCTGAGCCAAAGCGACTGCATCTAATGTATTTCTTAATTGTTGTTCGCGTTCTGGAGTCATATTTGCTTTTTTGGTAAAATAACTCATGCTTAATGCTGTGGCTTTTTTAATCAGGTTAAACTGGGAATCACCCGCATTGACTCGCTCATTAAGAAAATCATCAAAGGCCCAATAGTTTTGATATCTTGCACCTGCATTTAGCGTCAGCCATGACACAGGCTGATAGTCAAAGTTAAAATTAAACTCTTTTTCTTCTCGACGCCCTGCTCTCGGTACCATTCGATAACCTGAATTTGTTCCGTTAATATTCGGGTCTTTATAAATATCATCTGAACTGAGCTTTTCTTTTTGAAAACTACCACCAACAGTCAAGCCAAGACTAGACAGTAATTTAAACTTATTACTTAAGGTTATTCCTTGGCGAGTATTGTCTGAGTTTGCGGCGGCACTGTTCACAAAGATGCCCAAGTTCTCATTGGTATCATTGGGAAATCCACCAGAACTATAAGTATGGCTTTTGGTATCAGTTCGCCAAATATTGCTGTAAAAATCGACTAAATTGTTGTTTTTAGGCTGATATTTGTATTCCATATTATAGGCTTTGGAGTCAATATGACTTAGAGGCCACTGTGGTACGCCTGTTTTGTTTTTTACCAATGCCTCCCAAGCAATTCTTGAGGGCAGTATTTCTCCATTGGTGATTGAACTGTCTCGATAGCCAAACTCTAAACGCTGTTCATCCGTCGGCTTCCATGTTGCTTTCAACAAATAAGATTCTGTTTCTAGAGATGTATTCGGAACTTCTGTACCTCCCGGATAAACTTTGGCAAGATAAGGAACATAGTTATAACGTTCCTGTGATGGTTTATTATAATATTCACTGCCATTTTTTCCGGCAAAATGATTACCCTTATTCCGATAAGCATAAGCAGCCAATACTTCAAAGTTATCAGTACGCCCTGCCAAAGCGATACGAGTCGCAACATCATCACCTGAGTATATATTGTTCTCTTTATTCTGGCGTGCCACCTTAAATAAAGACGGATCATAATAAGGTTCGAATATTGGCTTACCTTGCCAGTTCGTTGCTACTGGCGGATAGTTGGGATTATCATAAATACTTTGACCTGTGAGTAATTGCGGTTCTCTAGGTTTCACTGCATTACTGCTGGTTTCTACTTTTATTTCTCCACCAAAATTTTTACCTTCTTTTAAAACATCATCTACAGCCAAAGTATGAATAACGACAGCACCGCCGACACCTGTGTTTACATTGCGGGTGATGGAAGGTCCTTTGATGACTTGTAGCCCACCGATTAAATTCGGATCGATATAACTACGGTTATTTGCACCGTTATAACCGCGCCATACTGTTAGTGCTTGCTCTGTCCCATCAATAAGCACTGGCACTCGTCCCGGTCCTTGAACACCACGTATGCTTGGATCTAAAGCACCACTATTTCGAGCATCCCCACTGTATACTCCGACCATTCCCTTAAATAAGTCTGCTGGCTGAGCGCCTTTATATCGTTCTATTTGCGCTTTGCTGGCGTAGACGCTAGAAATATCTTGGTCATAAACATCATTCTGCCCTTTGGTATCTCGACTCACTGTGCCAAAAACAGTCATTGGGCTAAGTTGTACAGCATTTTCATATTCGGTAGCTGTTGATTGAGTGGTCACTGCTGCGGTTTTAAGCTCAGCTTGAGTCACTTGCTTGAGCATATAGCCACTGCCCACTTTTGCTGCAACAAATTCAGTGGGTGCTAAAATACGTTGGAAACCACTTTCCACATCATATTGCCCAGTCAAACCAGAACTGGATTTTCCTTTTAATAAATTGGCATCTATGGCAATCGTGGTTCCTGCTTGTTCAGCAAAAGTGTTTAAAACACTGGCAAGTGAACCTGCTGGGATATGATAAGAACGTGATTCCAAAGTTTGCGCAGAGACGCTTTGCGCCAGCCCCATTGCGCCAATCCCCACACAAGCAACATGAATAGCCAATGCCAATGATGAAACTCGAAAAGAAGATTTTGTTTGCTTTTTATCCCAAGCAGCTTTGCTCATTTTACGCCCCAGTAAATGTAAATAAGAATCATTCAATATATGCAATTAAATGAATTCTAATCTTTGCTTCTACTGAATATGACGCTTGAGAAATAAAAAAGTGGAACCAAAATTAAAAAATATTTAGAATTAAAGAAAAATTAAACCTTAAATTTACTTTCAAGTTATTATTTTATAAATAAAAATTTAAAATCTAGTCTATTGGCAAAACCTAAGAAATCTTTAATCAGCAAATGAAATATGATCTGTGGGCAAAATGCAGATCTATTTTGAATGCCTATTTTAGCCCCCACAAAAAATCCAAAACAATTCACGTTCGAGATATCTCTTTAACTTGTGGTTACCACAGTAAGATAGGGAGTAATCCGATACATCCTGAGTTGTGGAAAAACACTGTTCAGCAATTTCAAAGCATTGTCAGTATGATCTAGAGGCAAAACTGCATTGACTTGGATTTTTTCCAGTTGATCAGATTTAAATATAATCTTAGCTTGGCTATTTTGATCCAATTCTGCCAGCACTTTTGATAAAGGCATATTTTCAACAATCAACTGCCGTTGTGTCCATTTTTGCTGTTCATTATGAATGTTAAAATCATGGACGGGTTGTATGCCATAACCATTCAATATGACCTCCTGTCCTGCGGATACAATCGCTAAAGATGGCTTGGATGGTTGTTTGCCCAAGTGAGATGCTTGTACTTTCACTTTGGAGTGCAGCATCTTAAGCGCTGTGAACTCAGGCTCATAGCGAACACTAAAAGCAGTGCCTAGCGCCTCTATTTGACCATGTTGGGTTTGAACAATAAATGGACGCGCTTTGTCTTTAGCCACATCTACAAATATTTCTCCTTGAACCAATTCAACGACACGTTGATGACCAGAAAAATGTACATTGACCGCACTTTGACCTCGAAACTTCAGCATTGAACCATCTTTCAAAGATTGTGTTTTCCATCCCCCTGCCGATGTCCTTATGTCCGCAGTCAAATAAGCAATTGGATAATAAGCAAAAAAGCTATACATTCCGCCAAAAAAGCACAAGGCAAAAGCAAACATGCTTCCATAGTGCAAGTTCTTTTGTTGATTTACACTCTGCAAACCTGCTTTCAGCACAGACTGCGTCATTTGTTGCTGTTGTGGGTTTTGTACCAGTTTTTGAATAGCATTCAGATACTGTTCAATATCTTGTGCTATTTTCTGTCGTTGTGGACTCATGCTTTTCCAAGCATCGAAATCGATTTTTGCTGTTTTCTTTATTAAATCATCATCAGCGCTGAGGAGTACAATCCACTCTGCGGCTTCTTCAATTAATTTTTGTTTACTTTTTTGATCCTCTATCATTTATACAAACAAATCCTTTTCCTGTTTTAACACATAACATTGCACTAAACAGGTTGCGAGATATTTCTGAATCATTTTAGTCGAAACGCCAATCTGCTCTGCAATTTCTTTATGGGTTAAACCCTCAAAATAATGTAAAACAAATGCACGTTGAGCCTTTTCAGCAACGGATGCCAATACCTGACAAATTTGGTCAATGGCCTGAATAATCTGTAACTGGTCTTCTGGCGAAGGAACCGCATCCAAGATATATTCCATTTGGCTTAACTGATCAAGATAAGCCTGTTCTATGCGTTTACGGCGCACTTGGTCGATCATTAAATTACGTGCAATCGTAACTAAATAGGCGCGCGGCTCTTTAATTCCAAACAACTCATCGCGCGTCTGTAAAATCTTAATAAAAGTATCCTGAACCAAATCCGCAGCATGTTCACTGCTGCCTATTTTTTTCCTCAGCCATTGATGCAACCAAGACTGATGATCACGATACAATTGATCTACAAATACAGGATTTTTGTTCACAATAGAATCAACTCTTTTAAGCTCATTTAAATGATAATAATTATCATTTAAATGTCAAGCAACTCTTTTCTAAAACCCTTGATTTATTGAGTACAGTTTTATTATTTGTGCATATAAGACTTCGATATCTCGATTAAACATAACGATTATTTTTCCACTAAAACATCCTTTTAAACGCTTATTTCTCCTTGCATCCTTTTTGTATCTAAATTTATTCATGCATACTTATGGATATTTTTAAATCAGCATCTACTTTATTGTGATCAACACATTATCAATAGAATCGCAAACATCTCTCAGCCCTTACAGTATAGGCACTCTGATTTTTCCAAAGTGAGGTGGCAAGTACTTGCGCCATGCGCCAAGATTAATGCTTGAAGATCAAGCTCCAGATCCTGATCATGAATCAACTGTAAATGACCGCATTTTTTACAACATATGCGGATATTGCTTTGGCAGTCTTTAAATGAATAAAGCGCCTGCTCATTTCCCAATTTAAATTTCACCAATACGCCTGCTTCTTCTAATTGCCTCAAGGTTTGGTATACCCCTGCAAAAGACAATTTTTTAACTTGTGGCGATGGATTATATAAAATTTCAGCGGCAGTCAGTTCACGCCGTGCATTTTTTAAAATATTCAATACCGTTAATCTTGTTGTAGTCACTTTTAAATTTGCTTGTAGAAGTAAGCGTTTTAATTCTTCAATATTTTTATAGGGGTTAAAGATTTCCATTCAAAGATAATCCTCACTGATTTCATGCCTTAAGCCACATCCACAGTTGTACGCAAATCATCATGATCATCATTGCTCCAACTGCCCACGGATGAGGCACTGTCCAAATTAAAATTCCGGCAGCAACACTCATACTCAATAAAGAAAATAGCTTCACCTTTACAGGTAGAGTGCGCTGGGTATGCCACTGTTTTAAAATCGGTGCAATGATCCGATTATTCACAATCCAGTGATGCATTCGTTTTGAGCCTTTGGCTGCAAAAATTGCTGCCAGAAAATAAAAATCAAAGGTAGGCAAACCCGGTACAACCAAACCAATCGTACCTAAGATTAAACATAAACCTGCGAGTGCAATACACACCCAACGCACCAACCAAGACTTCGCAAGTTTAGGTTCTGGTAGTGACATAGTGGTATTGATCTCTGTTTCAGATCCTGTTTGCTTCATTGCCTGATTTCCTTTTCAACGATTTATTTCAGTGTTTTTAATTGCGCTAAAAGTTCTCCAAATCGCTGAAAACCTTGCATCGCTCCCTCAATAATCAATTGTTGATCTTCCGAACTAAAATTTGCTGCATCCAATGTCTGCTTAAAACGTTTCCACACCAAACCGCGACCTTCTGGATACGCAGCCAAATTACGTGCACCAAACTCTGCGTTAAAACCAAACTTAGCTTGGGCTTCTTTCAGCAAAAATGCTGCGCCTAATGTCGAACCTTCTGAAACGTAAATCCAGCCTAATGATTGTGGAAAGCTCACTGTATGCGTTGCAATATCGTGTGTTTGAGGCTGCACACCTAAGTCTGCCAAATCCTGCAATGCTGCATCAGAACGCCCACGCACATCTAAGTCAGGAATCAGTTGTTGAACCTTTGCATCCTCATATAAATGCTCGACATCTTTCTGAAAGTAATACTGTGAAAGTGTGAATTGAGCATAATTGTCTTGACTGGCAAAAGCGCCTGATTGTTGCATCAAAACTTCCATACGATCATGTTCTTCGGCAGTTGTTTGTTTTAAACGTTGCATTAAACTGTCAGTCATTGCTTTTTCTGTCGATGCGTTCATAAATATTCCTCAATAAACGTTGTATACACCTGTTAGTCCACTCAGCGGTTACGACCAAGCTTAAGCTGAATGGGAAAATCCACCACAATAGCCACTGCTTCACCATTTAAGATGTGCGGTTTAAATTTGGTTTTCTGTGCAGCCTGAACACCTCGTGCATCCAGATTGCTTAATCCTGTACTCTGTTTCACTCTGACATCGATCGGTTGTCCTTGAGGATTGATCTTGATGGTTAAGATCAGTAATCGTTGTTGATTTTGTAATTCACGGTCATCGTAATTCAGCTGACCAAAGCTCAATATATCGACCTTGCTGACCATGAGCGGTTGTTGCTGTTTGGGTGCAGATTCAGCACTTTGTTGCTTTTTATTCTCCCGCCCTTCTTCGCCACCTGATTTTTGAGTCTGTTGATTTGACTGCCCAGAAGATGTTTGCTGTTTTGAAGTATTTAATTCAGTCTTGGTCTGCGTTTGCATCGACTGTTGTTGAGTTGTTTCTGTACGCTTCTTTGAAGAATCATCTGTTGTTTTTGTCAATGTGGATTTTTGAGTATCTTGTTGAGGTTGCGCCATAATTATTTTTTTGGATTCGCTACTCTGAATCACTTTGGTTGGTTTTTGATGAGATGCTGTCGTTTTAGACATTGGCTGCTGCTGTGTTGTGGACTGTATTTGTGATTGTGTTGAATGCGTTGCTGTGGTTGTATCGCTCTCTTGAATCGTTTCAGTCTTATTCATACGAACAAAACGAATTTTGATTGCATTTTCTGGTGAATGCGTTTCGACAAATTGATCCGTCTGTAAAAAAGACATTGCCCAGATCAACAAGACATGACAAAGCATGACACCACATAGCGTGGTATACATTTTTCGATCATACAAATCATTAAACACAACATTCATACACTTAACGTTGCTGTATAAAAATATTGGACATAACATCCTTGGATAAATGGATCAGGATGTTTCGAATCTTTGACCAGTGTTGTTGAATCAACATACTCATTCCTCTTTGGTCCAAAAATAAGACCAGACAGATAAATAATTGCCTTATATCTATATAGACGAATGAGAACGAAAAAATACCCAATGAGAAATGTAATAAAATGTAAACGATTCTTATTTTATTTCATGTTTTTATTCTTGAATGAATTGCTTTCTCTGACCTAAATAAACTTTCGATGCTGTATACCGACAAAAGCATATTGCAGTGATCCAATGCTTTTTAATGAAAAAATATCAATCTATTGAGGTGTTTTTGTTTGATGGCTTCTACGATGTCCCTATCTCTTTTTCTGTTTGTCTATCTTTTTCTGTTTGTCTATCTCTTTCTTTTTAACATGTTTACACTGCTAAAACTATTTTCTAGCTTTTCAAGCTTGAATGGTGTGATGAGTTGATATTTTAAGTCACCACTTTTCAATTTTAAAATCAGCACAAAACCAAAAACAGGACTTACTTATCCCAAAAACCTCAATCCCACACCCGGTTCAGTGACAATGTAGGTTGGTTGAACAGCATTATCATTCAACTTTCCACGCAGTTTTGCCACTAAAATTCTTAAATAATGTGTGTCTTCCTGATGTGTTGGTCCCCACAAATCATTTAAAATTTGCGGTTGAGTAATCAATTGCCCCTTATGTTGAGCCAATAGAGTCAAAAGCTGATATTCCTTACGTGTCAAAGAAATCAATTGTTGATTTAAAAAAACCTGTCGGTGTGCAAAGTCAATTTTTAATACGCCATCATCAAAACAAGCAGATTCCACAGCAACATTTTGATATTGGCGAAGCAGCACCCGTATTCGGGCCATAAGCTCCTGTACACTAAAGGGTTTAGTCACATAGTCATTGGCACCTGCATCCAATAACTTGACCTTTTCTTCTTCATTCGAACGCACAGACAATACAATGACAGGTACATGTGACCAGACTCTGAGCTCTGACAGGACTTCTGCGCCATCTAAATCAGGTAAACCAAGATCGAGAATGACCAGATCTGCTCCCTGCAAAGCCAAAAGCTCCAAACTCTTTTGACCATTTTCAGCCAACAATGTTTTATAACCTTGAGCACGAAGTGCGATATCCAGAAATTTACGAATCTGTGTTTCATCATCAATAATCAATACATTGGTCATCGAGCTTGTTGATACATTTTGCTCTGGCATGATGCTTCCTTAAATCAAAAAACGAGACTAGCCAATTTGCTGAATCGGGAGTTGCATACGAATACATGTCCCTTGGTTGTTCTTCGCAGAAGATGCCATAATTTTACCCATATGTGCACCAATAATCGCTTTGACAATTGTTAATCCAAGCCCTGTACCATATTGTCCTCGATCACCACGCTCCATGGTATAGAACATGTCAAAAATTCGATCACGCTCTTCTTCAGGAATGCCTTGACCTTGATCACTGATCGCAATTTCGATTTCATTTTCACTGCACTGCGCGACATCTATAGTGACCGCCTTATGCTCTGGCGAAAACTTGGCGGCATTTTCAAGGACATTAAAAATAGCCTGCTCGATCAGTGCTGCATGAACATATAAACTTAAGCTATGCTCAGGTAAATAAACTTCAACAATACTTTGTGGCATATAACGTTTTAAACGGCGTACCGCTGAACCAATCAACTCATCTACACCAATCCAGTCTCGTTTAAGACTGAGACCTTCATGCCCTAAGCGCGTCATATCAAGTAAGTTTTGGATATAACGATCCAAGCGCTCACCTTCCAGACGAATCGCTTCTAATAAGCTGTTTTGATCTTGTTCATCCATAGAATGTCGATAATTGGTCAAAGTATCTGCCGCACCAATCATAGAAGCCAAAGGCGAGCGTAAATCATGTGACACCGAAGAAAGCAAAGCTGAGCGCAGTTTTTCAGTTTCCGAGTTAATGTTGGCGATTTCCAAGGCTTTGGTCAGTTGAGTCCGAGAAATTGCTTGGGCAATATATTCAATCATGGTTTCTGTTAATTGTTTAAGCTCTGTATTTAAACCGGCGACTTGCTTGGGAAATTTAATCCCGACCACGCCCAAGCATTGCTTGGATGCCAATAAAGGTAAAAACCACCAATCATTTTCAGTCAAGGTTTGAGTAAAACGTCCTGATGGTTGATGATTTTTTAACGTCCAATCTGCTGAGATTTTCTCTTTATCGCTGATTGTCAGTAAATTAGGTATCTCAACAGACAAGCCAGGAAAATAGAACCAGATTTCAGCATTTAAATTTTTACTCAGACTATTTTCTGCGATCTCTTGAACTTGTTTCAGGTCTACGGCAACAGAAAGCTTTTGCCCCAAATCCTGCATAATACTGTTATAACTATTTGCCGCTTTTAAGGCCACCACTTGCTCTTTCAAGCGTGAAGCCAGACGACTTGAAATTAAAGCAGCACCAAGAAAAGCGACCACAGTAATCACCCCTTGATGTGCCGAGATTTGAAGAGTAAATTTTGGTGAAATAAAGAAAAAATTATAGGCCAAGAAAAACAGAATCGCAGAAAAAACCGCTGCCAACATACGTGTTTTAGATGCAACAAAAACCACAGCCGTAATAAAAATCACAGAAAGTTCTTCAATACCTAAATACTTTTCCCCCAAACTTGCAATGACAATGCTAATAACAGTCGTCGCTAAAACGTAAAATATTTCTCTAAGATTTAGAAATGTAATTTGATCTAAAAAATTAGAATTTGACTTATTTTCCTCAATAATCGGCACCATGCTCAGTTCAAAACTTGGTTGATATTTCAATAATTGATCAAGCATATTCGCTTTAAGCTTTAAACTGAATTGAAAAGGCTTTACATTCGGTTGGGTGAGTACCAATGTTGAAATGCCTCGATCAATCACATAATCAAACAGGGTTTTGGCATGTTGTTTACCATAGAGTATTTCTGTCATTCCTCCCAATTGACGGGTTAAATTCAACGCTCTTTCGATTTCACGATGCCGGGCATTTTCAGATTTATTGTTAATTTGAGAGTCTTCTGAAAAGGCAACTACCGTCCAATGTGCCTGACGATTTTCAGCAATACGACAGCCTGCCCGAACTAAAGCCTCAGCATGACCACCACCATCCACCATAATCAAAATATGGTTTTTCAAGGGAATGGGAACCAGCCCCTGTATCGAAAAATTCTCCCGAACATCACTATCAACATAACTGGCAACCGTTTGCATGGCCAATTCACGCAAAGCCGTTAGATTGGAATGATTAAAAAAACGCTGCAACGCCTGCTGCGCTTGTTCAGGCACATAAACCTTGCCTTGATTCAAACGCTCAAGTAATTCACTGACAGGTAAATCGATTAAACGGATATCCCGAATACGTTCAAATACACGATCAGGAACTGTTTCAGCCACTCGAATCCCTGTAATTTGAAACACCACATCATTTAAACTTTCTAAATGCTGGATATTCATGGTGGTCAATACATCAATGCCTGCATCCAACAATTCATTGATGTCTTGCCAACGTTTTTCATGACGGCTGTTTGGCATATTGCTGTGGGCAAACTCATCCACCAAAACAATACTGGGTTTTATTGCCAGAACAGCATCCAAA
The DNA here is from genome assembly GCF_026344175.1 of Acinetobacter nematophilus. Taxonomy (NCBI): domain Bacteria; kingdom Pseudomonadati; phylum Pseudomonadota; class Gammaproteobacteria; order Moraxellales; family Moraxellaceae; genus Acinetobacter; species Acinetobacter nematophilus. Next base: position 220,450 of record NZ_JAPKMY010000001.1, read on the forward strand.
TCCATCTCTTCAAGATGATGTCCTTGATATTCAATGACTCTCCTTGGAATAATCTTCAAACCGGCAAGCAGGTTTTCTGTTTCTATGCGACCATGTGTTTCTACATAGCCAATCACAATATTGTTGCCCTGCAAAGCTAACTCATGTGCACGAACCAACATGGCGAATGTTTTACCAACCCCTGGAGCAGCCCCTAAAAAGATGGTGAGTCGCCCGGATTGATAACGTTGGGTATGCTGTAACAAGACATCTGCTTTGTTATTTCGATCGTCAGCCATAGGGTTACTGTCTTCCAAGTATTGGCAGTGATGCCATTTTTTAAAGTGATTGAATCAGATTATTTTATTTATCATCATATTGGCACAAATTTTAGACTTTCTTTTCATCGTCCTAGCTTAAGAAACATTGAGTCAGGATGTGATGAAATCCAATATTGAATTCAATTTTTATCACATCCTGCACATCATAATGAAAATAATCTAATCAACAAGCTTGACAACCTAATGATTATTTTCCAAGCCGATCCAATGCCAAATTTAATGCTAGAACATTGACTCTTGCTTGTCCAAAAACTCCAAAAGTAGGTTGAGTGGTATACTCCTGAACCAATTGGGCGACATTTTCCTCAGTCAAATGGCGGGCTTTGGCAACTCGCTTGACCTGAATCATTGCAGACTGAACACTAATATCAGGGTCAATCCCACTTCCCGAAGCAGTCACTAAATCCGCAGGAATTTTAGACTTCTCAATCTGGTCTAGACGTGCAATTTTATCCATTCGCTCGGCAACGATATGCTGTAATTCAGGATTGGTTCTGGCCATATTACTTGCTGCCATATTCATCGGATCATAATGTGCAGCCGATGGGCGAGCTTGAAAATATTGCACTTGTTGAAAAGGCTGTGCCACTAAACGTGAACCCAATACTTGATTATTCTCAATCAGCATACTTCCATTGGCTTGTTCAGGGAAGCTAAGCTGCCCAAGCCCTGTTGCCGCAGAACTATAGACAAAACCGCACAATCCCAGAGCTACAACCGTCAAACCGATTGAAGCACGGATTAAACTGGATAATGATAAATCTACAACTTGATGCGTTTCAGTGTTCATGTGTATATTCCTCGCTCAACTTAGAGTGCAAGCAATGGACTGATCATTAAATCAATCGCTTTAATTGCAATAAATGGAAGCAGTACTCCACCCACACCATAAATCAGCATATTGCGGCGTAACAACTGGGTTGATGTGGCAGGTTTGAACTTTACCCCTCGTAAAGCAATTGGAATCAGCAAAGGAATAATGATGGCATTAAAAATGAGTGCTGAAAGAATGGCACTTTCAGAACTGCCCAACTGCATGACATTCAAGCTATTCATTTGAGGAATTGCTGCTACAAACAAAGCGGGTAAAATCGCAAAGTATTTTGAAACATCATTCGCCAATGAAAATGTGGTTAAAGCTCCACGAGTAATCAGTTGTTGTTTACCGATCTCAACCACCGACAAAAGTTTGGTTGGGTCTGAATCCAAATCCACCATATTGCCTGCTTCTTTCGCAGCCTGTGTTCCCGAATTCATTGCCAGACCAATATCTGCTTGGGCCAATGCCGGCGCATCGTTGGTGCCATCACCCACCATAGCCACCAAATGACCTTTGTTCTGCTCAGTACGAATACAGGTTAATTTATCTTCAGGTTTGGCTTCGGCGATATAGTCATCTACCCCTGCTTCAGCTGCAATTGCAGCTGCGGTCAGTGGGTTATCCCCTGTGACCATCACAGTTTTAATTCCCATTTCACGCAAACGGGCAAACTTTTCCTTGATTCCTTGTTTTATCACATCTGACAGTTCAATGACGCCAAGAATATTTTGATCTTTTGCCACCACCAATGGTGTTGCACCTTTTGATGCTACCTGCTCTACACGGGTTTTTAACTCACTGTGATTTTCAAGATGCTGTGAGGCAAATTTAAGAATCGCATCTAATGCTCCCTTACGAATTCGATGTCCATCACTTAAATCGATGCCTGAGATGCGTGTTGCTGCATTGAATGCAATAAATGCTGCATGCTCAGGTTCGCTTACACGCTCACCCAGCTCTTTTGCCAAAGCAACCACTGACTTTCCTTCAGGTGTAGGATCTGCCAGCGAAGTCAATATGGCAGCCTGACGAAGTTCTGATTCAGTCACACCGACTAAAGGATAAAAGGCGGTTGCTTGACGGTCGCCATAGGTGATCGTCCCTGTTTTATCCAACAGCAACACATCTACATCACCTGCAACTTCAACGGCTTTACCTGATTTCGCAATCACATTGGCTTTTAATGCCCGATTCATCCCAGCAATCCCAATAGCAGGCAATAATCCACCAATGGTGGTTGGAATTAGACAGACCAATAACGCCACCAACACAATCGGATTGATTTCGATTTTTAAGAAATGTCCGATGAACGGCAAGCTGAGTACCACCACAATAAAAGTCACTGTCATCACGGTCAGTAAAATACCCAGTGCAATTTCATTTGGAGTTTTTTGTCGATTGGAGCCTTCAACCAGTGCAATCATGCGATCAAGAAAACTGTGTCCTGCTTCAGCAGTCACTTGCACAATGATACGATCCGTTAAAACTTTAGTTCCACCAATGACACCCGACTTGTCTGTTCCTGCTTCACGTAACACAGGTGCAGACTCTCCTGTTACCGCAGCTTCATTGATGGTGGCAAAACCTTCAATAATTTCACCATCCGCAGGAATCAGTTCACCTGCGCGGACTTCAATCAAATCATTCATTTTTAATTGGGTCGCCGCGACCTGTTCACCCTCTGCATCAGTTTTAGATGTAAGTCGCCGTGCCGTCAAATTTTGACGGGCTTGCCGCAATGAAGAAGCTTGACCTCTCCCCTTCGCTTCTGCAATCGCTTCAGCATAGTTGGCAAAGAGGACGGTGATAAATAAAATGAAGCTGACTGCAAGACCAAATAGTACATCCGCTTTACCCATCAAGGTACTGATCAAAGTAATAATCGTACCCAACCATACGATCGCCATCACAGGGTTTTTTACCGCATGTTGGGGTAATAATTTAACCCAGACATTCTTCCAAGCCTCAGCTTGAAAAAGCGTAGAGGTTTTATTTGAAATAGATTGTTTTGAATGATTCATTTTACTCACCCTAACCTTGTACCAATAACAGATGATCAGCAATCGGTCCTAAGACAAGGACTGGCATGAATTGTAATAGAGTCAACATCACGACTATGGCGATCAGTGTCAATGCAAATGTTGGTGTTTCAACTTTTAGACTGCCTTTGCTTTCAGGCGCTTGGCGTTTAGCAGCCAAACGTGCAGCGATGATGAGCGGGATAACCAAAGTTGGAAAGCGTCCAAGCAACAAAGCAATGACACATGTCACATTCCACCACACCGTATTGTCTGCCAAGCCTTCGAAACCAGAACCGTTATTGGCAAAAGCAGAAACATATTCGTATAGGACTTGAGAAACGGCGTGATATTGTGGATTGCTGTTGCCCGTCAATTCTGGAAAAAACAAAGCCATTGAAGTTAAAGACAGAATCACGATTGGCTGAATTAAAATCACCACAGCCAATAATTTAATTTCACCGGCTTCAATCTTGCGTCCAAATAATTCAGGCGTACGTCCTGTCATCAAGCCTGCAATAAATACAGCCAAAAATAGATAAATAATGAATTGCTGCAAGCCGCAACCAATACCGCCCCAAATGGCATTCATCAACATATTGGCGAGTGCTACTAAACCTGTTAAAGGTGATGCAGAGTCATGCATCATATCCACTGAGCCATTGTTGACTTGCGTGGTCACTGCTGCCCACAGTGCAGAAGATGCCTCACCAAAACGCATCTCCTTACCTTCCATCGCATACATTTGGGTTGCTGTAGAAGACAGGCTTTCAGACCAGATGGCTGTTGTTGCAGAAATCACCGACATCAGCAGCATTGAACCAAACACAAAGCCTGCAAATTTTGCACGTTTGGTGAAAAAACCCAACATGAAGATCACGGCAACAGGGATCAGCAAAATTGCAATCATTTCCAAAAAATTCGAAAGTGGCGTCGGATTTTCTAAAGGCACACTACTGTTTGGTCCATACCACCCCCCGCCATTACTCCCCAATTGCTTGATGGCAACCATGGGTGCGACAGGGCCTAAAGGAATTTTTTGTGTTTTCAACTCAGTGGATTGATCGACCACTTGAACTTCTGGTCCACCTTGAAACGTTGCAGGAACACCTTGGCTATTCAACAACAATGACCAAACCATGCACAATGGAATCAAAAAACGAAATGTAGGACGTATCACATCGGCCCAATAATTCCCAACATTGATTCTTTGAACTTTACTGCCAAACGGTATTTGATGATCTACTGCAGACAAATCATTAGCAGGTGGAGAGAATAAAGCACGGAGTGTTGCAACAACCATGGCCAGACCCATCATCGGTGTGATGATTTGCAATCCCACAATTCCCACCATCTGAGACAGATAAGACAATTGGCTTTGCCCAGAATAATGCTGTTGGTTGGTATTGGTCAGGAATGAAACCATGGTATGCAATGCCAAATCCCACGACATATTGGGCGCATGGTTGGGGTTCAAGGGTAGATTGGCTTGGAACATAAACAACAACCAAGTGACCAATCCAATCACCAAGCAACTGATCACGAAGCTCAATGAGTAGGTTTTAACATTCATCCTCTGGTTTGGATCGGTACCCAATAAGGCATAAATCGGCTTTTCAATCCAATTAAATAACGGATCAATTTTCATCTTGCGATTTTGCATAATGCATGCAAGATATTTTCCTAAGGGATAAGCAAGAACGATCACAATGACCAAGAGTAAAATAAACTCTAACATGACCAGACTCCTTGATTTGAAAGGCTGAAAAATGAAATGCCAATCTTGCAAGTTTGGATATGATTTTTAAGTTTTTGTCGTAAGCATTTTTTTGGATGCTGTACTGGTTGATGCGCTATATATTTAGCAGTCATCTTTTCCATCCTAAACACTGGGATATTCCATTGCCTAGTATCGAAAAAGTTGCCGTAAACTCTCTATTCACCGCCAGATCAGCTGCGTAAAAATTTCGTAAAATTTTGTCTTTTTTCATTTATAAGTAGACTTAAATACATTAAAAAGGTTCAATTTTTTAAATTCTTGTTTATTTCAATTATGGAAAATTTTGAACTATTAAAAGCTCTGTTTTTGGGGCTTATTGAGGGTCTAACTGAATTTTTACCGATTTCCAGTACAGGACATTTAATTCTGTTTGGCCATTTGATCGACTTCCACTCAGATTCAGGTCGGGTATTTGAAGTCGTGATTCAATTGGGGGCAATCTTGGCAGTATGCTGGCTATATCGTCAAAAGATCATTGAATTGGTGCGCGGCTTTTTCTCAGGTGATGCACATGCTAGACGCTTTACCATCAATGTTTTGGTTGCATTTATTCCGGCTGTCGTGATTGGCGTACTTGCTGTTGATTTTATTAAGCAAGTCTTGTTTAGCCCGCTCGTCGTGGCTTTTGCTTTGATTATTGGTGGTTTTATTATTTTTGCAGTCGAAGCACGAAAGTTTGAACCAAAAACCGTAGAAGCGACTGACATCACTTTAAAACAAGCTATTCTCGTAGGTTTTGCACAATGTGTTGCCATGATTCCGGGAACATCTCGTTCTGGCGCAACCATCATCGGCGGAATGTTATCGGGGTTATCGCGAAAAGCGGCAACTGAATTTTCATTTTTCCTTGCAATGCCGACCATGTTAGGTGCAGCGACCTATGATTTAATTCGAAATGCAGATGTTTTAACTTCAGATAACTTGATCAATATTTCTGTAGGTTTTGTAGCCGCATTTATTGCTGCGATTCTGGTGGTTAAAGCATTGGTTAAATTTGTTGAAAAACATACGTTAAGAGTCTTTGCATGGTATCGTGTTGTATTGGGAATTATTTTATTGATTGTGTTTTTATAGTTGAGAACTGAATAAAAATTATATTGATGAATAAATGCCCTTATTTCAGATAAGGGCATTTTTTATTGTCATAGAGCGTATGTAAAATTTACTTTGCCAACAAGCCCTTGACATCTTCCAAAATTTTACCATTTTTAGCATTAATTGTGGCAACGCTGGTATGATTCCATGTTGGATCAGTTCGATAGTCAATCTTGATCCCTAAACTACGTGCCTTTTCCACCATAGCATCCGTTGCTTGTGGTAACACAATAGTGTCTCCTCCCCCCTGATAAATAATAATTGGTGTTTTAATAATCGTTTGTAAAGGTTGTGAATCTTTATCTAATAACTGCTTTACTATAGGATTATTTAAATATCCATCTACTTTACGGGGATATCCATCTAAGCTGCCACCATTTTTAAATATATAATTTACCATTGCTCCTGCAAAAGTTTCAGCTAATTGGGTAATACAAAGAGACTCAGCCTGCTCAGCAATTTTATCTGTAGGTGGTTTAAATACCATACTATATACTGGCTCATTGGGATAAACACTTTTGAGACCCGCAGCCATAAAAGCGGTTAACGCATCCAATTTGGTATAGCCAACTACTTTATCTCTTACGCTTGCTGTTTCCAATTTTTTTTCAGAAAGTTGAACAATCATTTCCATATTATTTGAGGGTGCAAGCGCAACCACACCTTTGTAATCCATATTTGCACGAGCTGCATACTGTGCAGCACCGAGTCCGGCATGCCCTCCTTGAGAAACGCCAACAACGACCCATCTATTGGATACTTTGTTACCGAGCCAACTTTTGGTTGCTACTACAGCATCGGTAATTGAATACGCTTCACTTTTTAAATTTTTATATGGATGTATCTCCTGACCACCAGGCTCCCCTAAACCCTCATAATCTGGTGCAACCACCAAATAGCCTTCTTTCACAAAATTATCAATTGTTTGGTAAATTGTGTCATCTTTTGTACCTTCACGATCAGTGCTTATCAATGAATTTTGACTCGGCGCACAACTATCCGCCACGCCTGTTGTTCCATGTGCCCAAACTACAATCGGCCAACCACCAGATGGTGGTGCAGTTCTCGGTGTAAAGACTAATGTTGTGGCCTGTGTTTCTTTACCTAAAATCCCCTTCATCTTATAAGTCATCACCACACTTTCTGCAGCATTTGGTGGATAATCTTGCGTAAATTTATAAGCTACTGGGGTACTCACTACTGGATTTTGAATATTGTTCACCTCTACCTCAGGTGGTTTTTCAGGTGTAATAGCTCCATCATTGGTCCCTTTATCATCTCCATTACAGGCAACCAAAAAAACAGCAGACCCTGCCAATAGCACTGATAATAGATTGAGTTTCATAATTATATTCCTTTTTTAATACTTCTATTCCTTTAGCGTTAACAAGCATGATTTGCCAACATGCTTCTACAATTTTCTCATGATGTTTAATACTTAGTCATTTAAAACAATTAAACCATTAAGAAAATCTTAACAAAAAAATTAAATTAAAAATAAAAAATTAGCAAGAAAAATATAATTAATTCATCATCAGGAATAGAACTAATTGATCTAACAATAAAAAAAATTAACTGAATTTATTTGCCTAAAAAGTTTAATTATAAATTTGAAAACCACATCAAAATTTAAAATTATTTTTTGACGTAGTGATCACAACTCTTAAAAAAATAAGTTTTCAACACAATTAAAATATAAATTTCATAATAATATATTGTTTTATATTGAAATAATAAAAACATCAAGAATATTCAAAAAACGTTCATTAAAATCATAAAATACATAAATTAAGTTCTTTAATTAATATAAATTTAAATTAATAAACAACTAATAAAACCATGAAAAAATAATAAAATATTTACATTCAATACATTGTATAAAATACAAATCACTATGAAAAATTAGGTATTGAGTTTTTCACAAATTAAAATAAACTTAACAATCATCTTATCACCATAAAAAAATATGAAAGACACTATTGCTAGATGGTCATTCATCCTTACAGCACTTAGCCTTATGTTTTTTTTGCTAAGTAGTCTTTATTTTTCTGATATTTTACTTATAGTCATAACAATACTCACTATAATTGCGTGGTGCTTATGTCTTTCAATTTATGTGAATGCCTATGGCAATCCTTTTGAAAAATGGAAAAAATACTATAAGAAATAATGAAAAAATAGCCACCATCATAGAAAAATATATTTAAATCAGAGTTTAGTTTTGTAAATATTTAAAAGATCAGTTTAATCCATATCCATTAAAATTTTAGCAATAGCTTGCAAGTGAGGTCGCTTAATTCGATAAATTTTAGTTGCTCAATCTGATCTGACCGTTATGCTTTTTTATTTTTATCATTTCTGTCAGATGAAACTGGTCTTTATAAATGACATCGTTTGAGTCATCTATATTTAGGTTTGATATTATTGTCCTGAATAATTTTAACGATTGAATAAAGCACTGAGCGACGCACATGAATATTGTTATATGATCCTTGATGATCAAACCCCGTCATTTGAAAAACTTGTTTCACACCGACTTGTTTTAAAGGTGCGCGACCAGATTGCCAAGGTACTGTTCCATCACCCTCTGCATTTTTTTGAGATATTTTAAATGTACCAAATTTTCCATTACTGAGTTTAATATATCTCAAACCATTATTTTCTTTCGAATTTGCTTTCATATAGTACATCGCACCTTGACCCATATACATGGCATCTTTTGCAACTTGCTGATTATGTGCTTCAATCTCTTGAGCACTGACCCTTGGTAAATTTCTTATTTGATTTGTGGTTAACCCTCTAAGCGCTTGATCAAGCGTCCATTTCAATGTCCCAAAACTGAAAAATTTGGAATCATGTCCATAATGAGCATAAGTACATGGGTGATATTTATTTGTTATTTTGTCATGAAATTCTTTAATTTTTTCAATCTTTTTAAAATATACATCTTTTGTTCTTTTACCTGGATCATTATCTTTTATCATATTTGCAGGATCAATAAGTTCCGCTTTGACCATTTCCCACCATACACCATCTGCCTTGTAAATTTCTTCATAGGGATCAGCTTCTGGCAAGGCAACTTGATGCTCTTGAAAGTTTGTTCCATTGTTTAAGCTTGAGCCGTTTAAAAATAACCATGGTTTGCCTTTATTATAGGCTTTGCTTGGTAAAAGCTCTAATCCTCCAGGTGCATTGGCTAAGACAGCAGTCACATGTTCGGTATTCTTGCCCAGCACATAAGCAGGCAAAGCACCGACATCTTCTGATCCAGTAACAATACGTCGATACGCTGCCGCTGCACCTTCAGCAGGCATCACCCCATGTACGACTCCGGCAAGGTCTCCACGAAGTTGTGCAATGCGACGAGTAAGTAGTCCGCCTAAGGAATGCGTGACGATGATAAATTTATGAAAACGTTGACCATATGATTTTTTGATCGCATCCAGTTTTGTGGAAACAATTTGTGCACCATCTTCACTGGACTGCAGCCAGTTATAGCCCATAGCATAGACAGGAAAGTGAAACGCCTTTAAATGTTCAATATCCTGTTCAGTGATAGCAGTGAATGCTTGCTGAGGATGCCAATGATCTCGTTCTTTTGGATTTAACAGGATTTTCCATTCATAAATAGATTCTTGCAATTTTATTTGCTGAATCGCCGCATAACCACCACCAATACCGCCCATGCCATATATAGGTTGCTCTTTTAAATCAACATTGTTTAAAACCATTTGCAGGTAGGTTAAGACGCCACCATAACTGTCCCAGTGTACGGTCCCCCAATAGCGATCTCTTAAGGTTTTTTCATTTAACTTTAAACGACTATCCACTTTGATATCACCAGAGCTATCTACTCGAGTATTTAAAGGATCTAGTTCTGTTTGTAAATCAGCAGGAGTTTTTTTTATTTTTGAGGTTAATGTACCGACTTGACCTGTAATACCATTACCAATTTTCCAAACAGGTTTACCCAAGGCTGTATTAAAAATATTTGACCCCATAATGCCAGGGACAAATATGATCGGAATCGTGTCATGAAGTGGTACTTCAACAAAGGTACCAGATTGATTTGAACTTGGACTGGTTGCAGAATGGGTTTGTGAAACAACTTGAGCCATTTTATTGATCCTTTTTATTATTGGGTGAAATCTGAAGGCTATTTAAAATAAAATCATATAAACGCAGTGCATTTTTTTGACTTATTGTAGATATTAAAGGTTCATCATTATGAATAAGTTCCGCACTTTCAAAATCAAATTTAATATAAGGATCATTATCATTTTCTAAACTGCCTAAATATTGCCATGCTCCATCCTCAAATCCTCTTTCAAAATATCCACGTTGTGACATGTGATTAAGTACTTCTTCACCCGCTAAACCATTGATGGCTTTTTGATGCTCCCTTAAATTTTCAATTTTCATTTTGACTTTTACAATTTCTGGCAATTCATTTTTATTTTTTCTCATAAGCTCAATCAAAGACATATCCGATGTCAAGCGAACTCGATGTGCAATATCGATTCGAACCCCCGGATAACTCGGAAATCTAAAATGCAAATATCCACCCGTAAAAGGAATATTTTTGCTCATATCATCGACAATAAAATATTCTTTCCAGCATAAACCTGCTTGTTCTTCACCTTGCGCTGACCGTATTTTGATGCTGTTTAAATTATGCTGTATTTCTGCGATTGCTTCGTCTAACAAATCATTGCTTGCACCACTTTTTAAAATCAGCAGCTTTCCCGGTCTTAAGTAGAGATAACCATATATTTCATAGGCTTCAACAGTATATTTAGTACTTCTATAAATAATCACATGACTGACGGAGCGCCCAATTTGTTGTACAGGTCCGTTCATTTCACTTTTTAATAAAGTGCCTTCAGTTTCATGAGGCTCGTTTTTTAAGTATCGAATTTTATCGTGAATCAGCTTTTGGTAAGCATCATAGGTTTTAATACTGTCATCAACCTCAATATTACTGCCGTTATAATTAAAGTTACTGTACTCAACTTCAGTTTCTTTCGGCACCATCATTTCAATTCGTCCAAAGCAGACTTTTTTTGGGTTTTTAAAATCGATCACGTTTATACCTTCTTTTTGTTTCTCAACATTTGAACAGGCGCCAAAAGAGAGTGTTGTAAAAAAACAAAGTGCAATACTTTTGAATAATTTCATTTCTTGATTTCCCCTCATTGTTTATTTATTCAGGTGAAATAATGTCGGTCATTTTATTGATCCTTTTTATTATTGGGTGAAATCTGAAGGCTATTTAAAATAAAATCATATAAACGCAGTGCGTTTTTTTGACTTATTTATGTATCTCTCAATTACAACTAAACACTACCATTCAGATTTTTAAAAATATTTAATTAAAATATAGGCTATTACCATAAATATGAAAAAAAGCATTACAAATAAATATATTAGATATTGCAAATAGAACAGCTTATAATAACTAGATAACATTTCATTTAGTTTAGTCTTATCGATAGGATAGTAAAAATCCTTTCCATAAAGTTTTTTAAATTTAAATCCTTTTTTTATATTTAAAGTTTCTCTCCAAAATACTATAGGCAACAAACTAATAAAAAAACAATTAAAAGGTTCTAAAGGATTTTTAAAATATTTCTCATCATTAAAAATAACTTTACAGATCCCCTTTAAATGATAAGATATATAAATATATTGTATCAAATAGAATACAAAAAAAAGGAATAGAAATAAAAATGAAAGAACAGAAAAAATAAATTTCTCGTCATCAATAAATATTTTAATAAAATCATTCATTTACTTATTTACTTTATCATATATATATTCAGAAAGTAGTCCTGCCCCTTCACCACCAGCCCACCCCACCAAAGCAGAAGCTCCTGCTGCTATACCGAGCACGATTAGTGACGTACCACCAGATGCAACGGTTATCACAATAAAACCACCTAATGCAGCACCTCCCATACTCCCAACGATTTTAGAACTTTCAACCACTGTCGTTCTGGTTTTTTCATCTGGCCTGGCATTGGCAATCGCATTACTGGCATTATAAACATCCAAAGCCAAGAATAAATAACCTCCACCCTTTACAGCTTTACTCATTTTTCCAAGCTCACTCATTTTTTTAACATACTCTCTCATTCCGCCCTTGTATGTTGCCCCTCGTGCCAGACTAGATTGACTGATCATTCGTCGCATATTGTTGGTCTGAATAGACTGATCCCATTTAAATATTCTTTTTGCCGACTCTCTATTTAACTCCTCATAGAGATAAGCATACTTCTGTCTAAAGGCTTTAAAATTTTTAGGGTTGGCCAAACCAGAACCTTTGGCTTTTTCTTCTGCCATTTTTAATGCCAATTCGCCATGTATTTTATTCATCCTTTGCGCTACACCATTGGAAAAACTCAATGCACCATCAATTCCACCTTTTGTGATTGCTCCCCATGCTACTCCACTGTCATTTGAAGTATTTTCAAATTTTTGTACCAAAGGATGATCATTGTTTTTAAAAATATCTTGCTGAGTGATCTCCGTTCGACTGTCATGGAACGCATCATAAAAAAATTCATAGTTCTGAGCGAAAAATGTCGCATCAAAATCCTGATCTTTTTTCATTTGTTCTAAATTATTTTGAGCCTCTTGAGCATCTTTTTTATATTGCGTAAGTTCCTTTGCTGTCGTCGAGTTAGATAAAACAATCACTTGCCCTGGGCTTAACAATACAATCGCAGCCATATTCGCGATATGCGGATTATTGGCTCTCAACGTATCCCAGTCTGATGCAATCAAAGGCTTTTTAAAAACTCTTTTTGACCAATCCAGCATCGTTTCTGTTTTTTTAATCAGATACCATGCGACCTCTCCATCATTCAGATAGATTTCCTTTATATTTTCTTTTACATTCTTGGTGATCTCTGATGTGATTTTAATGGTATATGTACTGTGTGTTTCTTGGTTAGGATAAGCTTTTGCTGCAATTCTCTGAAGAATTTCCCCACGTAAATACACCTCATAAATCAATGTAGTATTTGCATTATATATTTCAGTCCATCCTGTTAATCCTTGTTCATCAAACCGTCCTTCAAAGATAGTTTTTTTCTTGGTATGGTTATTTGTGACAACAAATTTATACGTCAAATCTTTTAACTTTAAAGGTTCTTGTACTGTTAATTTCAAACGACTATAAAACATATTTTTATCCTAATCTTTACTGATTTCTTCTTGTGCATCTTCTATGTCTTTCACCATAACTCTTGCAACAATTGTTTGCGAAGTTGGTGCTGTTTTTAGCTTCATCAATCCTTTTTGATCAGTAACACCACTGTAAACATTGCCATCCTCATCAATGACAATATATTTCTTATCTGAAAGCGCTTGATCGTCTTTATTTTTCACTTGGTATTGAAGAATGTATGGATTATTAAGATCTGGTAGAGCCACTTGCATATTCTCAATTTTTGTCCCATCCTTATAATTTGATTCATCAATCAGCCAGTTTATTGATTCTTCACGTAAAATCCGAGTCAAATATGTGTGGTCAGATTCGTTAAATTGCATTGAAAATGGGCGTACATCATAGGTCTTGGTTAAACCACTGAGGTCCAGTTTTAAACTGGATGCAAACAAATTGCTTTTCGTCTGCCATTCCTTGAAAATTACTTGAAAAATCTCAGGAATGCTTTTATTCATAAATACCCTGTTGTTACGACGTTTATGCCATAAGCTTGTTGGGTCTTGCAGGGTTAAGCGGTATAAGCTCAAAGCTCCGTCAGATTGTCCTTGCGACGCACCCGTAATAATCCCAGTCGTTCTAAACAGCTTGCCTGAATCTGTGACTTGATCCACTGACACTTGGCAAGCGATAAACTGTTTCAATTCAATAAATGGATTGCTTGAAAGACAGATCAGTTCTGCGGACAATCCTTCATTGATAGCATGATAGCCCTCAATGCGTTGCAGCATCACTTGGGCATTGAGTTGTGAGTTTGAAAACTGAACACGAATGGCACGTTTTTGTGTTGTATATCCCAATCTATCGAAAAAAGTAAAAATATTATTAAGCATTATTATGACCTTATATTTAATAAAGAAAAACTTAACACAAGGTAAAGAATATCTCAAATGATAATCAATTACATTTTTTAAGCTCATGATCTTTAAAAAATCTCATTATAAATTAGATATTTATTTGTTTTTTCTTATTATTGAGACGATTATCAAACTCATCAACTCAAAATCATGATGTTTTATAGAATTTACCTTACGAGTCGTACGAATAGATTCACTTAAAAAAATTTTATTTTCTCATTGAATAGGAGCAAATAGGATTAGATTTAAAACGCTATGCCTGACATTATTATTTTTAGCCGAATACTCCAACCCATAAAGTGCTGGAGTGATTCTATAAGTAACTTAAGACCTTAAAATTAGGATACAGGTCCTTGATCAGCAACTGTGAAAAACCATTTTTGATCAACTTTAACTGCTTTATATGTTGATGTTTGTGAACCTAAATTACCTAAATAATAACCCCCTTGAATTGTACACTGCTGCTGATCATCACAGTTTAACGAGTTGATAAAAAGTAAGGTCGCTTTCGAATCGTCCTTTTTAAGTCTTACATCATTGGCAACAGTACATTCTGAAACTGGAACAATATTTGGGTTGGACTGTGTTAGTTTTTTTAAAATTTCTTGCTGAGGATTAGTCACATTCTGACCATCTTTATATCCTACACAATATGCACCAACATAATTAGAACTATTTTTATTCGACAAATAATGATAAAAACTTAATTCAATATCATTTTTAAAATGATGTTGTCCCGTTGCTACTGTTGTACATCCAACCATCATCAATAAAGGCAAGAACCATAATTTTTTCATTACTCAATCTTCCATATTAGATTTAAACAAATTCAGCATATACTTAAAATAAACACTGTATAAACCACAAAGCTTTTTAAATAAAAGTATATTTTTATTATAATTTAAATAGCCACATTATAAAAAAAATTAATATATATTTTTTTTAATTTTATTCAAAACACTAAATACTTCATCATCTTTATTTTATAAATTCATTACTTTTAATCAACAACAACCATTACTTTTAATCAACAACCTATTTTATAAATCATTTTAATCAGTTTTAAATTATAAATACCTACAATCAAATTAAACCTAAAGCCCAGCCGTTTTCCTCTATTTCGATAACGCTCTGCAAAGAATTTGAAAGTCTTTAATGCACCAAATACATGTTCAATCCCTATTCTTCTTTTATTAATTTCTCGATTATACCTTTTTAACACAGGATCTAATCCGCAACGCTTATTCGTCTTGCACGGTGACAGAATATAGAGCATAAATTTCTTAATCACCTTTATCTGCAAGAATAAATGAATATGTTGGAACTCAATGAAAACTGCGTTTGAACAGTTCAAAGTCTCGTACAACACCTTTGCTCATGCATAAACTCAGGATTTGCTGAGTTTTACTGTGAATGATCGCTTGCCCCTTAAATATATGCAGTTTTTTCTTACCACTATAGCTTTTCTTCTGTTTTTTAGGTCTTTGAATTGGAGTTTCAGTCACATCTACAAGCACAACATCCCAGTCTATATCTTCCCCTTTGAGGATATCCTTGGATAAATTAAACAAACCTGACTGGATTAAAGTATCTTCAACTTGATGAACAATTCTAAAAGCTGTCGGCGCTGATACAGCGTAACTTGTAGCAACATGAAATAAAGTTCAATATCCTCCCCAATAGCTCAAGCAGAGTAAAATGTAATCTTCAAGACACAGTTTTGGTGGTCTGCCTATAGAAGAAATTTGCATCTGCTTTTGTTCAACCATGAGGGAAAATATTGAACGGTATATGCCTGTATAATGCTTAAACCAAGCATCAGAAAACTTTTTTGAGTCGAGATATTGCATACACAGATTATGCTTAAAAATGTTAAATTTTTCAGGATAAACAAAAACATGAGCTTTTTTGATTTATGAGAGAGGTTTATTTAATATCTATATTAAAATTTTAATTCTTTCACCATAATTCCATCACATTTTATTGAAAGATGTATTATCAAATATATAAAATAATTTTGTATTCAGTCTTTATAGATATTTTATAACATTATTGATAGTCAATACGAAATTCAGCATACGCATTTGCGATACCCGCTGTTGCGGCTGCATCTGTTGCCACATAATTTGCGTAAAAAACAGCTGAAACCTTTCCATTCGCATCAACCAGAAAAGGACGACTTTTACCCACTAAATCACCAGGGAAACGTGAAGTTTTACTGATTGGGACTCGATTACGATCAGAGTCAGTGAGTTCTATTGCAACATGTTGTGCTGTTGTAGCAGCATTTGCATTGGTTAAAGCTAGAAATTGATTATTGACAGGATTTTGTTCGCCTATGAATGTAAATGTTACTTCAGCATTCGGCGGACATTGCGACAAATTGAATGGAATTGCCACACGTGCTCCTTTATCACCCGGCACTTTCAATTGACGCGTGGAATTTTTGCCTAAATCTACAATTTTATGTGATTCACTTTCATCTACACCACACGTAGAATTTGTGGCATTACCTTTTAAAGTAAAATTATAAGTCCCCAGATCTGCATGTACATAATTTAATGAATAGCAACTCATCATGACAAAGCAAGCAGCAGGATAAAGATTTTTTTTAAATACATTCATCATCAACTCCTAGTCAAAGTCAATTCGGAAATAACCTCTCGCCTGAAAAGGCCCAGGCGTGGGTTGATTTCCAGTTACACTCACAGGCCAGGCTTTCACCACGATATTGGCTGGATTGGTATTGTTAAATTGAATTTTACTATTCATATTATTAGGAACAAGGATATTGTCATTTTGATCTGACATTTTGAAACCAATGTCAGGATTATCGGACACAATAATGTCATTGGCAGGTCCGCCCACTTTATCGGTTTGGACCCGTAATGTAAGTGGTGCATTATTCGCAAGAAAACTATTACATTTTATCGATAACGGCATATTTGCTTTAGCAATACCATCAGGTTTGTTACCAATCCCAGACTGTTTAAAGCGATAGCTCGGGATGTCACCAAAATCAACAATAGAATCAACATTATCATTAATAATGCAGTTTTGAGGTACCACCACGCGACCTCTTAAATGCAAGGTTTGTTTTGCGTCATTGGCTTTTCCTGAACCGGCAGGTGCAGCATTGTCACCAGTATAAAAGTCAGCGATAGGTACATCTATATAACTAAATCCAACAAAAGGTTTAGAAATTCGCATGGTTAAAGTAAATGTTGTATTTCCTGTATGATTACTGGTTCTACACCATTCTTGAGGTACACCAAACTGTCGATTGACTGCTGGTACAGGAACATTTGTACCGTTATAGGTATAAGTTACTGAAGCTTGTAAGTATTCATTCGCTTGAGTATAGCTCTTTCCTGAGATATTGATGGGTGGCCCATTGACATAATCAGTTGTCATATAAATAGGGATTGAATTACCATTTAACACAGTACCATTATTACAATGTGTGGTATATGCATCACCGTTGATACTGACTGTTAGAGTTTGATTGAATGTTTTCCCAACTGCGTTATCAGCTGGATTGGTAAAGGTGTAGGTTCCAAAGTCAGCATACAAAACTGTTTTTTGTTCAGTTCTCCACCAACCTGCTGAGACATCCATAGCAGTCAGCAACAATAAAGTAGATGTAAGTAATTGGTTTTTCATAAATACTCTCCTGTTACTTACACTCAACGGTAAACTGTTGTATTGCAAGGCTTAAATCTGCTGTACTTATATCATAATCCGCAACGCATTTTTGTTCAGCTGTATCTCCCCAGGCAATATCCAGCACACCTTTTAAAGGTAATCCTGTCATATAGACCTGCCCAAACTCTGCCGCCATACCAGAAGTTTTTCCACCTGTGACCGTCACATTACTGGCATAAGGAATGGGTTGTCCCTTATATTGGATGTTAATGAGTGCGCGAACACCAATACTGGTGTCAAACGTTGCACGACCAATCGCACCACGGATAGGTACAACATTGCTGACATTGCTGTTGATTTCTAAATTTGAATCAAAACTATTTGAATCTAATGCCACACGATTTAAGCGATATTCTGATGCGTAAGGTAAAATTGCATAGCCACGCCAGTCCGTTTTAACGCCATTATAATTTTCAACTTTTACACCTTTGGCACCTGGTGCTTTCACTAAAATACTGGTATCACCTAAGGTCTGTCCAAAAGTTAAGCCATCTTTATGCAACAACATTCCGCCTGTTGCACTGTAGCTAAATCGGTTATTGTTACCATCATAGCTATAACCTGCACCAATATTGCCATACGTTCCATTATAATTGGCATTGATTGATCCAGCAGAACCTTGGTCAGTCACATAGCCTTGTCGAATACTATAATTAAGATTTCGATCTTTTAATAATGTACCGTTAATACCAACCAGATAAGCATTATTGCCATCTGAGTTTTGTGTTGTCGATGCCGTTGCATACGTATTGGCCCATGTACTATCACGGAAATTGGCTTTGGAACGTAAGCGATCTAATGGGAAAGATACATTCGCAGTATACATTGTATTGGCTTTCTCTAATTGAGAGAACATGTTACGACTGACACCAAAAGAATAGCTTACGCCGTTCCATGCGCCATTGTAACCTGCTTGTACCCACTCATCTTTTTTCGAGGTACCCCAATAACTTTGTTGATTTGCGGCAAAGTAAACAGAACCATACTGCCCCATCGAATGGGAAATATTGGCTTGCAAGCGCCCTTTTTTGGTGTGATTGAGATCATAACCATTGGCTGTTATTCCAACAGTTGCTAAGTTTCCGTCTTGGGTTTCAGCTTCTCCATAATTGTCACTCATCTGTCCATAAAAGACATCATTTAGTGTATAGAATCCTCGTGTTGAATAGCGATAGCCTAATAATTGGAAACTTGTTCCAGAGCGAAGCAACGATTTAGAATAGAGAAATCGCATAGATTGCCCACTATGCTTAGAGCCGTCAACCAACTCACTTTTCGCATGTGTTAAATCGAAAGAAAACGCACCAAATCTCCCCATATTACTACCAAAGCCAATCAAACCACTTTGATAATTCTTTGACAGTTGCGAGCCACCATAAATTGATAGGCCCTTATCTAAGCCATGTACGATTGTGGCCTGTACAACTGTTTCTTTTTCCCTGTCACTACGTATACCGTTACGAAACTCACCAGCCAAAACGCTATAACGTGTTCGACCTTCCCTCTGTAAAATCGGTAAGCTTGAATAAGGAACCAAATAACTTTGAATAGACCCATCACTTTCTTCAACCGATACATGTAAATCTCCGCTACCAAAAGCAGGATTTAGATCTTGAATTAAAAAGGGTCCAGGAGCGACATTAATCTGGTAAACAATATTGTTATTTTGCCGAATCACTACTTTTGCATTACTTTTAGCGACACCACGGACATTCGGTGCATAGCCTTGTTGACTGTCAGGGTACATCGCGTCGGCAGTGGATAATTCGACACCACGGTAGCCAAAACTATCAAAGACACTGCCGTCAGTAGCACCATCTCCAATTCTCAACTGGCTTTTGATTGGAATCAAAGTTTTTTGGAGATAGGTATTGAGATTTGTCCATTCATGTGATGAGAAATTGTCATCAGAACTATAATTAAAACTTCCCGAATGGCGAAGTTGCCACGAACCTAAATTAAGACCACTATCCACACTGAGATATAAACCCTTTCCAGCTGTAGCTGAACCCGAGTTGTTATAGCCAGATAGCCGATAGTTCAGAAAAATCGCATTGATACCCGCATCCCATTGTTCAGGAGGAATATAGCCACGAACCTGATTTTTTAAAGCAATTTGAGGTAGATCAATATAGAGTTTCTGTTTACTAAATTGAAAGCGACTATTTGCACCTTCAATGGCTTGAGAAATATCTAGGCATGTTGATTCTTGAGGGTTCAATAACTCAGGATAGGCTGATGTATTTACCCCAAAACTTTCTAATAGTTTAATATCCAAACATGGCGCCAGACCTGTATTATCTTGCGCATTTTGCTTTTCAACAAACTCAATATCACGTGTCAGAACATATTCATCATTTGCATAAATTTCAACACGATAAACACCTGGTAATTGTTGTTGCGAACTTTGTAACTTTGATAAATCGGCAATTTGTGCATTTGACAAACCATCGGATAAAAAAGCAGTGTTGAATACTTGCTCAGCATATACATGCTCTGTGCATGCTGCACTGACAGCCATTGCCGATGCAACACACATAGGCAGTGCTTTTACTTTTGCATACATCGGTTTGATTGGCGTCATGAGTTAAATACCTATACAACAATACGCGTGATTAATTAAGATTCACTTCTACTTTTGGCGTTACACCGCCATAGTCATTGACGGTTTGGTAGCTCAGCTTACTGCCTGTTATTTTTGAAATTTTGGTTTTTTCAAATGGTGCAGCCATCACGCTGTCTAATTTGTTATCGTTCAGTGTCAAGTTCACAAAAGAGATGTGATACGGCGACTGATTATCCACTTCTATACCATCTGCACTTTTGATAAATTTGACTTTTTCTAATGCATTTTCAGGTGCAATGCTGAGTTTTTCTGGTCGCACAAACAACTTAATACGAGACAACACAGCAAGCTGTAAGATATTTTTCTCTGCAAGAATCTCTTTATCTACAGAAGGAATTGACTTAACATTTAACCAAAATACTGACTCACGGTCCTGCGGTAAATTACTGTTTAAATTGACAATTCTGAGCGTATTTTCAGTTGCAGGTTCAGCGACAAATAAAGGTGGTGTAACCAAAAAGTTTTTTACTTTCTCTTCACTTTTATTTTCTACCCAAGAATTAATCAGATAACGGTCTTTTTTGCTATGATTGATCACGGACAATGAAACCTGTTTTGCTTCCATTGGATAAATCACACGTGTAGCGCCCAAAGATACCCCACCAATTGCTTTACCTTCTGCATGTGAAAAGGTCGCAAGGCATGATAACGTCAGCCCCAATACACCGTTTTTAAACAGATTTAAATTCATATAAATATTCCGAAATAACTTATGGATAAAAAACAGAGATCAAAATATTTGTACTGTTTTGAGACACCTGACTCACTTCAAATGGCAAAGGTAGTGCCACTGTTTCATCTATATTTGCCAATTCAACAACCCGTTGATTCCCATTCACATCCAAAGCAACTTGTGATGAAACTCCCTCATCTACTTGGGAATGGTGTAAATTAGCGCCTGGTAGTAAATAAAAGGATTTCTCAGACACTGATTGAGAATTTGAACTGCTTGCAATATTGCGAGGATCTCTCAATTCAATCGCAAGATTGTAATAAACCGTTGAAGAACAATTGGAAACATTCAACTCTAAAAAAGAGGCTAAATCGATTGTCGTTAAATGCTTTAAATTATTGTTTGGAATAAAGGCACAACTTGGATTAACCAAGGCACCATTAAAATGGGCTCTTCCACCAAATACATAACTGTTTGCAAAAGTATTTAGCGATATAGACATTCCAATCACTACAGCTAGATATTTATTCATGTGAAATAAGCCCATTAACAATGATAAATTCAAATCATGATTTGAATTTATGCTTAGTTATAGTTCACAACAAAAGTTGCATCAGCATTGGCTTTACCTGCTGTAGATGTACCAGTCGCTACATAACGTGCAGAAAATGGGAATGTATTAGTACCATCAACAATTGCTTTTTCTGCAGAAAACTCACTGCCATCTACAGCAAGAATTGTAGAAGCATAGTCAGTGATTTCAATGCCCACATTGGTTGCAGCAGGAGCATTACCACCACCACCGTTTACAGCCAATAATTTATTATTCGTACTTACAGTCTGACCATTAAATGCAAAAGACACCCCGTTAGTCACAAGTGATGAATCACAATCCACCAACTGGATGTTAAATGGAACTGCAGGTGACTTATCACCAGCCGCAGCTAAACTTGCAGTACGATGCTGACCTAAATCAACAGTTTGATCTGCAGTATCAGTGCTCACTGCACATGCAGCATTCACTAACTCACCAACAAAATGAACTGTTCCACCATTTACAGTTGCCGCGAATGGCGTAGATGAAACAACAAGTGCAGCAGCAAGAAGACCTAATTTTTTCATGGAATTACCCTTTTTAAAGAGAAGAAACAAGTAATGTTTGTTGTGAAGACTGATACATATTTTTGAATTTCTGTCATTTATTGTGGGTTAAAATTTAACTGATCCTATCCAAACAAATGAGATATATCCTGTTTTTGTAAAATTATGAGACAGTAATCACATAAAACAAGGTTACTGTAACTATATTCGCAAAAATAGAGAAATGAGTTTTAATCATGTGTAATGTTGATTTTTTTTCAACTTTAAAAAATCTATATTTTTTTCATTATGTTAGAATTCATTTTTTTATTTAAATCGCTGAAAATTGTTTTTCCAATAAAGTTATTTTCATTTTTACTTAAATCCGATTAGTATTAAAAATAAGCATTTACAAATTGAATTTAATCATCGAAGATCATACTTAACAGTAAATGACACAAATGTGCTGTTTGGATTAAAAAAAATTTAAGAAGTAAAATATTTAATCTAATTATTTTTTAAATATGAACGGCGTTATTCCAATCAATTGCTTACTGTTTTTTGCCAATAAAATCTGTATTTATTTCTGGTTAATCATATTTCAAGATTCAATCTTTGCATAACATTAGATATCTAATTAGTTAATAATCTCATAATACCTAAAACCTTAAAAATATCCAAGATATTGATCTTAAAATAGAATTTCCTCATTAAAACCGAGACCAGTAAAACATTTTTAATAGTTTTTTAAGGAGTTTCTAAAAAAGAAAAAATAATGTCTCAAAAAATTAGACTAAATTATTGTATACCTATATTTGAAAAATCATTCTACTCGCTCTATAAAAATAAAATTTAGTATTTTAATTACTCATCCTTGTGGAGTTCATGGTTTGATAAACTTTCTTCTACAATGCTGTCTCCATGAATACCAGTTGCATGATTAAAACCATATCGACCACCAAATTGAGCAAGGAAAATACCAATATTGGGTCGAGGATCACGCGTAGGAAAAACTGTAGATATTGAATGTTTATAAATAATCTGAATTTGATTACTGCTATTTTTGAGTAAAACCACATAGTGATCAAAGGATTCGATATGTCCTTGTAACTTGATTCCGTTGACAAGAAAAATAAACACCAAAATTCTTTCTTTTCTCAGTGAGTTTAAAAAAGGATCCTGTAAAATTTGACTTTTAGACATTCCATACTCCAAACTTCATATAAGAAGCAAAACCAAATCAGTAATAACGTTTTTTCTCTTCAAATCTCCAATACCGAAGAACATGAATTTAATATTATTCTGTATCAAATCCATATTTCATTATTTGTCTGAATGGGGGGATTGCTCCTTATGTTGTGGCATTTTCATCTGGGTATGATCCATGTTTTGCATTGCTGGTGACATATTGCTCATTTTCGAATTTTGCTTGTTAGACTGAAGTGAATCATTTTTGTGATTATTTTTTTGAACTTGACTGCTTTGAGATGCTTTACATCTTTCTTCACATTTTTGTTTTTTTTCAATCATATTCTTTTCATCTGTCGTTCTGATTAATACTTTATCTTCTTCTTCGTGAGCCGATGATTGAACAGATAACATCAAACATGCTAAACAGAGTAAAACTGTCTGACTTCGTTTGAATGATTTAAAAATTCCTTTCATTTTTTTATCTCATATTTTGTTTATTGGTTCTACAATAAAACAAGCACACAAACGCTAAGATGACATGAAAATGACATTTTTGTCATTCACAGCTACGATGACTTTTATCACGCTATGATGCGGGTTGACGAAAGAAACTGTTTAGGACTTTAGAAATGCGAATTTTATTGGTCGAAGATGAACAAAAAACTGGTGATTATCTTAAACAGGGTCTATATGAGGCTGGCTACATAACGGATTGGGTCACCGATGGGCATATGGGAAGGCATCAAGCGCTTTCTGAGGAATATGATTTGATTATTCTAGATGTCATGCTCCCCGAATTGGATGGATGGCATATTATTCGAGATGTTCGAAAAAGTGGAAAAACAATGCCCATCTTGTTTTTAACCGCTAGAGATCAAATTGAAGACCGTGTAAAAGGATTAGACTTAGGTGCTGATGACTATTTGGTTAAACCTTTTGCGTTTGCAGAATTATTAGCACGTATAAAGAGTTTACTCCGTCGGGGTCAACAAAGAGAAGACAGCAATCTCATCCGTATCGCAGATCTTGAACTTGACTTAAGAAAACGTCGTGTTACCCGTGCAGGTCAACGCATTGATCTCACTGCAAAAGAATTTGCACTCATGGAACTGTTTATGCGCAGACGAGGAGAAATTCTGCCTCGGGCTTTAATCGCCTCACAAGTTTGGGATATGAATTTTGATAGTGATACCAATGTGGTTGAAGTTGCGATTAAACGTTTACGCAATAAAGTTGATCAGGATTTCATGCCTAAACTCATTCAAAACATTCGGGGAATGGGTTATGTTCTAGAGGTAGAAGATGAATAACAGGCTATTTAATGCATTAAGCTTTAGAATAGCCATTCTTTTTTCTCTTTCGACGATTACGATTCTGATTACAATGGGTCTGGTCATCCATCAACGTGTGACACGCCATTTTGAGAATGAAGATCGGATGCTCCTTGAAGGAAAAATTCAACTCATCCACAATCTTTTAGCTCAACATCCGAGTAATTCTGTTGAACTTGCTGTTTCTTTAAATGATGCACTCATTGGACATGATAATTTAATCATTCAAGTCGAACGCCCAATAGGTAAAGTGATCTTCAGTTCTATACCTGCAATTATTTCAAAACAGCAAATCACGCAGTCCGATGTCAATCCTTGGATAAAATGGAACATAAAAGATCATACATATCGTGGATTTATCTACAAGAAAGATATAACGAATAATAATATTTCGCAATCTACACAGACACTTGTAGGCATTGATACATCTGAACACATGCTTTTTTTAAATGAATTTAGACGACAACTGTTTTATATCGGTCTCATCGGAACCATCTGTTTAATGTTTTTAGGTTGGTTTGCTGCATGGAGAGGATTAAGACCTGTAAAAAGAATGGCAAAAGTTGCGGAAAGTATTTCAGCTCAACATCTTTCAGTGCGCTTAGAGCTTAATAATACGCCATCAGAATTAAAACCACTGACGATTGCTTTTAATGACATGCTTGATCGTCTAGAGGTTGCATTGGAGAAGCTTTCCGACTTCTCATCCGATTTAGCACATGAAATCCGGACACCAATTAACAACTTAATGACACAGACACAAGTTTGTCTTTCTCGTAGCCGTGATATTGATGCTTATAAGGAAGTATTGTTTTCCAATTTAGAAGAGTTTGAACATCTGGCAAGAATCGTCTCGGACATGTTGTTTTTAGCGAAAGCAGAAAATGGGTTAACTTTAGCCAAACTTGAACATATTGATTTAGCTGCGGAAGTCGAAGCATTGTTTGAGTTTTACGATGCACTTGCTGCGGAAAAAAATATTCGTTTTGAACAATCAGGTTCGGGGAAAGTCAATGCCGACCCAACCATGTTACGCCGTGCCCTGAGTAATTTATTTTCCAATGCCATCAAATATGGGAAATCAAACTCAGTCATTCGTGTTAAATTTCAACAACAAATAGAAAATACTTTATTTTCGATAGAAAATGAGGGCCCTGTCCTTTCTCCAGAACAATTATCTCGCGTATTTGACCGCTTTTATCGAACCGATGCATCACGCCAAAGAGTTGAAGACGGTACAGGTCTTGGCTTGGCAATTACCAAGTCAATATTAGATATGCACAATGCACTGATTTATGCAGAATCTAGAAATGGACTGGTGATCTTTTCAATTATTTTTAAAAATCAATAGTTTACAATAATTCATTATTTTAATCAACGCTATTGATCAATAGTTAAATTTCTCTCCATGTCTTTTTCACATGCTCATTAATTTAATATTTCAATTGTTGTGAACAATGTTACTTTCTATACATTTTTGGCTTTAATAATCTTCAACTCGACAGCTTCTCATGCCTGATTTCTAATTTTACTAAACAACAGAAATGTAATTTTAAAGTCATACTCCTGTATGTTTGGATAATGAATAATTGAACAGTTATGCAATCGTAAAGTCTGAGGTGATACGATTGCTTAACTATCATCATATTCATAGGAAGTTTCACATGAGCTTTATTCAAAAAAAAATTTCGACAGTCCCTAGCATATTTCTTGGTATTACGCTGCTTTTCACCGCAACCAGTGCACTTGCTCATGTGAAATTACTCAGCGCAATTCCCGCTATGAATGCAACTGTGACTGACCAACCTAAAAATCTCACTCTAAATTTTGGAGAAGAGGTAATGTTGATGAACATTAAGTTATTAGATGCTCAACAAAAAAATATTTCGCTGAACTATAAAGTGAATCACGATCTTAAAAAATCCTTCAATGTTCCAGTTCCAAGTCTAAAAAAAGGAAAATACACCGTGACATGGACAACAATGGGCAAAGATGGTCACAACATGAATGGCGAGTATAGCTTCACGATTCAATAAAATATTGAATCGTGAATCAAACAGAGCAGCATATTGCTAGGCACCGTATTGATTTGGGAAAATCATGATTTCTGAATATTGGATTGGATTAACTTGGCTGAATAAAGTCACTTTGTATTTAAGTATGGCATTTATTACAGGTGGCGCATTTTGTTACTTCTTATTTAACCGCTTCATTTCATTGAAAGAAAGCATTCTTCAATATATGCGCTTTGGAGCAAGTTTAGGGCTGATCTCTAGTATTGCTGGTTTTTTCATTTTGGTCGGCAGCTTTGCCGATTCAGGGTTTGCTGGAATATTCAATACAACTTATATCCAGATACTTTTAAATACAGTGACAGGTCAAATGTTGATTGGCCGCATTCTTATTTTTCTCGTTCTTCTGATTTTATTGCTCATCAAGTTCAGCCAAAAAACCACACAGACTTCCATGCTTGAACGTTTTTTGTTTGGACTTTTCATATTCGCACTTGCCTATGGTTTTTCTCAAACAGGACATGCTGCAAATTTGTCATTTTTTGCTCAAATTCTACTGACAATTCATGTCATATTGATTTCAATTTGGATGGGGGCTTTATATCCATTATTAAAAGCTACCCATCAATTGAAAGGACTTGCTTTAAAAGATCGTACCCATTTATTTGGGCAGATTGCTGGATTGATTGTCGGTCTCTTAATTGTTTGTGGTGCAAGTGTTGCAGTACTTTTACTTAAAGATATTGATACTTTGATCAGTAGCCCTTATGGCAATGGCTTTATGCTCAAAATCGCGTTTGTCGGTTGTATATTGCTACTTGCCGCATTTAACAAATGGTTTTTTACGCCACAACTACACAAGCCGCAGTTTGGGCGATATCTGGGTTATGCCATTGTGTTTGAAATGTCGATTGGGTTAATGATTCTGTTCACCACAGCATATATTACAACAGTTGTGGGGATTGAATGAGATTCCTAAACGTACTGTAGGCAACCTTTTTGACTTACCCATTTGAAAATTCAAGACTTAACTATTTATTGTCTTAGACTATATTGCGTTCATTTAAATCTATTATCTTTCTCACTCAAATTCATATATCAGATAGAGTGTCAGCCTGTTTGGCTTATATTTTTAAGGATAAATCTTACATTATTTCGCTTGACCTTCCCACGATGGGAGAGTTTAGGATTAAATTATTCAAGAAAATAGTAAGGTATAAATGATGGCAAATTCTCCCTATAGTACTGATTCTGACTTAAAAATAAACTTACAAATCGAGGGAATGACGTGTGCCAGTTGTGTTGGTCGTGTAGAAACTGCGCTTAAAAAAGTTGATGGTGTAAAGGATGCCGTCGTGAATTTAGCAACAGAACGTGCAGATATTTCACTCGATAAACCACTACAACGGCAATTACTTATCGATGCAATAGAAAATGTCGGTTATGACGTTGTAGATGAAAAATTGGAATTCGCCATCGATGGAATGACCTGTGCTTCTTGCGTGAGTCGTGTTGAAAAAGCATTAAAAGCAGTAGATGGCGTAAAAGAAGCCGTTGTGAATTTAGCGACAGAACGCGCAACCGTGACTGGGCATGCCAGCGTCGATGCACTCCTTGCCGCCATAGATCGAGCAGGCTACGATGCCAAACAAATCCAAACTGCGCTTCCCAATCAAACCCAACATCTTGAAAAAAAAGATAAAGAACGTAGTGAATTAAAACGAGATTTAATACTGGCGACAGTGCTTGCTCTTCCTGTTTTTATACTAGAAATGGGCTCGCATATCTTCCCTAGTCTGCATCATTGGATTGCACAAACCATCGGTATCCAAAATAGTTGGTATCTACAATTTATCCTGACCACTTTAGTTCTGATTATTCCTGGTCGCAGATTCTATGTCCATGGTTTTCCTGCCCTGTTTCGCTTTGCGCCAGACATGAATTCGTTGGTGGCTGTAGGGACTTTAGCGGCTTATCTTTTTTCGCTTGTTGCAACATTTGCACCGCAAATTTTACCTGCAGGCACCGTCAACGTTTATTATGAAGCTGCTGCTGTTATCGTCGCTTTGATTTTACTGGGTCGTTTTCTCGAAGCCAAAGCAAAAGGAAGAACTTCAGAAGCCATACAACGCTTGGTCAGTTTACAAGCTAAAATCGCCCATGTATCACGCAACAACCAAGTCGTCGATATTCCTATAGATGAAGTGATTGTGGGTGACTTTATCATTGTAAAGCCTGGTGAACGAATTCCAGTCGATGGTAAGGTCGTTGATGGACAAAGTTTCGTTGATGAATCCATGATTACAGGAGAACCTATTCCTGTTGAGAAAAAAGTTGAAAGTGATGTTGTGGGAGGCACCATTAATCAAAATGGTACTTTAACCTTTTCTGCTGTTGCTGTTGGTGGTGAAACCATGCTTGCTCAAATTATTCGTTTAGTTGAACAAGCACAAGGCTCTAAAATGCCAATTCAAGCTGTGGTTGATAAAGTCACCTTATGGTTTGTGCCTGCTGTAATGCTTGCAGCAATACTTACATTTTTAATCTGGCTTATTTTTGGTCCATCTCCCGCCTTAACCTATGCGTTGGTCAATGCTGTGGCTGTATTGATTATTGCATGTCCTTGTGCCATGGGCTTAGCTACACCAACATCAATTATGGTGGGTACAGGACGTGGTGCTGAATTAGGCGTACTATTTCGCAAAGGTGAGGCATTACAACTACTCAAAGACGCTAAGATTGTTGCTGTTGATAAAACAGGAACTTTAACTGAAGGTCATCCCGTGTTAACGGATTTTGAAGTCACTGAAAATTTCAAATATGAACAGGTCTTAAGTTTGGTTGCAGCTGTGGAATCACATTCCGAACATCCGATTGCGCAAGCAATCGTCAATGCAGCAAAACAGCAAAATCTCCAACTCTCTCATGTGGATAGTTTTGACTCTGTCACTGGTATGGGGGTTTTGGCAACGATTGATGGTCATACGATTCATGTGGGTGCAGACCGTTATATGCGTCAGTTAAATGTCGATGTCTCACCATTTGCAAATACCGCACAACGTTTGGGGGATGAAGGAAAATCTCCTCTTTATGTTGCGATTGATCACGCGTTGGCAGGTATTATTGCAGTTGCTGATCCAATTAAATCCACCACACCAAGCGCAATTCAAGCCTTGCATCAACTGGGTCTCGAAGTCGCAATGATCACAGGCGACAATGCTCGTACAGCGCAAGCAATCGCAAAAAAATTAGGTATTGATCAAGTGATTGCAGAGGTCCTACCTGAAGGAAAAGTAGCGGCAATAAAACAGCTAAAAGCACAACATGGCAATATCGCTTTTGTTGGTGATGGTATCAATGATGCACCCGCTTTGGCGGAAGCAGATGTTGGTCTAGCAATTGGTACAGGAACAGATGTCGCAATCGAGTCTGCTGATGTTGTGCTGATGTCAGGAAACTTACAAGGTGTTGCCAATGCGATTGCATTGTCCAAAGCAACCATAGGCAATATTCATCAAAATCTATTCTGGGCATTTGCTTACAATGTTCTGTTGATCCCTGTCGCAGCAGGGTTACTTTATCCTGCCTACGGTATTCTTTTATCACCAATATTTGCTGCTGGCGCAATGGCATTATCCAGTGTATTCGTTTTAGCAAATGCATTACGTTTACGTCGGTTTAAACCGACCTTGACGACACAATAATACTCAAGGAGATTCAAATGAACATTGGAAAACTCTCTAAAGCCGTCGGTATATCTGCCAAAATGATTCGCTATTATGAACAAATTGGTTTAATTCCCACTGTAGGACGCAACAATTCAGGTTATCGCTCATACAATGTTCAAGATGTTGAGCGTTTAAAATTTATTAGAAGATCACGGGCATTGGGTTTTTCAGTCAGTGAAATTACTGATCTGCTCGATTTATGGAATGATAAAAAAAGACAAAGTGCAGATGTCAAAAAATTAGCACAATCCCACATTGAAAAGCTAGAATTGCGGATTCTTGAATTGCAGAAAATGACGGAGACTTTACAGAATTTAATTAATTGCTGTGCTGGAGACCATCGACCAGACTGCCCTATTCTTGATGGCCTGCAGACAACAGATCTCGACATGAATGATCAACATCACCACAATGATGCTTTATCCATTTCACCACTTGGAACACCTAAAACCTAAATCTTCTTCTTTTTAATTTCTTGGAACAAATATAACAAAGCTGCTGACCACAGTAGCTTTTTTTATGTTTTAGATTTTTCTTACTGGATAGTCAATTTCGACTCACCTATCTCTTACATCCTCTTCCGTCACCATTGTACTGATTTTAAATGACGCTTCGGTTTACTGGTGATGATTTTAGCATCCTTACCTAAAGTTTGAATCGTTCTTACTATACGGCATACTCAAGCAGTACAGGTCATATTTTCAACATAAAACTCTTTATTTACCTCCTTTGTTCATTGCAAATTCATGATCAGCATTGCCATAATTATAAGGTCAAGTATTAAGAATTATTCCTTTAATGTTCGTTGTAATTTTCAAATTATCACCAGGAAAAGCTTTAATTAAATGATTTTTTCTTACAAAGGTGATTCATATTTAAAGCATTATTACCCTTTCAATATGCCTTTTGTTTTGATAAAAACTAGCACTTAAATATAAAATAACTGTTTAAATAAAATCATCGAATATCAAAAAATATTCAAAAATCATCCATCACAATCAAGTTTTATTATTATCAAACCTAAAAACGTCCAACATAGAACGAAAACTTATTAAAAATTCTAATCAAATGAATTAAACATTCAAACATCATATTACTTATATTCAATAAAACATATGATTTTTAGGAATGAAAAATCAATATTAAAATGATAAAAATCAATTTTATTTCTATAAAAAAATGTATTACTTTTTTTCAACCTTACTCTTGATTAATCATCAAACTAATAAGATTGCTAAGAATATCTTCACTATATAAAATCATCATATTGATTGATAGAAATATAATCTCAAAACCCACACATTAGAGTAAGGTCTTAAATGGTTAAAAGGATTTCACTAAACTCATTTAAGTTTTTTTATTACGTAGCAATGTATGAAAGTGTGACAATTGCCTCAGAAAAGCTCTTCGTAACCCAAGGCGCGGTGAGTCGACAAATAAAAAACTTAGAAGACGATCTAAATACAGTTTTGTTCGTGAGAAAAGGAAAATCGTTAGAATTAACGAATGAAGGACTTTTACTTTTAAATTGTTGCCAAGGTATTTTTCATGAAATTGATAAATGCCTAATTCGACTTGATAATAAAAAGGAAAATATTAAGGAACTTATCGTTTCTTGTGAATCTACACTATGTATGAAATGGTTAATTCCTAGATTAAAAGACTTCAACAAATTAAACAGTGGTTTTGATTTAAAATTAACGACAATTGATAAAAATTTAAATTTCAACAGCGCTGATATAGCTATTCGCAGAGATGATATTCATTGGAAAGATCATATTTATAGTATTAAACTTATGGATGAAACCATGTTTTTTGTTAAAAACTCAACCAAACATAATAATAACATTTTAATATCCTCGTCGCGGCAAAAATTCTGGGGAAGTTTATTAAAGATAAATCACATTAGGGATAAAATTACTCAACTCAATTATAAAGAACTTGATCATTTTTATCTGTGTATTGAAGCATGTCTATCTGGTTTAGGCTCAACGATTGTATCTGGTTACATGATAGAAAAAGACTTGAATAATGGTAAGTTACAACCGATCACAGAGCCATTTCAAGATGGTTCTTCATATTATTTATTGTCAGCTTCTCCCTTAGAGGAAGATTATCGAAAAGTCGTTTTTAAAAATTGGTTGATTGAAGAGATAAATAAAACTCAATTAAACTTAGAAAAATTCTCATATCTAAAAAAAAAATTTAATTAATAATATCCATTATTCAATAAAATCATTAAAACAATAAAAATTTACTCATTTATATAATTTTCATATATATGAGAAAATAATCAAAAGGAGAAAATTAATGCTTAAACCCAACATTTCATTTAAAACCAAAAAGTGGACCTGTAAACATTGTGGTCTACTCAAAGAAACATCCAAGTGGCGAATTAAAATTGGTGATGCAGTTTTTTTTAATACTGGTTATCTTGATAAGAATTTTGAATATATCAAAAATACAATTCATGGCATTGTAATTGACAGGCAAAATAAATTTTTAACCGTATTGGATCAAAACAAGAATCAGACATACTTTATTGATCAAAATGAGGTTAATTTGACAGATTCTCCTGCCTTGTTTTTATATAATATGTATGGAAGGTGCAGCTGTAAGCATGATAAAAATTAAATAAAATAGATGATTTTTACGAATCTTTACGACTAAATGCATTGCGATATATTACAAAAAATTATAATATCTATTAAAATAAAGTACTAATACTTGATTCACATGAAAATGTAAATCAACTAATTCAATATATGCATTACAAGAGCCTTTAACATGATAGAAAGATTATCACTTAATTCATTAAAGTTTTTTTATTATGTGGCTATTGAGGGAAGTGTAACCATTGCAGCTGAACGCCTTTATGTTACCCAAAGCGCAGTAAGTCGACAAATCAAAAATTTAGAAGATCTATTAAATGTTGCTCTATTTGAAAGAAAAAATAAATCATTAATTTTAACTGCGGAAGGAAGAGTACTTCTGGATTGCTGCCAACATGTTTTTAATCAACTCGATCATTGTATAATCAGCATTAAACAACAAAAATATAAAAATAATAATTTAATCATCTCATGTGAACCCACTATTTCCATGAAATGGTTAATTCCGAGAATGGTTAAATTTAATGAATTAGATTTCGGTTTTGGAATTACCCTTTTAACAGGTGGGGGCCCTCTAGATTTTCAAAATCAAGATATTGATCTTGCTATTCGAAGAAATGATTTTGCTTGGGGTGATCATATTTTCAGTAGTAAAATCATTGACGAATTTATGTTTATGGTTAACTCCAATCAACAAAGCGCTTCAAATTTGTTATTAAGCACTTCGCGCCCAAAGTTTAAAAATTATTTAGCGAAAGAATATCCTGAAATCTCAAAATTAAACACGATTGAGCTTGATCATTTTTATTTATGTATTGAAGCGTGTTTATCTGGTTTAGGGCAAACCATTGTTTCTGGTTTTATGATTGAGCACGAACTAGATCACGATTTTTTCCAGGTTGAAAAATATCTAAATTTTGATGATTCAGCCTACTATTTATTGGCATCTTCTTCGATCGAAGAAGACAACAGAAAAGTGATTTTTAGAGATTGGCTGATCAAGGAAATGCAACAAACTCAACAAAACTTACTCAATAAATTTGGTTATACCGCTCATGATCAATAATTTTTATAAATCATGTAAGGTTTAAATGATAAAAAATTAAGTGCTTAAAAACATAAGCGTCGGATATCTATAATTGACAATAAAATTATAGAGATCCGACGCTTTGCAATAAATAGTTTTTCAACGATTAACCTCGTCTAACTATTGATAATCCAATGACACTGTCGCTTGTGTTTTTACATAACCTGGGGTTGCTGTAGCTGCTGAACGATAATATCTCGCTTTTAATCCTTTGGTAAATATTGTGGCTGAAGAGCCAGCTGGAATCGCGTAAAAAGAACTTTGGGTTCCGATTGCAAGTGGAGTGTCTGTGCTATCTCTGAGTTGAACATCTACATTGCTTCGATTGACCAATGTGGGTTGATTTTTTAAGACTCCATTATTATTTACATTACTTGGCGTGTAACTGTCGGTAATGGTTGCCAATAAAACTTTATTTGGCATCGCTGCTGTACAATTGATTGTTACATTAAAAGGTTGTTCGTTGGCTGCTTGATTACTATTCAGTATACCTGTAGGTACTGGAGCCAAGGTCACAGTTTGATTTGCCATCGTACAGGTTGGAAAACTAAAGTTTAAAGTCATATCCTCATACATTTGTAAAGAGCCGCTTGTAATCGCTGTACTACTAGACGCATTATAATCCGCATATTTATAAGAATAAGTCCCCAACCGTATCCGGATCGTTGCCCCATTTAATGCGTTAATAATTTCAGCAGAAGGTTTAGTGGTATTCACGAGACTCATATTTTGAATTGTAATACGAGTATCTACGCTAGGTGTTCCAGACCCTGAACCATTATAGAATTGCTCACCTGCAAAATTAACTATTTGACCAGTTGCTGTATCTGGCAAAATATTATAATTTGTATTTAATGCCGTAATATTTTTTGCCTTTGAACCATTATTACTATTATCGTACATATTGAATGTTATTTTTAAATTATTGACTAGCCACGCTTTTGCCAGTGTCAATGTCGCTGCATCTGCAGTAGAACCTGAAATTGTAATGCTGGATGCCACACCAAATGGACTACTTCCAGTTAAGTCTGTATTACCAGAGGATGCATTAAAAATCGCATTCGCTTTTACCGTAGGATTACATCCCCCGATCATTTGCTTAAACGCTGCACTGGGAAAAGATTGACTATAACTAAAGTTAGTAATTGTATTACTGCTATTACTATATATTGCTTGTGCCGGACGACTACTACACGTCGCAAAAACAGACTGTGAACACATAAAAATAAATGGAGCTGATAACCATAATAATTTATTCATGACTTATTTACACTCCACATCAATAATATTGAAATTCTCTGTATGCTTTCTTGTTAATTGCTGTTCTGGAATTGCCGCAATTGAACAACTTTCTTGGCTTCCTGCTCCCCAAACTATGCGTGTAGGTTTCAGTAAAGCGTCTTGTTGATCGACAATCACTTGGCTCGATGCGCCAACAATTCCTAGTATGTTCCCCTGTTCGTCTTTTAATTGACTTCCCATCGCTATAGTCTGATTAGATAAATGGCGAAGTCTAAGCAGAATATTACTGGACGTATTGGCTTTAAATTCTGCAAGTTGAGCACTGTACTTACGTGGAATCACTTCAGTTTGATTCGACTCCAATGTCACATTCACAGGTAAATCTGCAGGATCCAGGCTAATCACATTCTTACTGTATGGTGTGTTGTATGGATAAATTGCATTACCAAAGCGATCTACTTTTACACCCCAAGCATTTGATACGACAGCCCCCATACCGTCTTCTACATGCACAATCGTATATGTATCAGGCAAAGTATTGACAGGGGTAAGTCCATAACGATGTCCCACAACTGCACCCTGTGCAGAGAAAGAATATTGTGTTTTGTTTTCATTCGTAGACAACGTTGCGCCCAAGTTCACTACAGGCAATAAATAATTCACATTTCCATTAAATACCGTATCCTGTTCATTATTCATAATACCTGCACCAAAATTCAACTCATTGTGCGCACCCAATACGCCAGATAAATTCACATTTGAAGTGGTTTGAGAGTTTTGATCATGTTGTACACTGGCATTCATTGACAAATTCTTGTTACGCCAATCCAAAGGAATCGTCATAGAGAAGTAAGCTGAATCACCGCGATCTCGTGTACGATCAGAATAATCTGTTCTAGAAAGACCGATGTTATAACTGATTCTGTTCCAACTATTACCATAACTGAAATTGTATTGATAATAATCTTGACCATCATCCCAATATTTATTCTGACGTACAGTTAAATTAAAATTACCCAACCGTGTATTTGGAAAAGACTTGGCAATACTCAACCCCATACTTTGTTTTAAATTATAGTTATATAGAAAATCATCGTATTCTCTATCCGTTAAATCACTAATATTTCGCTGATATAAGTGAGATGAAATACTCATGTAATCACGATCAAAAGCTGCATAATCTGCATAAAAATTCAGATTTTTAGGCAACCAATCATAACGGTAGTTCAAGCTGTATTTTTGTCCACGATAGTCTTTTTTATAAAGTTCAGATTCAGTATGTTCTACAAATGCGGTCATACCACCCAATATTGTATTGGCAGAGACTGCAAACAACCCACTGGTATAGTCATCACTCACATTTGTACCTGCACCTAAGGTTAGCGCATTGGTGATCCCGTAATTGAAGCTTCCTTGAAATAGTTTGTCATCAGTGGTTTCATGCCGTGTTCGATAACGTCCTCCAGCTACACTATAGTTATAACGACCTTGACGAACTAAGTCATAATTACTTTGCATTGCAACATTAAATGTTCTTTTTTCACCACCCGTTTCCGTGATTTCAACCGTCAAATCACCAGAAGATGCCACATTTAAATCACGAATAACAAAGGCACCAGCGGGTACAGTGCGTTCATAAATCTTCTGACCACTTTGATAGATCCGTACCAACGCATTGGTATTGGCAAAGTTTTGAATGACTGGTGCATATTGACGAGAAGACCAAGGCAACATTTCTTGATCCGATGCCAATTGTGCCCCGACAATCGGTAAATTGTCTAATCGATAGGTGCTGGTATTAAATTGACCAAGGCTCAAACGTGAATTTAAGCGAGTGATATCTCGATATAAAACATTTTGATCTGAATAATAATCGCCTAAGCCTGAATTTTCAGATTCAAATGCCCCCGAATGACGGTAATACCAGCCGGCAACATTTAGCCCACCATTCAGACCTAAATATTTGTTTTCTCGATCTTCATCTCGGTTGTAGTTAAAAGCATAGCCCACAAAACCTGACGTCACACCTTTATTGAATAATGTCGGATCGATATAACCTTCAGGTCGTTCAACACGTAATGCTTGTGGAATAGACACATCCAATTTTAATTGAGATAAGTCAAAATCATAATATGCATCTGGGTTGACATCTTTGATCGTACGACAGTCTTTTGCTTCCAAACTTTGGCGAAATTCAGGAGTTAAATCAAATTTGTCCAACAATGCAGCATTCACACACAGTACAGCAGAACGCTGACCATCCAAATGGTCAAAATTCACTTCAATATTATCGATGACCTGTTTATTCACAGATAGT
Source organism: Acinetobacter nematophilus (assembly GCF_026344175.1). Classification (NCBI taxonomy): domain Bacteria; kingdom Pseudomonadati; phylum Pseudomonadota; class Gammaproteobacteria; order Moraxellales; family Moraxellaceae; genus Acinetobacter; species Acinetobacter nematophilus. The sequence continues at coordinate 258,172 of NZ_JAPKMY010000001.1, forward strand.
TGTACAAGATACTTTCCAGGAGCAACAAAGTTTTTCACCTCAAAATTGCTCAATGAAACATTACGGTCATTACCAAATAATGAGGCTGCATTAAAAGTCACGATCTGATTATTTTGAGCAACCAGTTGGCTATTATCCTGTGCGATCAAATGACTATGGTCTTGAGCAATCAATAGTTGCTGATTTTCTTCTGCCGAAACCTGCACAGCAATCGCAGACAGCAGCATTAAGCAGAGTTCGCTTTTGTTAAAATTTAGCATGCTAAACAATCCATTATTACTGTGTTATCACTGCATTGAAGCTTCAAATTTCTGCACAGCGCCTAAATCATTGACGATTTCATAAGATATATTTTTTGTTGTTGAATCTACTTTAAAATTTTTCAATATATGACTGCTGAAAGGTGCCAACATAATCGCATCTTCGCCCGAACTAAACGCTTGTTTTTTCCCACTTTCAACCTGTAATACAGTAATGTAATACGGTGTTGGATTATTTATTGTTAAGGCTTTTGAGGATGAATCTAATTTGAATTGAATACTTTGTTGGGCAACAGTAGGTTTCATCGCCAATTGTTGTGGTCGATAAAATAATTTAATACGAGTACGTACTGTAAATGACAGGTGATTTTTATCACTTAAATTCGGATCGTCTGGTGGAATATCTAAAATATTAAACCAATAAATCGATTCACGGTCTTTTGCCAACTTACCTGTATCTAAAGGAATAATCCGAATGATCTGTCCTTTATTGGGTTCGATTCTGACCAAAGGTGGATTAAGAACAAAAGGAACATCTTCCGCTTTTGGCGTCTTTTTAGCATCCCCTGTATCGATCCATGCTTGTACAAGCGCTGGGCTGTCATAAACATTTCTGAGCTGAACATTTACGCTTTTAGAATTTGAAGGGAAAATTATACGTGTTCCATCTATTGATACACCAGCATGTGCAAGTGGCATACTCAATAACACACATAAAGCAGCTTTTAGATAACGCATAATTTCCCCTTAACTCTATATACAACAACAGATTAGTTATATTGCAATGTATAATTTACAGTCGCTGTCACATTCTGTGCATCAACAGTACCTGACTTGGTAAAGTAACGTGCTTTATAAGTCATTTTTGCTGTACCTGTACCATCTGCTGGATTCAAAACAACTGGGCTTTTTGCTTGAGTTCCCCACGCCGCTGAGTAATCAACAGCAACATCTGCATCTGTTACAATCTGAATAAATACAGGATTCGTAGTTGATGCACCCGCTGCTTTATTGACTAAAGCTGTTGCGTTAGCTGAATCATAGTCTGTAGCAGCGGCCGTTTCTAAAAACACGCCTTTCAATGCATTGTTTGTTGCAGCACCACAACTGCCACCTGCAGCATTTTTAAGTTCTAACTCAAAGCTTTTTGGGCTTGCAGACTGATTTGCTGTATTAAAAGTAGAAGAAGGTACTGTATCTAGAGTCACGATAATATCTTTGTTACCCGCACCGCCTGCGCCACCACCTGCAACTGTACAAGTACTGTCAGTGACCACACCATTCACGGTAATGGTTCCGTCAACTGCAAAAGTTTGAGTACAAGCCAGTCCCAAAACCAATGTACCTACTGCTGACAAAGTTAAACTTTTCATTCAATAAACCTCATATGTTTTAATAAAAATAGTACTGAATTATTTTTTGATCACCTATGTTTATTCATAGCAAGGTTCACTTAAATAAATAATTCTATGTGTGTGAATCTAGTTACTATCTAAAATGAAACTACATTCTTATTAAAAAAATAACAATAGTTTAAATCATAGATACGAAACCTTACATCGTGCGAAATAATACATCATACCCACCATAGTGTTATATATATCACACTTAATTATTATTGATTTTTAGTCATGCTAACTTATTACATTTATTACTACATAAATAAAATCATACAGTTAAAAAAATAAATATTAAAAATAAAATGTCTTATTTTTATATTTGTTATTTTTATTGAAATTTTTCCTATTGCCAAAAAACATTTAAAAAAAACTAATGAATTTAATTTTAATTTAATTAAAACTAAATAAATTTAACATTTGGTAAAATTTTAATTAATAATCGATTTTATTAAGCTAAAAAAATAAAGCCTTTTTAAATTATTATTTCACTTGATTTATTTAGTAAAAATTTACTTTCATGATTAAATTTAATGCCATATTTAAAAATAGTACTTTTAAATAAAGCTTTACCCAAAATTTATCTGATGGCTCAAGATTTTAAAAACCAGTTGTGTTCCAAATAATTTAACATTTGAATAGCTTTTTTACTTTGATTAAGTACCGTCAAGAAGCGCTGAAAGTACTAAAGGAGGGAAATATTTACCACTTATAAGGAAATCATGCCAATTTACATGCCTTTTAAATCTCACTGAAATAAGAACTTTAAAATCTAAATTTAGAAAATGCCGTTTACATCATCTTTCTAAGTAATTTTTTGCGCTTAAATCAACCAAAAGCAATTGAATTTAACAAATACTCACAACTACAAATTTTAGGAGAAAATTATAGCCCACCTTAACTTCCAAATTGACAAATCAAATCATATACCTACAAAAAAATTAGACTATCTAAACACTTAATCTTAACCCACTAAAAATAATAGTTAGTTGTATTGCAATGTATAATTTACAACTGCAGTCACATTTTGCGCATCTACTGAACCTGATTTGCTATACTAATAAGCTGAATAAGTCATTGTAGGAATACCTGTACCATCAGCCACAATACCTGTAATCTTACTTTTAGCTTGTGTTCCCCAAGCTTGTGAATAATCTACAGCAGCAACGCCAATGGCGTCCTAATATAAATAAATATAGGTTTCGTTAATGAAACTCCTACTGCTTTATTAACCAATAATGCTTTATTCATTGGGTCATAATCTGTAGCAGAAGCCGTTTCCAAAACAAGACCTTTTAAAGCTTTATTTGTTACAGCATCACAACCTGCTGTACCAGCATTATTTTTAAGATGCAAACTAAACACCGCTGGTCCAGTATATGAGTTTGAGTATTGAAAGTTTGATTTTAATACAGGGGTTAAAGTCACCACAATATTTTTTAAACCAGAAACTCCAACCCCACTTACCTCTACAATACAAGTGCTGTTTGTAATAGTGCCATTCACCATAATAGTTCCATCTGCGGCAAAAGTATGAGAATGCACTAAGCCTAAAATTAATACACACAACATTGATATCATTAATTTTTTCATTCTATAGATCTCATCACTTTAGTAAAAATTTAAAATTTTCTATGACAAATGATGTGGGCAAGGTCATATCTAGAAGAAAATAAAAACTAAAAAAACAATGGTATTTTTTCTAAATGCAGTTCTAATCAAATATTTAAAATTCCCTTTTAAAACATTTTAAATTTGCATTTGACGACATTTGTATCTATTCAATTAAGAAATTCATGCCCTCAACGATAAAAGTTATAGAATGCTTTCTTTAACCATTCTTGACTCATTTCAAAAGTATAAATTCCTTGAAATTAGCTTTATCCGATAAATATTCATCAACATATTCATTTTGTGGATTTATAAATCAGATTGAATGGTAGGTAAAACAAAATATTCTATTTCACCATTTTGTTTTCAATTACAACAAAAAACTGCAATCGTTAACGATTGCAGTTTTTACTTTTAACAAAATTTAGATAAAATCTACTTCAAACTATAAGCAATCACGTAATCACCATGATCAGGTGATTGACGTGCTCCACCCGCAGTGATCATGACATATTGTTTGCCATTTTTAGGTGAAACATAACTGATCGGTGTAGCCTGACTACCTACAGGTAAGCGTGATTTCCACAACTCTTTACCTGTTGAAGAATCCAATGCTCTTAGATAATAGTCTTGTGTTGCAGCAAAAAAGACTAATCCTCCTTGAGTCGCCATCGGTCCACCAATAGTTGGCATACCTATTGGCGCTTTAAGTCCCATTTTGATCCCAAGAGGTCCTGTATCTTCAACTGTTCCCATTGGAACTTGCCATGCAATTTGACGGGTTTTCATGTCGATTGCAGTCATTGTTCCATAAGGCGGCTTCTGACAAGGAATATTCAACTTCGACCAGAAACGGTTTTTATCAACTTTATATGGCGTACCTTTCATTGGTACAGCCCCCATACCTGTATTGACTTTTTCACCACCATTTGCTTCACGGGCAAGATCTTCTGGTGTCTGCTCAATCAGTTTAATCCATAAGCCTAAACGCATATCATTGACAAACATATATTGATGACTTGGATCAAAAGCAATACTTCCCCAGTTCATACCACCAAGCGAACCAGGGAAACTCAATGACACATCTTTACCAGGTGCAGTAAATAATCCCTCGTAGCGCATTGATTTAAAGTTGATACGACACATCAATTGATCAAATGGTGTAGCACCCCACATATCTGATTCTGTTAAGGTTTGATTGCCAATTTGTGGCATCTCAACTGAGCGAGGTTGGGTTGGGCTATATTGCTCACCTTGAATATCTGCTGGCTTGACAGGTTGCTCAATTACTTTGGTTAAAGGCTTTCCTGTTAAACGATCTAAGACAAAGAACTGCCCCGATTTAGTTCCAATCACCACGGCTGGCTTATTCGAACCATCTTTCATTGGGAAATCAACCAAACTAGGTTGCATCGGTAAATCAAAGTCCCATAAATCATTATGCACGGTTTGATAGACCCACTTTTCTTTACCTGTGGTCGCATCCAAAGCCAAGACAGATGAATTATATTTATGGTCCAAAGGTTGACGGTTACCTCCCCAAACATCGACTGATGAGCTGCCCATCGGCAAAAATACCGTATTCATTTGTGGATCATATGACATTGCTGCCCATGAGTTTGCAGAACTGCGTTTATAAGTTTCACCTTCTTTTAATACATAATTCGGCTCTGGATTACGTGGATCAAAGGCCCATCGTAACTGTCCTGTAATCACGTCATAAGCTCGAATCACACCACCCGGCATATCTGCTGCAAAGTTATCAGCAATACGGCTCCCTACAACAATCACAGTACCAGCGATGGTGGGTGCTGAAGTCACTTCGAATCGTGGTGCAGTGGTTCCTTCTCCCAAACCTTTGAGTAAGTCTACGGTTCCATCCACGCCAAAATCTTTACAACGTTCCCCTGTATCCGCATTGACTGCAATTAAACGCCCATCAGGTGTATTGGTATAAACACGACGTAGACAAGAGGTATTATTTGCTACAGCTTGCACTGGCGTAGCACCTGCCAAAGTTGGCTGAACCAATACTTGGGTTGAATCAAAATAAGCCACACCACGGCAACGCTCCCATGCATCAGATTTAGAGTTCACTTCAGCTTTCCAAAGTTGTTTTCCTGAATCTGCTTCTAAGGCAAAAATGTTATTGTGCGGTGTACATAAATAGATCTTATTTCCGACCTGCAATGGAGTCATTTGATCTTCAGCACCATTGCCTGTGCCTGTTGTAAAATCACCTGTACGGAAGCGCCATACTTCTTTTAACTGATGTACATTGTCTCGAGTGATTTGATCCAATGCAGCGAAACGGCTTCCACCTGCATCCTGCCCATAATGTTGCCAGTTGGTTTGTTTCATATCTGTTTTTACAGGAACCAATGGCAATGCCTGACCTGTTGCCGCAACGGTGGGATGAGGTTGGAACATTTGATAAAGTCCAATCAGCATACCGACAACAGTTATAACACCCAAGCCATAAGCAGGTAAGCCCATACTGGGTTGAGCTTGATAACGGCGAATTGCAGGTAAACTAAACATCAATGCTGCAAACAAACCTGCTGGGAACATCAATCGTGAGAATAAAGGCCAAAACTCCCAACCTGCATCAAACAAAGCCCAAATCAGTGTGCCGATAAATACCAGACTGAAAACCGCAACACCCAAGGCTTTTTTCTTAAAAATCAAAACAGCTGAAACTAAGGTCAATACACCTGAGATCACGAAATACCATGATCCCCCCAATGTCACCAACTTCACTCCACCCACTGTAAAAAACAGCCCTGTGAGGAGTAAAGCCAATGCCAAAATAAAACACCATATTTTCAGTATGGTATGTGAGTTCGAAGATTCAGACATACATCATACTCCTAGATTAGAAATTTACACGCATGCTTAAACCTGCAACCCATGCATCATCCACTTCTTTAACACCTGCGGGTTGATGAATATATTGTAGGTTGGGTCTGAGCATGACCGCTGGTGACCATTGGTAGGTATAGTTCAGCTCGACATTTAACTCATCTCGTTGAACAGGAACATAGTCTGCTGCAAATACATCGTATTCGTCATAACCTCGACTATTATTCAGCGCAATTTGACGATCTTTATAACGATCATTGACCACATAATTGGCAATACCAAAACCAATAGAATCATTTGGACGACCATCAAATGGTCCTTTATACCAAAGCGCCAACTGTTGTGTGCTTTGGACTGCTGTTGTCGCTTTGTCATTCACTACGACATTCAAGCTGGCATATAGACCACGTTTAGGATCATTATCTTTTTGGCTTAGTTGTTGTTGTGCATTTAACCAAAAACTATGTTTACCCTCATGTACTTTACCCGTGGTCGCAATATCATTGGCTTCAGCAGTCGAATACAAAGCACCGACTTTATATTCACCGGCCAAACCATCAAATACTGCCAGTTTTGGTCGCCAGGCCAGTTCGACTGGAATGGTTGCACCCTTAACGTTATTCATATCCAGATTAAAACCATCGCTGTTTTTGGCGGTTTTAATATTGTCTGGATTCACTTCATAGACACCGACACCCAGTGTCCACGCTGGAGCAAATTGATATTTAACATTGGTTCCCCACAAGCCCACAGGTAAGTTGTACCAGATTGAACCAATGGATTTTCCAAGCTGTCCACCACACAGTAATAAATTCTGGAATTCACATTGTGAACCATTAAAGTCGTCAGACATGCCCATACGTCCAATCTTGAATTGAACTGTATTGTCAGCAAATCCCTTTTTGATCCACGCTTGAGTCAGGCGCCAAATTTTGCCTCGACCATAAATTTCTTGTGAATTTCCCAAAGCGCTCGAACGTGGATCTTTTATACGCTCCAAAGTCAAAGCATTGCCATCACGTTTGGTGATTAAAATATTTGCAGTGGTATTGTCCCAACCCGTAATTTTATCTAAATCAAAATTTGCACCTAAAGCCAGTTGAGCTGCATTTTTAAAAGTATTGCTATCGTTATAACCGCCATCTAAATTGGTGGCTGCTTGACTCATGATAGACGCAGTAAATTTATAGCCTTGCTTTTCCAGTTGTTGGCGTTGACCATTCCAATCGCCGAACAACCACTGACGATCCTGTGACCACGGTTGATCTGCAAAGCTGTGTTGTACACTACAAAGCGCAACAGTTAAGCAACTCAGTTTGAGTAAAAATCTTTTTGAATTCATTTCCAGCCCCTTATTATTTTAATTTCACAGCTGAACTGAGTTCAGACGTTGCACCCAAACGGTCTGTAATATTTGCGGTAATAGATGCGACTTTATTGGTCGGTTTCCATAGAATCTTGGCTAGCCCCTGTTCATTGGTTGCAGCAATAGCCGAACCTAAATAAAATTCTGCTTCATTTGAACTGGCTGAAGTGTTTCCAAAGAACTCAATCTGATAACGTTGATTGGGTTGACCTTTGACTTCGACCGAAACTTGACCTTTTGCATAGCTTAATTTAGGTGCCTGAATGCCTTGATTCGGTTGTGCATTACAGCCTTGCTGATTCGGTTGTTGGCAAGTTTTCTGTAAGTTTGCAGGATCAATTTTCACCCCATGACCACGTGAACCTACGAAATGTGCATGTTCTAATCCGGGAACATCAAAGATAATTGCACCTACACGTTGATTCGGTACGCAACTACCGCCCGCTTCACAACGCTTGATGTCTTGACCATTATTCCAAATTTGGTTCTTCGTTAAAGTAATGTGCGCATTGCCATCTTTTTCAGAACGAATCGCAATACCGACACGATTACCATGGACTTTATTGCTGTCAAAAATATTGCCATCGCCTGTTAAATTAAAACCATTCGAGTTATTGGTCAGTTCGTTATAGGCAATATAATTTCGTTTACCCCAATTGATCTGTAAACCATCTGAATAATTTTCAAACTTATTGCCCACCACGGCATTGTCATTGCCCCATAAAATCTCAATACCTTGTGAAGGCTCTGGATTTGCAGAGGTTGAAATAAAGTGATTATTTGCGACCAAGTTAAATGCGGCACCACGGGTTAATTCAAGCCCATCGCCATTGTCTTGGAAATAATTATTCAGCACTTTATTGTTGTTGGTGGTGGTTGCGGTTGGATTGCCCTTGCCATCATCTCCTGTCAACATCACACCTGCACCACCATAATTATGCATAATGCGGTTATTTTGAATCAGGTTATTACTGGCACGATTCATTAAAATACCAATACAGAAACGGCGAATTTCTACACCTTGAATCGTTACTCCATTAATATCGCGCAAAACAAGCCCCGGTAAAGTTGTGGTACGCACATTGGTACCGAACTGCCCTTCTACAGCTCCCGGACAAGCTTCAACACCAGTTCCTTTGATATAATTGGAACCATCAATTGCAATAAATTCACCTGTCTTTGCCCATTGGGTTCCCGTAATTTTTACAGGTGCTTTAATCTCGGGTAATGGAGCATTCACCTTGATGGTATAAGGTGCTGTACCAATTGCCTGAATTAATATTTCACTGGCTTCAGTCGGTTTGGCATTTGCCTGTTCAATTGCCCAACGCAGTGAACCTTTTTCACTGTCATCCTGATAACGGTCTACCACATAGCTTTCTGCCATGCTTAAACCAGAAACCGCAAGACCAATAGCCAACGCACTTAAACGTAAAGAAATCAATTTCATGTCTTAAAAATCCTTTTTAAATTATGGTGTAGGTTGAACAGTTTTTAATAACTGTTTTAGTTGGGTTACATCTATTTGACCGGGTGCTGAAGCTTCACCAATCATGCCGAAACTAAAGCTTCCCCCCATATTTGCTGTAGCAATTCGAGAAATAGTGCCTAATTTGCCCATCGACATGGTCAATAATGGCTTTTTGGATTGTTGACTGACTTTTAACGTGGCATTCATTAAGGTGAACACATCTTGTTTGTTTTGTGGCATCACTGCGATTTTTAAAATATCCGCACCCAGTTCATCCTGTTTAAGCAACCGTTGAATGATCTCATCTTCATTGGGTGTCTTTTTAAAATCGTGATTCGACATCACAATCAATACTTTTTTGGCATGTGCCAGTTCTACGGTATTTTTGACCACTTGTGGATCTCGGAACATTTCCACATCCAGCATGTCCATAAATGGCTGCTTTAAATATGCTTGATAAGTTTTTGCATAATCCGCATCAGTGATGGTCAACTGCCCACCTTCATTGTGTGTGCGAATCGTGGCAATCATTGGTTTTGTACCCAAAATCTTTTTAAGCTGGTGCCCCAAAGCAATCACTTGTTTGCTGTCATTGGCAAATTCGAGCAGGTCAATGCGGAATTCCGCCAAATCAGCATCGGGATTGCTTGCAATCACTTTGGCTTGTGCCAATGCTTGTTCTTGAGTTTTGGCAGTAATCGGTACAATCGTTTTCACTGGAAGTTTTGCCAGTTCTGACAATTCAACAGTGCGAGTTGGAACTGTTTGTGCTTGTGTCATTTGCAATGTAAAAATCGGGCTCAATGCCAGCATCACTGCTGCAATTTTTTGTAATTTCATTTTCCATCTTCCTTAATAGATGATCTGTAATAAATAACGTGAGTTCGATGCAACCACATCTTTAACTTATTGAAAAACATTAAGTCTTTCTGAGTTTTCACCCAATTTCAGGATCAGCCTGCGGCTCGCCATACTTTTGTTTTGGTATGAGGAGCGAAGCTCCGCAAGAGCAACCATCTTGCGCAGCGGTATCGCTGCTCACCGCAAAACTCGTCAATCACCAGAAACATATTTAATCAATCGCAGAAACAATACCTTGTAGGAGTAGTCCTGCCTCAAACAGTTGCGGATGACGTTTCCGAGTATTAAATTTCATCAAGAGTTTTTATCGAACTCAGGTTCAATAATCTGTACTCCGTATATAGATACTGTTTTAATGTCCTATGCTTTAAACCAATGTACTTAAATCGCGTTCATCCTCCCTTTTTACGTGGAGGAAAATCATAAATTGATCAATCTCCATGATGATCAAAGCACGATTTGACAAAATACTTAGATATCAAAAAACACGGTTTCGTCTTCGCCTTGAATACGAATATCAAAGCGGTAGACGATTTCGCCATTAACTTCCATACGTTTGGCAATCAACGTTTGACGACGAGTTGCCCATTCAATGCTGTTTAAAACTGGGTCATTGGCATTGGCATCTACTTCATCTTCAAAATAAATACGCGTATGTAGTCCAATGTTGATGCCACGTGCAAACACCACTACGGCAATATGAGGGGCTTGAATTGAACCTTTACGTCCTGCCACAGCACCAGGTTTTACGGTTTCAAAATGCCAAAAACCGGTTTCAAAATTGGCCCCTGTACGACCCCAACCTTGAAAATGTGGATCTACCGTTTTGCCTTGGGTATCTGCCTGACTTGGATAAACACCATTGTGATCTGCTTGCCAGATTTCCAGCAGGACATCTCTTAATGGCAGCCCCAGTCCGTCAAAAACTTGACCTTCCAGACGGATACGTTGCCCTTGAGTTTTGTCATTGGTCAATTGGTGGTTAAAGTTATGTTCGAATACTTCAATATTGGCTTGTTGAGGCAATAAACCGATGTGAACATAAGGTCCCCCTGTTTGTGATGGGGTCTCTTTCAGTTCTTGAAAATTCCATGCATTCATCGTATTCACCCTTAAGTCAAATCATTTTCAAAATAAGTCGCACGACGACCACGAAGATGAATATCAAAGCGGTAACAACGGCTATCCGCTTCAATAAAATTGTTTTTATCTTCCAGTGCAATCAAGGCACGACGCTGGTCTTCAGAAGGAATTGTTTTTAAAATTGGGCAGCTATCAATCAAGGTATCGCCTTCAAAATAGAACTGCGAAATTAAGCGCTGCGCCCAACCATCTGCAATCAATGAAAAATGGATATGTGCAGGACGCCATTCATTGATCCGATTACGCCACGGATATGGGCCCGGTTTAATGGTACGGAAAATGAAGAATCCATTTTCATCGGTTAAGGTACGACCACAGCCACCAAAGTTCGGATCCATCGCACCAATAAATTTATCGTTTGGATGACGATAACGACCTGAGGCATTGGCTTGCCAAACTTCTAGCAGTGCATTTTTGACTGGACGACCAAACTGATCACGCACATAACCATGCACAATAATACGTTCACCCACAGGTAAACCCTCTTTGGCATAGTTCAAAATCAAATCATTGTCTTTCGCACCAAAAAGATTGGGTGAAAAATGCGGTGAGGTCACTTCAGTCAAGGTTTCATTGATCGAAATCAATGCATTTTTTGGCGAGCGTAATACACTGGTTTTATAGCCGGGTGTATATGCTGGCGGATGATCATCGGTATTACGCTGTGGATATGCACCCAATGTGTGATTAAACATGCTGGTCTCCTTAATCCTGTGACTGTGTCGCAATGGGTTGCACTTCAATACCCAACTCTTTAAAAACCTCTTCTGCCATATGCATTGCCGCATTGGCTGCTGGCAAACCTGCATATAATGAACTATGCAAAATCAGTTCTTTGAGCTCATCCTTGGTCACACCATTGTTAAAACAAGCACGTAAATGCATTCTGAGTTCATCCTCTCGCCCCAATGCCAATAAAATGGCAATGGTCACTAAACTACGCGTATGACGAGGCAGACCTTCACGAGACCATACTTCGCCCCATGCAAATCGACTGATAAAGTTCTGGAAGTCTTGGTTAAAATCATTCAGGTTCGCTAAAGAGCGGCCGACATGTTGTTCGCCAAGTACTTCGGTACGGACTTTCAGTCCTTGTTGATAGCGTTGATCATCATTCATTGACGTTATTCCTCATCTAGAAAAATGAGCATTAGGTTGCATCGGTATGAGCAACCAAAGATTTAACAAAAATAGCTACAGCGGCTGAGGTTGCAGGAATCATCAGCAAACTGAGAATGGCGGTAAATGACCAGTCATTGCCCAATAAAACTGCACCGATCCATGCACCGAATACAGCGCCGAATCGCCCGATACCTGTCATCCAAGCCACACCTGTTGCACGACATTGGGTTGGATAGAAACGGGCACTTAAAGCAGGCATTGAAGATTGCGCACCATTGATGGCAATCCCTGCACATAACACCAACAGTGCCAGTAAGGTTGGATTGCTTAGGCTTTGCCCCACTGCGACTGCAAATAAACCTGCAACAAAATAGAAAGCAGAAATAATCCGATTCGGATTAAAACGATCCATCGCCCAACCAATAAATAAAGCACTCATCACCCCACCAAACTGGAATAAACCGCCGATGAATGCTGCACGCTCCATGGTCGCGCCCGTTTCTCGCATCAAAGTCGGTAACCAACTGGTTAACAGATAAATCACCACCAAGCCCATAAAATAGGTGGACCATAATAAAATGGTGCCTTTGGCATATTGTTTAGAAAACAGCATGCCAAACACATTTTTCTTTTCCGCAACTGCAGATTGCTCTTCTGGAATATGAAAAGTTTGTGCAGTTTTTACTTGCTCAGGTGCAATGTGGTTGAGGATTTTGCGAACTTTCTCTATCGACTGTCCTTTGATAATCAAGAAACGATAAGATTCTGGTAAGAAGAAAATCACCAACACCATGAGAATTAATGGTGAAATCCCACCCAATAAAAATAGACTGTGCCACCCAAAGGTTGGGATTAGCCAGCTACTGATAAATCCGCCAATCGCCATCCCCAAGTTATAACCACAGAACATGCAGGTCACCAGTAATGAGCGAATGCGTTGTGGGCAATATTCTGAGAACAAAGTGGTGGCATTTGGCATTGCCGCACCTAAACCAATCCCCGTTAAAAAGCGCAATACCACGAGACTGTTTAAGTCTTGAGCATAAGCAGATGCCAGTGTAAAACCACCAAAAATCAGCATCGAAATAGTCAAGACAATTTTACGACCAAAACGATCTGCTGTAGGACCTGAAACCAATGCGCCGATAATCATTCCACCGAGCGCCGCACTCATCACGGGTCCGAGTTGGGAACGATCAATGCCCCAATCCTGAGCCAAAGCAGGTGCAATAAAGCCCATTGCAGCAGTATCAATGCCATCGACAAATACGATGAGAAAACAAATGATTGCAATCATCCATTGATATTTACTGACAGGTGCGTCATTGATCAGCGCCTGCGCATCCATACTCTTGTTTGGGGCAGCAAATTCCTGTGCCATAGTTGCCTCCTTGTAGGCGAATTCCTTTCAAACCCTTGCGGTTATATACTTTGAATAAACTTAGACAGTGCCTGATTGAACACTTGAGGCTGTTCAATATTGGATAAATGGGAAGCTGCCAAGATTTCAAGCTGACTGTTTTGAATGATTTGATGCATAAATTCTGCATCTTTAACTGTGGTCACAGGGTCATACTGCCCCGCAATAATCAATGTCGGTATTTGGATTTGATTTAACTGATCCCGAACATCTGCATCTGCTAAAGCTCTACACGCATTGGCATAACCTTGTGAGGGTGTCATTGCTAAACTTTGGATGGTTTTTTGTGCCAATACATCATGGGCATAATCAAAGTGTTCACTAAACCAACGGGTATGTGTTGTTTTCACGATTTCAGCCAAACCATGTTGCTCAACACCAACCGCCCGACTGTTCCAAGCTTCAGCTGTACCAATTTTTGCGGCTGAGTTTGCTACGGTAATACTGTGAAAACGTTCAGCATGGTTGATCGCCAAAGCAAGCGCAGTAATGCCACCCATCGAAATACCACAGAAATGTGCTTTACTTATGTTTAAAGCATCCAGAATATCCACTGCATCTTCGGCTAGGTTTTGCAAAGTCGTGTGGGCAATCACCTCACTCTCACCATGACCACGTGTGTCATAAGTAACAATTTGATAATGCGTTGCCAATACAGCAACCTGTGCTTGCCACATTCCATGATCTGTACCCAAAGAGTTGGAGAACATCAGTACTGGGGCATTTTTTAAACCTTGTACTTGCACTGCAAGTCGGTGTCCTTGACGGTTATTGATCATCATGATCTTTATTCCTCTTGTGCGGCTTGCAGTACTGCATCAATTTGAGCCTGAATATTGCCCAAATAAGATGTCGGGTTAAACAATCCATCCAATGCCTGCGCATCGAAGTAGGCATTGACTTGAGCTATCTCGGATAACACTGTTTTTAAATGTTTCTGTTCAGCCACGGCTTGTTGACATGCTTGCTCAACCAAATGATGTGCATTTAAACGTCCAATTTTTACTGCAAGAGCCATCATGACTGCTTCTGCCATGATTAAACCTTGAGTACACTCAAGATTACGCTGCATGGCGACTGCATTTACTTGCATATGTGCCAATACATCATGTGTCCGTTCTAAAGCACCTGCGCATAACTGAAAAATTTCAGGAATTGCCAACCATTCAGCATGCCAAGCCCCTAAAGCACGTTCATGCTCTTGCACCATACTTTGGTAAACGCTTGCCATCAAAGCAGGTACACGATTGGCTGCGGCAAGGATTGAAGCTGCCGCAACAGGATTACGTTTATGGGGCATCGTGGATGAACCACCGCGACCTTTTGCAGTTGGTTCAAAGACTTCGGCGATTTCAGTCTGCATCAGCAATGACCAATCTTTTGCCATTTTGCCGACATTGCCAACAATCAAAGCTAAAGCGCTGGCGATCTCAACCATGCGATCTCGCTCACCATGCCATGTACATGTGGGTGCAGTTAAATTGAGTGTGTTTGCATAAGCTGCAACCACAGCGGAACCTTGATCCTGTAAAGAAGCCAACGAACCTACAGCACCTCCCAGTTGGGCGGTTAAAACTCGTTGTTGCATACGCTTCAGACGTTCAAGATCACGTTGCAAAGCAGCCGCCCAACGTGCAAACTTATGTCCAAGCGTGATCGGTAAAGCCTGCTGTAACCATGTACGCCCAATCATGACTTGGTCACGGTATTGTTGTGCCTGTTTTAAACAGATCTGAAAAGTCTGTTGTAATTGTTGCTCAATCAACAGCAATGCATCACGACACTGCAAAATGGTTGCGGTATCAATAATGTCTTGACTGGTTGCTCCCCAATGCACATAACGAGCAGCATCTTCATCTTGCTGTTTAACTAAGGCTGTAAATTGCTTCACAAAAGGAATCGCAACATTTCCAGCCAAACCAGCTGCAACAGCCAATGCATCAATATCGATGTGCATTAAAGCTTCTTGCCCAACGCTTTCAATTACGGTTGCTGCAGATTCTGGAATCACATTGACCTGTGCCTGCGCTTTTGCCAAAGCGACTTCGACTTGAATCATATAACCCAATAAAGCTTGATCACTAAAGATCGCAGTGACATCAGGTTGATAAAATAAGCTGGCGTATAACTGGCTCATCACAGACCTCACTCGACACGTTGAATAATCATGGCGATGCCTTGACCCACACCGATGCACATTGAACACAAGGCATATTGCCCTTGGATCCGTTCAAGTTGGTTGAGCGCTGTGGTCACCAAGCGGGCACCTGACGCCCCCAATGGATGGCCTAATGCAATGGCACCACCATTCGGATTGACCCGTGCATCATCATCGGCCAAGCCCAAATCACGCATCACCGCCAAAGCCTGTGCCGCAAAGGCTTCATTCAGCTCAATCACATCCATCTGCACTAAACTCAGATTTGCCTGTTTTAGTAATTTCTTGATCGCAGGTGCAGGTGCAAAACCCATGATGCGAGGTTCTATGCCCACCGTCGTCGATGCAATGATTTTGGCACGGGGTTTTAATTGGTATTCTGCAACAGCTTGATCTGATGCGATCAGTAATGCAGCCGCACCATCATTGATTCCTGAAGCATTGCCCGCAGTCACCGTACCTTCTGCTTTCACCACACCTTTTAATTTTTGTAAGGCTTGCAATGTGGTTGACGCTCGTGGATGCTCATCTTGCTCCACCACCAATGCATCCCCCTTACGCTGAGGGATCGTCACAGCAACAATTTCCTGTTTAAAAAAGCCCTGTGCCTGTGCGGCTGCCGTACGTTGCTGACTGTTCAATGCAAACTGATCTTGATCAGCACGGTTGATGTTGAATTGCTCAGCCACATTTTCAGCCGTTTGTGGCATGGTTTCTACACCATACATGTCTTTTAGTTTTGGATTGATAAAGCGCCAACCCATGGTGGTGTCTTCAATCTTTTGGCTACGCCCAAAAGCACTCTCTGATTTTCCCATCACATAGGGTGCTCGACTCATGCTTTCCACACCACCTGCAATGATCAGATCGGCTTCGTCCGCTTTAATCGCCCGTGCTGCCATCGCAATCGCATCCAGTGAAGAACCACATAAACGATTGACGGTGGTTGCAGGCACTTCAACGGGCAACCCTGCCAATAATGCCGACATGCGCCCCACATTTCGGTTGTCTTCACCTGCCTGATTGGCACAGCCATAAATCACATCGTCGATTTGTTGCCAGTCCACAGTCGGGTTGCGTTGCATCAAGGCTTGAATCGGCACTGCACCTAAATCATCCGCTCTTACAGCTGCAAGTCCACCGGCATAACGACCAAATGGAGTTCGAATAGCATCAATGATATAAGCATTTTTCATGTGTGTTTCCTTAAATAATCTCTCTTAAGAAGCTGTGCTTCTCATCCTTTTAAAGGGAAGTTAGGAGAAATTTATTATCCCTGTGTTGCATCAACCAATTCAGCACCCGTCATCGACTGCAATTCTTCAAAGCTGAGACCCGCTACTTTTTCAATCACTTTTAAACCGTCTGGAGTAACATCAATCACACACAGATCGGTATAGATCCGGTCGACACATTTTTTGCCAGTCACAGGATAGGTCAGCTCAGCCACGATTTTGGGTTCGCCTTGTTTGGTGACATGGTCAGTGGTGATAAAGACTTTCTTGGCGCCGACTGCCAAATCCATCGCGCCACCCACCGCAGGGATTGCATCAGGTGCGCCTGTGTGCCAGTTGGCAAGATCACCATTTTCAGCAATTTGGAAGGCACCCAATACCGCAATATCCAAGTGTCCACCACGCATCATGGCAAAAGAATCACCATGATGGAAAAAGCTTCCGCCTGTGAGCATGGTGACGAATTCCTTGCCGGCATTGATCAGTTCAGGATCTTCTTCGCCTTGGGCAGGTGGTGGGCCAAACGCCAACAAACCATTTTCAGAATGTAGGAATACATCTTTGTCTGCAGGGAGATATTTCGAGATTTTGGTCGGTAAACCAATACCCAAGTTCACATAAGCACCATCGGGAATGTCTTGTGCAACACGTTGTGCAATTTGGTCACGGCTTAGTTTTTGATAGCTCATGCTGCTTCTCCCTGTTGCGCATTGACAGCAACCACATGCTGTACAAAAATCCCGGGTGTAATGATATGTTCAGGGTCAAGCTGACCGAGTTCTGCGATTTCAGAAACCTGTGCAATGGTGACATCTGCCGCCATCGCCATAATCGGACCAAAGTTTCGTGCAGATTTGCGGTATACCAGATTGCCCCAGCGATCGCCCTGATGGGCTTTGATCAAGGCAAAATCAGCTTTGATCGGATACTCAAGCACATAGTCTTTGCCATCGATATGTCGGGTTTCTTTTCCTTCGGCAAGCAATGTACCAAACCCTGTTGGGGTGAAGACTGCTCCTAAACCCATGCCTGCTGCTTGAATGCGGCATGCCAAATTTCCTTGAGGAACCAATTCCAATTCAATCTTGCCTGCATGATAGAGTTCATCAAATACCCATGAATCGGACTGGCGAGGGAATGAACAGATGATCTTACGTACAGCCCCGGATTTGAGGAGTTTGGCCAGACCGTAATCGCCATTGCCTGCATTGTTGTTGACAATGACCAAGTCTTTGACGCCCAGCTCGATCAATCCATCAATCAGTTCTGCGGGTTGCCCTGCGGTTCCAAAGCCGCCAATCATAATGGTTGAACCATCTTTGATTTGTGACAAAACCTCTGTCAATGAGCCACGCTTATCAATCATCTGACTACTTCCTGTACTGTGTAGCACTCAATTTTTCATCCTGAAAACCGATGAAACGAAGTTGAGTGTTTTGTTCGGATTTCTTCTCTTTATTCTTGATAAATTCTGACCAGACTTCTATCTTCTAAAAGCTATTTTGTTCGATTATTATTTTTAATGTTCGATCATCGAACATTATCCAACTAAATTAGTCGTGTTTCGATTAGAATAATTATTCATCAAAGGATTTTGTAGGAATGGTCTAAATTATGGAAAATGATCAAAATAAAAATCGTCGCTTGATTCATCATCGTGAAAACAAGAAAGTGATTCGACATGAAGACTTTATCGCAGGTATTGCCAAAGGCTTGGCGATTTTAGATTGCTTCGGTCCTGAACGTCATCGTTTAAATATGAGTACAGCCGCAGAGAAAACAGGCATGACCCGTGCTGCGGCACGTCGTCATTTATTGACTTTGGAATACTTGGGGTATTTGGACTTTGATGGTCATTATTATTATTTAACCCCTAAAATTTTAAAGTTCTCAGGTGCGTATCTGGATGGCTCTCCACTCCCTAAAATTTGTCAGCCTTTATTAAACTTACTCACCAATCAAACATCACTGATTTATTCAGTGATGGTGCTGGATGGTTATGAAGCCATTACCATTGCACGCAGCGCAGCGCATCAACAAACTGATCGTGTTAATCCGTATGGTTTGCATTTGGGAAACAGACTCCCTGCTCATGCCACATCCGCAGGCAAAATTTTATTGGCACATCTAAATATAGATGAGCAGAAAGAGTGGTTAGAAAAATATCCTTTAAAACGTTTGACGAAATATACCCATACAGACAGTGAAGCATTTTTAGCTTTGTTGCATGAGATTAAAGCGCAAGATTGGTGCTACTCGTGTGAAGAACATGAGTTAGGCGTGCATGCTGTTGCCGTACCGATCTATGATGCTAATGCTGATGTCGTTGCAGCTTTAAATATTGTGTCTCCAACGATCCGTACGACTCAAGATTATTTAATTACGCATATTTTGCCGTTGTTACAGGAAACAGCTCGCGACTTGAGACAAGTGGTTTAGGTGGGAAAATGACAGATATTTATTTTTTACATTCATCATTTCCACCTGTTCTGTACGAATAGCCTAATTGCCATATTTGATATAATCGAGCCACCATAACTCCAATTAATTTATTTTTATTAATATCAAACACTTAAATAAAAAACTATTGTTGTAAAACCATGAATCATTCAAGCTTAGGTTTCCAATAGTTTGCCTTCTCTGGATTATATTTTGGATTATTTTCATCAGAGTAAATATTTAACAATAACTCTACTGCTGGTTTATTCCCATTGCTTGCAGCCATCTCTGCATACTTAATAGATTTATCATAATTTTGTATAACGCCACCACCACTATAGTATTTCAATGCTGCATTATATTGGGCTTCTATGTTTCCATTTTTAGCTGCTTTTTCAAACCATATCAGTGCTTGAGTAGGGTCTTGATCAACTCCCTCGCCTTTCTCATATGATATTCCAATATCATTTTGTGACTCCACATCTCCTTGTTCTGCAGCTTTCATAGACCATTTAAAAGATTCACTTAAATTTTTAGTTACTCCATCTCCTCTATATAACTGTGAAGCAACTATAGTTTGAGACTGTAAAAGACCAAGCTGGGCAGACTGAATGAAATATTTAAATGCTTTACTTCTGTCTTCCTTAACACCAACCCCCTTATAATAAGCTAAACCAACATTATGTATAGCTGAGGGATTCCCTTTTTTCGCACCAGCTTCAAACCATTCTAAAGCCTTTCTATCATCCTTTTTTATATAGTTATTACCATTTCGATAAATTAACCCTAATTGTAACATTGCATTAGAAGATCCTAATTTCGCAGCTTGTTCAAATAGTTCAAATGCCCTTTTTTGATTAACTTCAGCTCCCTCTCCTGTGGCATACATTGAACCTAAAACAAATATTGCTTCTGGATCATTTTCTTTCGCTGCACTTTCTAAATCAGCTTTAGACGTATAAGTTGTAATATCCTTATAATCTTTTGTTAAATTTTCTGTTTTATTGTTCTGACTACCTTCTGTACATCCAGAAGCTAGCAAAGCAATCAACAAATATAGAATATGAAGTTTCATCTAATTAGCACCTAAATTTACAATTAAAATTATTCAATTAATCCTTCGAAAGAATATCTTTTATAAATATCGAACCGATCAATACAACCTTCAATTACCAACATTTGGGTCATTCTTCTTTTTAAAATAATCCACTGGATAAGGGTCTTTTCCTATTAAGCTTTTTCGATACTCCATTACACTTAAATAGACACCATCTTCAACATCAAAATCATGATAAAAATCTTGTTGCTTTACTTTTTCAAAATTTAATTTTTTAAAAATTTGTTCGGACAACTCTCCTGCAATTTTATAGGGCTTACTTAAAGCCAAATTAGTAAAGATAAGCAATAAAATAAAGAATAAAAAATAAGTGATTACAAAGATATGTAAAACATCAAAAAGAGAAAAAAGAAGCTCCTTGTCAAAAAAAAATCCAAAAAATAATAATGCTAAAAAAATAAATAAAAAACTTCCTGATGAAAAATAAAAGGCTTGTTTAAATATAGCTAATTTTCCTTTACTTACGGAGCGGCCCATTTCATACATCATATAAAGTAAACCTGACTGAGGGTCTAATATTGAATAAACTAAATACCTTCCTTTTTCTTTTTCTATACTGATTACAGCTACTAAAGGCGTATCTTCCTTAAATTTTACGGTGCTAAATTGCCCGATAATTGGATAACCATTTATTTCAGCAGTAAATGTTTTCGCAGATATGCCTTGTGCAGCCATCAGCATGATGGGAGCATTTGCTGCCAATAAACTACTTGCAGTCAATGTCCCCAACATCGAAGCACCCAATGCTTCTTTATCTAAATTTTTAAGCGGGTATATTCTTGAATCTTCAACTTTAAGATTCTTTATAACACCTTCTATTACTAACATTTTGGTCATTTTTGCTTTTCTATATAGTTTGCTGGATATGGATCATCCTGAATGATTTTCCTATAATCAAATACACCATCTAATAAAACTTTATATTCTTCACTGATGTGTCTGCTTGGCAATAAAAAAACCTCTTTGGGGTTTAAAAAGCCATATGCTTCAAATATTTCCTCGGACCTTTCTGATAAATGCAATAAAGATCTTATTACTCTTTTCATAATAAATATATTAATGAAATAAAAAACAAACAAAACACCAAGCCAGATTAATATACTACTAAAACTATAATCTCCAACATAAATAAATAAAAAAATAGACATAATTGCTGAACAAAAAAAGATAAATTTTGCTCCTTTTAATGCGGAGGCAGTATATGTCGTTTTTGAAGCTCCCATTCCTACTTGCATATGTAACAGTCCTGTTTTCGGGCTCAACATCGAATAAACCTCGTAAACATTGTCTTCTATATGCCTTGCAACACAAACCACAAATTCATCCTGCTCTAATAAAGCACGATGAAATTTGGCTAAACAAATTTTTCCGTTGATTTTTGCAACTACAGCTTGAATATGAAGTCGACTGTGTGAAGCGACAAAAACAGTCTGGGCGGACAAGGTAAGATTTGCAGAAGCACCACTGAGCAAAGCGGATGAGAGAATTTGGCTATCGCCACCTGTGCCTAACGTACTCATCATTTCATTATATATTTCTAACTGCTCTATACGACCTTCAAATTTTAATAATCAATTCATTATTTTTTACTTTGTCGAAATAATCCTCTGGATAAGGGTCTTTTCCTTTTAAACTTTTTCGATATTCCATTACACTTAAATGAACACCATCTTCAACATCAAAATCATGATAAAAATCTTGTTGCTTTACTTTTTCAAAATTTAATTTTTTAAAAATTTGTTCTGATATAGTTCCTGCAACTTTATAAGCTTTATATAGTGATAAAAACATAATGACCAAAATAACTAAAAAAGACGAAGAAAAAGCAACTAATAAATAATATATAAATAATTCAATTGTTAAACTAATTTTAGTTTCTGAAAGGAAATTAGATATAATAGAAAAAAATATAATAAAAATTAAAAATGATAAGGATAAATAAAAACTTTGTAATAAAATTGCTTTTATACTACTACTTATA
This sequence comes from Acinetobacter nematophilus, assembly GCF_026344175.1. Classification (NCBI taxonomy): domain Bacteria; kingdom Pseudomonadati; phylum Pseudomonadota; class Gammaproteobacteria; order Moraxellales; family Moraxellaceae; genus Acinetobacter; species Acinetobacter nematophilus. The sequence continues at coordinate 280,615 of NZ_JAPKMY010000001.1, forward strand.
GACCTTCCCATTTCATACATCATATAAAGTAAACCTGACTGAGGGTCTAATATTGAATAAACTAAATACCTTCCTTTTTCTTTTTCTATACTGATTACAGCTACTAAAGGCGTATCTTCCTTAAATTTTACGGTGGTAAATTGCCCGATAATTGGATAACCATTTATTTCAGCAGTAAATGTTTTCGCAGATATGCCTTGTGCAGCCATCAACATAATTGGGGCATTTGTTGCCAATGAGCTACTTGCAGTCAATGTCCCCAACACTGATGATCCTAAAGCGTCCTTATCTAAATTTTTAAGCGGGTATATTTTTGAATCTTCAACTTTAAGATTCTTTATAACACCCTCAATTACCAACATTTTATTCACTTTTAAATACTCTCTAAAGACTTTGTAAACTCTTCCTCTTCCTCTTTCAAAGTCTTATATTTTATTTGACTTATTCCAAAGGCTGTCTTACTACACCATTTTTGTGTGTCATTAGGTAAAACCCATGTTTTAAGGATGATTTCTATCACTACGAACCCTAGACCAATAATATTTAAAGAAGCTACAACTCTTATACTAGAAATGGCCAATAGCAAACGACCAAATGCTATTTTTTTGGCAGAAGAGACAATAACATTTTTTTCAAATGCTGCTAATTGCAGAAAAAGACCAAGACCAGCAGCAAACATAAAAAATGAAACAATTACTTTAAAAAATAGTAATACAATTAACCAAGGGTTTTTATCTCCTTTTAATTCTTTCCAAAAAGAATTAGAATCAGCTAAAAGGCTAAAAGTTGCCCCAGTTACAGCAAACATACCACCGTATAATCGAATTTTATTAGCTTTGTCAGCAAAACTTAAGGCTTCCATTCCGCCACCAGCAATATCGAGTACAACTGCTGTCGATGCAAATAATCCTGCTGTAACTTGAAAACCATTTTCCCAATTCTTTTCCGCCATAAACTTATTACTTTGAGTTGCTAGATTGATCAATTCAAATAAAGCAACAATACTGGAAATCCGTATTTTCCCACTTTCTGGTGATTGATTCAGTATTTCTTTGATTTTCTTTGCAGCAGTATTTTCTTCTACTTTTTTCCAAGTCTTTTGGATTTCAGTCGCATTCAAGCGATTTGCTGCATTAGCATTGCGTAAATCTACATTATAAAGTAACGACCATTTTGGTACTTTATTTGTCAATAAAGATCCATGTGCATAAGCAATAAACGAGATTTTAGCAAGCCCAGCAGCCATTTTTGAATTAAGATTATATTGTAATGACCACTTAGTAACAGTTCTCGTTATTTCAGAAATCCAGTAAACAGATTTTGCTGGATTATACCATTTTAACTCATCAACTTTATATTTGCCCGTTGTCAGCCATTCATCCCATAATTGATCAAATGCAACAAATGTAGCAATTGTATTTTTTAACGTTCCTTGAGACTGATCCCAAGTCAGTGTCATCAATGAAGGAGCGCAATTATTGAACTTTTCAATTAGACTCTTTTGGTTATAGCAAACAGCTCTATAATATAAATTTTTATCATCTACTTTTGCAGCGCTTAACCATTCTTCCAATAATGCCTGACCTACATCAAAGCCCGACATTCCATGTAACATTGCCATAACATGAGTATGAAATAAAAAGCCATACTCTTTAACTTCATTTTGGTCATATGCATGCAAAGCTTGTAATAAGGCATTTGACTTCAACCAATTTATATGATCATTTGCATATTTCGTTGCATTTGCTTTACCTGATTCTGTCAACTGCTTAACTTTTAAATCAAAGCTTTTTTTACTGTTCCAATCTATCTTAGGTTTATATTTCTCGTTCCAAACAAGTTCAGCTTTAGCTTTAGATGCAACTTGAATTTTATCTTTTAGCTTTTGAGGTTCAAACTTTTTATTATAATCATCCAAAACTTTTTGCTTTTCTGCATTTGAAGCTTTTTCCCATAGTTCATCCATTCTTTTTTGATATTCACGCTGGTCTATATTTGTCGCATATTTAGGAATTTTATCTTTAGCATATAAATATTTAACTAACTTTTCATCTTTCAATACATCACTATTTAATGCTTGATTAATTAATCCTTTTTCTAAAATTAATTTCAAACTATCAATAGAGTTTGATGAATTTAAGCGATGTTCATTGGTAATATTATTGTTATCCTTTTCAGCCAAAAAGCTCATTAGCTCTTTAAATTGTGAATTTCTAATTTCATTAATTTTTGTTGTAATTTTAATTGGATCATAAAGTGCCATACACGCAATACTTAAATTAAAGTCTGCAAATCTTTTCTGTGTATCCAATAACCTTGTACCATAACTTTTTTTATTATTGATTACATCAACCTGTTTAATACTAAAGCTATGGGTTTGACTTATTGTGCCATTTCTCCATTTTGATACTTCAAATTTTTGCCATTTCCCCTGTGAAACATAAGCTTCAGCATTCTTCATATACTCTTCAAGTTTAGCTTTAGATAACGGAGCATGCGTATAAAGAAGATAAGTATGTAATGCAGGATTGTTAGGAATTTCTTCAACTGTGACTAAAGATGCCTTAATAATATGTTCGCCAACATTACAACCAAAGTCTGGCGCAACTGAGGGTGCAGCATCTTTAACAGGATTAAAATATGATAAATACCCTTTATCATTAACAATATAACCAGACCATATTTGTGGTCCTTTAGCCCTCTTCACTAAGCTATAGATATAGCCTGTATTTACCATTTCTACAGTATATTTAAAATTTGATAATGGTATTTCTTTTACATTTTTTCCTAATGTGTCTAGTAATGCTGGTGCAACTGTTGAGACAGTGTATCTCACAGGTAAAATATGAAACCCTTTATTACGACAAAAATTTGGACAGGTTTTACCAGAATTCTTTGCTTCAGCTGTTTGCTTATTATTGGGAGTCGCGGTTTGTGCAACCATTGTAATAGTGTTTGCACCAGCAACTACTGCTTTTGTTTGACTTTGATTTCTTTCTTCTTCTTTTTTACGTGCAAAAGCTTCTTTATCGCCACCCATATTATTCTCCTTATTCAATTATTTCTGTTTTAATCAATGTCCAAGAATCTTCAGCAACAAAGTTCATTGCTTCAGTAAAATCGTATTTTTCAGGTTCAGTGTGCAAATATTGTTGCAATACCTTTTGTATATAAGGATGTTGCATAAAATTTTGCCCAAGTACCTCTGCGTATAATCCGTAACTCACTAAATCTGTATATTTTGTAATATGGTAATGCTCATGTGCTTGATATAAATTTTTAAAAATCTTTTGTATTTTCAGCTTGTTGTTGTCAATTTGTTCTAACTGATATGCACTTTTAAATACAATGTTACTGATTTCAATCAAATCTAAAGCTAAAGATTGCTGTGCACTAATCTTATTGATCGTTTTACGCACTAACTTTTTCTGTGCAATATTATCCCACTGATAATACCCCGTAGGGTGAATAAAGTGCCATTGGTTAAAATTCCCCAATAAACTATTCATTTGTGGTTCATTAAAAATTTGATCCAAATAAATCATGACCCGAGGATCATACCATCGAAATAATATTTTAGATTCAATATCTTGTAACACCAAACTTGCTTTAAACTTTTGATTCAGTTCATCATTTTCATAATCAGAAGTCCCAAAACCATATACGAGATATTCATTGTTGCTAATATCAAAATTATGAAACAAATGCTCAGCAAGTTGTAATCCGATGTCTTTTAATATTTTTTCATCTGTTATTTCAATAAAAAATAGAGGCGTATCCTTATATCCATTACCTTTTGCCAAAGGGATATAAATGATCTTGTCGCTCCTCAAACTCTTTTTTAAATCGTCGAAAATGCGCGGTGCAAGCGTTTCATCTAACAATACCAACAATCGTTCATGCTGCTGAAATACTACCTGCATTTTTTGATAAATTGCTTCAACTGAATAAAGTTCATTAGGTTCAATTGCACGTTGTAAATAATTTTCACTCATCATAAGATCACCTTTGCTGATCCATCTTGAGCAGCTTGTCCTTGTTTTGTAGAACAATTAGGTAAATCTAATGCAGGTGGGTTTACTGAAGCTGGTGAAGTCAGTTTCTGTTGTCCTGATTTGACCTCAAATAAACCACCCGTCGTCGCAAACACACCAGAACCATTAATCTTTAATTCAGAGCCATCACTAGTCAACTTAATTTCCTTTGGACTCATGATATACACAGTATCTTCAGTAGAAATGATTTGGATACCTTTGCGAGCAATCAAATCTGCACCATCCCCTTGGGCTTGGATCTCAACTTTACCTTTACCTGCATAAAGTCTTGCACCTTCCTGTGCTGCAAACAAACTGATCTTTGAACTTGCATGACCAATGAGTGATTTCTGAGTACTGAAGTTAATGCTATCACCAGCACTATGATTGATTTGCCCATCTGCTGAAAGATGAACATCTTCATTGCTTGCTAAACCAATAGAGTTAGGTGAAGTTAAAATCATTAACGCTTGTTTAAATGCTTTTGCTTTGGTTTCGCTTTCTTGTTCTATTTGCTCAATAAACTGTTTTAGACCATCCAACATTTCCAAAGGATCAGTTTGTTGGTTTTTCGCGACTTCACTTAAAGCTTTTGAATTATTCAGACTCGATTCTAGCTGCGATTTTGTTCCAGCAGCATCTAAATGATCACCTTTGGCTTGATCTTGGGCATAGGTCGAAATCAGTAAGCCTTGCCCTGCGCGTACTGCACCCCATTGGTCTGTACGTAATTCAAAACCCTCACCACGATCATCACTTTCCGCTTGATCTTTTGGATGGCTGAGCTTTCCAAGATTCAGTTGACTGGTGCCATGACTACTCTGTAACTGACTGCTAAGTTGCCCTTTAGTATCATCAAAGCGTAGCTGATTGTAGCCACTGCCCTGATATTCCTTACTTTTAATCCCTGATAGCTTTTTGGTATCTGGCAATTTACCTTTACCATCAAACTTGGTTGGGCTTCGTTGTCCTTCATGGATTCGACCCACTACAAATGGACGGTCGATGTTGCCATCAAAGAAGTCGATGACGACAATCTCTCCAATACGAGGTAAGAATCGTGCGCCATAGCCTTCACCTGCCCATGGCGTCAAGACATCGACCCAAGCCGAGTCAGTGTCATTGTCGTTAGAACCTGCACCACCATCATGCGTGTTGTCTTCATTACGGGTAAACAGGAAGCGAACTTTGATGCGCCCCCATTCATCGACATGAATTTCTTCTCCACTCGGCCCAACCACTTTGGCACGTTGTGGTGATGCCACCGGGCGGTGTTGCAGTGGATTATATTCAGGAACAATCGCAATATTACGTCGTAGTAACGTCAGTGTATTGGCTTGGCGTTCCTCACTCTTGTTTGTGGTGATATTGGTGATTTTCCAATCACTTTGTTTTAACAAAGTTTCGACTTGGTTGGTTAAGTCTTTCGGTAAATTATTTTGGTTATAAAAGGTTTTAGATATGATCAGAAATTGCCGATCAGCAACATCTTTTAGATTTATGCTTGGATGTTCATTCAGTTCGAAATGATAGCCAACCTGTGCATCTCGTACTGTTGAGACCGCAGTAAATTGTTTGGCTTGCACATCATAGTAATTACTAAGGTTTTGGTTAAAACGTTCGATCTGACTGTTACCCGATGGCGTTGCACCATCTTCTCCATTGAGATCTTGTATCCATGCAGGGCTAAAGTGCCATGCTTGTTCTAAACCTAGGCTAGCATTGTCATAATTTTCACTATGGTTGTGTTTACTTTGAACGCTACCAGCACCTTCATCCGTATCTAATACATCGGCTTGCCAGCGTTGAATATGGACTGAGGTCGGTTGAAGTGAACGTTGTCCTGTAAAATGAATGATTGAATCGCTCGCTTCTACTGCTGAGCTACGATGAAAACGAATGTTACCGCGTTCCAAGGCACTAAATTGAGCGTTATCATCGATTAATCTTAACTTTTGTGCTTGAATTTGTTCAGTTGTATTCGGCACTTTCAGCTGAGCTTCATCAATTAGCCAATTAATTCCTTCAGCTCTCATCAAACGTGTTAGAAAGTCGAAATCGCTTTCAGATTGCTGCATGAGGAATGGACGGACATCATAGTCTTTGGTCAGTCCGCTCTTATCTAAAGTGAGGCTTGACGCAAACAGCGGGCTACGTTGCATCCATTCCTGAAATACAGTTTGAATGACCTCAACAGCCGATTTCGCCATAAACACTCTAGAGTTTCTACGCTGTTTCCATAGTGCAGTAGGATCTTCAACCGTGAGGCGATAAATTGTTAATGCACCATCAGAGGCTCCCACCTCAGCTTTAGTCACAATACCTGAAATTCGATTCAACTCAGACCGATCATTCACAATATCAATGGCGACTTGAGACCCGATAAACTGTTTTAATGGTATTGCCCCATTCATTGAAAGACAGATCAGTTGTAAATCAATGCCCTCGTTGATGGCATGTGTCCCATCAACACGCTGAAGAAAAACTTGATTATTAAGATCGTTATTACTGAACTGTGCATGTATGGCACGTTTTTGTGCCGTAAGTCCCAACTGCTCTAGAGCAACATAAATATTGTTAGACATGGTTTATTGTTTGATTTTAGATTGTGATCTAGTGTACTAAAAAATGGCGACAAAATCTATACAGACCTGTCTATATTATTTCAATAATATTGTTGAGTTTTTCTCAAGTTTCAATCACATGAAAAGGTTAGCGAAAATTAAACTCATTACAAATTTGAGAAAATAGCTCCAATTTTTTTAAACTGAGTTTCAAGTCTTTTCATTTTTTAAGATTAACAATCGAATTTTAATTATTTTTACCGTAAAAACTAACCCTCTAAACTCTGCTTAATTTTTATAAAATCAAGTCGACACGTATGTCTGGTAAAAATCTTCTTACAACACTTTCAATTGCTTTATTCAGTTTTTCTATTTCAGCTTGTCATGACAGTGATTCAAATGAATCCAATACAAATGTTGAAACCCAAAAACAACCGAACATTTTATTTATCATGGCAGATGATCTCGGCTATTCAGATCTGGGGGCTTTTGGTGGTGAAATTCATACGCCAAATCTTGATGCACTAACCCGAGAAGGACGCATTTTGACCGATTATCATACTGCCCCCACCTGCTCACCAACGCGTTCACAATTGATCTCCGGAACTGATCATCACTTGGCAGGCATTGGTGCGATGGCAGAACTTACTCCTGCACATTTAAAAGGACAACCTGGATATGAGGGCTATTTAAATCAACGTTCACTGTCAATCGCAGAGGTACTCAAAGACAATGGTTATCGCACCTATATCAGTGGGAAATGGCACTTGGGCTTAACCCCTGAAACCAATGCGCATGCCAAAGGTTTTGACCATTCCTTTACCTTATTACAGGGCTTGGATTTACATTTTAAACAAGCACCTACTGCCTATAAACGCAATGCCACCTATACCGAAGATGGCAAACAGATTCCAATTTCGTCGCTTCCTGATGATTTCTTTTCGACCAATTATTTTACCGATAAGCTGATCAGTTATTTAGAATCAGGTAAAAATTCAGGTAAACCCTTCTTCGCTTATGCAGCTTACACAGCGCCACACTGGCCAATTCAAGCACCTGTAGAATATCGAGATCGTTATCGTGGTGTCTATGATGTGGGTTACGATGCGATTCGTAATGCCCGTATTGCACGACAAAAACAGCTTGGACTAATTCCTGCAAATTTTACGGCTGCTGAACCTATTGCCACAGAAAATGCCCCTCAAAAATATGGCAAATGGAATGAACTTTCCTCTGAACAAAAGACACTTGAAGCACGCAGGATGGAGGTTTATGCAGGCATGGTGGAAAATTTAGATGCCAATATCGGTCGTGTCATTGAATATCTCAAACGCAATCACTTATATGACAATACCTTGATCTTCTTCGTGTCTGATAATGGTGCTGAAGGCTTTATCCGGGGGAACTATGGTACAGAATCAGGTTTTGACAACAACTTAAATAATGTTGGTACAGCCAGCTCCTATCATTATGTGGGTCCACGATGGGCAGAAGTCAGCGCAGCACCATTCCATTTATGGAAAGACACTGCCGGTGAAGGTGCAACCACTGCGCCTGCCATTGTCAAACTTCCAAACCAGACCAAAGCTCAAACAACCCATCATGGTTTTGCTTCTGTACTGGATGTTTTTCCAACGGTACTGGACTATGCCAATATTGCAGTGCCACGAGGTCAATACAAAGGTCGCCAAATTAACACGCCAACAGGTTACTCCTGGAAATCTGTTCTGGAAAATAAAGCGCAAATGATACGTCCAGCAAATTTTAATTTTGCTGATGAGTTACATGGCAGTAAATATGCGCGTCTAGGAGATTGGAAAATTGCCTTACAAGGTAAAACAGAATTAGGAACGGGAACATGGGAACTCTATAATTTGGGCACTGATCGGGGTGAAACCAAAAACTTGGCGCAAGACAACCCGGCAAAAGTACAGGAACTCATTGAGGTATATAACAAATACACTCAACAAAATGGAGTCAAGGAATATAACGTTCAATGAAGTTTCAGCCTATTTTCACCTTATTCTGTAGCCTGTCATTCATGGCAGGCTGTAGTAAGGTACAACCTGATCGTCCCTCATCCCAGCAACACCCCCAACTGGCTCAGCTTGGTTCATTAAAGCAATGCCAGCAATATTCAGGCTTACCCGCGGGGTGGAGACAAAACTCAACAGCAGGCATGGTACAGATTCCCAAAGGTTCTTTTCAACTGGGTTCCAATCAAGCGTATCCAGACGAAATCAACTTTGGAGCAAAACAACGTCAGGTTGAAAGTTTCTGGATTGACCAAACTGAAGTGACTGTTGCTCAATTCGCCAGTTTTGTAAAAGCAACCGGCTATATCACCGACGCTGAAAAACAGCATCAAGCTGCCGTGTTTTCCCCAAATATGCAGACACCTCATCAATGGTGGAAACTCAAAGCGGACTATACCTGGAAAAGTCCAAATGGTGCAGAAGGACAAGCACCGCTACCCGCCGAACCTGTTCGTTATGTTACAAAAAATGATGCCGAACATTATGCTGTTTGGCTCGGGCGTGATTTACCTACTGAACAAGAATGGGAATATGCAGCAAAAGCAGGATCAACTACAGATACACCATTACATCAAGCGCCAGAGGATGCACATCAACACCCGCAAGCCAATTATTGGCAAGGTGGATTTCCATTCAACAACACACAAGCAGATCACTTTGAAGGCGTAGCCCCAGTGGGATGTTATCCTGCCAATGCTTTTAAATTATTTGATATGATCGGGAATGTGTGGGAATGGACATCATCCATTTATCAAGGCGCACATGATCAGCACATGGGAAATTATGCAAATCTCCGTCAACAAAGTATTGCGGGTACGCAGTATGTCATTAAAGGCGGTTCCTTTTTATGTGCATCCAATTTTTGTTCTCGTTATCGCAACAGCAGTCGCTATCCTCAGGAGTTTGATTTGGCTGCGACACATGTTGGCTTTCGAACGGTTTTACGGGAGCCTTAAAAGTGCAATAGACAAAAGGCAGAGTGTTGTAAAGCATAATGTTCTATTCACTTATTCTTTATATTTCAATCAAAAGTGTCATATCCCATTGTTTCAGAATGTTGAATATCTATCGTCAAACACCTGATTATGCATGCGCGTGATTTGATTTCAATCATTCATGTTCAATGAATTTTATGCTTTTGTACAAATTGTGAGAAGATTTGGGGATTCATTTATTTCGTCCTTTTGAATCATCACAGGTTTTTCTAGCCTGAGGCGACACGAATGTCCCCCTATTGAGCAGCCAGATATCAACAAAAACAAAGGATTAAATGTGTTGCTTGCGGTTGACGAGTTTTGCAGTGAACAGCGATGTGACTGCGCATGATAGTTCCCCCTGAGGAGCTTCGCTCCTCATCCCGAAATAAAGATAGGGTTAGCCACAGGCTGATTCTAAAGTTGAGTGAAAACTTAGCCATACTCCGCCAAGATTTTTTCAACAGCTTAACGATATGGTTGCATCGAAGTCAGATGAATCATTACTTTGCTACTTGATCCAGTTTTTTAGCAAACTGTTGAAGATCGGTCATTCGGATACTGGTTTTGCCTTGACTGATTACTTGGAATTGTTGAGCAGCGCTTTCCTGCATTTTAATTTTTCCTGATGCTATATTTTGGTCAAAGCGTTGCATAAACTCATCAACATATTCCTTCTCAGTCACGATATGATCACCGTTGGCATCTGTTGCGAAATATTGTTTGTCTCGTGCCGTCAAATAATCACCAAGCGTAACGTAGCTTTTTCCTTGACCATATTGTGCAATGAATTCTTGCGTATTGCTCGGCATAGGCATTGAAATGGGTAATTTCATTCGGAAACCATCATGGGTTGTATTGCTTTTACCCGAGAGTTTGGCATCTTCAGCATTGATCAAACCATCCTCATTCTTGTCAAACTCATTAAAAGTTTTTAAACCCGTTTCTTGGAACTCTTTTAAGGTCAATTTTTTATCCTTGTTATTATCCAAAATACCAAAACGTATATGTGCCTGTTTTTCAGACATTTCTCGGCGCTGTTTAAGCAGAGGTTCTAAACGTGATTGCTCAAATTGAACAAACTGCTGTTGTGTCACCTTTTTATTTCCCTTAAATAATTCAGCATAATCTTGAGGATATTGTTTACTCAAACTTGGAGTTGTTTGATCTTTTTTACTCGGATGATAAAGCATATACAAGGCATATGCCTGTTGGTAAACATTTGTCTGTGCTGCTGTTTCAGCAATCGTTGACACGGGACTGGTCATTGCTGTGAGAGTTACAATCAAGAGTGCCAATTTTTTCATGTTCATTTCCTTAGATACAGATACTTTCTAGATTTAAATTTACTCGATTAAAAAATCTTGCTCGCAGTTGATGAAAAAATTAGTATTTAAATTCAATACTTGCGACAATATTACGACCGGGTTCTGCAGCACGGTCGATGATACTTGTCTGATTTGCTCCAGTAATCGTACCGACTGCTGCATAGTCCCAATAAGTCTTGTCAAAGATATTATTGAATGCCACATTGAGCTTGGTGAACGTATTGACGTTCCAATAGGCAGACAAATCAAAAACGGTATAACCTGCGACATTCTGATATTTAATGTTATCTTGATAAGACGTGACGTCCTGGGTTGCTATTCTTCCGCCAACCGCTGTAGCCGTCATCCCCAAACCAAATACTTTATTCGGATCATCATAGGCAAACGTCAGGCTTCCCTTTTCGGGTTGAACTGAATTCACTCCACTTTTGCCACCATTTTTGTTTTTTGCTGATCCTTTGCTCTTACCTGCGACCACTGCCAAACTATAACCATCGGAACTAGAAATAAATTGGCCTAAATCAATTCGCGTGGAAAGTTCTGCCCCCCAAATCTGTGCATCAGCGAGATTCTCTGCTCTGTAGTAACCGTAAGGATATTGTGGTGTTGTTCCATAGTTGTAGTAATCAATAAAATCTTTGTATTTGGTATAAAATCCTGTCAGATCAAATTTGATTCCATCAATTGATGTATTTCTTAAACCTAGTTCAAATGCATCACTGCTTTCTTTTTTCAAGTTAGAATTACCAATGACGATATAACTCGGATTTCCATGTGTGGTTTGGTAAACCCCGCCAATTTCTGTTGGAGATGGAATACGGTTACCTCTCGAATATTTTAAGTAGCTGTAATTATTAGGTGTGAATTGATAGCTGGCTGAAAAGCTCGGAGAAACATAATTATAGTCCTTCGCCTGAACATCACTATAAGACGTGATCTCAGGTCTAAATTCTTGGCGCTCAACACGAACAGCAGGCGTTAAAATTAAATCACGTCCCAGTACGTCGAAATTAAACTCGTCTGATGCATAAGCAGAGTAACGTTTCAGTTCAGAGTTTAAGAGATAGCCACCTTGATAGATGGTTGAAATTGTTTGACCATTACGTAAATCAACTTTAGTACTTGCATATTCTTTCTGATCTGCGGCAATACCATATTTTAGCTTCTGATTTTTAAACTCTTTTCTAGCCTCAACTTTTAAGCCGGTATTTTTCTCTTTATAAGTTGTTGAAAAATCACGTGCAACCGTGGCACTGTTCATAAAGGTTGTTGCAGTATCGTTATTCGATTGCTGATACCATATTTTGCTGTTCAACTGATCAAACATCACAAAATCATTGGGTTTGTAGATATGCTGGATACTGAATTGTGTGCGGTCAATAGCTTGATGCTGTTTAGCATCACTTTTAAAATTAGAGAATAAGTTTGCAGCAATATCTTTGGTATCCGTTTTTTTCTGATAATAATCAGCGGTAAAATTAAGTTGATGTTGATCTGATAAATTCCACAATAAACGTGTCAGCGCTGCATCTGAAGTCCAGTCGGATGGGAATGCGGGTGTTTTTGAGTTTGGCTTGGTTTCATTCCCTTTACGATGGGCATAGGCGACGAGTCCTTGGACATCATCGTGACCAACAGCCCCAGTGACCGATGATAACCACGCTTGGTCCGCAGAACTGTAGCCTGCTTTTACAGTGCCTGCGACTGTTTTTCCATCCACCAAATAGTCTTCTGGTGATTTATTTTTAAATGAAACACGCCCTCCAATACCATCTGTGGAAACATCTGTCGTACCTGAAACAATATCTACTGTGCTAAACATTTCTGGTTCAATATAATCTCGACCAGCGCCACGTCTGCTCATACTCTTTGGTGGTACGTAACTACTCACGGTTGCGTCTGCCAAGTCAACGCCATCAACATCCAAACCAATTCTGTTTGCATCGATACCACGAATGTTATAGCTGCTTGTTCCAGTACCATCAAAAAATGTTCCCCCACCGCCCACAGAAAATGGTGCACTCACCAATGGCAAATATTTCACAATACTTGCCATATCCGTTACACCAGTTTTATCAATATTGTCTCGACTGATGGAGGTGCGGCTAACAGGCGCATCATCCTCATACTGCGCATAAACCGTAATCGTGGCTAAGGAATTATATTGAGAATCAGATTTAGTTTTTTCTGAACGGTTTTCTTCTGCATGGCCTCCTGAACTCGTGCCTGCTGCCATCAATGTAAACAGGCAGAGTGATAAATAACGCAGTTTTAAGCCCAAACGGTTCGACTGAGTAGTTTGATAGAGTTCAAAAGGATGTACTTTCATGCGCGAGATGCCTTTTATTAAATGATATTGATAATCATTAACTGTATGTATTTTTGCTTTATCCCATCGTAAAAACATAACGTTATACAAATTACAAATGTACACACAACTTAATAAATGAGAATAATAATCAATTAGATTATTATTTACAATATGATTTTTTTATGCTTGACCTTCAAAAAAAATATAAATCACTCATTTTTTTCATTTCAACCATTCACCAATACTAAACAAAACAATATTTTATTTAAAATAAATTAAACACAATCATCATGATTTAAACAATAAAAAAACATGTCCACAGTATCTAAAAGCAACATATTTTCAGGGATTTAAACAGTATTGCTGATGAATCCAAAGTGTAATAACAATAAAATTGCTTGGCGCGAATTCAAATTTTCTGCTTGATGTTTTTCAATTGATTGATTCTTTTTTCACAAGCTCTAATAACCAATCACTAAACGCTTTGACTTTGGGTAATTCATTATTCTTTAATGAAACGAGATAATAATGTTGTTCACATTTCAACTCCATGTGTTGAAATGGCATGATCAGTGCACCATTTTTTATATCATTTTCAATTAATTTTTTTCGACCCATAGCCATTCCCAGATGATTTTTTGCAGCCGTCAATGCAAGCTCAGAACGATCGAAACTTAATTGAGATAGATGTTCTATATTGACTTGAAAATGTTGTGCCCAGCTATTCCATTCACCTGTTCCCGTACCATGACTCCATGCCTGACAATCATGCAATAATGTACAATACTCTAAATTACTTAAGTTATTTTTAAGTCCAATCTTTTTGGCATACTCAGGACTACAGACAGGGACAATTGATTCATCCATCAAATATTGATAATGAAGCTGATGAGAAGGTTGATGGTCAAAATATAAGGCAAGATTAATTCCAGTACGCTGAAAATTTACATTTTCATTGCCCGTCAAAACCGTGAGCTCAATATACGGATAACGTTGTATAAAATCAGGCAAATGGGGTAATAACCAACACTGTGCGATTGATGGTCTTGCATATAAGGTTAAAGGGCCAACCAATGATTGATTTTTTAATGTATTGATTTCAGTATTTAATAGATTTAGGGAAGACTGTAAAGCTTCAAGAATACGTTTTCCTTCAGCTGTGAGCCTCACTTTACGATGTAGACGTAAAAACAGTTTGATTTCAAGTTCTTTTTCTAACAAATTAATTTGGTGACTGACTGCACCGGGCGTTATAAAAAGTTCTTCTGCGGCTAAAGCAAAGGACTCATGTCTTGCTGCAACTTCGAAAGTATACAGCTTTGAAAGCTGCAAGCCTGTCAGGTTTTTATAGGTGTTGTTCATACATTTACCTTTAGACCTTGAATAAAACGTTTATTCAATTGTTCATCCTGTTTGATTGCCGATCTTGATCATGCCTCATTTATTTAGAATCTAAATATAGGAGGAATCTTTTTAGATTGCATGAATAGAAGTATTTTTTAATGACGCCTGCAATGATCAACCATATCAAATATCAGTTCATTCTTTTCACATGAATGAGTTTAATGCATGAATCAAATTTCTTCGTTTGACAGATTTTTCAAATTTAATTTCAATACATCAATCCTCAAACTTTGAGCATAAAGGCACATGCTGCGCAAGCAATTTCAAAGTTACGACAAAATGATTAACACTATCGACTGATCTATGGCGATTTGCACAGATGATCTCAGCGCTTAGGAATACGCTTATGGATGCTCAACATATTCAGCAATTAATCACTCGATATCCTATCGTGGCTGATCTCATCTCATTAAAAGAAACAGTGTGGTTCAATCCAAATTTTACATCACTTAAAGATGGACTACCTTATGTAGGACTTGGGCAAAAGGATATAGAAGATGCCAGTCAACGTCTAACGCGTTTTGCCCCTTATTTGATGTATGCTTTTCCAGAAACAAAATCGTCCAAAGGCATCATAGAGTCAGAATTGGTCAGCATTGCAAATATGCAGCAAGGCTTAGAACAACATTTTGGACAATCAATACAGGGACAACTCTGGCTGAAAAAAGACAGTCATCTTCCGATTTCGGGTTCGATTAAAGCGCGAGGTGGGATTTATGAAGTGCTTTACCATGCTGAAAAACTTGCCATTCAAGCAGGATTATTGGCGCTTGAAGATGATTATATGAAACTGACCAGCCCTGCATTTAAATCCTTTTTCAACCAGTACAGTATTGCAGTCGGGTCTACAGGAAATCTGGGGCTTTCAATTGGAATCATGAGTGCGCAACTTGGTTTCGATGTGACGGTACATATGTCAGCAGACGCACGTCAATGGAAAAAAGATAAATTACGTGCGCACAATGTGACCGTTATTGAATATGCCGAAGACTATGGTGTCGCAGTCGAGCAAGGTCGAAAATCAGCGCAGAACAATCCAAATTGTTTTTTTATTGATGATGAAAACTCTCAAACCCTTTTTTTAGGCTATTCCGTTGCTGGACAACGCTTAAAACAGCAATTAGATGAAAAAAATATTCGAGTAGACCAAGAACATCCATTATTTGTCTATTTACCCTGTGGTGTCGGTGGAGGTCCAGGTGGTGTCGCATTTGGTTTAAAAATGGCGTTTGGTGATCATGTGCATTGCATTTTTGCTGAGCCGACCCATTCACCATGCATGTTACTGGGTGTCGCGACGGGATTACATGATGAAATTTCTGTTCAAGACTTAGGCATTGATAATATCACTGCCGCTGATGGTCTTGCTGTTGGACGAGCGTCAGGATTCGTTGGACGCGCCATGCAACGATTACTGGATGGTTTTTATACTTTAAGTGATGAAAGTATGTATTTATTGCTGGGTATGCTGAATGATTCTGAACAACTGAAATTGGAACCTTCTGCATTGGCAGGTATGCTTGGACCAATTTTGATCCATCAATACCAAGACTATGCAACACTCCATCAGCTTAGCCAAAAACAATTAAAAAATGCCAATCATATTGTTTGGGGAACTGGAGGAGGTATGGTTCCAGAAGAAGAGATGGAAAAGTATTTAGCGCATGCGGAATATTTAAAAAAATAATCTTATAGATAAGCGATCAAAAAACCATATACTCAAATTTGGCAAGATCGAGATGAACAAGGTGATCATCTCAATTTTGCTGTGTATGGATATTTAAATTTTAAGTTTTTATAAATTATATAATTCCACCATTAACACGCAATACTTGTGCATTGACCCAATTACTTGCTTCATTAACAGCAAAATCCAGCACTGCTGCAATATCTTCAACGGTACCTAAACGTTCTAGGGGCGAAGCTTTTGTTAAATTTGCAATAAGTTCAGCACTTTTGCCTTCCAGAAAAAGTTCTGTTGCAGTAGGTCCCGGAGCAATCGCATTCACCGTAATATTTTTGCCTCTTAACTCTTTAGCCAAGATTGCTGTCAAGGCTTCAATGGCAGCTTTTGAAGCAGTATAAATGCCATAACCTTCTAGTTTCATCCCTATCACACTGCTGGATAAATTAATAATTTTACCGCCCTTTTCTAATCGTTTAGCAGCTTCACGCATAGTATAAAGTGAACCTTTGAGATTAATTGCTAAAATTTGATCAATACTTTCATCATCGACTTGCTCAATCTTAGCGAGTTTCATGATTCCGGCATTATTGATCAGAATATCCAAACGACCATAGGTCTGGATTGCATAATCAAAAAGCGCGGTAACTTCACTGGAATGACTGATATCTGCTTTAAATAGACTGACCGTACCTCCAAAAGCTTGGATATCATTCAAAATATTCTGTGCTTCTTGATCATTATTGGCATAGTTGATAATGATCTTATGCCCTTGTTGTGCCAATAAACGTGCTGTAAACGCCCCGATTCCTCTTGAAGCTCCCGTAATAAGAATGACTTTTTCATACTGTATTTGATTGACTGTATGCATAGTAATGACCTGTTCTGATGAAGTATATGTATTGATCAGTTGTATGATACTGTTCATTTAAAACATGATAATCTCTTGGTTTCCGACATCTTTATCCGAATAAACCGAACAATTGGAATAAAAAATGGATAAACTCAATGCCATGTCTGCTTTTGTGAATGTTGTAGAACAGCAAAGTTTTACGAAAGCTGCGCAAATTTTAAATCTGCCACGTTCAACCCTGACAGATGCAATTAAACAATTAGAATCGCAATTGAATACACGTTTATTATTTCGTACTACACGACAAGTCAGCGCGACTCACGAGGGGCAAATCTATTATGAGCGTTGTAAATATATCTTGGATTATATCGACCAATCAGACCATGGTTTTCTTCATGCAAAACCTCAAGGGGTGCTGAATATAGCAGTACATGGTGTTTTCGCAGCTCATTATATTCTGCCCAAATTACAAGATTTTTTAACTGAATTTCCTCAAATTCAACTACAAATTTCCGAAGGTGATCGCTATGTCGATCTCATCAAAGAAGGGATTGATTGTGTCATTCGTATTGGCCAGCTCAACAACAGTGAGCTGATTGTGAGGCATCTTGGCAATATTCAACAGGTCACCTTGGCGAGTCCTCAATACTTGCAACGCTATGGCATACCAGAAAACTTAAAAGATCTAGACTCGCATTTTATGGTTGGCTTTTATTCATCTGCTCGACAAAAATCGCTCCCTCTCGAATTTTGTGTGGATCAGGAAATTCAAAGCTTTGATTTAGCGACCAAAATTCAAGTGAATGGCGCCAATACTTATACAGCAGCTGCAACTAATCATTTCGGGATTATTCAAGTGCCTCTTTATGGTCATCGTGCCCAAATAGCACAAGGCAAACTTGATCAAATCTTAACAGCATATCCTGTACCCTCACTTCCTGTGTCTTTACTCTATGCTTCAAGAAGCTTACTTTCCCCCAAACAAAAAGTCTTTATTGAGTGGATTGTTCAATTATTTAATGACAAGCCTTGGTATGAATAACATTAGAAATCCGCAGATACGGCGAATATAAGCACATGTCCATTGCTGAGATGCATGAGATTGCTGCCTCATCTGTATATGATCAGCAATCCGGATGCCTTCATTTTTAAACAATAGCGGTAAATTTTTCAGTCTAAAATCAATGAATAAAAGTGGATTGTTCAGTTGAAAGCCCAATCTTTACTTTGCTTTTCGCGACAATTTCCGATTCATCTGTATCATTCGGATGAAAGTCAAAATGATAATAAGAAAAAAATTGCGGAATAAGCTTTCGATAGGACTGCATTGCAAAACCTGCAAATTTTGCCCATGACTTAATATTCCATAATTGCTTGTCTCTTGACATCAACACCAATTGATAGACATTTGAAAAAGCAGTAATCAGTACCAAACTAAAGGTAAAAATAGCGACCCGAGGAATATAGGCATCTAGACCTTTTCCATATAAATATTCGTACATATCATATGCCACAGCCTTATGTTCAGTTTCTTCAACACTATGCCAAAGCCATAAGTTACGAATAGTGGTGTCTGTCATTAACTCATTGACATTTTTCATCATTTCTACCACAAGAACGGCTGTGTAATGTTCCAAACCAACGGTAACCAATAGATTCCATTTTTTCGGAAAAATCCGCTCAATTGCTTTCAATATTATCCCTGTCACTTTTTCTAAAGATTCAGGATCTAAACCATATTGTTGAGCGCTGACATGAAAAGCATGATGTTCTTTAGAATGCATGGCTTCTTGACCAATAAATGCGCCGATATCACGATCTAACTTTGGATTGCTTTTCACCTTGTCTCTCAATGCGCGTACTGAACGAACAAAATAAGACTCGCCTTCTGGAAACAAAGTCGATAGACCTGTGAAGTAATGTGTAAAAGTTGGTTCATTATTACACCAATATTTAGGTATATCCTGAAACTCATAATCCATACGGCGTACTGGAAATGATGCAGGTGTTTTTTGCTTTGATTTTTCTGTCACCGCTGATATAGACATAACTCACCTCAAGAATTTATCTTAAAATAGCAAGTTCCAAAAAAGAACTTGTTATTTTAAGATAGTGAGCATCTTCTGACCTGTCAATCAATTGAATGTCTGATCAATAGAGATTGTCCTTAAATGATAGCCCTGTTCCTATAAAGACAAAACGATTAAGGAAAAAGGACATTGGGTCAAACATATCGTACTCTATGGCCAGATAAGTTCGTCTATATAGAGATTTAAACCGCGGAAGGGTACTTGAGAAATCACAGAAAATGGTTTGATTTATCAATATAGCCAAAGCACCTGATTAATTCATACACGTAATTTGATTTCAATCATTTATTACCAATGTAATTGAAGCTTTTTACAATTTATTAGAAGCTTTTGGTGATTTATTTATTTTGCTTTTTGGCTCATAGATGGTCTTTCTATGATCAAGCCACATGGATGTCTTCATATCGAATGGAAGTATATGAGCAAACAAAGCAATGCTTTGTTTGCAGTGCAGGATTATGATTGAACAAAATTGCTTGATCAAAGTGATGCTGGCTCTACACAAACCTATTTAAACTTTAGGGTTAAAGCGCAGCAATCAAAGCTTGGTATCATTCAACAATATATTTATCACATGGATTTTATTGATCAACAGAAATTATATTTTGCTGGATACGTTTTTCAAAAGATTGAGTATAGCGATCTCAAATCATTTCAAAATCAGCATCGCTATTCACTATGACGGGACAAACTTTTAAAATTCAGCAGTAAATTGATTCAACAAACACAATTATGGCAAATCCAGTTCAGCTCTCATTTTCAACGTTTTTAACAAGGCTTGATTACGTGTCTCTTGAAGATTTCTATCACCCAACTTGTGAATAAACTGCTGTGTTTCATTATCCAACATGTCGATTTTTTCTTCAGTAAGTGCATAAGGTTTCATATCAGCCCACCATTCTGACATTGGCTCACCTAAATGATGCATTGCTGCTTTAAAACCCTGCTGGTTGGCCAGTTGCATATTGAGATATGGACCAAAGATTGCCCAACGTAATCCAGGTCCATTGGTAATTGCAGTGTCAATATCTTCTGCACTGCATACGCCTTCAGAAACCAGATAAAATGCTTCTCTCCAAATCGCTGACTGTAAGCGGTTTGCCACATGGCCTTTGACTTCCTTTTGGATCAAGATCGGTTTTTTACCCAATGATCGGTAAAACTCAAAAGCATCCTGTATATACCTTGCCTGTGTTTTCTCGCCACCAATAATCTCCACAAGTGGTAATAGATGTGGCGGATTAAAAGGATGTCCTAAAACAATTCGTTCTGGATAAACACAATCTTGTTGAATGTCGGATATTTTTAAGCCAGATGAGCTTGAAGCAATAATCGTGTCCCGAGGACAATTTTGTGTGAGTTGCGCATACAGGTGTTTTTTTAAATCAATTCTTTCTGGACCGTTTTCTTGAATAAAATCGGCGTCTTTGACCGCATCGGCGATATGTCCATAAAAGCTTAAATTGTTTAACAGATCTGTGATATAGGTTTGCAAATCATCCAGTTTGTGTTCTTCCAATTCAAACAGATCTCGTAAATAGATTTGAACTCTATTGCTTAAATTGTGTTCTGCGTCAGGTGCTGGATCAAATGCACTGACCTGAAATCCTTGACTGAGATAGAAAGCAGCCCAACTTGCACCAATTACACCAGTACCGATAATGGCAACTTTATTGACTGATTTCATATATTCTGTTCCTTTCATCCATGGAAAATGCTGGGAGCATCTAGATATCTAATTGTTTAAAACAACGCTTTCATTCAGATAAATCACTCAAATTTATGGAGAAACTACTCCTCCATAAATTTTGAAAACAAATAAATCAATGATTTTGGTGAGCTAAATCTATAGTTCAATAATGATCAACATCATTATTGTGCTGTATAACCACCATCCATCACCACAGCTTGACCTGTAACTCCTGCTGCTTTCTCAGAAGCAAGGAAAATTGCATAATCTGCGATTTCTTCAACATTGAGTAAGCGCATTTGTGGCACCATGGCTAAAATAACATCCTCAAGTGCACTGGTTTCACTGACATTACGTGTTTTGGCCAAATCTTTAATCTGACCACGAACCAAAGGCGTATCCACATAACCCGGACATAATGCATTGACGGTAATACCATCGCGCGCAGACTCTAAAGCGGCTACTTTCGTTAAACCGATGACCCCATGTTTCGCACTGTTATAACCTGCTTTTCCAGCAAAACCGATTAGACCATTGATCGAAGCCATATTGATAATACGACCGTACTTTTGTGCTTTCATGATTGGAAATACATGTTTAATGCCAATAAAAGAGCCCACCAGCATCACATTTAACAACTTTTGATAAATATCCGTTGGAAATTCTTCAATAGCCGCAACATGCTGAAAACCAGCATTGTTGATCAGGATATCTAAACGTCCAAAAGTAGAATGGGCTAAGTCGATTGCCGCTGCATAGGCAGTTTCACTAGATACATCACAAGGTGCAGATAATGCTTCAAATCCATTCTTTTTTAAGACAAGAACAGCGTCATTGCATTTATCCGCATTCATATCTGAAATGACCACTTTTGCCCCTTCAAGTGCGAATTTTTTAGCGATTTCAAGCCCAATACCACTTGCTGAACCTGTGATAAATGCAACTTTATCTTTGAGAAGTTGACTCATGTTTGACTCCCTGTGTTGCTTCTTCAATATAAGCTTAGACAATACCAAACCATGTAAATGCTGCAATCGCAACAAACACGGCAATCGTTTTAATGATCGTAATGGCAAAAATATCTTTATACGATTGTTTATGGGTAAGTCCTGTTACGGCAAGTAAAGTAATGACTGCACCATTATGCGGTAAGGTGTCCATACCTCCTGATGCCATGGCAACAATACGATGCATCACTTCGGCAGGAATTCCCATTGCAGCAATAGCAGCATTGTATTGATCGGCCATCGCACTTAACGCAATACTCATCCCACCCGAAGCAGAACCTGTAATCCCTGCTAAAACAGTGGTGGTCACTGCACCATTCACCAGTGGATTGGAAAAAGTATGTCCCAAAGCATGACTAATAACGGCAAAACCTGGCAATGCCGCAATAATGGCACCGAAACCATACTCAGACGCTGTGTTCATGACCGCAAGTAAAGAACCGCCGATACTTGCATTTACGCCTTCTTTAAAGCTTGTGGAGACACGGCGGTAATCAAACATGATGGCGGTAATAATCCCCACAATTAATGCCAAACCGACCGCCCAAATTGCTGATGTTTTAGCAACATCCACCGTATAGTTTGCAAGCCCAATCGCATTAAAATCAAAGCCGTTCGGGTACCATTGTTTAATCGCAGTGGATAAATATTTATTCATCACCGCCACTAAAATCAATGGAACAAATGCCATGAATTGGCGTAGTCCAGAACCGTTATCCTGTTGTTGAGACTGACTTTCGAATTGTTGTAGTTCGGCTTCTGTCAGCGTGATGCCAGAAGTAAATCCATCACCATTGCGAGCAGCAACACGGCGACGCCACTCCAAATAACTTAAACCGACACCCAAAACAAAAATTGCCCCAATAATTCCTAAAAAAGGTGCGGCATAAATATTGGTTCCGAAAAAAGTAGTCGGAATCACATTTTGAATCTGGGGTGTACCAGGTAAAGCATCCATCGTAAACGAGAAAGCACCCAGTGCAATTGTGCCTGGAATCAATCGTTTTGGAATATTGGCTTGTCTAAACAATTGGTTAGCAAATGGATAGACTGCAAAAACCACCACAAACAGACTCACACCACTATAGGTGAGAATCGCGCCCAAAAGCACAACTGTCAGCATGGCATTTTTAGAGCCAATCAGTTGGACAATGGTTTTAGCAATTGATTCTGCAATACCAGACATTTCAACAACTTTACCAAAAATTGCCCCAAGTAAGAAAACCAGGAAATAATCTTTAATAAAGCCCACCATTTTTGGCATGAATACACCAGAATAAAATGGCAAAACATTGGCTGGATTGATCAGTAAGACGGCGAATAAGGCACAAATCGGTGCCATGAGAATCACAGAAAATCCTCTGTAGGCGGTATACATCAACAGCCCTAGAGAAAGCAAAATTATACCCAGTTCCCACATATTTTTTACTCCGTCCTTAAAGCATATATGTCTAAATCCACCTTGTTTTTATTTCAAATCATCACAAGGCAATCCCATTCATTGAGATGAATGGGTCATTCAATAAATAAAATGGATGCTTAGAAAAATTAATTTTCTTCAATATATTGAGCCTTTATAAATCGTCCAGATTTATAAATTGGAATATCCATGTCCAAATTATCGATAAAACTATAATCCAAATTTTTAGGGATATTATTTGAAAATATTTATCAGTTAATATGAAAAGCTCATGAATTGGAGCAGATTTATATTGCTGTTCGTTTAATCGCTGCTGAAATAAAAAACAAAATGATGATTTTCAAGATCATTCAACAAAAACCGTCCATTGATTATTTTAAAAACTTCGGAGTAAATTTATTGATCCGTACGCAGTCACTATTGATTCACAAGAAAACTTAGATTAACCCATTAAAAAAATTAAACTTTTCTTAAGCTCATACTATTCCATTGAACTTGGCTTATTGACTAAATCCATTATTATTATTTAAGCATCTAAATCGTTCGTATGACGATCAAAGATCCTTGGTTTAGCGTATCATAGGGCTAAAGATCAATGAGGTAGACGTATGACACTCAAACAATTAAAAGCATTTTTGGTTCTTGCCCGTACATTAAACTATGCCAATGCCGCCAATGAGCTTTGTTTGAGTCAATCAGCTTTAAGTTTGAGTATCAAAAGCTTAGAAGATGAACTCGGTGGCAAGCTCTTTAAACGTAATACCCGCCGTGTCGATCTTACTGCCGAAGGAAATGCTTTAATTCCATTTGCCAGAAAGCTTTTAGCCAATTGGGAAGATATGGAAAGAGATGTCAAACAACGTTTTAAACTGCATCGAGGAACACTCAATATCGCCTCTATGCCCTTTGCAACACATGCTATTTTACCTGCGGTACTGAATGAATTTAACAAGCATCATCCCAATATCAATTTTTCAATCCATGATATTCCCAATGAAAAAATCATCGAAAAAGTACAAGAAGGTATTTTTGAACTCGGTATTTGCTTTGAACCTCAGCATAATGATCAATTAGTTTTTAAACCATTTTTCAATGAAGATTTTTTGGCATTGCTTCCGAAAGATCATGTACTGGCAAAGCATACAGCAGTGACATGGCATGAGTTATGTTCTTATCCCTTTATCACCCTACAGAAACCGTCAATCATTCGACATGTGGTCGAAGAAAAATGTGCTCAGAATGATTTAATTCTCGATTTAAAAATTGAGTGCCATCAAATCAGTTCACTTTCCCATTTTGTGGCTTTTGGGATGGGTGTCAGTGCAATTCCACGACATTTTCAAAATTATATTGATAAAGAAAATAATCTGTTGATTGAAATTGAAGATGGCGAAGTCAGTCTTCCAGTCGGGGTGATTTATAAAAAAGACTTTGAACTCTCCAATATCTCCTCCCAGTTTATCGACACCTTGTTGGCCTATCCGTTTTAAACCCTTTTCTCAAGAACCGTACTCAGTGTTCCCAAAGCAAAATTAATGAGTTTTTCTCATTGAACATTTGAAAGAATCAATTTCTAAAATTATTTACGGAATGCTAATAATAAAAGTTCTAAAGGACATAGAGTTAAAACGATGAACAAAGTTGTCGCGAGTGCACATGAAGCTTTAGCAGATGTGGTTGCAAACAACCAGACTTTTGCTGTAGGCGGATTTGGATTATGTGGAATTCCAGAAGCATTGATTGATGCTTTAAAAGAAACTGGTGTAACAGGGCTAACCTGTATTTCAAACAATGCTGGCGTCGATGATTTTGGTCTAGGTAAACTGTTACAAACCAAACAAATCAAAAAAATGATTTCATCCTATGTTGGTGAAAACAAAGAATTTGAACGTCAATATTTAAACGGTGAACTTGAAGTTGAACTGACGCCTCAAGGAACATTGGCGGAAAAACTCCGTGCCGGTGGTGCAGGTATTCCTGCCTTTTTTACCCAGACAGGTGTGGGTACACTGGTTGCGGAAGGAAAAGAAACCCGTAATTTTGCTGGCAAAGACTATATCCTTGAACATACATTGGTAGCAGATATTGCTTTGGTAAAAGCCTACAAAGCAGATAAAGCTGGTAATCTGATTTTCCGTAAAACAGCACGTAACTTTAATCCGGAATGCGCTATGGCTGGAAAATTGACCATTGTCGAAGTTGAGGAAATTGTTGAAATCGGTGAGCTAGAACCTGATTCAATTCATCTTCCTGGCATCTATGTCAATCGTATCGTCTTGAATGCACAACCTGAAAAACGAATTGAACAATTGACATTGAAAACGGAGGCTTAATCATGGCTTGGACGCGTAATGAAATGGCTGAGCGTGCTGCTCAAGAACTTGAAGATGGTTTTTATGTCAACTTAGGGATCGGCTTACCGACCCTGGTTGCAAATTATATACCTGAGCATATTGATGTCTGGCTTCAATCTGAAAATGGTTTATTGGGAATAGATGAATTTCCAACTGAAGAAACAGTAGATGCAGATTTAATCAATGCAGGCAAACAAACGGTCACCGCACGTAAAGGAGCTGCATTTTTTTCCAGTGCAGAATCTTTTGCCATGATTCGGGGCGGTAAAGTGAATATCGCTATTTTAGGTTCGATGGAAGTCTCTGAAAAAGGTGATTTAGCCAACTGGATGATCCCAGGCAAAAAAGTCAAAGGGATGGGAGGTGCCATGGATTTGGTTGCAGGTGTTCAAAAAGTCGTTGTGTTGATGGAACACTGTGCTAAAGATGGCAGCCCTAAAATTGTCCCTGAATGTTCACTCCCACTTACAGGCAGATTGGTTGTCAATCGCATTATCACGGATCTTGGCGTTATGGATATAACGCCGCAAGGGGTCAAATTGATTGAACTGGCAAAAGATGTCAGCCTAGAGCAGATCCAGTCAGTAACAGGTGTAACCTTGATCACAAATGAGCTTCAAGCTTCTTGATTGAGCAACAAAAAAGAGCTGACATTATTTTCAGCTCTTTTTACTTTTGTTTCGATCCAATTCAATTACGGCATAATTCAAGTCTGCACACCACCTAGTTTTGACCATTATTGCCCCATCTCATATACGCCTCACGTTGACTTAAACGTTGATAATAAGTTTTGACATTGGGAAAATCTATTTTTTCAAATGGTGTTAAATACCAACGTTGTACAGACAACCCAATCACTATATCCGCCAAAGAAAATTTTTGTCCTGCGACATAAGCTCCCGTTTTTTCTAATTGTTGGTCGAGGATATGCATATGTTTGGTCCAAGCCTGAATACTTTGTTCAACATATTCCAAGTCTTGGTGTTTGGGTGAATGACGAACCAAATGCATTAAGGCGTAAGTCCAACTATTGTTCAATTCAATGCCTTGCCAGTCAATCCACTGATCCACTTCAGCACGTTGCCTGACATCTAGAGGATAGAGATGTTGACCACCATATTGGTTGGCCAAATATCGAATAATCGTGTTGGATTGCCACAATACAAAATCATCATCAATCAGTACGGGTATCGTGGCATTGGGATTTAATTTTAGAAATTCCGGTGTTTGAGGAGATTGAAAGCCACGACCCCAATCTTCGCGTTCATAAGCAATATTGAGTTCGTCACACAACCACAATAATTTTCTAACATTGATTGAATCAGTTCTTCCAAGAATTTTGATCACAGACCATCTCCTATCCAATGCAAACAATATAACTGAAAATGACGGGAAGCATCTGTATTGAAGATAACATCATAAAAATATGATTGAAAAAAATCGTGATTTAAGACTTTAAAAAACACAAAAATAGGAGCAATTCAATCTTCTTACTGCCATATGAGAATTAAAAAAATTGAAATATATAAAGATCTATAGGACACAACTGATCAAAAAAATCCAATCATCTAGACACTCAAATTAAAGTGTAAACTTACAGATATAATCAGTGGGCAATCGATACTAAATCATATGATCATTCAATTGAGTAAATAAATGATGCCCAAATGTAGCTAAAAAGTATTTTTATCCAATATTGTCATTCACAAACAATACAATGACCTATCCGAGATTTTGAGGTTGTACTTTTGGATAAATTTGCCTTTTTAAAAAATATTCAGGAATGGTCTGATCAGTATCCATGGTTAGAAATGCTGACATCATTATCTATTCTGCTGCTTTTCGCATTTTTAGCAAATTTTATTGCAAAACAGGTCGTTGTTCGTGGGATACGTAAACTTATTTCCAAAATGAAGTTTGCCTATAGTGAAATTTTCTCTGAGCACAGTGTTATCCGAAGAGTGGCGAACATTGTTCCAGCGATTGTTATTTTAAATGGGATCAACACAGTTCCTCATTTGTCTATAAAAGTAGTCAGTCTGGTTCAAATGGCTGCACAAGCCTTTATCTTTCTGACCATTGCTCTTGCGATCAGTGAGTTGCTCAATGTTTTCAACCTGTTCTATCAACGTAATCCAAAGTCACTGAACAAGCCGATTAAAGGTTATCTTCAACTGGTCAAGCTGATCGTATTTATTGTTTGTGGCTTATTGGTATTGGGTACATTTCTGAAGAAAGATGTGTTTACTCTGCTTGCAGGATTTGGTGCCATGGCAGCAGTATTGTTATTGGTTTTCCAAAATACCATTCTTTCTCTGGTCGCATCCGTACAGATTTCTTCTTATGATATGGTCCGTATTGGCGATTGGATTGAAATGCCGTCATTGAATGCAGATGGTGATGTCATTGATATGTCACTACATACCATTACTGTACAAAATTTTGACAAGACCTTTACCACAATTCCAACCAATAAATTGGTGACCGATACCTTTAGAAACTGGCGTGGCATGAAGCTATTAGGTGCAAGACGTATCAAACGCTCCATCTTTATTGATCAAACCAGTATTCACTTCATAACTCAGGAAGAACAACAGAAATTAAAAGAATTCTTATTACTGGATCAGTATCTGGACAATAAGCAGTCTGAACTAGAGAATTTTAATCAGCAGTTTGAAAATCAGTCTGTCTATAATCAGCGACGTCTGACCAATATTGGGACTTTCCGAGCATATGTTGAATTTTATCTAAAACAACATTCAGGTATTGCAAAAAACCAATCGCTCATCATTCGCCAGTTACAGCCCACCAGTGAAGGCATACCTCTCGAAATCTACGCATTTGCCAATACGACGGTATGGAATGATTATGAGGCAATTCAATCTGATATTTTTGATCATCTGATGGCAATCATCCCTGAATTTGGATTGAAAATTTATCAGGCACCTTCTGGTTCTGATTTACGTTCATTATCCCCACATGCATCCAACCATACATCTGAACACTTATCATGATGAGGTGTTGGTCAGGAGCAGCTCTGTTCCTGACCAGCGATATAAAGCGTCACTTATCATGCATAAGATTCAGCATATTCTATAAAAGATGGATCAATATTTTCACTCTGACCGCTGTTTCATACAAAATCATTTCCAATCTAATGTCCTCCTCTATAGAGGATTCAACACGATTTAAAATACACACCAAACTCCAATGCACCCGCTGAAAGTCTGATGTTGATTTATTCTTGATGGTCAGCAGTTTTTATTTAATGTCCCAATACGTGCAAGTCACTGTTAAAAGGCACACATCAATTTAACAGAAAAATTATCTCAGCATTCAAAAGCATAGATTATAAAATTTCTAGCACACTTAAAACACAGACAAAATCAATCCTAGTTTATATTGACAAAAAACTAGGACAAAGTTAATCTGTGTTTAATCAATAAATGCATGCGAATCTATGGCCTATATTACATCTAGCGTCGAATACGCCCTTCACTGTCTTATGTTTCTTGTGAACAACGAGCAAAAGGCTTTGAGTAGTCGTGATCTTGCTGAACTGCAAGGTATTTCACCCAGTTTTCTTGCAAAGATTTTTCCTAAACTTGAAAAAGCAGGGATTGTTGTCGCACAAGAAGGCATTCGTGGGGGATATTTGCTTGCTCGCTCCCCTGAGGAAATTAGTTTTTTGGATGTGGTCCAAGCAATTGAAGGTGAAAAACCACTTTTTGACTGCCAAAACATCCGTGAAAAATGTATGGTTTTTGACAACAATCCACCACCTTGGGCAACTGATGGCGTATGTGCGATACATGCGGTCATGCAACAAGCTGAGAAAGCCATGCGTAGTGCTTTAGCTTCACATACGCTTTCGGATATCGCTGAACGCTTTAGTCGAAAAGCGCCTCAAACTTTTTTCAGTGATGTAAATGGATGGATCAATCATCGTATGCAAGAAAGAACAACGAAGATGCGAAAAGCCAAGTCTTCCTAAGAAAACACATCACGTTTTTTAAAAGGTTTTAATCTTCCGTTTCTGGATCAGTAAACGCTTTATAAACCATGCTCTCTACTTTGATCAGGTCAGAGAGAGCTTTCACTCACCCAAAATTCAAGATGCTTAAAAAACAATCTATTTAAAAGGAAACCCCAATGAATAAACGTATCATTGTTGCAGGTTCAGGTTTTGCAGGTTTATGGGCGGTCATATCTGCTCAAAGAGCAATTGCCTTGGCAAATCAAGAACAGAATATTGAGGTGATCATGATATCACCAACCCCCAACCTCACGATTCGCCCTCGTCTCTACGAACAATCTCTGGAAAATATGAATCCTGATATTTCTGCTTTGCTTGATGCAGTCGGAGCAACATACATCTCAGGGACCGTAGAAAATATAGATGAGAATGCCCAATCCATAACAATAAAGAAATCAAACAACCAGCAAGAAATTCTGAACTATGATCGATTCATTTTAGCTACAGGGAGTCGTGCGTTCATACCGCCAATCTCTGGACTTGCAGAATATGCATTTAGCGTGAGTGACTTGGCGAATGCTGAAAAACTGGATCAACATCTGAATGATCTAGTGAATCAGCCCTATAGCAAAGCGCGAAATACAGTAATTGTCGTGGGTGGAGGTCTCACCGGTCTAGAAACAGTGACTGAAATTCCAGAACGCTTAAGAAAGATTCTAGGTACAGAGCAAGAGTTACGTATCATTCTTGTTGACACTTCACCTGAAATTGCAATTGCGATGGGTCATGAAGCCGCAACGGTAATTCAGAGCGCTTTAACTGAATTGGCTGTTGAAAGCATAGCGGATACAAGAGTGTTGTCACTCGATGGCAATGGCGTAACATTGTCCAATGGCGAAACCATTGAGAGCAATACAATCATTTGGACAGCAGGTATGCGTGCCAATCCATTGACTGCACAAATTTCAGGTGAAAAAGATAATTTAGGTCGAATCCTTGGTGATTCTTTCCTACATGCCCCATCTTCCAAAAATATATTTGTCACAGGCGATACCGTAAAAGTTGCGACGGACGATCTTGGTCACTTCAATGTGATGTCTTGCCAACATGCAATGAGTCTCGGTCGCGTTGCTGGACATAATGCAGCAGCAGAATTAGTCGGTCTCCCATTGCATCCTTATAGCCAGCCTAAATATGTCACATGTTTGGATTTAGGCGCATGGGGAGCTTTATATACTGAAGGTTGGGATAGAAAAGTATGTGTAACCCGTGCGGAAGGTAAAAAGATTAAGCAGGAAATTAACACGATTTGGATCTATCCACCTGCACCAGACCGTGATGCAGCTTTTGCTGTTGCCAATCCAGATTTTGTGATTGTTCCTTAGGAACAAGGGTTACTCCGTGAAAATCAAATAGTGAAGAATTTTTCTTTTCCAATTAGTTTGATCAAATCTCTATAAAAACTAATCGATTATTTTTTATCTGAGTCTCTGAATGAGGTAAGCGAGAGAAAAAAAAGCCCTTGTAATCACAAGGGCTTTTTTAGATATTTGGCGGAAGCGGTGAGATTCGAACTCACGGAGGACTCACACCCTCGTCGGTTTTCAAGACCGGTGCATTAAACCGCTCTGCCACGCTTCCAATGGCGGCTATCATATAAATAAAAATACAACTTGGCAAATCTTTTTCTGCATTTTTACGCTCGAATGTACAAAATAAAATCAAATCCCATTAATTTGCTGAAATTTCATGCTTTTCATAACGAATTGAGTTGATATACCAAAGCTTTTTTCCTGAAGGTGTCATTACTTCGACTTCATCATCCACTTGCTTAGAGAGCAATGCCCTTGCCATGGGAGAGTCAATCGAAATATGTTGTGGATGATGGTCATATATCTCATCGACACCCACGATCCGCAAAGTTTTAGATTCCCCTTCATCGTTTTCAATTTCGACCCAAGCTCCAAAATAGACTTTGCCTTCTTGCTCGAGTGCAAAATCGACGATACGTAATTCTTCTAAACGTTTACCTAAATATCGTACACGGCGATCAATCTTTCTTAACAGCTGTTTATTGTATTGATAGTCCGCGTTTTCAGATCGGTCACCTAGGCTGGCAGCCCATGTTACCTTTTTAGTCACTTCTGGGCGCTCTTCACGCCAAAGTCGTTGCAGTTCTGCAACCAGTAAATCATGTCCTGAACGGGTGATTAAATTAGATTTCATGATTTAAAACCATTCACCATAGATCCGCATTGAGATGCATTAAAAAAAACTGATGCTAGTTTACTGCCAACGTGTAAAAAAGTCAGAACGCTGCGACGGATTTTTAGTACAAATATGCTCTCTTTTTTAGTGTTGCTTGTATCCCCAAATCGAAAAAAATCCATGTAAAATCCTAAACTAAAATTTTATCAACAGTGTTCTAACTTAACTTACATGCGCTACATTTGCTTACATTTTTTTCAAATTTTATTTCAAAACTATTTCAGTATAAATTTAAAAAAAATTTAAATATAAAAATCATCAAGTTAAATATTAAATAGTGTTCATTTTTTAAACAAAATTTGACAGGTAAAAAAACTGCCTATATTATGCGCACATGTTTTATTAGCTTACTTTTTTAATTTTGTAGTTTTTCTGCAAAATCTTTCAATCCCACATGTCATTTTTTGAATGACGTTCATGACTGCCCACCCTTATTGAATTTACCAACTGTAAGAAGTTTTTAGGTGCTTTTGTGCTTATTACTTTTTAGGGCAATAAATTACTTGTAGCGGAGACAACATGCACAGCAGTTCAACCTCTGGGTCGAGGCTTTGCCTTAACTCATTATTTCGTGCTCTTCCAATTAAATGTTTAGTTTTATCCACGGCGTTAATTCCTTTCAGTATTAATGCCAGTAAGAACAATCAATACAATGCTGTAGTCAATTCAAGTAAGTTGACTGTAGTTGCGGTGTCCAATCCGAGTATAGTATTTAAGGATGGACAATATAAGCATGGCTTCGGCTATGACTTAGCCCACAATTATGCTGAAAGTTTAAACGTAAAGCTTGAGTTTAAAACTGTTGCAGATAATGCATCTGCATTAAAGATGGTGAATCAGGGCAAAGCCAATTTTGCGATTACCACTGCAACGATGCAAAGTATAGAAGCTCAAAATCTCACTTCTTTTTCAGCAACATGCGGTGATTTCAACAGTTTAAAAAACAATGGCTTAAACACCGATATTAATTGGGTCTTTAAGCAAGCTGACGATCCACTCACAGCAACGGCAAGTGGTTTCATCTGTCAAAGTAAACAAAATGGTGCAACACAGCAATTGGCATCATTTTATAATCGTAATGTTGTAAAGAAAGACGATTGGAACACCATTCAACGTGATCTAAGTACTCGTTTACCGATTTACAAAGCCAGTTTTAAACGTTCTGCACAACAGTATGGTTTAGATTGGCATCTACTTGCTGCGATTGGTTATCAGGAATCATATTTAAAACCAGACTCTGTTTCTCCCACAGGTGTTCGGGGTTTAATGATGTTAACCAACAATACTGCTAAAGCCATGGGTGTGAGTAACCGTAATGACCCAGCACAGAGCATTCAAGGTGGCGCAAAATATTTTGATATGATGTTGAATCGCTATTCTTACATTCGTACACCTGACCGTCATTGGTATGCATTGGTTGCCTATAATATGGGACCTGGTGCTGTTGAAGGTATCCAAAAGCGTATTAAAGCTCAAGGTAAAGATCCCAATGACTGGATGAATCTTTATAATTATTTAACACGCCATCAAAGCAGTAATGGTCGCTATAAGCAAGCAGTACAATATGTCACCCGTATTCGTGCGTATTTAGAGCACATCAAAACAACACCGCGTTTACTGGAAATCTAACTAACGATGTCGATGAATATGGTTGGATCTTCAAGTTTCTTGGTCATCTTACTTTGTCTACCCACTCTAGACAGGATGAGTTTTCAAGTGACTTAAATCATCAGACAAAAAAAAAAGCTTACTCTAAGAGTAAGCTTTTTTTAGTTTCAAGAAAATTAAGCCGTTTGCTCTAATACTTTCTTAAACAAATCTTTTTGTTCTTGGCTAGGCTTCGCCGTTTGTAATGCCATTAATTGCGACATATCGCCTTGAACTTTAATTTTACCTGTCATGAACGCTTGCATCGCAGCTGCCATATCAAACTCTAGGAACACTTTACGAAGGGTCTCTGCATCCATATTGAGCGTCGTTTTGGCATTTGCAGAACTACCTTTAATGATTTTGCCACCATCCAAAGCAAGCTCCGTGTTGCCATTTGCATCTGCAACAACCAAATTAATCGCTAAACCAGAAAGCGCTGGTGGCAAGTTTAAATCACCTGCTTCCGCAGTTAATTTTTCAACATTTGCAAACCAATCATCAGTTAAAAATGCAGGCATGTTCATTCCTCAAATTATTTATTCAATTTATTGTGCTATCTATCCAGACAACATCAGGGTGAAGCAGTTTTGCTTGCCCAATGTTATAGCATGATAATTTCAATTTGGGCTAAAGTTTTTTGTACGGACTGTTCATGTTTTATTGGTTTTATCGTTTTATTTTTTAAAATCAGGCACTCATTTCAATATGAGTACCCGATTCATTCAGAAAATTGGCAAAAAAGATCAGTCTGCCGCAAAACTCAGATTGACCACATCCAAGCGTTTTTTCATTTCTTCAGTGTCACATTTCATATCAAATTCACGCTCTTCATCCAATTTTTCAAAATCGAACAAATCACGGTCTGCTAATTGCGAAGGTGAAACATTTTGTAATGCACCAAAAATACTGTGTAAACGTTTTGGATATTGTTTATCCCATTCACGCAGCATGTCATTCAGCATTGCGCGTTGTAAATTTTCCTGAGAACCGCACAAGTTACATGGAATAATCGGAAATTTGCGGATTTCAGCATATTTGATGATGTCTTTTTCTTCAACATATGCCAACGGGCGAATCAGAATATTTTTTTTGTCTGAAGACAGTAATTTTGGAGGCATGGCTTTTAAACTGCCGCCATGGAATAAATTCAAAAAGAACGTCGCAATAATGTCGTCACGGTGATGTCCAAGTGCCACTTTAGTTGCGCCAATTTCTTGTGCAAAGCCGTACAGTGAACCACGACGCAAACGAGAGCATACAGCACAATAGGTTTTGCCTTCCGGCGTCAAACGTTTGGTGATGCTATAAGTATCTTTTTCCAAAATATAGTAAGGAATATTGTTTTCTTCCAGATACTTTGGTAACACGTCTTCCGGGAAACCTGGTTGTTTCTGATCTAAATTGACCGCAACCACATCAAAGTTGATTGGAGCGATGCGTTTAAATTGCAACAAAATATCCAGCAAGGTATAACTGTCTTTCCCACCAGAAACACAGACCATCACCTTATCGCCTTCCTCAATCATTTTATAGTCACGAATGGCATGACCCACCTGACGGCGAAGTTTTTTCAAGAGACGATAATAAGCTGAACTTGTTGGAAGTTCTGGTTTGAAATTAAATCCTTGCTCGGACTCAACTGGCGAGAACATAGACGAGATAGACCCATAAAAAAATACTGGGCAATTTTATCTGATTTGAACGTTAACCGCATCTAAAGATTTTTTTATTTTGCATCAATTTTTATTTGGTCATCTTTCTGACTTATTCATCGATTTAAAATAGACGGCAAAGTTCATTTTTTATGCAAAGTGCTTATCTTTTGGACTTTTCCACAGTTTTCCACAAAACCTGTGGATAAAATTGTGGATTCTTTGGGGCTTGACATAGATTTCTATCGCAATGATGGGCATTCTCCTTAAATTGATCATTTTTTAATCACTATATTTTCAATATAAATTTCAATGTCTTACCTTAGTCAATAGTTATTTTTCAAAAAAAATATAAAATTTTTTTTGCTTAATATGCCAACAAATAGCACTTGCATTTTTTTAATTGTATTGTTAAAACTCAATTCATAGTTTTTCTTGCCCAATAACTTTGATAAACTCCAAAATGAAGTTGGGGAAATATATTAATTACTACAAATGAAAAAATTAATTACAGGTTCTATGTTATCGGTTTTAGGATGTATGAGTATTTTCTCATTCGCATCTCAAACATTTGCAGGTCAAATTTACTTCTATAAAGATCAAAACGGTACCACTTTACTCACCAACCGAAAAAACAATGATAGCGCTTTACAAAAAATTAAAGTGACCTATTACAAAGACAGTAACATTCACAGTTATAACAATTGGGGAAGTTCTGAGTCCTCAGTTCTGCCCAGTTACAGCAAAAGCCGTAACGCATTTGATAGCATTATTCGCCAAGCTGCTCAAACACATGGTGTATCCGAAGGTTTAATCAAAGCAGTAATGCATACTGAATCAGGATTTAATTCAAATGCACGTTCTCCTGTAGGCGCTCAAGGTCTGATGCAGCTCATGCCTGCAACTGCACGTCGCTTCAACGTATCTAACTCATTTGACCCTCAACAAAATATTTTTGGTGGGGCGAAGTATCTGAGCTGGTTATTGAAAAGATTCAATGGAAACACCAATTTAGCTTTAGCTGCATACAATGCAGGAGAAGGTAATGTCGACAAATATGGCGGCATTCCTCCGTTTCGCGAAACACAGGACTATGTGAAACGAGTCACCAGTCGTTTAAACAATCTGTATGCCGGCGGTCTGAGCTTATCAACCAACAGTAATGTCAGCACTGGACAAATGATTGCTCAATCTAATTCAAATGATTTAAATAACAATGATCCTGCACCTACGATCAACAATGCTTCAAGCATTCAACCTGTAAAGTATAGTAGTCGCC
Organism: Acinetobacter nematophilus; assembly: GCF_026344175.1. NCBI lineage: Bacteria > Pseudomonadati > Pseudomonadota > Gammaproteobacteria > Moraxellales > Moraxellaceae > Acinetobacter > Acinetobacter nematophilus. The sequence goes on from NZ_JAPKMY010000001.1 coordinate 317,189, forward strand.
CAATTATTATTGCTTCAGATGGGACTTATACCGATGCACCTGCCGGATCCTATTCAACAGCTCATGCCAGTGCAACCGCTAGAATCACAATAGGCGATTAGATTGTTTATACCAAGGCTTTTTCATGATCTATATGTGAGGATGAAATTGAATAATGTTTATGACTTAAATGTATAAATCAAGTCACTCCATTGTACAATTACATTTTCTAAACAAATCATTGAAAGTTATTATGATTTCTCCTATATAGAGAATTTATTTTTATCTGACTCAATTTTTTAGATAAATTTCTGATGGACTATCCCTATACCTGAAATTTTTTACTTTTTCATCGTATAGGTTTTTTCAATGATTCTTGAATTTTAATCTCCTAAACCTCATATTGAAATTCATGATTTATTCCCATAAATCGTATTATCGATTATTTATAAGAGGACTCTCTCCATGATGCGGATTGGTTTGTTTTTGCTAACCAACCTCGCGGTACTGGTTGTAGCTGGCATTATCCTATCATTATTAGGTGTTGGTAGTTACCACGGCGCTGGCGGTCTTAAATTAGGCAACCTGATGGTCATCTGTTTTGTCTTTGGTATGGTGGGATCTTTAATTTCCCTCTTTATGTCAAAGTGGATGGCACTGAAAACAACAGGCACTGAATTAATTGATCCGAATGCTCCTCGTAACCAAGCAGAAGTTTGGTTATTACAAGAGGTTGCTCAACTTTCTCAACGTGCTGGTATCAAAATGCCAGATGTTGGTATTTTCCCATCTTATCAATCCAATGCTTTTGCAACAGGTTGGAATAAAAACGATGCATTGGTATCGGTTTCAACAGGCCTGCTCGAACGCATGAACAAAGATGAATTACGTGCTGTACTTGCACACGAGATTGGTCACGTTGCCAATGGTGACATGGTCACATTGTCTCTGATTCAAGGTGTAGTCAACGCCTTTGTCATGTTCTTTGCACGTGTGGTTGGTGACTTTATTGATCGTAACGTGTTTGGTCGTGAAGATGGTGAAGCACCTGGCTTGGCATATTTTGCGATTACCATTGTACTTGATATCGTCTTCGGTATATTGGCCTCTGCAATTGTCATGTGGTTCTCTCGCTACCGTGAATACCGTGCTGATGAAGCGGGTGCTCAGCTTGCGGGTAAAGAAGCCATGATTTCAGCATTATTACGTTTACAAGCTGAATCTGAGATGCCAGATCAAATGCCAAAAGAAATGAAAGCATTTGCGATTGCGGAAGGTAAGGAACAAGGCTTTAGTTTGGCCGCTTTATTCCAAACCCACCCAAGTATCGAGCAACGTGTTGCTGCTTTACGTCAATTAAATCTGCCTTAAACGCACGAGTAAGTGAATTTACTTTATTCACCTCCTTCAGCAACAACAAAGCCTCCTGATTGGAGGCTTTGTTGTTGCTGAATCATCTAAAAATGGAATATAGCAGTTGATTATAGTTACAGGCTTTTTGAGAGCTCAATTAAAGAATACGCCATGAACTGAAATTCGAACTTAACTAAAATACTAGGCCAATTGAATACAGCGAATAAGACTGCCATTTGGATCAATGACACAGAACATATCAATTTCTTCTAAATATTCGATCTCTGTCATTCTCGCATTCGGATATTGCGTCCAATCCAAAGCTTGCCAAAAATGAAATAGATCCGTTAAAACATGTGTTCTCAAGCAGGCACTAAACCATGAGGTTTTAGGATCCAATTGGGGATGATGAAAGAACTCTAAAATTAGACTGTCTTTGGTTAAAATCATCCATTGATCTGATTGATAATCACATTGGAAACCTAAAAATGCATAAAATTTACGTGTCTGATCAAAATTTATTGCAGGAAGATTTGCCGAAATATAATCTTGCATGATGACCTCTGTCTTCGCATCTACTCATTTTTAAAATCAACTTAAGCAGCGCTGTTAATTTTTATAGTTCTGATACCAATCCCACAACATATTTACACCCAGCCACATTGCAATTGCAATCAAAACCAAGACCAGCAAACCTAGAATGTCAGGAATATGAATCCAGATCCATGCAACAATTGGGTTGCGCCAAAAAGCGGAATGCTGCTGCTTTTGCTCTAATTTTTCATGTAAAAATGGGTGAACAACATGATCATCTGTATAGATCTGATACTCTGCTTGAATATGGTCATGTACAATATCCAAAGCCTTACGACTTGGGCGTATAAAAATATCAAATAATGTCCCAGCAATTGGAATACACCCGACAATACCATCCATGATCGCCAGCTTTAATACGCCATTTAATTTGGCTTGTGGCACACCAATCTGCTTGGCTTTGTATACGGCATAGCAAGTCAAAATAAAACCTGCGACATCCCCTGCTACCGGAATCGTGCTTAACGCGGCATCCGCACCTACTCCTTGTTTGGTAAATGGTATCCGCACCACTGAATCCATCATATTGGCAAACTTCGCCAGATCACGTTCCAGTTTAATGACTTCTTGAGTAGATAATTTTTTTTCTGTACTCATAAAAATGATGGTCTTCTCACAAGATTAAGTAAATTCATCATAGCCAATCCATCCTTAATATTGTGTATATTTTTGATATACAGTGATATATCACAACAAACAATAAAAAAGACGACCACTACAAGCTCTGTATAGGTCGCCTTTTAAAAAGTACCAATATCTAATCTAAAAATTTTACCACAGTGCCAGGTTGAACTTTTCGACCAAGATCATTGGCATCCCAGTTGGTAAGACGAATACATCCATGAGAAGCTGTTTTGGAAATTAATGATGGATTTGGCGTACCATGAATTCCAAAGCTCGGTTTACTCAATGCAATCCACATATTGCCAACAGGTCCATTGGGTCCCGGTGGCAAAGCTAATTTCTGGCGATTACTGCCTTGAACAAAGTTTTTCGGGTTATAGCCATAAACAGGATTGGGCGCAACTTTAACGACTTTATGAGTCCCTTTTGGAGACGGTGTACCAGACCCGCCAATCGTCGCAGGAAAAGACGCAATCATTTGATTTGATTGATTATACAAATAAAGTTGACGTGCGGGTTTATGTGCAATAATCAATGCAACATCTTGTGGTAAGTCGTTGCGGACAATTGGAACATTGATGGTTTCACCCACTTTCTTGAAATTGGCATGTGGATTAATCTGCTTTAAGAAATCCTCATCAATATGGAATTTCTCCCCTAGCATTTCACTTACACGAGTATAGTAAAGTCCCGGCATTTTGGCTTGTAAGGCATAGTTGCGTGGTATTGATTTCGCATAGGGACCTTTCAGATCTTGAGCTGTGATTTGATAAGTACCGAATGCAGAAGTTGTTTGGCTTTTTAATAAACTGTCCCAAGTTGTCTTATCCAGCTCTCCACTGATCGGTAATCCTTTAATTTGCTGATACGCAGCAATGGCTTTTAAAAAATTTTTACCACTTTTACCATCAATCGGACCTGGTGAGGCATGCAGATTGTTTAACATCACTTGCGCACGTGCATAGGCAGGAAACTGCCCTCGCCCTAGGTGGGTTGACCAAGTGGCATTATTGATACTATTTAAAGACCAATCTTGTTTTGAATCCGTTTTAATGACGTCTTGGTTTTTTTCGCTTTTCACATTTTGTTTGGCAAATGTTTGGCTTTGGATACTTAAACCCGTCAGACAGACAATACAGATAAGACTTGGCAGAAACTTGCCCATATAAAACTCGCTACCTACTCAATTTTATAATTCATTTCCTTAATAAACCATGTAATATCAAATACATGAAGAATATTAATTGAACACCCTAAAATTCATTTTAATAAAGCTTATTGATCATTTTCACATCGAAATTTAGAACTTATTTTATAAAGTCAACCTGATATTCATTAACTTTGTTCAAATAATGTGTATTATCAGTTTAGCTTTGTATGACTTCATTATCGTTTTTTAAACAAAATATGCAATAGCACATGCTGACTATTTCGGTTGTTATATGCCTTATTTGAAAAAGAATTAAAATTAAACATTTGAAAGATATCACAATGTTTTAAAGTGCAATTTCATCTCATGAGCGTTAGCATTTTATCATGACAAGTCTATGACCAAAGTGTGCAAAATATAGACTTTAGATTTGTTTTTAATCATTTAATTTGAATTATTGATTAGAAATAGCTGTTATCATTTTAAACTGTTATAGATTATCATCTCATTTATTTTTTTAAGTCAGAATTGCCTTGAATACGATCACATTGCTTCAGCCCGATGATTGGCATGCCCATCTGCGTGATGGTCTTGCTTTAAAGCGTACAGTTCCAGATCTCGCCAAACAATTTGCCCGCGCGATTTGTATGCCTAATTTGGTTCCACCTGTAAAAACTGTAGATGAAGCCAATGCCTATCGTGATCGTATTATGGCGCATGTACCAGCAGATCTGAATTTTGACCCGCGAATGGTCTTGTATTTTACCGATCATACTTCACCAGATGAAGTACGTAAAATTAAAGAGTCTCAACATGTCAATGCCATTAAGCTTTACCCTGCTGGTGCAACCACCAACTCGGATAATGGTGTAAGTGATATTCGTAAAGTCTACGCGGTGATTGAGCAACTTGAAGAACATCAAGTTCCTTTACTGTTACATGGTGAAGTGACTCATCATCATGTGGATATTTTTGATCGTGAAAAACGCTTTTTAGATGAGGTGCTTTCGCCATTATTAAAGCAATTCCCAAAATTAAAACTAGTTCTAGAACATATTACCACCAGTGAAGCAGCACATTTTGTACTCGAACAAGATCGTAATGTTGCTGCAACCATCACTCCCCAACACTTATTATTTAACCGTAATGACATGTTGGTGGGTGGTGTAAAACCTCACTTCTATTGCTTACCGATTTTAAAACGTCAAACACATCAACAGACTTTACTAGAAGTCGCAACCAGTGGAAATCCCAAGTTTTTCTTGGGTACAGACAGTGCACCACACTCTAAAAATGCCAAAGAAAATGCATGCGGCTGTGCGGGCTGTTACAGTGCTCCAACTGCAATCGAACTGTATGCACAAGCATTTGACCAAGTGAACAAAATCGAACGTCTTGAAGGTTTTGCCAGCATCTTTGGAGCGGACTTCTATGGTTTGCCTCGCAATACAAATACGATTACTCTTGTCAAAGAAGAACAGGTAATCCCTGAAAGTTTAGATTATTTGGATGGTGAACAGATTATTCCACTTTATGCTGGAAAAACCATCCAATGGAGAAAGGTGTGACAACTGAAACATTACCTGTGATTGGACAACGATTTCGTGGCTTTTTACCCGTCGTTGTTGATGTAGAAACAGCAGGTTTTAATGCAGATACTGATGCGTTGCTGGAAATAGCATGCATCCCGATTGTGTATGATGCCGAAGGAAAATTTGTTCCTGGCGAAGCGCATCATGCACATATCAATCCCTTCGAAGGGGCAAATTTAGATCGTCGTTCATTGGATTTTATTGGTATTGATCCATTCAATCCGATGCGTATGGCAATGGCTGAAGATGAAAAAACGGCACTCAAGCGCATTTTTAAAGCAGTCAATGAAGTGCGTCGCCAACAAAATTGTACACATGCCGTCTTGGTTGGGCACAATGCACATTTTGATTTAGGTTTTTTAAAAGCAGCAATTGCCCGTACCGGAACAAAAAATCAAAATCCATTTCATAGCTTTTCAGTATTTGATACGGTCACACTCAGTGCAGTGATGTTTGGCCAAACTGTCTTGGCAAAATCATGTATTCAAGCTGGAATTGAATTTGATGGTCGAGAAGCACATTCGGCATTGTATGATACACAAAAGACCGCCGAACTGTTCTGCTATATTTTGAACAAACTCGCCCCTCACTTACTTGACACTTTGATGGCGGATCAATAAGATAGCGCCATCTTCTAAACGACCCTATCGTCTAGAGGCCTAGGACATCGCCCTTTCACGGCGGTAACCGGGGTTCGAATCCCCGTAGGGTCGCCATAATTTCTCTCCTCTTGCAACAGCATTCCTTAATTCTGAGTAATTTCAACTTATTTTCTTATACTTTACGCGTAGTTATTTCATTTTATTTTGTGAATTTTCACATTTTAATCTAAAATATTGATTTAGCATTCTCAGTTACATCAAATATGCAATCTCCCGATCAATCGAATCAGCACATCAATGCTGATGGACAGTCTTTTGTCTTAAAAAGATCCATGACCAAGCGACACCTGATTATGTTGTCTTTAGGTGGTGCTATTGGCACAGGTTTATTTTTAAGTTCAGGTGAAGTCATCGCCCAAGCCGGGCCGATTGGTGCTGTAATTTCTTATATCATCGGTGGGTTGATTGCTTACATGGTCATGCTTTGTCTGGGTGAGTTGGCTGTGAACCAACCCGTTACTGGATCTTTTGGTGCATTTGCTGCCAAAAACATTGGTCCAGGTACAGGCTATATGGTCTCATGGATGTATTGGTTGGGTTGGTCTGCAACATTAGGTACGGAGTTTACTGCCGCTGCGATGCTGATGCAGGAATGGTTTCCAGCCACCTCGATCTGGTTATGGACCCTAATCTTTATTATTGCGGTACTGATCTCCAATCTCACTTCAACCCGTTTTTTTGCAGAGTCTGAATTCTGGTTATCCTTCGTCAAGGTGGCAACCGTTCTGGTCTTCATTCTTTTAGGCTTGGCAGCGATATTCGGTTTAATTCCATTTCATGGCTATGAGTCTGCACCATTATTCAGTAACTTGACCTCCCACGGCTGGCTGCCCAATGGACTATTTCCTATCTTTGCAACCATGCTGATTGTTAACTTTGCATTTAATGGCACAGAAATGATCGGGATCGCAGCAGGAGAAACCGAAAATCCGGAAAAAAATGTACCGAAAGCGATTCATGCTGCCGTGTGGCGTTTGATGATTTTCTTTGTCGGCACCATTATTGTGATCAGTTCACTGTTGCCCTATCAAGATGCTGGACTTGCTATACATGGAGAAGGTATCAGCAACAGTCCATTTGTGTCAGTATTTAATTTAATCGGTATTCCTTATGCAGAAGACATCATGCGCTTCGTGATTATCACGGCACTATTGTCTACAGCAAACTCAGGGCTCTACGCTGCTTCTCGTATGATGTGGGCTCTCTCAGTTCAAAAACAATTACCGCGTATTTTTTCTAAACTGACCAAGTCAGGAACACCTGTGATCGCAATTTTGGTCACCATGATCGGAGGCTTACCCGGATTATTATCAGAACAGTTCGGTGCAGATGTAATTTTCAAAAATTTATTGGGTGTCGCTGCATTTACCATGGTCATCGTGTGGATAAGCATTTGCTGGAGTCAGTTTAATTTCCGTCGTAAATGGCTCGCAAGCGGAAAGACATTGGCGGATTTAAAATTTAAGACACCTTGGTATCCACTTGTTCCAGTCTTGGGTTTCATTACCTGTACCGCAACAGGCTTAAGCATGGCCGTTGATCCTGAAATGCTTTCAGGCTTTATTGGCTGTTTATTATTTATGGCATTCTGTTATGCGACCTATTATGGTGTGTACCATCAGAAAAAATAATGCATTCAGAAACTTCTCAAGCACCAACTGTTCGATGTGTGCTTGAGATCAAACTAAGAGCCATTCATTATTTTATGATATAAATAAAGTTAATAAATAATAAATGAATCAATCCCGTGTTCAATAAATGGCCCATATAAAGCCTACCTAAATGCCTTAAATTTTAATCTACAGCACACTCTCAATTACGTTTGGTTTTTATCAGCAAAGCGAATCCCATACAGTATTGATTAAATGACATGCTTAAAAATCGATAATTGTCGATTGATTCACCAGTTAGCATGTTTTTGCATAAATCTGTTTTGACAAAGGCGCAGTTTATTATTAATATACGCATCACCTCATAACGACCCTATCGTCTAGAGGCCTAGGACATCGCCCTTTCACGGCGGTAACCGGGGTTCGAATCCCCGTAGGGTCGCCATATTCGAGTCGATTTCTTAACTGAAACTTCTCATAAAAAGCCTGAGCAATAAGACTCAGGTTTTTTTATACCCCAACATTTTAAGCGGTCAAAAATACAGCAATAACATGGCGATACTTTTTAGCATTTTGCTGAACAATTGAGCTTTTCTACATGAAACTCATACAGGCTGAATTAAACATAAGAAATTGATTTAATTAAAAAATTAATAAAAATAAAAAATAGTGAAAATTTATATTCTGGATTATTGCCGATTAAAACCACTCAGTCATTGCACTATTTCGCAATTGGACTAAAATAGCGCGCTTCTTGTTTTATTTCCATTAGAAGCTTATGCCGTCATCACCAATTCAAAATGATGCTCAAGTATCATCTAATTCCTCACCACTCAAACGAGCAATGAGTACTCGTCACTTGGTGATGATTTCGCTTGGTGGTGCAATTGGTACAGGGCTTTTTTTGGGATCTGGTGAAGTAATTTCACAAACAGGTCCAATTGGCGCCATCCTCTCTTATATTCTGGGCGGTGTAATTGCATATATGGTCATGCTTTGCTTAGGCGAACTTGCTGTACATATGCCTGAATCGGGTTCTTTTGGTACTTATGCCCAGCGATATATCGGTCCAGGTACAGGCTATACTGTCACATGGTTATATTGGCTTACTTGGTCAGCAACTTTAGGTACAGAATTCACCGCAGCCGCTTTATTGATGCAAGAATGGTTTCCACACATCTCAATGTGGTTATGGACGATTATTTTTGCAGCAATTGTATTTGGCTTAAATATGAGTTCAACCAAATGGTTTGCTGAATCTGAGTTCTGGCTGTCACTGGTCAAAGTCATTACCGTAATTGCATTCATTCTTTTTGGTCTACTGGCGATCTTTGGTATTCTCAATTATCAAGGGCATCATGAAGCCCCGCTGTTCAGTAATTTAACGGCTGAAGGCTGGTTTCCTCAAGGCTTATTTCCTATTTTCACCACCATGTTAATCGTTAACTTTGCCTTTTCTGGCACTGAGTTGATTGGTGTTGCCGCAGGTGAAACTGAAGATCCGGCCAAAAACGTACCTAAAGCCATCAATACTGCGATCTGGCGCTTGTTGATTTTCTTTGTCGGCACCATCATCGTTATCAGCGCATTGTTACCTCATCAAATGGCAGGTTTACACGCTGAAGGAGTAAGCAGCAGCCCTTTCGTTACCGTATTTGATCATATCGGTATTCCTTATGCAGAGGACATCATTCGCTTTGTAATCATTACTGCATTGCTGTCTGCAGCGAATTCAGGACTATTTGCCGCCTCACGAATGATGTGGTCACTGTCAGCAAAAAAACAACTTCCTGCAATATTCTCAAGAGTCAATGCGCGTGGTATTCCTTATATTGCAGTGATTGTAACGATGTTTGGTGCGTTACCAGGCTTACTTTCAGAACAATTTGCACCTGAAACTATTTTTAAAAATCTATTGGGTGTCGCTGCTTTCACCATGGTTGTGGTGTGGATGAGCATTTGTCTGAGCCAATTTAATTTTAGACGTCAATGGTATAAACAAGGTCACAGTAAAGCTGAGTTAGGTTTTGCCGCGCCTTTGTTTCCGATCGTACCGATTTTGGGTTTTGTATTCTGCTTAATTACCTGTATTAGTATGGTATTTGATCCTGAAATGGTGGTTGGTTTTATCTGCTGTTTAATCTTTATTGCCATTTGTTACATCAGCTATGCATTCTTATATAAATCTCAGCATGATTCGCAGTGTTAAATAAAATACTGCCTGTATTTCAAATCTAAAGTGTAGCAATTGCTACACTTTTTGTACATTTAGAGATAGTCAAAAAAGCTTTAAGCTCGTAAATTAAATTTATAAATCTTGTGTTTGATCGCAGCAGCAATGAAAATTATTTTTATTCATGGCATGAATCAACAAAATTATAATGCTGATAATTTAAAACAACATTGGCTTGATATTTTTCAACAGGGTGTCAATGAACTTAAACTTGCTATTTCTGTCAGCGATCTTGATATCAGTCTGCCCTTTTATGGTGATTTAATCACCAAACATCAACTCAGTAATCGCTTTGATCTGGATACTTTCCTGCCTAAGTCATGGGTCAATCTGCATTTTCATAAACACAGTGCGAGCACAACGCCCACCACCCCCAATACGATGCAGACCATTCCAGTTTTACCTTACTTTATGCCTGAGCATGAGCTAAAACTGTCAAAACGCCTGTATTTAGTTTCTCAGCTCTTCAAAGACAAAGCACTAAAAGAATTTTCAGTAATTTTAAATAACTTTCCCAAACTGCATGAAAGCCTAATCCATAAGTTTTTGATCGAAACTTATTTATACTTGGCCAATCCTCAATTTATGGATGAAGTCCATCAACGAATTTTAGCAAGTTTAGAAGCAGATCAGGCACATATCATCGTTGCACATTCCCTAGGGAGCGTGATTGCATATAACCTTTTACAGCAACTCTCCCCGCGATACAAAATCCAACGCTTCATTACGTTGGGCTCCCCCTTGGCATTTAAAGTCATTCAATCCAAACTAACCCCCCCCGATTCAAAGCCCCGCTTGCTTAAATGGAGATTGGCATAATTTTTACTCTCCTGATGACTTCCTTACGGCTTTTCCATTGGTCAATGCACCATTTGACTTTCAGCCTGCCATTTTAAATACGTCTATTTCAACTTTTATACATTCTCCCCACCAGATTGTCGGCTATTTACAACATCCTGCCGTGATTAAGAATATAGTAGATGCACTTTAAATATCATCAGCACAATTCAATGGCTATGTTTTGCTCTTTTTTGTGTTATTGCTTTGTTTTTATACATATAAATCAAGTTTTCCATTTTATTGCAGAAAAAGGTTTGACACATCCCTGTATTCACCCTAATATACGCCCACCTCTGAAACGACCCTATCGTCTAGAGGCCTAGGACATCGCCCTTTCACGGCGGTAACCGGGGTTCGAATCCCCGTAGGGTCGCCATTAATGCTATGGTTTTGTTTCAAGGTCTGCCTCAATTTATTGACCCTATCGTCTAGAGGCCTAGGACATCGCCCTTTCACGGCGGTAACCGGGGTTCGAATCCCCGTAGGGTCGCCACATTCGGGATTGTTTTTTCATAAAACGTCTCACAAAAAAACCTGAGCATCATGACTCAGGTTTTTTGTTTTCTGGCTGTTTAAATATCTTTATTTTGCCATCATTTAAATCTTATCGCACATCGATCAATTGTTCTGAATTAAAACGTACACGGGATGCGATCACCATTTCATTCAATGGAATATGCTGACCATATCTTTGTTTCATTAGCGCTTTGACACTTGGATGACCAAGATCAAAACTGGATAATTTGTCCAAGGGCGCCACTTCTATTGCTAAAGCTTTTTTATACGTTTTCCAAACCAACTCTGAACAATAAACTGCATTGCCTGACCATTCAAAATAAACATCATGAGGCTGGTTTAAATAAGTTTCTGCTTGCTGAACTAATTTTTGCTGTTGTGTAACCGTAAGTTGGGTTCGATAACGCTTGACGCGATAGTGTTGATTCACGCCACGCTAAATCCGTTTTTGAAGGGTGTGTATTTCACAGCTTGAATCGTTTCCAAAACCCAGACCTGACCATTTTTCACCACAATCATCCCCATATGGCTGTATGGTGAATGTGTAGCTCAATGAATCACAAGGCTTTGGATGGGTTTAGAGCTATGAAGATAATATCTCCTGTTTGATAAGTCGTGGCATAACCAAAGATGGTAGAAAATAAGATCAATAACAATAAAACTTTTAATAGATTTAAGAACATCTTTTTCAATATTATTTTTAAGTATTGTGTGGTGAATTTAACAGAGATCGACAGGTTTAAAAAAATCGATCATCAAACAAGGCAAAATAAATGCTTATTTTGCCTTGCGTCAATCTTTCTTTAACAACGTTTTTATTTCTATGCATGGATAATGCTGACTGTCTTATTCATCATTCAATGCACATTCAAAACTACTGGGTGTTTGCCCACAGCGAACTTTTTTCAAGATCTTCATCATCGCAGGATCGTAAAAGCCTTCTTTGGTCATCTGAATACGTGCTTCACGCATAATCTTGATATAGCCTGGTTTGTCTGCTTCACGGATATCAAACCAATATTTATCCGGTACTTCTCTTTCGATTTTATCCACAAACTCAAATGCAGGACTGAGTTGTTTGGAAATCATTTCTCGCGCGATTGGTCCCATTCCTGCGGGGAATTTATTACGATGCATGATCAATGTTCCTGTCACTTGAATGAGCGGAAACTTGATGATACCGCCAACTACATTGCCATTTTTATCCGTCATGCCCTTTTTCAACTCTAAAGGCTTAAACAACAATGCAGGACCAGCCATAATATCGACTTCTTTATTATTAAACTTGCCACCCACCATTAACAAGTCAACAGAAACTGGTTGAGCACCTACATTTTGGACAAGCTTTTTCTGCGTTCCATCAAAATTCATAACAGCAACTTTTTTACCTGCTGCCTTAGATAAAGTATCTATACGACGGTCATTGACCATGATGTAAGCAGCACCCAATGGCACAATCCCTACCACTTCATAATCGCGGTTGACCATTTTTGCATCATACTCTGGACGTGCAAGCAACTGAATCACGGTAGTCAATTGCTTGTAATTTTGGACAGCGCCAATGGCATCGATACTGCCTACAAATGGATTGAATTGACGCGCACGTATATTACTGATACCTGCCCCATCACAGCGTTTACTTCGAAAATCTTCAGTTAAGACACGCTCATCGGTATAGACACGTAAGTTAATGTCTGTAGATGCTGTTTTTTTAAGTTTTGGATAATTTAAGTCAATGTGCATCGACAGTTTAGTTGGGCGTGTAATTTTCATATCCACACCGAATTCTTTGGCAATTTGAGTAATGCGTGGCAGTTCACTAATATAACTGGTGGCTTGTTCAAAAGCCTCACTATTCGCCCCATCGGGTGAAAATACACAGAGTGTGACGGTTTTAGGGATTTGTTGCCAGACTTTAGGATCATTCATCAACGTTTTAATTTTATTTTTAGAATGTGCTGAAAGTTCCAGATTTAATTTAGGTGTCACAGCTGGCGCAGCATAAGTCATCACAGACAAACTACTGGTCAATGCAAATAGAGTTGCCTTCATCCATGCCCGTAACAGCATTCTACGATGTGTATTCAGATTATCCTGCATCACTTTGTCCTATTTATATTCTTGTTGATCCATCATCACTCACGTGAATTCCTATTCAGCCTAATAGAAGTATGAAACTTTGCAATTGACTGTGTAAAATCCAACATTTGTCAAAAAAGATAGTTTATTGATCCCTGTCTAAATGACTATTTTAAGTTGATGTTTATCAGATAATTAGCAGGATTAGACTGATTTGTCCATTTATCGAAAAACTTTATAGGAGTTAAAATAGCTCCTCATCAAGAGTTGGTCATAATCCAAACATCAATCTTAAACACAAAATACGACAATCTATTGATCTGAGTTCGATAAAAATCCTTGATGAAATAGGATACTCAGAAACGTCATTCGCCACTGTTCGAGGCAGGACTAGTTCTATCAGGTATAGTTTCTGCGACTGATTAAATGTATTGCTGGTGGTTGACGAGTTTTGCGCATGACAATCGTGTTGCCAAAACAAAAGTATGGCTAGCCGCAGGCAGATCAAAAAATTGCATGAAAACCCAGCAAGCCCCCGCTGAGACTTATTATTTTTCAATAAGCTAAAGGTAGAGTTGCCTCGAACTCACGTTATTAATCTCAGATCAATCAAAACTGTAAATTTATCAATTATGTTGCGATTCACTTCATTGTATACTGTTTATAGTTTGGAACTAAACTTGAAAGCATGAATCAAAATTCACAACTGCGCAAAATCATCAGTCAGCAACGACGCAAGTTGAATTCACAGCAGCAAAAAATGATCGAGTTGCGGTGCTTAAAACAATGTTTAAAGCATCCGAAATTTTTAAACGCGCAGAAAATTGGACTGTATTTAGATGCTTTTGGAGAAGTTAAAACCAAACGTCTGATTGAATATTGCCTGACTCAGGGTAAAAAGGTTTATTTACCCATGATCTGCAATATGAATAACCACTTGGTTTGGGTAAGAATTTCCTATCAGCAATATCAAAATAAACGTTTTTCATTGCATCGGCTGGGCATGCTAGAACCCATGGCAAGCCGTGGAAAACATGTTTCTACACTGGATATTGTGATTATGCCACTATTGGCATGTGATATAAAAGGAACACGAATGGGAATGGGAGGTGGTTTTTATGATCGAACACTTGCTTCCGCTTTTCAACATCCGCATCGATTAGGTTTGGCTCATGATTTTCAGTATCTACACACCGAATTAGAAAGAAATTCGTGGGATCAATCTCTAGATAGCCTGATCACACCCACAAAAACATACTTTTTTAAACGCCAAATAGGTCAATAAATTCCTCCAGGCTTGCTTGCAAATCAGATACTTGCGATTTTTTAATTTTTTTATTAAGTAAAGCCCTTGTAATTTTTGAAATACACATCACTATAAAAAACATGGCAACACCGTTGTCACTCATTAGGAGTGCCCATGTCTGAAATTATTATGAATCAAGAAAACTTAGAGCCACAGGTTCCAAGTGTATTACCGCTGTTAGCGTTGCGTGACGTGGTGGTTTATCCACACATGCAAATTGCGCTATTTGTGGGTCGTGAAAAATCGATCAATGCAGTTGATGTGGCTCGTAACAGTGACAATTTAGTATTTGTAGTTGCGCAAAAAGATTCGCTTACAGAAGAAATTGATCACGACAACCTATATCAATATGGTACTGTCGCTAAGATTGTACAAGTTGTAAACCATGAAAATGATGAAAACTGCATCAAAGTGCTCATTGAAGGTTTACACCGTTCTAAGCTGGTTGAGATCATCGACAATGATGAATATTTATCAGCAGAACATGCGTTAAGTCCAATGACTGTATCAACAGACAAAGCTACACAAGCAACACGTGTAGATGAATTACGTGCGCTGTTTTCACAATATGCAGAAGCAAAATTACGTAATGCACGCGAGTTGATTGCAGCTGCCAACAAAATTGATGATTTACTGCAATTATTATTTTTTGTTGCAACGCGTGTGCCTTTGAATATTGATGTTAAACAAAAATTCCTAGAACACGACGAATTTGAAGCACATTTACAAGAACTCATGACCTATTTGTTGCAACAATCAGAAGAGCAACAAATTGAACAGACATTGCATGATTCTGTAAAACGTCAAATGGAAAAGAACCAACGTGAATACTTCCTCAATGAAAAGATGAAGGTCATTCAACGTGAACTTTCTGATATGAATGGCGGTGCAGAAGATGATGTTGCTGAAATAGAAAAACGTTTGGCTGAAGCGGATTTACCAGAACACGTCCGTAAAAAAGCTGAAAACGAATTCCGCAAGTTGAAAGCAATGCAACCAGCTTCAAGTGAAGCGGCTGTGGTACGTAACTATATCGAAGCGATCCTAGATACGCCTTGGAATAAAGCCAGTAAAGTTAGCATTAACTTGGCAAAAGCTCAGGAAATCTTGGACACAGACCATTATGGTTTAGATGAAGTCAAAGAGCGTATTGTTGAATACCTTGCTGTTCAGTCACGTGTGAAAAAACTTCGTGGTCCAATTCTGTGCTTGGTTGGTCCTCCTGGGGTAGGTAAAACTTCTCTGGGTGAATCCATAGCGAAAGCTACTGGTCGTGAATTCGTTCGCATGGCACTGGGTGGTGTACGTGATGAAGCAGAAATTCGTGGTCACCGTCGTACTTATATTGGTGCGATGCCAGGTAAAATCGTGCAGTCTTTAACCAAAGTCGGTGTGAAGAACCCATTGTTCTTGCTCGATGAAATTGACAAAATGGCACAAGATTATCGTGGTGATCCGGCGTCTGCATTACTTGAAGTCCTTGATCCATCACAGAACAGCAAATTTAATGATCATTATCTTGATCTTGACTTAGATTTGTCAGAAGTGATGTTCATCTGTACGGCCAACAGCATGAATATTCCAGAAGCCTTATTAGACCGTATGGAAGTGATTCGTTTACCTGGCTATACCGAAGACGAAAAAGTGAACATTGCAGACCGTTATCTTGTTCCTAAAGCAATTAAGAACAATGGATTACGTGCTAAAGAACTGACTGTTCATGAAGAAGCGATTCGAGACATCGTGCGTCGTTATACACGTGAAGCTGGTGTACGTAGCCTTGAACGTGAAGTTTCAAAAATTGCGCGTAAAGTGGTGAAAGAGTCTGTAAGCAAGAAAGCCAAAAACTTACATATCGATGTCACCGCTGAAAACTTACCTGAATATTTAGGTGTACATAAGTTTGATTACGGCATGGCTGAAGAAGAAGCGCAAGTGGGCCGTGTCAATGGTTTGGCTTGGACCTCTGTCGGTGGTGAGTTGTTAACCATTGAGGTTGCAGCAGTCAAAGGTAAAGGCAAATTCATTACTACTGGTTCACTCGGTGATGTAATGAAAGAGTCGATTACAGCAGCAATGACTGTGGTTCGTACGCGTGCAGATGAATTAGGCATTGAAGCTTCTCGTTTTGAAGAAACCGATGTACACGTTCACTTGCCTGAAGGTGCAACACCGAAAGATGGTCCTTCAGCAGGTTTAGCTTTAACGACTGCATTGGTTTCAGCATTTACAGGCATTGCAATTCGTCCTGATATTGCCATGACGGGTGAAACCAGTCTGGGTGGTCGTGCAATGCGTATTGGTGGCTTAAAAGAGAAACTTTTAGCGGCACATCGTGGTGGTGTTAAACTGGTGTTTATCCCACAGGAAAACGTACGTGACCTGACTGAAATCCCTCAAAATGTGAAAGATGGTTTAGAAATCAAAGCTGTGAAAAGTATCGATGAGATTCTACCACTTGCTTTGGTTGAACAACCTACACCATTGGTCAAAGCACCGATTGTAAAAACAGTTGATGAAGGTAAAAAAGCTGCACGTCATTAATCTTGGCGCTGCCACAATTCAGAAAAGAGAATGCTTCGGCATTCTCTTTTTTGTTTAGAGATCAGTAAAAACAAACCTGCTTACAAAATACAGCTGTATAACATTTAAGTTTGTCATAAGCTAATCACAATAAAGTCTAAAAATAATATTTGTTGGCTGAGCTCGATTTTATTGACCCAAGCAAACTGCCAACGAATGGTTTAATACATATAACAGTAAAACAAAAGGACACCATCATGCCAAATCCAGTCTGTTGGTTTGAAATCTATGTTAATGATATGCAACGAGCCAAATTATTTTATCAAACGGTATTGGGAACGGAGCTCAGTTTATTGAGTGATCCGACTGATGCAAATACCCAAATGTGGACTTTTCCATCCGACATGGACCAGTATGGCTCAGCAGGAGCATTGGTAAAAATGCAAGGTGTGCATGCAGGTGGAAACAGTACGATTATCTATTTCAGTAGTGAGGATTGTGCGATTGAAGAAGCGCGTGTTGTAGCTGCGGGAGGACAAATTCACCAAGCAAAAATGTCGATCGGACCACATGGGCATATCATTTTAGCTATAGATACCGAAGGTAATATATTTGGAATTCATTCAATGAGTTAATTGAACAGTTTCAGAACATTGAAACTTTTAGAATTTACATTTATATTGGTTGAAAAACAACCAAACAGCCTCATATATACATTAAGCAATATGTGTGCTGTAGTGTGGTTACTTAATGTTGGTTTGGTCTCCAGACGAATCAACATTAAAACACAGTCCTACCCATTTCGGACTGTGTTTTTTTATGGATCATTTTTTGATTAAACTTATTGACGGTTTTGCTTCCATTGCTGATATTTCTGACTGATTACCGCAGCAATTAAATCATAATTTTCCCAACTGTCTTCTACTGCATAAGTTTCAGTTAAACCTTTTGAATAAACCAAGGTTGCATCATAATCTTTAAAATATTGATGACTTTCATAATAGACTTGCGTAAATTCAAAGCCTTCTTCATTCAAATCTTCTTCCCAAAATTTTTCATCACACATATCTGTCAAAAACTGTGATCCCGTCATTTGGCGTGTACGCACTTGTTCTAATTCGGTTTCACTTTCTTCTTGGTGAAACTCACCTTCTAAATGATGATTGATTATCCATGCCAAATACATGCCGATATGTGTTCCACCATTTTTGTAGGGAAATCCCGCTTGTTCTGCGGATTCAGCATGCCAATCTATCCGGTCTATTGCCATTTTTTTTTCCTCTTGATTATGGTGATTTGCTTTAAATTTTAATAAATATCATTATTTTTGTTGTTGGTCAAAAATCAACTGATTAAATTTAAAAAGCCCTGAAATCAATTCAGGGCTAAGGGCAAATCACTAACTTTGAAAATAACGTAAATCCAAACGACCTTCATAAACAGTAGCCGTTGGACCTGTCATCCACACTACATCGCCTTCTTTCCATTCAATTTGCAATTTGCCACCTGCCAACTCAATTTCCACATTGTTGGCGAGCAAACCGCGACGCATACCTGACACAGCTGCTGCGCATGCACCCGTACCACATGCCATGGTTTCACCCACACCACGTTCAAAGACACGTAAGCGTGCATGTTTCTCATCAATAATTTGCATAAAACCTGCATTGACACGCTGTGGGAAACGCTCATGCGCCTCTACTTGTGGACCAATATGTGCTACATCTGCCGTTAAAACATCTGTAACGATGGTCACAGCATGTGGATTGCCCATATTGACCACATCAATGGTCAATGACTGCTCATCTGCTAGAGCAATGTCATACAAAGCATCCGGCTCTTCAGCAATAAATGGAATCTCTTGAGGTAAAAATTTCGGATAGCCCATATTGACCCGAACCCAACCATTTTCGCCCAATTCAGGTTCAACAATCCCTGCACTGGTCTGAACTTTAAAACGTCTTTTATTGGTCAATTGACGCTCATAGACAAAACGTGCAAAACAGCGAACACCGTTACCACATTGTTCAACTTCAGAACCATCGGCATTAAAAATACGATACTTAAAATCAACATTGGGGAAATCGGGTGGTTCGACAATAAGCAATTGATCAAAACCAATGCCAAAATGGCGATCGGCTAAGCGACGAATCGTCATTGCATCAAAAAGTGCATGTTGACTAATGAGATCGACAACCATGAAGTCATTGCCTAGACCATGCATCTTGGTAAATTCTAATAACATCTAAAAATTACTCCTTAAGGCAACAAACGTTCATTTTCCCAAAGTGATTCGATGCTTTCTCGTTTACGAATCACATAAGATTGCTCACCATCCACCATTACTTCAGCAGCACGGCCACGACTGTTGTAGTTAGAACTCATCACAAAACCGTATGCACCTGCCCCTAAAACTGCGAGATTGTCATTTTCTTTCAGGGCAAGCTCACGTTCTTTACCTAAGAAATCACCCGTTTCACAAATCGCACCGACGATATCCCAAGTTTTAGCTTCAACATCTGTATGTGGTGTTACAGGCTGAATATCCATCCATGCTTGATAAAGCGATGGGCGAATCAAATCATTCATTGCTGCATCGATAATCGCAAAGTTACGATGATGTGTCGGTTTAAGTAAATCAACCTTAGTCAGCAAAACACCTGCATTGGCTGAAATACTACGCCCTGGTTCCATATATACTTTTAAACCCAGTTTTTCTAGCGCTGGACGCATTGCGTTGGCATATTCAGCAACACTTGGCGGTGTTTCATCTTTATAAGTAACGCCTAAGCCACCACCAATATCAATATGCTTTAGATCAATCCCAAGCCCTTTCAATTGCTCAATCATCCTCATAATACGATCAAGTGCATCGACAAAAGGCTGAGTTTCAGTCAATTGTGAACCAATGTGACAATCAATTCCAATCACATCTAAATTTGGCAAAGACGCTGCATATTGATAGGTTTCAAAAACCACATCAGAAGGAATACCGAATTTATTTTCTTTCAAACCCGTTGAAATATAAGGATGGGTTTTAGCATCAACATCTGGATTGACCCGTAAAGAAATCGGTGCTTTTTGACCTAAACGTGCAGCAACATTTTGGATACGGTCAAGTTCAGCATGGGATTCCACATTGAAACAGGCAATGCCTACTTCCAACGCTTTTTGTATATCTTGTTCTTGTTTGCCCAGACCAGAAAACACAATCTTTGATGGATCACCACCTGCCGCAAGTACACGTGCAAGTTCCCCCCCTGTGACAATATCAAAACCACAACCCAGTTTTGCCAATACATTCAATACTGCAAGATTAGAGTTAGACTTCACCGCAAAACAAATTTGATGATCGATAAAGCTAAAGGCTTGATCCATATCTAAATAATGCTTTTCAAATGTCGCTTTTGAATAGACATAAAGTGGTGTGCCATATTGCGTTGCAAGCTGATCTAAAGAACATTGCTCTGCATGCAATACCCCATCAATGCGGGAAAAACTCATGAATGTATCCTTTCAATGAAAGTTCAAATAGGTTTAGTTTGAAGTCACTTGTGATGCTGGGGCTGGCTGATCTGCGGGTACAGCCTGATCCA
The DNA here is from genome assembly GCF_026344175.1 of Acinetobacter nematophilus. Taxonomy (NCBI): domain Bacteria; kingdom Pseudomonadati; phylum Pseudomonadota; class Gammaproteobacteria; order Moraxellales; family Moraxellaceae; genus Acinetobacter; species Acinetobacter nematophilus. The sequence goes on from NZ_JAPKMY010000001.1 coordinate 337,846, forward strand.
CAGCTTTTTTCTCAGCTTGAACAGTTGTGTTGTCATGCTTTGAATACAACAAGTATTTGGTACGTTTGTCTGAGTCGGGACTATTGGCTAACTGTAAATTACCAGATTGACCACAACCGACTAAAACGGCCGCACTAAAAACTAAACCGATGCTACAAATTGCTAAACGCATCTGCTCACCTATTTCCAAAATTTTTGTCAGTATACCTTGATTCTAAAATTTAGACCAAAATAACAAGCGCTCAAGCTTAAATTGAGAATAAAAAAAACGCCAGTCTATTACTGGCGTTTTCTTATGAGTATCATTGAAATAGCTAATTACTGTTTTTTCTTATAGAAACAGAAATAGCCAATCGCAAGGATAACCAACCAAATCGGACTGACCATCAAGGATTTCAGGGTATCTGGCTCTAACGCAAGGATCCCGATCGTTCCGATAAAGAAAATGATGACGACATAACAAGTAAATGGTCCGCCTGGCAACTTAAATACCGATTTTGCATGCAGTTCCGGACGGGTCTTGTAATACACCAAATAACTCCACAAGATAATGATCCATACCAGAATGAATAAAATCGTTGAAAGTGTGGTTGCTAAAGTAAATGCTTCTACAGTATTCGGGACAAAGTACTGTAATGCAGCACCTCCCAATAAACACACACCAGAGAAATATAAAGCATTGGCTGGAACAGCACGACGATTGAGTAAGCCAAATGCTTTAGGACCCTGGTCCTCACGAGAAAGTCCAAACAACATACGACTGGTCGAAAACACCCCACTGTTCATTGAAGACATCACCGAAGACAATACCACCAAGTTCATGATAATTGCCGCTGCTGCAATACCTGCTTGACTGAATAGGTTTACAAATGGGCTGACTTTAGGATCGATCTGATCCCAAGGCGTTACTGACATTACGATTACTAACGCCAAAACGTAGAAGAAAATAATACGGATTGGGATTGAGTTGACCGCTTTAGGTAAGTTCTTTTCAGGATCTTTGGTCTCTGCTGCTGTTGTACCGACAAGTTCTACTCCGACAAAGGCAAAGATTGCAATCTGGAAACCTGCCAGAAATCCTTCAAAGCCTTTGGGGAACATTCCTCCGTGATCCCATAAATGGGTAAAGGACGCAACTTGACCTGTAGCAGCTGAAGTGAAGCCTGTGAAAATCATCCAAAGTCCTACTAAAATCAGCACAACAATGGCAATGATCTTGATTAAGGCAAACCAGAATTCAAGCTCACCGAATAATTTTACAGTGACGAGGTTCAAACCCAGAATAAAGAAAATGGCCGCAACGCTAATCATCGCGCCTTCTGTTGGGGTAAAGGCCACACCATTATTAAAGAACTGCAAATAGTAGATGATCGCAGATAAATCAGCGATACCTATGGTGATCCAACACAGCCAATAAGTCCATCCCACAAAATAACCAGCCCAAGGACCAATTAAATCTGTTGAAAAGTCAATAAAAGACTTGTATTGCAAGTTTGAAAGTAGCAATTCCCCCAGCGCACGCATGACGAAAAACACCATCAAACCAATGATCATGTAGATAAATAATATCGAAGGTCCTGCAAGACTGATTGTCTTCCCTGACCCCATAAATAATCCTGTCCCAATCGCACCGCCAATTGCAATTAATTGAAGATGGCGATTTGATAAACTTCTAGATAGTTCACCTGTTTCCGCAGAAGAACTGAGGTTTTCATTTGACATTGTTATATTCTTCTCTCAGATTTCGTTTTACAAAAGTAGCTTAAAACAAAAAAAATAAAAAAGCCTTTTTCAATGGATACGCCTAATTATCTAGGATTTTCCACCTTTTAGCTTATTAAATAGCCAAGTGACTATTCCTTACCTTTCTTATTTTTACCGTTCCTTCATTTTGCAGTTTACGTGCCAAAATTGTTTTTGGCGAGATGTTGTGCAAAAAATTGTATTTTAAAGGCGCTATTGGTACATTCATTCAATTATTGAAAAGGTATATGCACTCAAAATGGGCAAAGTCAAAACTGTTTATCGTTGTGAACAATGTGGTACGGACCACCCAAAATGGGCAGGTCAGTGTTCAGACTGTGGTGAATGGAATTCTCTGACTGAAGTCCGTATTGAACCTGTGGTGTCACATCGAGCGAAACCTATGGGTGGTGGATATGCTGGACAAGCAGCCAATGTAACACTGTTAAATCAAATCACCGTTTCCAATGAAACGCGTTTAGGCACAGGAATTGGAGAGTTCGATCGGGTACTTGGCGGTGGTTTGGTTACTGGTTCGGTTGTATTGATCGGAGGCGATCCGGGCATCGGTAAGTCAACCATTCTTTTACAAACTGCAACACATATGGCAGCTGCGAATAGCTCTGCACTTTATGTCACAGGCGAAGAATCACTTTCTCAAGTTGCCTTACGTGCCAACCGTCTTGATTTGGCTACAGATAAATTACAGGTTATGGCTGAAACCTGTGTTGAACGCATTTGTGATACCTTGGCACAATTGCGTCCTGCGGTTGCAATTCTCGATTCAATCCAGACGCTATATACCGAAACCTTGCAGTCTGCACCCGGTGGAGTATCACAAATTCGTGAGTCGGCAGCGCTGTTAACGCGATTTGCAAAAAATAGTGGTACCGCTTTATTCATTGTTGGTCATGTCACCAAAGAAGGTTCACTTGCCGGACCACGAGTTCTTGAACATATGGTTGACTGTGTATTGTATTTCGAAGGACAGTCAGACTCTCGCTATCGAATGATTCGCGCAGTAAAAAACCGTTTTGGGGCAGTCAACGAACTTGGCGTATTTGGCATGACTGATAAGGGTTTAAAAGAAGTCGCAAATCCATCTGCTATTTTTCTAAGCCGCTATGATGAAGCCATTCCAGGTTCAGTTGTGATGATCAGTCGTGAAGGGACCCGCCCCTTACTGGTTGAAGTTCAGGCGCTGGTTGATGATGCCCATGGGCAGCCGCGCCGTGTGGCACTCGGTTTAGAACAAAACCGTCTAAACATGTTGCTTGCCGTGATGCACAGACATGGCGGTGTACAGACTTCCGGACAAGACGTATACGTGAATGTGGTCGGTGGATTAAAGATTACAGAAACAGGTTCTGACTTGGCAGTCCTATTGGCTTGCGCATCCAGTTTACGCTCTAAAGCTCTACCTCAGCAATTGGCTGTGTTTGGTGAGGTTGGTCTATCTGGAGAAATACGCCCTGTTCCCAATGGACAGGAACGTCTCAAAGAAGCCATTAAACATGGTTTCAAATACATTATTGTTCCTAGAGGCAATGCTCCGCAAAAGCCAATTGCAGGTGTGCAAGTGATTGCTGTTGCTCGTTTACATGAAGCGCTCACTGAGGCGATGCAACTGAGCGACGAAGTGGCTTAGTCAAAAAAACTCAAGAATGCTTTCATTTTTTAAAATTTTTCTGATTCAGAAGAGTGCTGTTTTTGCTTTATAGTCTAAGCAGCATTATTGAATGAGGCTAAATGAGAATCTTTGAGAGTAAATGCTTAATTTTTTTGCTTTAGAATTATACAATTCCACAAATATGATAAAACTACTCTAAATCCAGACTTTTCAATTATTTCAACAAATTAGCTCCATGATTATTTTCATCACCTTCGCCATCCATATATTCGTTATGATTATGTGAATATATACGCAAATAAATGCCAAAAACATTGAAATTCTCTGTAAAAGACTGCATAAATACAGCTATGAAAAGTAAAACATCATCTAGTTACTTTTCATACCCATAAACATTTTTTAAATAGGTACATTCAATGGAAGTTCGACAGCGCGGCTTGATCGCAGGTATTTTAATGGCAACTTTGGCTGTAGCACCGCTAGCCGAAGCAAAACGCGCCGGTGGTGGTAAAAGCCATGGCATGAGCCGTTCTTCGAGTTCAAGTCAGTCTTATTCTCAACCTCGACAAGTTACGCCTGCTCAACAACCAATGCCAGCTCAAGCAGGTCAGCAAAAGTCGGGCTCTGGTGTCGGTAAAATGGTCGCTGCTGGTGTGGCTGGTGCAGCTGTAGGTGCAATTGCTGCAAATGCAATGGCTGACAATAATAATGGTAATTCACAAGCGCAGACCAATGATGCTGAATTAGCGAAACAACAGGCAGCTCAGCAAGAAGAGAAAAAAGGCGGAATCCCAAGTTGGATTTGGTTAATTTTAATTGCGGGTGCTGCATTCTTCTTGTTCCGTAAATTCGGCGCAAAAAAAAAATTAGCGGGCAATAACCCTTATGCACCAAATACGTCAGGTCCTACATCTGCGCCATTTGGTCAAAACAACAGCGCACGTAATTCAGACAATACCAATATTTTTGGTCAATCTGTAAATGGTGGTGGTGCTCCACAGGCGCCTTTTGGTGCAGCATCCATGCAAAGTGGCAATCAGCTTCCAGATGGTACTGAACCTGCAGCTTTCTTACGTGTGGCACGCCAACGTTTTAACCATATTCAATCCATGAACTCTGTCAGTAACATTGCAGAAATTCAACGCTATTTAACGCCTGATCTTTATCAGTCCATGTATAACGATATTATGGCGAACCAAGATCAAGATGTTGCTGAGTTTTCGAACTTGAATGCATTGGTGATCGATAGTGCAACTGAAAATGGTCAATATGTGGTAAGTGTTCGTTTTACAGGTACAGTAAGTGAAGATTTAAATAGCTTACCTGCACCATTCTCAGAAGTATGGCATTTTGTTAAACCTGCGGGTTCTAGCCAAGATTGGTTAGTGGCGGGTATTCAGCAAGAAAGCTAATCTAATGTCTTTAATGCTCATCAAAAACCAGTGCTTAGGCACTGGTTTTTGCGTATATTCATAGCTAAAAAATGGCCAAACATAGTTTAATTCTGTTCTATGTCATACCCTTTAATATGCAGAAAATCATGATAATTAAATTGCTTTGAAAAGTTGAATGATATATTTATGTTTTAAATAACCATGCAAATAGAGTAGAACAATGAATAAGATAATCTATGCGACACTCATCAGTCTCAGTACATTGAGCACTGCAAGCTTCGGCTGTGAACCTGCTTCCATGGATTGGGAGGGATTTTATAAAACCTATGATTTAAATAAAAATAATACTTTTGAACTGAATGAATTTTTAAAGGTGACAGACTTTGCGCCATACCCTTGGCCAGATGACCGACAGTTTCAAGGCAAAGATAAAAATACTAAATTATTTAAATATCTAGACGAAAATAAAGACAGTAAAATCACAGAAGATGAATTTGTCAAAATTTATACTTTATTCCCAAATCCTTGTGCAGATTGGCCGTATAAGTCCAAATGGAAATTGTGGTAAAACTTAACTGGGGGAGACACGCCAGAGATTTAAATAAATGATGAAGATCATTTCTGTTGCTCTTGCTCTGTTTAGATGCTATTGAAAATATAAAAAAGCCCTGAAATATCAGGGCTTCCATACACAAGATTAACGTTTTGGTAGTGGAATAAATTGGGAGTCATTATTCAGGACTTTTCGTTCCCCCACTTTAACAGTTAAATTCACTTTTTGATCGCCACGTACAACTTCAACCTGAATCTCAGTATTTGGCGCTTGTAATGCAACATAATTAATCAAATGTGAAGTTGAGGTAATATCTTCATTGTTGACTTTAACAATGCGGTCACCAACTTTGATTCCTGCTTCTGCCGCAGGACCTCTTTTCAATACATCTGCCACGACAACACCAGGCTGACGAGGTTGCAACACGTCTTCTTGTGTTGGTGGAACTAAGCTGATACCCATCCAGCCACGAATCACTCGACCATCTTTTAAAATCGAATTGAGTATTTGCTGGCAAATTTTTGCAGGGATTGCGAAACCGATTCCTAAAGATCCACCTGACTGTGAGAAAATAGCAGTATTGACCCCAATCAAATTCCCAGCAACATCAATCAATGCCCCCCCAGAATTACCTGGATTAATCGCTGCATCAGTTTGAATAAAATCTTCGTAAGTATTGATCCCGAGATCAGAACGTCCTGTTGCAGAGATAATCCCTTGGGTTACAGTTTGCCCTACTCCAAATGGATTACCAATTGCCAAGACAACATCGCCCACTTCATTGCCACTCAATTTAAACGGCAAGACGGGTAAATCTTTTAAACCAATTTTGATGACGGCCAAATCTGTATCTGGGTCAGTTCCTATTACAGTTGCTTCTGCGCGGCGTCCGTCTTGCAGGGCAACCACAATTTGATCAGCCTGTGCAATAACATGGTTGTTGGTCAGAATATATCCATCTGGACGGACGATCACCCCAGAGCCCAAGCTATTTTCATTCTGGTTTTGATTCTGTTCAGGAATCTGATTACCAAAAAACTCTCGAAATGCAGGATCATTAAGCAGTGGATGATTTTGTTTTACTTTTTGAGTGGTAAAAATATTGACCACTGCAGGCGCTGCAACTTTGACAGCCGCGCTGTACGACACTACCCCACCTGTTCTAGAGGTATTGACCAACGGCTCTACTTTCTCCGCTGGCATCTTTACACCATCTGCTGCAATCGGTGCTTTGGGTTGCTGAAGTTTCTGCCATACGACAAAACAAATAATTACCAGTATTAGTAAAACCCAAGGGAGCCAAGTAAATGAACGCCGCACGTTTTTATTCCTCTAAGAATTTTTTAATTCGTTGATGCAAAAGCAATTTGTATATTGTAAAGCAATTCAATAAAGAAACATAAAAAATACAAAGAGTTTTGTTCAGCTTTAGTTACAGTTTAAAATGTGTTTTGATATCCTTCAATTAGTGTAATTTCATAAAAGGTGATTCATGGCTTTACTTAAAGATATTATTCTGTGGTGTGATCAAACCTTAAAATCACATGAATTTAAAGACTATGCGCCTAACGGGTTACAAATTGAAGGAAAATCTGAAGTAAAGAAAATTCTTTGTGCAGTGACAGCTTCACAAGATGCGATTGATGCAGCCATTGAAAAAAAAGCAGACCTGTTATTGGTCCATCATGGATATTTCTGGAAAGGCGAGCCTTACCCAATTACGGGGATGCGTGGTAAACGCATCAAGCGTTTAATTCAAAATGACATTTCTCTTGTCGGCTATCATTTGCCCTTAGACTCACATCCGACACTCGGTAATAATGCCATGATTGCTCAAATATTGGATTTGGAAAATATTGAAGCTTTGGATCCTTATGAACGTCATCCGATTGGCAATATCGGTTATTTAAAAAATGCTCTTTCTCCTGCAGATTTTAAACAATTGCTGACTGAAAAATTAGGTTTCGACACCATTCATTTGAGTGCAGAAAAATCACAGATTCAAAAAGTGGGCTTCTGTACTGGTGGAGCACAGGATTATATTGTTAAAGCAGCAGCGATGGACTGTGACGCCTATATTTCTGGGGAAGTCAGCGAACGTACTTTTTATGAAGCCAAAGAATTAAATGTGCACTACTATGGCTGTGGTCATCATGCTACTGAACGCTATGGTGTACAAGAATTAGCCAAAGCGATTGCAACACAGTTCAAGATTGAGTCTGAATACCATGAGTTGAATAATCCGATTTAATCTCGATAAAAGTATCAGCTCATTATCTTTAAAAATGACTTGATACTTTTTCAAGAAAATCTTCACTGGGTTTCTTGATTGTCTATATACGTATTAAATCGAAATAAATTGTGTATTGTTATTTAACATCATGCCCTATTGCGCGAAGAATCTATTACAATAAAGCCACTTAAATGTTAAAACCCAGCTCAATGCAAGGAATTTAAAACATGACAACCATTACTTTACCTGCTCTACCATACGGCTACGAAGATCTTGCGCCACATATCAGCAAAGAAACTTTAGAATACCATCACGATAAGCACCATAATACCTATGTTGTAAACTTAAACAACTTAATCAAGGGTACTGATCTTGAAGGTAAAACTTTAGAAGAGATCATTGTTGCTGTTGCTGGCGATGCATCTAAAGCAGGTGTATTCAACAACGCTGCTCAAGTTTGGAACCATACTTTCTACTGGAACTGTATGGCTAAAAATGGTGGCGGTAAAGCAACGGGTGCTTTGGCAGCTAAAATTGATGAAGCTTTCGGTTCTTACGAAAAATTTGCTGAAGAGTTTGCTGCTGCTGCAACAACTCAATTCGGTTCAGGCTGGGCATGGCTTGTTGCTGACAAAGTAAACGGTGAGCTTTCTATTCTTAAAACTTCAAATGCAGATACTCCACTTGCCCATGGCAAAGTTGCGGTATTAACAATTGATGTTTGGGAACATGCTTATTACATCGACTTCCGTAATGCTCGTCCAAAATACATTTCAACTTTCCTAGAAAGCTTAGTGAACTGGGACTATGCAAATGCTAAATATGCAGGTCAAGCTGCGGGTGTTGAAAAATAAGATTGAATAATTTTATTTTGTCAAAGAGCCATTCTGATTAGAATGGCTTTTTTATGTCATTCTATTTTATCATTTCATGATTGATACTACATATACAATAAAAGCAGATCCAATAAAAATCATTGCTGGTTTTGTCATTTTGACTGCGCTACAGATTCCTTGCTACCTTTATATCGCAGATTCAGACTACATCACCTTTACTTTTATTTTTGTACTGTTGTTTTGGCTGTTAATTTTTTTATTCGAACTGATTTCAATCTATCTACTGATTAAATATGGACGTCCGCAGCTATGTTTTCACAGCGATTTTTGCCAAATTCAAATGACTGCAATCAACATCAAAGTAGATTATGAAAAAATCTCTACATTGAGCCTGCGTAAAAGACAGCAAGAACATCACGGTTTTTCCTATGGAATGTATTACGAAATTGAATTAACCATGAGTGATCAAATCATGCAGCAACATGTTTTTAGAAAAAAGCCCTATCCTGTCAAAAACTTATTCGTATCGTCCAACTTGCTTTTCAGAAATACCCAAATCCTAGAAATTGCGATTATTTTTAGTGGTTTAGTCCGAAAGAAAGCTTCCAAGCGGATTGAAAGTATTCTACAGCTACAACGCTGTCCCCAAGCATATGAAGGGTTAATTTCTGAAAAAGATTTAGAAAACTTTAAAAATAATCAATATATATACAAATTATTTAAATTCGGACAATAAAAAAACATTTAGGGTGTTTTTGGCATAATTTCACTTGACCACTTTGGCTTTCATCCATAAAATGCGCATCAGATTCTCCAATAGCTCAGTCGGTAGAGCGACGGACTGTTAATCCGCAGGTCCCTGGTTCGAGCCCAGGTTGGAGAGCCATCTATTCTTCCATAGCTCAGTCGGTAGAGCGACGGACTGTTAATCCGCAGGTCCCTGGTTCGAGCCCAGGTGGAAGAGCCAAATTCTAAAAAGCCCACTCATGATGAAGTGGGCTTTTTTTTATGGTTAAAATTTATCAGTATTGCAAAGATAAACCGTACAATCAATTAAGTGTAAATCAGTACTGGCTGAATAGTTTGCCAACAGAGCAAGGCCATTTGAAGATGATTGAATTGATCAAAGGTTTAAATCAAATGCTGAGTCTGCTGAAGCCGAATATTCTTTTTAAACAAATCTATGAATTTCTTTATTTTTATTCAAAATGATCAATTATTTAGCAAATAATACTTTTTTATGGTGAATTTAACAATTTTTCCTTGACCCATCTGCATTTCCTCCCTAAAATGCGTTCCAGATTCTCCAATAGCTCAGTCGGTAGAGCGACGGACTGTTAATCCGCAGGTCCCTGGTTCGAGCCCAGGTTGGAGAGCCAAATTCTGAAAACCCACTCATGACTGAGTGGGTTTTTTCTTGCCTATCAGATACTGTTTTATTTATGTCGCTGGATTCCCATCAGGCTTTATTTTTATTTATCGGCTGTATCGCAACAATCGCTTTGCTGATTGCATGTTTTGGCCGTTATCTATTTCAACGCCAACATTACTATGCAAAACGTGTGATCACACCATTTGAACAGAAAATGTTTTTTCGCTTGAATGAGACTTTTCCTCAGCACCATGTGCTTGCACAAGTTGCTTTCAGTGCCTTAATTGACTGTGATCAATTCAAGTTACGTTCCAAGTTCAATCGTAAAGTCACTGACTTTGTTCTGCTCAGTTCACAACTCGAAGTGATTGCAATTATTGAACTCGATGATCCCAGTCATATCGGTAAAGAACATATCGATGCACAACGAGACGCTATGCTGATACAGGCGGGTTATCAGGTATTTCGCTATACAGATATCCCCAGCAGCCGAGAACTCAGAAAAGATATTGCCCATTAAACTCATCACACAGCACTTATAAAATAATCGAGGCGATACATAGATAAACTATTACACCGGTTGCATCACAGATTGAAGTCACCAATGGGGCCGATGCACTTGCTGGATCTAACCTTAAACGGTTCAAGATGAACGGTAGGCTCATACCAATAAGACAGCCCATCAATACAATGCCCATCATACTGAGTGCGAGGACCAAAGCAACCATTGCATCACCTCTAAAATAGCCGAGTATGGAGACGGCTATTGCCATCGTTCCACCAAGACATAGCCCAACCAGACTCTCCCGTCCAATCAGATATAACCAATCTTTTAAATGGACATCCCCTGTTGCCAGAGCACGTACCATCAAGGTTGCAGATTGAGAGCCAGCATTCCCTCCACTGCCTACAAGCAAAGGCAAAAAGAACACCAATACAATATTCTTAGCAATGATGTCTTCAAAATGCGCGATACCAAAACCTGACAATAAGCTGCCAAATACTAAGATGACCAACCAGAATACACGTTTCTTATACAGATAATGAATGGGCGCCGTTTTAATGCTCATTTTGGGCGAAGATGTAACTGCACTGGATTTTAAAAAGTCTTCTGTCGCCTCTTCAGTCGCAATATCCATTGCATCATCATAGGTCACAATCCCCACTAAACGTTGCTGCTGATCTACAATAGGGAGTGCAATGAAATCGTAATAATGTAATTTTTCCACAATACTTTCCTGGTCTTCGTTTACATCTCCTACAATTAAATCAGTACGCATCACCTCAGTCATATTTTGATGAGGATCAGCCAAAATCATTTCACGTAAAGAAGCGACACCCAATAATCTATTATGCGGATCTACAACATAGATGAGATAGACAGTTTCACGATTTTTAGCACTTTTTCTGATGTGTTCGATCGCTTGGCTAATATTCAGATCTGGTGGCACTGCCACATAATCTGAACTCATGATTGCTCCAGCAGACTCTTCTGGATATTTGGCTAAATGTTGAATTTGCTGTTGGATTTCAGGACTAAGTTCAGTATAGATGGACTGTTGCAATGAATACGGCAAATACTTAAATAAATCTGTCTGATCATCTGAGTGCATCTGCGAGAGAACTTGAATCAGGTTCTGCTTTGGCAAATGCTCTGCAATTTTAAGCTGTTGGTCTAATGATAAGAACTCAAGAATATAGGCAGCATTGGGCAGATGCTCAACCAAAGTCACCTGTTCACTTAATGACAGATCACCCAACAGCTTTGCTATATCAGCATCATTAATTTGATCAAAATATTGTTCTATCAATTCAAATTGGTGGTTTTGAATGGCTTTTTCTATTTTTGAAATTAATTCTAAAGAAAACTGCATAAGAAAGTCCAAAGTTGATCACGCTTTGGCAAAAATACTGGACTGTAATGCTAGGAAAATAAAGCGCTTTTTTGTTGTTAAAATGAGGGGTTCAATCCAGAAGAATAGCTTCTGAGTACAGCCCGTCAGCTAAATTTGAGTGGGTGTGCAGGCAAGGTTCAAATCACCTGTATACTTTCCACACAACAATGCCTTACAGCATCACATCATCAAAGGCTGTGAAAATTTAAAAGCCGATACCTTGAATCATTCAGAAGTCACTTTGGGTTTAAAAATCGTTCGGATCAGCACATACATGAATGGGATAAACAGCAACACCAAAATGGTTCCAAAAATCACCCCGCCCAATACACTTACACCAATTTCTTGGCGACTTGCAGCACCTGCACCAAAAGCAAGTACCAAAGGAATGACCCCAGCACCGAATGCCAATGAGGTCATCAAAATTGGACGTAAGCGCAATCCGGCACCTTCCAGTGCAGCTGCAATCGCTGTTTTCCCTTTTTCTTGTGCCAAAGCTGCAAATTCGACAATGAGAATGGCATTCTTGCACGACAAACCAATAGTCGTCAGCAAAGCAATTTGAAAATAAATATCATTGGGAAATCCTGCGAATTGACTAAACAGAATATTTCCTCCAATGCCTAGAGGAATTGCAGCAATCACAGCTGTGGGGATCGACCAGCTTTCATATAATGCAGCCAAACATAGAAAAATGAATCCAATAGAGACTAAATACAGTAACCATGCTTGACTGCTAGATTTCTGTTCTTCAAAGGATAATCCACTCCAGGCAACATCAATCCCCTGTTGCTGACCAATCAACTTCTGAATATCACTCATTGCCTGACCAGAACTGGTATGAGCCGCAGTATTGGCTTCCATTTGCAAGGCGGTATACCCCTGGAAACGGTTGACGACATCAGGCCCTCCTTCCCAAGCAATGGTCGAGAAATTACTGAATGGAATCATTTGGTTCTGTGCATTACGAACGCTCCACACCTCTAAGTCTTCCGGTTTGGAGCGGAACTCAGCATCACCCTGCATCATGACACGTTTAATACGCCCACGATCAATAAAATCATTTACATAAGAACCACCCCATGCCGCAGACAAGGTGCTATTAATTGCTGTTTGACTTAAACCATTTGCCAATGCCAGTTTTTGATCAATATGAATTTTTAATTTAGATTTGTCAGGATTGGACTTCTTATCTAAATTTTCAAAGGTTAGAAATTGTTTCGCCTGATTTTGTAAAATACCAAATTGTTGCTCAAGATATTTACGCCCTTGACCATTCACATCCTGAATCCAAAACTCTAAACTATCACTGTCTCCCAAACCATTCACAGAAGCAGGTAAACTTACGGTAATGCGAGCATTGGGGTTCTTGTTAAAATACTTTACGGCACGCTCACGAATGGCTTGTGCAGAATTTTCTGAACCAGAACGATTATCCCAATGTTTGAGTGCAATGAAACCTGTGCCAAGGTTTTGTCCAGTGCCAGAGAAGTTACGACCATAACGAATCAGTACAATATCGACATTTTGCTTTTCTTTTTCCAAAAAATATTTGCGTATACTTTCGCCAACCACCTGACTACTCGACATAGGTGCACCATCTGCTAAACGGAACTGTACACTGAGCATTCCCTGATCTTCGCTTGGAATAAAACTGGTGGGTAAAGCACGATAAAAAAGTGCAAAAACCACAGTCAAGCCAAAAAACAATGTCAAAATCACCCATTTAAAATTCAAGGTTTTCTGAATCAATTGAATATAACGCTGCTTGAGATGATCAAGTTGGCGATTAAACCAAGTCGCCCAACGCATAGGTTGGGGATTAGGTTTTAGGATAATTGCACACAATGCGGGTGTAAGGATCAATGCAACCAACAATGACAATGCCATTGCTGAAACCAAGGTGATTGAAAACTGACGGTAAATTACACCAGTAGACCCAGTAAAAAATGCCATTGGAATAAATACAGCAGTCAATACGACGGTGATCCCAATCAAAGCACCTGTCATTTCTTGCATCGATTCAATAGAGGCTTGCTTTGCAGTCAAGCCCTGTTCATGCATCAAGCGCTCAACATTCTCAACAACAACAATCGCATCATCCACCAACAATCCAATGGCCAAAACCAAGGCAAACAAGGTAAGTGTATTAATACTCATCCCCAGTGCAAACAGTACCGCAAACGTCCCTAAAATAACGATCGGTACAGTGATGGTTGGAATAAGTGTCGCACGCCAACTTTGTAGAAAAATAAACATCACCAAAACAACCAAAACGATCGCTTCAAACAATGTTTTAACCACTTCTTTTATCGATTCTTGAACGAACGGGGTGTTATCTCGTGGATAAACAATCTTGTAGCCTTGTGGAAGTTTTTCAGAAATCTTGGCTAATTCGGCTTTAATCAATGCTGATGTAGCCAAGGCATTGGCACCCGAAGATAAAGAGATCCCCATCCCCGATGATGGATAACCGTTGATGGTATTAAAAGACTGATAATTTTCTGCACCTAATTCAACACGTGCGACATCTTTTAAATAAACATAACTTCCATCTGTATTGGATTTAACAATAATATTTTTAAATTCGTCAACCGTTCTTAAGCGTGAGCCTGCCGTCACTTTTGCATTTAAATATTGATCAGAAGCTACAGGTAAATCGCCAACACCACCAGCAGCAACTTGAGTATTTTGTGCTTCAATAGCGCTACGAATATCACTTGGCATCAACTGATATTGACGTAATAGATTCGGGTTTAACCAGATTCGCATTGCATATTGCGAACCAAATACATCCACCTCGCCAACGCCTTCGATTCGGGATAATTCCTGCTCTATATGTGCAGAGAGATAATCTCCAAGCTCAATATTGTTACTTTTACCTGTTTCATCATATAAACCTACCACCATGAATGTATCGCCCAGTGATTTGTTCACTGTTACACCTTGACGTTGCACATCATCCGGTAATCTGTTGAGTACCCCGTTGATACTATTTTGTACTTGAACCTGAGCAGTGTCCGGATCAGTACCATTTTCAAAGCTAATACTGATTCGTGAACGTCCAGATGAATCACTGCTTGAGCTGAAATATAGAAGGTGATCAATACCTTTAATCTGTTGCTCTAAAACCTGTGTAACACTTTCTTCAACAGTCTCAGCATCTGCACCCGTATATGTAGTGGAAATTGTAATGCGCGGCGGAGCAATATCCGGGTAGCGTTCAATCGGTAAATTGACGACCGAAAAAATACCTAAAGCCATAACGATAATCGCAAGGACACAGGCAAAAATAGGGCGTTGAATAAAAAATTTAGAGAGCATCAGATTTGCTTCTGTGTCAAATGATTGAGGTGAATGTTGAGTTAACCATTAAATTCCGCTTACGTTGATATTCTGTGACTTGGATCGAAAACTCAAGAAAAAATAACAGAAATCCGAATGATCAAGCTGAATATGGAGAAACTGTGGAGATTACTGAATCTTATACAATTCATCCTGATAAATAAGTCGCTCATTCATTTTGTGATGTCATCACAATGTCAATTTAACCGCATAGACTAGCATTGATTGCAACACAATAATTTGAGTGAAATATGAATAAAAAAGTATGGCTCATCAGCAGTAGCGTATTCTTTTTAACTGCATGTAATGATGATAAAACAAATATCGTGACAAGGCCTGAATATAAAGAACCCAAGATTATTATTGTTGGGCATCGCGGAGCCAGTGCTTTGCGTCCAGAACATACACTGGAAAGCTATCAGAAAGCCATAGATGATGGTGCTGATTTTATTGAGCCGGATCTGGTCTCTACCAAAGATGGTGTTTTGGTCGCACGCCATGAAAATGAAATTGGTGGTACTACCAATGTGGGTACTCTCTCTCAATTTACAGGCCGTAAAACAACCAAAATCATCGATGGGGTATCTTTAACAGGTTGGTTTACTGAAGATTTCACTGCGAACGAACTCAAGTTGATTAAGGCACGCGAACGAATTCCTGCATTGCGTCCAAACAACACGCAGTATAATGATCAATTCAATATCCCTACCCTTGAACAGATTATCGAATTCGCAGAACAAAATTATAAAAAAACTGGAAAAATTATTGGCTTATACATTGAAACCAAGCATCCCACATATTTTCAATCGTTGAGCTTAGGCATGGAAGATCCTTTGCTTAAAACTTTGGCAAAGTATCAATACACACGCGAAATCGCACCTATTTATCTACAATCTTTCGAAGTCAATAATTTAAAATATTTCAAAGAACAGCTTACTCTTCATAAAAGTTTAAAGAATGCCAAAATTATTCAACTCTATGATGACAAAAAAGCAAGCCCAGCAGATTACGTGGTGCAAGGTATTAAAACAACTTATGGTGATATGGCGACAGCACAAGGTTTAAAAACAGTTGCAACTTATGCTGATGGCGTAGGTCCATGGAAACCTTATATTTTTAATGAAAGCTATACTGCCCCGTCTTCTTTTGTTGCAGATGCGCATGCTGTCAATTTAAAAGTGCACCCTTATACTTTCCGACCTGAAAACAATTTTTTGGCAGCTAATTTAAAATGTAGTACAGCTGAACAAGATACTGCGAGACGTTGTGAAATGGGTGCTAACAAAGAGTATGAGATGTATTTTAAAGCTGGTGTCGATGGACTGTTTACAGATGATCCTGGTCTAGGACGCAAAGCTTTAGATGCTTACTGGAAAAGCAATCCACCTGTAAAATAACGCTTTAAAATGTCCATCAAATAAAGCAATCGTATAGATCGTTTGCTTTATTTTTTCTTAATGGCGCATTTTCGCTTAAATTTAATCCCCATTTAAGTTTAAAATAATACACTTATTCAAAAATATAGCAGTTTGGTTTTATGAGTAATTATTCGCCATTTAAAGGAACAACAGGGTTTAAACGCATTCTTAATGCAACGGGTTATTCTTTAGCAGGTTTTAAAGCTGCCTATCAAAATGAAGCGGCTTTTCGCCAAATTGTCTGGATTAATTTGGTTCTAATTCCAATCACTTTTTTTATTGATGTTTCTTCAGTTGAACAAGCTTTGATGATCGGTGTCTGTTTACTTGCCATCATTGTTGAATTATTTAATTCGGCATTAGAAGCTGTGGTTGATCGCGTTTCTTTAGAACATCATCCTCTTTCCAAGAATGCCAAAGACATGGGCAGTGCTGCTCAATTTGTTGCTCAATCGATTATTTTCTTTACATGGGTCATTATTCTTTTTAGGTAAGTTTTAAACATGCATGAATTAGATTATTAAGGACTCGATACGCTCTGATTTATTTGACCTAAATGCTATGTCTTTTGCATTAATCCGAAACCATAATCGTAACACCAAGTTGGAATTTCATTTTTATTATAAACTGTCAAAGATACGCGACAGCCTTGTTCATCAGCAATTTGATACTCATAACAATAATCTTTCATTTGCTGTGGTGTCAGTGCCAGCCATGCTTGAGATTTAGCAGAAATTTCTTCGAATTTGACTTGGTCCCATACTAAGCCATATTTGGGATATTTTAAGGTTCTAGTCATCTTTTCATCAAAACCATAAACCTGTTTTTTAGTAACCAAATGATCAGACCATTCAAACATATAGGTTTCTTGATGATTACGTTCACGTAAAGGCGTTAACTTATAAATATTCTCCGTCATGATACTCGCGTCTACATCTGACCGAGAAAATAACTGCTCACCTTGATCACTAAAATAATTTTGGCAAAAACTTCTAATCTGACCATCATCATATTGAGCAAATAAACAATTCACCTGATCAAAACGCAATCGCGCGTTAATGACTAATCGGGATTGTTTGTCCCATGGTAAAAGCTCGTTTAAATCTTGTGTTGGATAAGTTGATGCCTCGGATAAACCATAGCCTTCATAGCCAGGATACACAAATACAGCTTTACGCTGTTTATTTTGTTGTTTGTGATTTTCTATATCACGTTGCTCACAATAACGATAATTCCACTGTGGAATCATAATATTGGGTTGCTGAACTTTTTCTAAACGATGACGATTAACCCGACCAGCTGTTTGTACAATTGATTGCACACTTGAAACATCAATTACTGCCCAATCAAAATCATGGTCTCGCCCAACTTCCTCCACAGGCGTTGCAACTACAATAAATGGGATATTTAAGGAATTTGATTTTTGAATGAGATCAATAATTTCCTCATCTTGTTCAATTTGCTCATTACCTGTTTTTCTTTTTTTACCATCTTTATGGCGAGTTAAAAGCTGATCTAAGCATTGTTCTTTATAAAACCTTGATATAAGCCAGTCATTTGCATGATAACAAGCGATTTTTGCTTCAGGTAAATGATCTGACAGAAATTGTGCTAGACGAATCGCATGTTTAATATTGGCAACCCGTATAAGCCCAAAAGAGATTTTCTTTTCTGTCTTTTTAAAACTCCATGCATGTTCTTGATGAAGCTGATTAACCGCTTCAAGTACTGACTTTTTCCATGATAAAACTGTCGTTTCAGATAATAAAGACAATTGAGCAAGTCGATGAGCAGGCTTAGAAAGTAAATGAACTTGTAATTCATCCAGATGTTTTTGGTAGTTTATATTAAATTCTGATTTTTGATTTGATCGCTCTAACCACACTTGTGGTTTAAGCTCATTATCAATAATCGCAACTACTGATTTTTTTTCAACATTATAAAGTGCTGCACGCATCTGCATACCAGACTCAAAAGCTCGATGAATTGTTTTTGCAACGGTCAGTGATAATGTCGCTGACGAGCAAATGACATTTCGACCATATAAGGCAGCCAACTGAATAAGGCGTAGCACTGCAATCAATGCTTTAGGTTCATATCCATCAACCTCATCTAAAATCAAATCACTACTCATGATTCGTAGCAATGCTTTAACGTGATGTCCTTGCTGATGTGGCTCACCTGCTGCAATCAGATAATCAATGGTTGAAACTAATAAAGGAGAGGTAAGGATGGTGGTTTCCTTTTGATTTAAAACTTTGCGTCCATTTTTTTCAACTGTAAATAATGGATGTAACCATTCAGGTAAATCACAGTCCTCGCCCCACGCATCAAAAATAGGTTCTGGATAATTTTCGTCCTCATCCGCAAATTCAATTTTTTCTTTACTTTGATCGAATAAAGTTTGAGTAACAGTGTCCCCGATAATCACAGCAATTTCTTCTTCTGATAAATTCATCGATGTTTGAAGTGCATGACCAGTCTGCAATGTTAAGGAACGTAAATTAAGTGCAATCGCGATTCTTGGATCGTCAGGTCGTAAAGTACAGGCGGCTCGCAAGTTCATACGGGTTTTACCGCTACCCGTGCCTGCAATATTGAAAATCAAAACTGGGGTTTCAGGATGCTTCTGTATCTGTTTGTGCAATGCATTTGCTGCAATATTCTGCCATTGAAAACGAGGATGAGTTGTAGGTTGACAAATATATTCAACCGTTTGCTCTGATAGGCCTGATAAGTTCAAATCAGTCATCATTTGAACTGCGATTCGTGAAGCTCGATCCCCCACTTGATGTAAATGCCATTCTAAAGGTTGGTCTTGCAATTTCTCTTTCTTGTCTTGACCTGTGTCTTTCAACTTTGTATTTGCAAATAATGGTACATTTTCAGGCTTTTGCACAGAATATTGCTGTGCTGAAACAATATGATCAGCATGAATCAGTGCTGCTCGTGAATGCAATGCCAAAGCTTTCCAATATAAAAGCTGGTCTGTTCTTGGTTGTGATACTAATACAGTTAAACGCTGCATACGTTTTTGATGACTTTTAAAAATAGATTCAGGTAACTCACCTGCACAAGTAATTTGTTCACGACTTGGCACCAATGTACGAACATGGTTTTCATAGTGAGGTAATGCTAGTGGATCATTTTTTAAAGCTTCCTCAATCCCTAACAAACCATGATGTGTAACAATCAAATAATCGACAGCTTCTAATTCATTATGAATCCCATGTTCAATTTCTTGTCGGTCACCTAAAGTAAATTTACCTAAACCTTTATCTAAATTCTTCCATGCCAGTTTCCAGTCCCATCCATTTTTTCTAAGTTGTTGTAATAGTTTTAAAGACAGCCATTCATGTCGAATGTCGTCTTTAATTTTTTGTCCTGCCATTTCTGGACTTAATTTTTTCTGAAAATGTTCAGAGGCTTTGCCAATATCATGCATATCCCCTGCGGCTCCAGCCAACAAACTACTTACTTTAACCCACTCATCCAGCGTCAGTAATTTTTGCTGTTTTTTGGTTGAAGCGACTGGATATGCACCATCAAGCGCAAATTTATGTTTCGCACCAACAACCCACGCCAGTTTCATTCTTCGCATACCAAAATTAATATAAGCGACTACGGCAGTTTGTCGGGTGGCGACTTTCTTTAATGCAGTTCGAATTTCTTTTAAGCCCTCCATTGTCATGGGTGCTTGCCAAGAAGAATGTCCTGTGCGAATTGCATAACTATCCAAGATTGCTCTAGTTTTCTTTAAAGCACGTTTCTTACATGCTGAAATAATGATCACATGCATAGTTTATTTTTAAGGTATCCGTGTAGTAAAAAATATAATATTTTATTTAAAGAAGAGAAAACTTTTATGGACTTAAAATGCTTTTTAACGACAGAGATCGTCGCTTTTCTTAAAATTAAAAGAAAATTTCTTCAACCATCTAAATAATAGCAAACCTTTTCTAAAAAATACCACAAAATACGCCATCCGTCTCAAACTCTCTTAATTTCAAAAAACTTAAAATAAATAATTCTAAATCAGCCCTATAATATAAAAAATTTAAAATTATCAAAAATAAAAATTAATCATGTATTGAATTACATTTAATTTCATGAGAGTTTGATAATTAAAACTTAACAATAATACATTAAGTTAAGCAATTAAATTTTTTCATTTTTTTACGTCCTAATTTGTCGCACATATATTCATCAACACTTTTATTTTTCAAATAATGTGTTAAAAATTGACTAGATAACAAAAACGGGGAAAATAATGACTGAACCACAAACTGATATTTTTATAAAAGCCTTAGAAGAATCAGTACACTTTAGTTTAAAGACGATAAATTCCAATATTGAAAAAGGCGGAATCCGTTTAAATCAACAACAAGCACTCGATTTACCTTATGTCAGTGCTCGAACCTTATTAAATGAAAACTTCCTGATTCCAACTGACTATCAAGCCAATGCAGGAAAAACAGCGTCTATTTTCAAAGTCGTGAAAGCTGCCATGATTGATGATGATATTAGTACTGAAGATGCTGAGTTCCAACAGCAAGTGCAACAACTCAAGCCATCAATTTCATCTGCTTTTAATGAACCTTATCAAGCAGGTACAGAAAATATTGATATTCGTATGCGCCAGCTTTTAATTCCAAAAAATGGTGAATATATTTCATTGAGTCCGATGACTGCTGCTGGTGTAAATTATCTTGTCAATCTAGAAGTAGATACTGTAAACGAATTGCGTAAAGAAAAAGACAGCCAGTTTAATCGCATTCAAACTGCTGTTTTTGGTATAGGCGGCGCCAATCCACAAAATGTTGGAAGTCTAGTTCGTTCAATGCAACGCCCAATTACAGTGGATGCTCCTCAAGCAAGTGAAAGAGTACGTCAAGCTTTAGCGATTTTCTATAACGGATTTACGATAAGACTTTCCCGCAAAATAAAATTGCTGAATGGAACGAAACGAGCAAAAGAAGCAATTAAAGAATGGTCAGAAATTTTAAAGCGTCAACTGATTATCACAGCAACAAACAACATTCAAAATTGGCATGATCTTGAAATTTTTGCTCCTTCTACCAATCGGGATGTTAGAGATCAAGAAGTTATTTTCTTGAATATCCTTGCTAAGGATGTTCTAAGACAGGCAACTTTTCAAAAAAATATTTTAGAAGAAGCTGAGTCTATTTTACCCAGTATGGAAGACATTGAACGCCCTTCTTTCTGGGTTCATCCAAGTCTTTCATTTGTTTTACAAGGTCTGATCGATCCAGAACTAAGAGATGACAATTGGAGGATTAAGTTCTCAGATTATCTGTCTAGAAAAATTGTTAATGAAACCTTTGATATAGAAATAAATAATGAAACTGTGACCATTAGCCTGGATAGCAATGCTCAGGGTTATATTGCTCGCCGTTTACGGGAGATTGTTCGATGAGTCGTTATGTCTTGATTCCTCGTATTCAGGTACAAAATGCAAATATGCACACCAATGGCTTCTTATTAGGCGGAGTGCCTTTATTTACTGCCAATATGTTTGCACACCATTTAGCAAGACAATTAGGCACTCAAGAAGAAGGCATTATTTATATTCATCACGATCAACAGCGATTAGGTGGGCAAGCCTATGGTCGCTTTACCCCTGCACAACGTCGTGGTGCCGTGTTTATTGGTAAAAAGGACTATTCTTCTAAAAATAAATATGCATTGTCTTTACAGCCAACAGCATCTTGTCATTTAGAGTTTAGCCTTGTGATTAAATTTACCAGCTCTCGGATTAGCCCAGAAAAACTGACCAATATATTGAATCGCAGTCGTTTTGCTGGTGGACAAATTATCGATTTTTTAGAAATTACCACCCATGCTGAAAATGAATTAGAGACAGCACTAAAGAAAATCAAAACTGGGTTTGCCATTTTAGATCGACAAGATTTGTTGATTGAATATCAGCAACGTCAACAAATCAATCGGGTTCAGGCCTTTACCCAACTGTTGGCACTAAAAGCAGATGCACTTAGAGCTTTCTTTAATGATCAAAATTTAAGTTGGATCTCGGCAACTAATTTAGGTTATGCCCTACTTGAGCCACTCACTGACCAACGAACAGGCATTCGTCAAGCTCAGAATCAGGAAACAACAGTGCATGCCTATGCAGAGCCGCTTACAGGTATTGTTCAGTATTTTTCTTTAGGCGAGATTCTAAGGAAATCTTCTGATGCTGATGATAACACTTGGCATAACCTGCAAAAATTATTGTGGACCTATCACTGGCCACAAGACGATGTTTTTCTTTTACAACAAAATTGCATCCACGCATAACTCATTTTTAAACATAAGGAATTTTTCACATGACAATTTTTAAGAAATTACCCGGCAGCCTTTCTTTACAACGCGGTACAGTCGTCAGTGACGGCGCTTTTTTTAATTTATTTGAAGATGGTAAACGAGAGCCTTTACATGTGATGTACCATGGGATTCGAGGAACTCAAAATGTCGCAGGTAACAAAGAAAAAGGTTCTGCGACAGGTAATTCACTGGCGCGTGAAGTCACCAATATTCAACTTACTGAATCTGCAAAATTACAACCTAAAGCCAAACTTCTGGTGAAATGGGACTTTCGTTTTATTGATTTGAGCTATGTACTGTTTGCGATTGCTTCTAAAGCTGGTGCTGATAAAAGCGAAGAATATAATTTTCGCCAAGCTTTCCTAAATTTTGTCAATCGTGCTAAAGAAAGTGATGGGCTTAAAGAGGTGGTGCATCGTTATGTCCGAAATGTTGTGAACGGTCGTTGGTTATGGCGCAACCGCATAGTCGCTGAAAATATTAACATTCAGGTCACACATCAAGATTACCCTGAAGTATTTAGCTTTGATGCTCTTTCTTATAATTTAAAAAGTTTTGATCAACCGTCCGAACAAGAACAAAAACTAGCAGGCATTTTGGTAAAAGGCATTACCGGCGAATCAACCAATGCTACACTGCATATCGAAGCTATTGTTGACTTTGGCATGGGTGGCGTAGAAGTATTCCCTTCACAGAATTATTTAGAAGATAAGCCAAAAGGTTTTTCTCGATCTTTATATCAACTCACACCGAAAAAACCAGACTACAAAGCAAATGACAACCAATATCTAGGGCAAGCTGCTTTACGTGACCAAAAAATCGGCAATGCGCTAAGAACAATTGATACTTGGTATCCTCTATTTAAAGAAAATGATGAAAAGCCAATCGCAGTAGAACCGAATGGTGCGAATTTAGAAGGACAGATTTTCTATCGTGTAGGTAAAGATAAAGTTTCTGCTTTTGATATTCTGAAAGAGGTAGATGAACTTGATCCAAATAGTGAAAAAGGCATGTTCCTAATCGCTTGTCTTATCCGTGGTGGCGTATATTCTGAGGGTGAATAATTATGGATGCCAAATACTATCTTGATATCCGTGTTATTGAATCATCAGATGATACGGATTTAAAACTCGGTCATATTCGCAATCAAATTTACACAGTAATCCATGGTGCATTTCGGAAACTGCCCGCACATTATGCGCTTGCAGTAGAAATATCAGATAAATTAAAAGCAA
This sequence comes from Acinetobacter nematophilus, assembly GCF_026344175.1. NCBI lineage: Bacteria > Pseudomonadati > Pseudomonadota > Gammaproteobacteria > Moraxellales > Moraxellaceae > Acinetobacter > Acinetobacter nematophilus. The sequence continues at coordinate 361,845 of NZ_JAPKMY010000001.1, forward strand.
AGCAAGAATTGTTTGAAAAAAAATATGGGCATTCGGCTAAACCTAACTTTGATATTTTGCGAATTTTTACAGAAAAACAGGATGAGTTAGATCAACTCATTGAAGCCATTAAAGGGCATTGGAAAATTCGTGACTATGCGGTTTTAAGTGGTGTGCTTACTGTTCCGACAGCCAAAGTTTCTGCTTGGAAGAGTTATCGACGGTTTAGAATTCCCACTCTAAAGGCTGAACGCACACAACTGACTATAGCAAGTACGCCGCTACGAGACCGCCGTTTAAGGACGGCGAAAGATATGCCATATTTTAAGGTAATCAGTCAAAGTACGGGGCAAGGTTTTACAGTCATTATTGACGTTCAGGACAGTGAAAATGCTGGATACGGCATGCCCGATAGCTATGGACTAGCCCGTAAAGAAAGTCCTTTTGCCCTGCCTGTCTTTTAAGGAAATATGAGATGAGTCAACTCCGTCAAAAGCGTAGCCGTCCACTAATGCTTTCAAAGCGTGCATGTGTATTTTACCTAGAAAGAGTTCGCGTCATTTTAAAAGATGATCGAATTGTTTACTTGACGGAGAACTTACAGCCTGTTGAATATTTTTATAATATTCCAGAGAAAAATACAGCCTTTTTACTGCTTGGCAAAGGAAGTTCTTTAACAGATGCTGCTGCCAGACGTTTAGCAGAGTCTAATGTAATGGTTGGGTTTTGTGGTTCTGGTGGCTCACCATTATTTTCATCATTAGACTTAACATTTTTAGCACCTCAAAGTGAATATCGCCCTACTGAATATATGCAAATTTGGATGAGAGCATGGCTAGATGATGATGCTCGTTTACTCATGGCAAAAATCTTACTACTTGAACGTATTTCTATCGTTTCCCATTCATGGAAGAAAAATTTTGATTTGATCCAGTATGGTATTTATATTGATGAAAATGCTTTAAATACATTCAAACAAGACATTGATCGCTCTGAAAATCAACAAGAACTACTGGCAGCCGAAGGGCGTTGGGCGAAAACATTATATAAACAACTTGCTAAAGGCTTTGGAATTGAATTTATCCGCGATGAAGGAAAAAATTCTCACGATACTATTACGGATATAGCCAACAACTACCTAGACCATGGAAATTATATTGCCTATGGCTATGCAGCAGTTGCTTTAAATGGAATGGGGATTAGCTTTGCTCTCCCTATTTTACATGGCAAAACACGCCGAGGAGGCTTAGTTTTTGATCTCGCGGATCTAGTCAAAGATGCTATCGTAATGCCTATAGCCTTTATATGCGCAAGCAAGGGTTTAAATCAAAAAGAATTTCGAATGCAACTCATCGAGACTTGTCAAGATCAAGATATTTTAGATTATATGTTTAGCTTCATTACTGATATATGCAGTAAAATTAAATAAAATCAAAAGCTTAACAATAACTCTTCTCTATAAAGTATTTTTACTCATTAAAAACTTATATAATTGATTTCAAGAGTTTTGTTTTAACTTAACTCTAGTTCGTCATCGCATAGATGATTTAGAAAATTTGCAAACACATCACGAGTTGCAAAAGTAAGTTCGTCATCGCATAGATGATTTAGAAAGTTATGAAAAAGCTTTTTAACATTTGCATTCAGTTCGTCATCGCATAGATGATTTAGAAAAGTCAGTCGGCTCATCTTCATATATTTCATGTGTTCGTCATCGCATAGATGATTTAGAAATGTTGAAGTTGCTGCGGTTTTCATACCCTCACCGTTCGTCATCGCATAGATGATTTAGAAACCAAGTCATAGTGAAGCTGTTCAGCAGTTTTTGTTCGTCATCGCATAGATGATTTAGAAAATTAAAGTAGGTCATCAGGACGATGCAACCATGTTCGTCATCGCATAGATGATTTAGAAAGATATCCTCATCAAGATATGGAAGCTCTGCCCGTTCGTCATCGCATAGATGATTTAGAAATAATACATTGACAAAAGGAACTGAAACACAAAGTTCGTCATCGCATAGATGATTTAGAAACGACTCAGATGCATCTATACGGGCAGATGGTAGTTCGTCATCGCATAGATGATTTAGAAAAAAGAGCGATGCACCAGAGAAGAGTTTGCAATGTTCGTCATCGCATAGATGATTTAGAAAGTCATCAATTAAGCGTTTGCATGCTGTTGGATGTTCGTCATCGCATAGATGATTTAGAAAATCAAATCGTTTAGCCTTTTTGCCCATAAAATGTTCGTCATCGCATAGATGATTTAGAAAATCAATGTAATCCTCACGATCAATCCATGACGGTTCGTCATCGCATAGATGATTTAGAAATGGTATTAAATATAAAAAATGTGGTGTGTATTGTTCGTCATCGCATAGATGATTTAGAAAATAGCAATCTCAGACCGATAAGGCTTAACTACGTTCGTCATCGCATAGATGATTTAGAAAAAATTGATTGAAAACTCCCCATGTTTTACCAAGTTCGTCATCGCATAGATGATTTAGAAAATGTATTGATTGCCAATTGACTTGATCAAAGCGTTCGTCATCGCATAGATGATTTAGAAAGAAAGGAAGTGTAGTTACTAAGTCGCAAGGTAGTTCGTCATCGCATAGATGATTTAGAAACAAGTCTTTGGCTTCCTGACTTCTGGCCACAGGTTCGTCATCGCATAGATGATTTAGAAAAGCTAATCTGATTGTACCTTGCCCTAAGCTCTGTTCGTCATCGCATAGATGATTTAGAAATCCATCTTTCATAAAACAAATCCAATGGGTGTGTTCGTCATCGCATAGATGATTTAGAAAAATGGTATATCGTTTGTTTCTGCAATAGTTTTGTTCGTCATCGCATAGATGATTTAGAAAAGTGTTATAAGCAGTTTCAGCAACATCGGTAAGTTCGTCATCGCATAGATGATTTAGAAAAATGCCATATTGAGCAAAGAATTCGTCATGTTGTTCGTCATCGCATAGATGATTTAGAAAGGTATGCATTGGCATCGGTCGCAGCAAAACTGGTTCGTCATCGCATAGATGATTTAGAAACTAGATACTCTTGAATTGCACGTTTTGATTGCGTTCGTCATCGCATAGATGATTTAGAAATTTGGTGGAATGACTTATGATGCTGGTGCTAGGTTCGTCATCGCATAGATGATTTAGAAATAATTCTGGAGATAAAAGACTTAACCGTGGTAGTTCGTCATCGCATAGATGATTTAGAAAGGTGCTGTAGCTGCTTTCGTAATGAGTTTTAGTTCGTCATCGCATAGATGATTTAGAAAATTTGTGAAGCTCATTGAAATTGATTTCAACCGTTCGTCATCGCATAGATGATTTAGAAAAACACTTTGTTCTAGGTCGTACTCGCAATTATGTTCGTCATCGCATAGATGATTTAGAAAAAAGCAATCATCCAGCCGTATGTAATGAGACCGTTCGTCATCGCATAGATGATTTAGAAAATTTTCTTTAGCAGCATTGTCTAATTTATCTTGTTCGTCATCGCATAGATGATTTAGAAAATAGCGTGATTTCTCTACCCTGCCCTGACTCTGTTCGTCATCGCATAGATGATTTAGAAAATATGGCATTTTCAAGGTCTACATCTTCCCATGTTCGTCATCGCATAGATGATTTAGAAATGACGTTTACGACCCTGACAAGCCGAGTGTTGGTTCGTCATCGCATAGATGATTTAGAAAAAGCGGTACAGGTTGGAATGCCTCTTTTATTCGTTCGTCATCGCATAGATGATTTAGAAATATTACGTTGTCGCTTGAGGCTAACAGTCCATGTTCGTCATCGCATAGATGATTTAGAAAAATCTTCAAGTAATGTTGCAAAACGCTTTTGAGTTCGTCATCGCATAGATGATTTAGAAAAACAGAGCCACCACCAGAAGAAGGAATATAACGTTCGTCATCGCATAGATGATTTAGAAAATGAACTAGGATCAATATTCACATCACCATTTGTTCGTCATCGCATAGATGATTTAGAAATTCACCAAACAAAGCGGACTCTGTTGTTATGTGTTCGTCATCGCATAGATGATTTAGAAACATGATCGTCTTTACTGACATGTCGAGTCGCAGTTCGTCATCGCATAGATGATTTAGAAAATCAATGGCTCTATCTTGCTTCTGTTCAATTGGTTCGTCATCGCATAGATGATTTAGAAAATAACCATGGTTTCAGTTGGTTTAATTGGCATGTTCGTCATCGCATAGATGATTTAGAAAGATAGACCAGGAATACATCAACGAATTACAGCGTTCGTCATCGCATAGATGATTTAGAAATGTCCATGATTGGGCATCTCATGGTTCAGATGGTTCGTCATCGCATAGATGATTTAGAAAATAATAAAAACCATGATTTTAGAAGTTATAGTGTTCGTCATCGCATAGATGATTTAGAAATGTAACGATTTGGTGGGAATAAGTATGCATAAGTTCGTCATCGCATAGATGATTTAGAAAGCCTGAAAACAATACTGGCAACAGTGCCGATAGTTCGTCATCGCATAGATGATTTAGAAACGAAATGGAAGATTTAATCGTTGAAGCAATGGGTTCGTCATCGCATAGATGATTTAGAAAATATCAAAAGTCATTCGCTTCTCGCCATTTACGTTCGTCATCGCATAGATGATTTAGAAAAACATCAGTGACAAATGATCCTGTTTCATTCTGTTCGTCATCGCATAGATGATTTAGAAAACAAACAGAATCCATTCAGTCGGAAAAAAAGCGTTCGTCATCGCATAGATGATTTAGAAAACAGATATTCTAACCGAGTGCGTACCGCTAGAGTTCGTCATCGCATAGATGATTTAGAAATCAAATCGGTTGCTGAACGTTGTATGCAGTCGGTTCGTCATCGCATAGATGATTTAGAAATTACACATACCATTTGCAACGATAGAAACCAAGTTCGTCATCGCATAGATGATTTAGAAATTTATGCTTAGGACAAGGTTTTCCATCTTCAGGTTCGTCATCGCATAGATGATTTAGAAAACAAACAGAATCCATTCAGTCGGAAAAAAAGCGTTCGTCATCGCATAGATGATTTAGAAAATAAGGTTTCTGCGTTCATCTATATATTTCGCGTTCGTCATCGCATAGATGATTTAGAAAAATTCAGATACATCATTGAAAAGGTTATTACTGTTCGTCATCGCATAGATGATTTAGAAAGTTGACAGCGATTCAGTTCAAGCTGTCAATGGGTTCGTCATCGCATAGATGATTTAGAAATGCACCCATCAATGCAGTAGCAACACCATAACGTTCGTCATCGCATAGATGATTTAGAAAATTATTTGTTTTGAGCGGAAAGCGCTCTAAAAGTTCGTCATCGCATAGATGATTTAGAAATCTTTAAATATGCTACTGGGGCAATGGTCTACGTTCGTCATCGCATAGATGATTTAGAAATTGTAGATGCAAGTGAAGATGGTCGTTATTCCGTTCGTCATCGCATAGATGATTTAGAAATACACAAACAGATAAACCAAATCCTTTACAACGTTCGTCATCGCATAGATGATTTAGAAATCGCTAGGCAATGTAGGATCATGAACATCGGGGTTCGTCATCGCATAGATGATTTAGAAATGAAACTATTGAAGCGACAAAAGCACAATTAAGTTCGTCATCGCATAGATGATTTAGAAAAAACCTCGAGTTAAGCTGCCACCGGCTAAACGTTCGTCATCGCATAGATGATTTAGAAATTACAGGGACAAGACCAGATTCACGGCTATTCGTTCGTCATCGCATAGATGATTTAGAAATTAGATGGGATTCATATTGCTGTCTATATGAAGTTCGTCATCGCATAGATGATTTAGAAACGAATCAGGTGTAAATTCGCCCTTTGACATTTGTTCGTCATCGCATAGATGATTTAGAAATAATGTTTTAGTTCCAAAGTTTTGGTTGGTTGGTTCGTCATCGCATAGATGATTTAGAAAACAAGTCTTGAAATCCTCGCGTCTGTATATTAGTTCGTCATCGCATAGATGATTTAGAAATTTAATCGCATCGATGAAAAATCCAAAAATTGGTTCGTCATCGCATAGATGATTTAGCCCCTTTAAAGATTACAAAGTAGTGTACAGTTTGTTGTTTTCTTTACGACTAAACATCAATTACATTCGACTTTTCTTTTGCATATCAATTTAAAAATTGGAAAACTTAAAATAAAAAATCCCCGCACAATGGCGGGGATTTTTTTATGATCTGAGATCAGAATGACTTACATCATTCCGCCCATACCACCCATGCCGCCCATATCAGGCATAGCAGGTTTATCTTCAGGGATATCTGTGATCATACATTCAGTCGTCAACATCAAACCAGCAACAGAAGCTGCATGTTCAAGTGCTGAACGAGTTACTTTTGCAGGATCAAGGATACCCATTTCCAACATGTCGCCGTATTGTGAAGTGGCAGCATTGTAACCAAAGTTACCTTCACCATTTTTTACAGCATTGATCACTACAGAAGGTTCATCGCCTGCGTTAGAAACGATTTGACGAAGTGGCGCTTCAATCGCACGACGAAGGATATTTACACCCACAGTCTGGTCATCGTTCGCGCCAACAACACCGTCTAATGCTTTTGCAGCACGTACAAGCGCAACACCACCACCTGCAACAACACCTTCTTCAACCGCAGCACGAGTTGCATGTAGCGCATCATCAACACGGTCTTTTTTCTCTTTCATTTCAACTTCTGTTGCAGCACCGATTTTAATCACTGCAACACCGCCTGCTAATTTAGCAACACGCTCTTGAAGTTTTTCTTTATCGTATTCAGAAGTCGATTCTTCGATTTGTGCGCGGATTTGAGTTACACGCTCAGCAATTTGATTTGCATCACCTGCACCATCTACGATCACTGTATTTTCTTTAGACACTGTGATTTTATGTGCAGTACCTAAATCTTGAAGTGAAGCCTGCTCTAAAGACATACCGACTTCTTCAGAAATCACAGTAGCGCCAGTCAAGATCGCAATATCTTGAAGCATTGCTTTACGACGGTCACCAAAACCAGGGGCTTTAACAGCACATACTTTGATGATGCCACGCATATTGTTCACTACAAGTGTTGCAAGTGCTTCGCCTTCAACATCTTCAGCAATAATGAGAAGTGGCTTACCTGTTTTAGCAACAGCTTCTAAAACTGTAATCAATTCACGGATGTTGCTAATTTTTTTATCAACAAGAAGGATGAACGGGTTTTCAAGTTCAGCTGTCAAAGTGTCTTGTTTGTTTGCAAAATACGGGCTGATATAACCACGGTCAAATTGCATACCTTCCACTACGTCAAGTGCGTCTTCAAAACCTGAACCTTCTTCAACTGTAATGACGCCTTCTTTACCAACACGCTCCATCGCCTGTGCAATTAATTTACCCACAGTTTCGTCAGAGTTTGCTGAAATTGAACCCACTTGTTCAATCGCTTTAGTATCAGAAGCTGGTTTAGCCGTTGCTTTGATGTTTTCAACAACAGCTTTAACTGCTAGATCGATACCACGTTTTAAATCCATTGGGTTCATACCTGCAGTTACAGATTTGATCCCTTCATTTAAAATTGCTTGAGCAAGTACAGTTGCTGTTGTAGTACCATCACCTGCGATGTCATTGGTTTTTGAAGAAACTTCACGAACCAATTGTGCACCCATGTTTTCAAATTTGTCTTTCAACGAAATTTCTTTTGCTACAGTTACACCATCTTTAGTGATGTGTGGCGCACCAAAAGAACGATCGATAACAACGTTACGACCTTTAGGACCTAAAGTTACTTTAACTGCATCTGCAAGTACATTTACGCCCGCAATCATTTTTGAACGAGCTGAATCACCAAATTTTACGTCTTTAGCTGACATGCTTAACTCCAATAATCTTTATTCTTTAACCATCTAATTTAAAAGTTGATTAGGTATATTGTTTTTTACTTGATCAGAAACAACACACCGTCTCGGTCTGAATTAACCTTCAAGTACCGCTAAAATGTCAGATTCTTTCATAATTAAAAGTTCTTCGCCGCCTACTTTTACAGTTGTACCTGCATAAGTACCGAACAATACTTTATCACCAACTTTAACGTCTAATGCACGCACACCATTGTCAGTGATTTGGCCATTTCCTACAGCAATGATTTCACCTTGTGCCGGTTTTTCAGCTGCAGAACCTGGAAGTAAAATACCGCCAGCAGTTTTTGTTTCCTCTTCAACACGACGAATAACTACGCGATCATGTAATGGACGAATGTTGCTCATATAAAACTCCATAGACATCGTCTAAATGTCATTGATTACTCAGGGAAGATGACTTCTTATTCCTAGGTCATCGACAAAATATTTGTATGTCACATTTGTGGGGATGGAAATAAACGCTTCAAGGGGAAAATTAAAAAAAATTTATTTAATTTGTATTTTTTTTATTCGTTCAATTCAAATTGGCAAAAGAATCAACTGATTTTCTCATTATTGAGCAATAAATTCTTGTAATTGTTCATCAAAAAAATAATGTTGAAATGTACCATTTTCATGAATCACATTAAAACTATTGGGGATTTTTTTATGCAATCGTCGAGACACTGCTGTGCCTGCATGAACTTCATAGACGGGATGAGATAGATTTAAATTAAATGCTTGGTTTAAATCGTAGACAGCAACAAGATGTAAATGACCATGCAATAAGGCATAGAGCTGATGCTGTCCCCATTCTTTAATCGCAAACTGCCCTAAAGCAGGACAATCTTTTAAATGATGATCTTCATTAGAAGTATAAAACGGTTGATGACTGACAATAATTTTTAATTTATTGTCAGGAGCATCCGTCAACAATTGATTGACGCTCTCTATCTGTTCGAATGAGATATGGCCACGCGTATGATAGCGACGTCGAATACTGTTCATGCCAATTAAATAAAAATGCTTGGTTAACAGTGTCCGTTCTAAACTGCCAAAAAATAATTGATACAGACCAAAAGGTCGAAGCACCCTGTTCCACAGATGATAGAGAGGAATATCATGATTACCAGGCACAACAAAATAAGGGATTTTGAGAGATTCTAAAAATTGCTTGCAGGCATAGAATTCTTTAAATTTGGCACGTTGGGTCAGGTCACCACTCACAACAACGACTTCAGGTTGATGTTCTGTACAAAACCGCTGAATTGCCTGTATACACGCTGGACGCTCTGTCCCGAAATGCAGATCAGATAGATGTAGCAGCATGCACAGGCACCATGATATTCAAAGCATTTTTTTCAACATGTAAATTCAAAGGTGTATCCATTGACACAATTTCTCCATCAATCGCAACTGTCAGTTTAGGCTTTTTCGAATACACAATCACTTTTTCTGCACCAAAGCTATACACATCTGATGCCTTTTCTAGTTTTCCTCGGATGGTCTGAAATAGTGTTTTAAATAAAGTGGCCTTATCCCCTTTTGCAATCACAACCCCTGCAATTTCTCCGACTTCAGCACATTTCGAAATTCGTAAGTTTAATTCTTTGAGTTGTAATTGGTTATTTCCAAAAAAGATCAAAGGTGATTTGACTGGATATTTTTGTCCATCCACCTCAATTTCGAGTTTAAGCTCTTTGCGATCTCGAATCAGCACATCCAAGCCCGAGGTATATGCATTTAAAGCAAACCGTCCAAAACGCCGATTGTAAGCCTCTCGTTTTTTGATAAATAGAGGATATAATCCCAAACTGGCATTATTTAAATAAATCTGGTCATTGATACAGGCGATGTGTGATGCACGTGGTTCTCCTGTAGCAATCACATGAGCCGCATCAAGCAGATTTAATGGAATATTTAAAGCACGTGCCACATAATTAAACGTACCTAATGGTAAAATGCCCATCGGAATATGCTGATGAAGCATTTGCGAGGCAACAGCATTCAAAGTACCATCACCACCCGCGGCAACAATGACGCCAAGTTGTGAATATTGTGCATGACGTTGATAGATTTTTTTCATTAACGTCTGAATATCAACTTCAGCACTGATATCGAAAACTTGTATTTCAAAACCATGTGTAGTCCAAATGGTCATGAGTTTTTCGTACACCTCATCTTTGTGATTTGCATGAAAACCTGATTTTTCATTGTAAATCATCGAAAGCGGCTTTAAATCTGTATCCATAAGTTTGATTATTGTGAAGTATTTGCTCTAATTTCGTCGATTTTCTAAGCAAATAAAAGCACCTTTATGTAAAATTTGAATTATACCCATTTATTAAATCAATAATAATTTTTACCAACTTCATATTTTCAAGTTATTGTTAATTATTATTATTTATAATAAAAATATTACTCATTGCCTTATTAAATAATGTTAAATATCAACCAATAATTCAGCTTAAACACTAAAAATCAAACACTTAAATCATTCTTTAGGTTAAGCATCTTTTAAGCCTTTAGTCTTATTTTTTTTATGAATATATGTTTTAATACGTCCACTTTTTTTCTTACTTAAATTTGAATGTTGTATCACTTCATTCAGATTATTATTTGTACACAAAATTGTACATATTTTAGATAGGCCTCACCATGACCCAAGTGAACGCACCAGAATTCGTTCGTCATCCTAAGCTCATTGCCTGGGTTGAAGAAATTGCTAAATTGACTAAACCTGCAAAAATTGAATGGTGTGACGGAAGCGAAGAAGAGAATCAACGTTATATCGACTTGATGATCGCTAACGGCACTATGCAAGCATTGAACCAAGAAAAACATCCTGGTTCTTATTTAGCGAATTCTGATCCGTCTGACGTAGCTCGTGTTGAAGGTCGTACATTCATCTGCTCTGAAAAACAAGAAGATGCTGGTGCGACTAACAATTGGGAAGCTCCTGCTGAAATGCGTGCTCGTCTTAACGGTTTGTTTGATGGCGCAATGAAAGGCCGCACAATGTATGTGGTTCCATTTTCAATGGGTCCATTAGGTTCTCACATTGCACACATCGGTATTGAAATTACTGATTCACCTTATGTTGCTGTAAGTATGCGTAAAATGGCTCGTATGGGTAAAGCTGTTTATGACGTACTTGGCACAGATGGTGATTTTATTCCTTGCGTACATACAGTTGGTGCGCCACTTGCTGAAGGTCAAAAAGATGTTGCTTGGCCTTGCAACCCAGAAAAATATATCGTGCATTATCCAGAAACGCGTGAAATCTGGTCTTATGGTTCAGGTTACGGCGGTAATGCATTATTAGGTAAAAAATGTCTTGCTTTGCGTATTGCCTCTTCAATGGGTCGCCAACAAGGTTGGTTAGCTGAACATATGTTGATCCTTGGTGTGACAAATCCACGAGGTGAAAAACATTACATCGCAGCTGCATTCCCTTCCGCATGTGGTAAAACCAACTTTGCAATGCTGATCCCACCTGCAGGTTATGAAGGTTGGAAAATTGAGACTGTGGGTGATGATATTGCTTGGATCAAACCTGGTGAAGATGGTCGTTTGTACGCAATTAACCCTGAAGCTGGTTTCTTTGGTGTAGCACCAGGTACAAATACCAAAACCAATCCAAACTGTATGGCAACACTTCACAAAGATGTGATTTATACCAACGTTGCAGTTACTGACAATGGCGAAGTTTGGTGGGAAGGCTTAACAAAAGAAGCACCTGCAAACTTAACCAACTGGAAAGGTCAACCACATGTTGCTGGTGAAAAAGCAGCTCATCCAAACGCTCGTTTCACTGTAGCAGCAGGTCAATGCCCTTCTATTGATGCAGATTGGGAAAACCCAGCTGGTGTTCCAATCTCTGCATTCATCTTCGGTGGACGTCGTGCGGATACAGTACCTTTAATCTCAGAAGCATTCGACTGGGTGGATGGTGTTTATAAAGCAGCAACAATGGGTTCTGAAACAACTGCTGCTGCAGTAGGTCAACAAGGTGTCGTTCGCCGTGATCCATTTGCAATGTTGCCATTTGCTGGTTATAACATGGCTGATTACTTTGCTCACTGGTTAGAACTTGGTGAAGAAGTAGGGGCTAAAGCAAAAGCTGCTGGCAACAAATTACCAGGTATTTACAACGTAAACTGGTTCCGTCGTGATGCTGAAGGCAACTTTGTATGGCCTGGTTTTGGTCAAAACATGCGTGTGCTTGAGTGGATCATTGACCGTTGTGAAGGTCGTGCTGATGCAGTTGAAACACCAATCGGCTTAGTTCCAACATTTGAGCAACTGAACTGGACGGGTTCTGACTTTACCAAAGAGCAATTTGATCTTGTAACATCTCAAGATAAAGATCAGTGGATCAAAGAGATTGAAAGTCATACTGAATTGTTTAACAAGCTAGGTGACCGTTTACCTGCAGCACTAAAAAATCGTCAAAATGAGCTTTTAGAGGCTGTAAAAAAATCAGCTTAATTTAAAAGTTTAAATACAAAAGACCGCTCTTGAGCGGTCTTTTTACATTTTAAAAATCTGATTTTTAACCCCTTTGTCAAATTTTCATTACAATCTTGTAATAAAAACACAAATGGTTATTATTTTCATATACAAAATCCATATTTCCTCTATAATTCAAAAATTCCTTTCTTTATTTTTTTATTCTTTCCCATGATTGAAAATATTATTTATACAGCGAAAGTCATTAGAACTAAATTTGTCTCTGACAAGAAATACCTTACAAAAAGATTTATTAATAAATTAGGTTACGCACCTGACTTTGATCAACCTGAAAGTTTTAATGAAAAAGTAACAGCACGCATGATCTATGAAAGAGCCCCCTTACATACCAAATTGGCTGACAAATTGGCAGTGAGAGAAATTATTTCAGACAAAATTTGTTGTTCGCATTTCGTCCCGCTGCTCGGTGTCTACAAATGCTTCAGCGAAATTGAGTTTAGTAAACTCCCCTCTAAATTTGTTTTAAAATGCAATCATGATAGCGGTAGCGCAATCGTATGCCACGATAAAAGTCAATTTGATGTAAAAAAAGCAGAACTGAAATTAAAACATCATTTAAAACAAAATATGTATTTTAAAAAAAGAGAGTGGCATTATAAAAATATTACACCTATGATTTTGGCTGAAGCATTTGTTGACTTATGGACAGATCCAAATAGTCAGTTAACGATTACAACCAGTCGAGTACATTGTTTCGAAGGTCAACCCAGATATATAGAAGTTGATGTCCAAGATGGTCAAGGTATTGATTATTCGAATATTTATGATATTAACTGGGTACTTCAGCCTTTTACAGTTGACTTAAAGAATAATAGTCCCGTAGCTTTAGCTCAGCCGAAAAGTTTAAGCAAAATGCTTCAACTTTCTCAAGACCTTTGTTTTAAGCATGGTTATAGCCGTATCGACTTTTTATTGGCGGGGGATGATGTCTTTTTCAGTGAAATCACTTTAACACCCAATGCGGGGCGAATGGTTATTACACCAAGTGAATGGGATTTTAAACTGGGTTCTCTATGGCGAAGCTATTAATTTAACATTCTCAATGAGATTACAGCCAGTTGACGATTAAAAATATTATTTTAAAAGCTCAATCAACAAATCCAATGAACTGCAATCTTTGATTTGTTGATTGTGAAAGCTATTTAAACAACCTACAGTTTAAAATTGCATCATCCATTATCCGACAACTTTTATTATGCGACATCTTTTTGTAATCGGCGTTCATGCAACTCAAGCAAGTAAGCATCTAAAAGATCCACTTGATCCTGTTTAAACTCAAGGTATAACTTGCTGCGGCGACACAATATATCCTGACTGGTGATTGCCCATTCCTGATCAACTAAATAGTCTACCTCTTGCGCATAAAGTCCGTGCCCGAAACTTTGACCAAGCTCATGTACTGAGCTGGAATAATTTAAAAATTTCCATACATACGTCCCATAAGCGTGTGCCCAACGACTTGCTGTGGGTAAGTCAATACCTTTGATTTTTGTCTGGATCTCCGATATTAAATCCTCTACAGAGACCAAATTTTCAGCACCCGGTAATAAAGCATGTGCCGTCCAAGGCTGCCCCATTGTGGTAAAAAACTTTTTCAACTGCTCAAGTGCTGATTCGGCAAGCTTTCGGTAAGTCGTCAACTTCCCTCCAAAAACAGACAATAAAGGCGCTTCAGCTGAATGTTGTTGAGACACTGCTAAAGTATAATCACGTGTAATCGCTGCAGGATTATCAGATTCATCATCGCATAAGGGGCGTACACCTGAAAAAGTGCTAACAATGTCATTTATAACGAGTTGTGTTTTAAAATGATCATTGGATACTTTTAAAAGATAATCAATTTCTGGTTGAGTTATTTCAACTTGATTAGGATCACCGTGATATTCGCGATCTGTCGTTCCAATCATGGTGTATTGGTTTAAATAAGGAATGGCAAACACGATTCTCTGATCATCATTTTGCATAATATAGGCTTTATCACCTTCGTAAATTTTTGGCACAATGATGTGACTGCCTTGAACCAAACGAATGCCATAAGGCGATTTTAATTTCAAATCCTGTTGAATAAATTGTGCAACCCAAGGTCCAGCTGCATTGACCAACACTTTAGCTTGAACTTGATATACACCCTGCTCATTTTCAAGCTGAACTGCCCATACAGCATTTTCACGTTGCGCAGCAATACAACGTGTTTGAGTAACAATGTTTGCACCCTTTTCTCGTGCCTGTATTGCATTAAGAATCACTAAACGAGAATCATCGACAGCACAATCGGAATATTCAAAACCGCGAGTAATATCTTTATTTAATGGACTGGTCTCTGGCTTGAACTGGACTAAATTTGATCCTGCCAGTTTTTCGCGTTTACCCAAATGATCATAAAAAAATAAACCCGTACGAATCAACCAAGCCGGTCTAAGATGCGGTTGATGGGGCATGATAAAGCGCATCGGACGAATAATATGGGGGGCTTTCGCAAGTAAAACTTCACGCTCTGCCAAAGCTTCTCGAACCAAACGAAATTCTTTATGTTCTAAATAACGTAAACCCCCATGAATCAATTTACTACTGGCGGATGAGGTATGGCTTGCTAAATCATCTTTTTCACAAAGCAATACTGATAAACCACGCCCCACTGCATCATTGGCGATCCCGACACCATTAATTCCACCTCCAATCACCACGATGTCATAACAAGTTTGCGGTTCGTTCATTTGCATCATAACACCACCTTTAGATTGAAGAGCATCAATATATTTTCGTTTATTTTCATTTAAGAAAAATAATAGATAGTTTTTTGATCAATGTCTATCAAAAAATGTGCAATTTTAAATGAATTGTGTCTTATGAGTCGATTGATTTTTACGCCACAATCAAGTTCACTTCTGCCGCATGGATTTGTTGGAGATAAAGTTCATCCGGTTGCTGGTTGGTAAAAAGACAATCAATTTCTCGAAGATGTCCCATACGCATCATTGCATGACGACCAAATTTACTGTCATCCGCGGCTAAAAAAATCTGTCGAGCCCCCGCAATAATTTCCTGAGAGACTGAAACTTCCTGAAAATCAAAATCTAATAATGTACCTTCTGCATCGATTCCACTGATCCCAATCACAGCATAATCGACTTTGAATTGTTTAAAAAATTCAGATGTCGCTTGCCCAATGACCCCGCCATCAGGACGAACTTTGCCGCTAGCGATCAGCACTTCAAAATCTTCTTTTACACTTAGAATTTTGGCAACATTTAAGTTATTGGTGATAATTTTAAGCCCGCAATGTTGCAGTAAAGCGACAGCTATTGCTTCTGTGGTTGTGCCGATATTAATAAATAAAGATGCATGATCTGGAACAGCTTTTGCGACAGCTGCTGCAATCCGTTGTTTTGCCTCAGCATTATGACTCATGCGTGTACTGTACTCAGTATTGGTCACACTCGAGTCGATCGCTGCACCACCGTGGTAACGTCGCAATAATTTCGCATCCGCCAATTGGTTAATATCTCGGCGTACAGTTTGTGGCGTCACTGAAAATATCTGCGCAATTTCTTCAATACTGATATATCCCCGTTGTTTAACCAGTTCCAAAATTTGCTGTTGTCGAATCATGAAGTTCATACATATAAACCTGATTGTTTTATTTTCGAAAATGAACATTTAAATACATAAATAACATAAATTCTGGTTACGCTCCTAGCTTTGGTTAGTCATTTTAAATATTTATCGTATTTTTAATTTGTGTACTTTTCACACATTTGATTCATCGGAACACAACACTTTGTTTGTATTTAAAATGTACTCTCAGTCAACAATATAAAATTAAATAATTGTTTTAAAAAAACTATTCCTTATTTTAGTCATTCTTAAATAATTACTGAGCGTGAATATAAAAAAAGCATACGACCAAAGTCTAATAAGGGCATTCTTCATTCTTGCGTATAACGAGCTGTGTAATGATTTGTATCTCTCCGCAGTACTGATTGAAATTCTCTCTTTTTGATTTTTCTGTTTAGATTTTCACCCCAAATGAAAATTAAACAGGCTATGTTTTGCATATTCTTTTGGAGAATTGCCTTGTCCAATTCATCACCTCAGGTTGCTCCCTCGCAACTTGATAGAAAAACTCGTTTCAAATCTATACTTGGTGGCTCAGCCGGTAACTTAGTTGAATGGTATGACTGGTATGTCTACGCCGCATTTACCCTCTACTTTGCACCAGTGTTCTTTCCGGAAGGTAATGAAACAGTCAAGCTTCTCCAAGCTGCTGCTGTTTTTGCTTTAGGTTTTTTAATGCGCCCGATTGGCGCTTGGATTATGGGAATTTATGCCGATCGTAAAGGGCGTAAAGCAGGTTTAACACTTTCTGTATCTTTGATGTGTGTCGGATCATTGATTATCGCTTGTGCCCCATCATACGACTCTGTCGGCATGCTTGCTCCAGCACTATTACTCTTCGCTCGCTTATTACAAGGTTTGAGTGTTGGTGGTGAATATGGTTCAAGTGCAACCTATTTAACTGAAATGGCAGGAAAGAATCATCGTGGCTTCTTTTCAAGCTTTCAATATGTGACGCTGATTTCGGGACAGTTGTTGGCGCTTTGCGTTTTGATTATTTTACAGCATACCCTTGCAGAAGAAGCATTACATGCATGGGGATGGCGTATTCCATTCTTTATCGGTGCATTGTTGGCCATTGTTGTATTCTGGATTCGCCGCGGTTTAGTTGAAACAGAATCTGCTAAAAAAGCCCAAGAACATGCCAAAAATGGTGGTGAAAAATCAGGAGCATTCGCTTTATTCACCAAGTATCCTAAACAAGCATTTACAGTAATTATGCTGACTGCTGGCGGAACGTTAGCCTTCAATACATTTACCACCTATTTACAAAAATATTTGGTCAATACCTCTGGTTTTGAAAAGACCACAGCCACAGAAATTACCACTGCGGCGATTTTTGTCTTTATGCTGATTCAGCCTGCTGTTGGTGCACTTTCAGATAAAATTGGTCGTAAACCAATTATGATCACTTTCGGTGTTTTGGGTGTTTTATTCACTATCCCAATTTTCAATGGGCTTGGTTCAACCACAGATCCTAAAACTGCATTTTTCTTATGTATGAGCGGTATGGTGATTGTGACAGGCTATACAGCGATTAATGCCGTGGTTAAAGCAGAACTGTTCCCTCCTCACATTCGTGCTCTGGGTGTTGCTCTACCTTATGCCTTAGCCAATACTGTATTTGGTGGTACAGCTGAATTAGTTGCATTAAGTTTTAAAAACGCTGGGCATGAGAACTATTTCTTCTACTACATCACTTTTATGATTGGTTTATCACTCATTACTTACATCTTTATGAAAGATACCAAGAAACATAGTTTGATTACAGATGACTAATCTCAGGTCATATCTTGTGTCAGCTTGATTAAAAACAGCTTTTTTATGCCAATAAAAAGGCTGTTTTTATTTGAACAATTCAACCATCGTGAAAATCACAAAGCTATGGCATACTTAAAATAATTCAAAAAGCTGGGACTTTAAAAGATGAAAAAAATCACCTGTGCAGGTTTAGGATTAATGGTTTTAGCTTTGGCGGCGTGCCAAACCACGCCACGTCAATATAATGGGGTAACAGGCTACCAAATTGAAAGCCAATCAACAAATAGCGCAACATTGGCTTATACCCTTTCTGGGCGTGCTGATCGAGATTTAGATGAAAGTAAATTACAACGTGCTTGTCAGAAAGTCCTCGGTGTAAATAAAACCTATAAACTTTCTGTTCTGAGTATCAATGAAATTATCAATCCCCAAACTGCACAAAATCAAGCAGGTGTTCAACTTGGACATAGTCGAACTTCTTTTGGACTTTCAAATACACCGAATCTAAACAACAGTGAGGATTATGCAACTCGACAAGCGTTAGAAACTCGTCCAAGTACATTGCATGTTGTACGTTATACCTGTTCTTAATCGATCTGAATTTATAAAGTATATAAATAAGACGCTTTATAGCGTCTTATAAAAACTCACATTTCTAAACTCTTTAGCTTCATCCAGATCTGGCCATGTCGTCGCACTGCGTTCATCTAGTTTTTGATAATGTGAATGACTAAAGTTTTTTACACGACTGTCAGCCACCCACACTTCAGGTGCAAACTTTAAGAATTCATCCAAGAAAAAACGATTGCACTGATCATATAAAACATCCGCAGCCAATAAAACATCAACTTGCTCTGCTTGATATAAATCGTCTAAATATTCAAGCTCAACATCATTCAGTACAGCATTTTCCCGGCAAGCATTCAGACTTACTGAGTCAATGTCACAACAAATCACACGTTTTGCTCCTGCCAACTTTGCTGCAATCGCAACAACTCCTGATCCCGCGCCAAAATCAAGCACGACTTTATCTTTTACATGATGGGGTTCAGCCAGTAACCATTGCGCCATCGCCAAACCAGATGCCCAACAAAAGATCCAATAAGGAGTATCATTCCAAATGCGACGAATCACTTCATCGTCCAAACGGTCTGTTGGGAAAATAGGTGGAATCAGCCACAATGAAATGGGGGTATCAGGCAACTGTTGTGCAAGTAGTTCACACTGGGGAATAATCTCATGCAAAGCATCAAGTAAATGTTGTGGAGCTTTGGGAAATTGTAAGGTGCAACTCATAGATATTTAACCGAGATGATTATTTTGATCATTCAGAAATACAGTTGAATCCTCGCTGCCACATGTATTTCAACAATTTGCTACTATTTCGAATCATTTAATCATCCATATGATGCTGACGCAATGATCAAATATTGTTATATATGATTACCATACATGGCTTTCATTAAAGCAGCTTTTACCGAAACAAAAGCTGCTGATGCTAAAACCCTACATCTTTGCAAAACAAAGCAGGGTTTCGACATTCATATGCTATTAAGCCAAAGCTTTTTCTGCGGCTTCAACTGTTTGACGAATCAATGTAGTAATGGTCATTGGACCTACGCCGCCCGGAACAGGCGTATATGCTGAAGCAATTTCCTCAATTCCCACCAATTGAATGTCACCCACACCACCACCCTCGCGAGGATGGAAACCTGCATCAACCACGACAGCACCTGGTTTGATCCAATCTTTTTGAATCAACTCCGCTTTACCTACTGCACCTACAACAATGTCCGCTTGTTGAATCAATTCAGCAAGGTTTTGCGTACGAGAATGGCAGATTGTCACTGTAGCATTGGCTTGAAGCAACATCATTGCCATCGGTTTTCCTAAAATTGCCGAACGTCCGACAACGACAGCATGCTTACCGGCAATCTCAATGTTATTTTCTTTAAGCATGGTCATAATGCCTGCTGGCGTTGCAGAACCATATGCTGCCTCACCCATTGCCATGCGGCCAAAACCAAGACAGGTAACACCATCGACGTCTTTTTCTAAAGCAATCGCATCAAAACAAGCACGTTCGTCAATTTGTTCAGGCACAGGATGCTGTAGCAAAATGCCATGTACATCAGGATTGGCATTTAATTTTTCGATTTCAGCCAATAATTGTTCAGTCGTGGTTTCTTTGCCTAATTCAACTTTTAAAGAATCCATACCTACACGACGACATGCATTTCCCTTCATTCGGACATAGGTGGCAGATGCGCCATCATCACCCACTAAAATAGTCGCTAAAATTGGGGTACGACCTGTTTTTGCTTTTAAAGCTTCAACACGAGTCAACAAGTCTGCTTCAATTTGTTTCGCTAATGCGCGACCATCCAATACCAATGCCACGGCACATCTCCAAAGTAGATATGAATCAATTTTGCAAATAATACATGATTATTTAGACAATTTTCTTTCGTATGCTGAATTTATGTGCATATGCATGAAATATAGTATTGTTTTTTTTTCAAAGATTGCTAATATGTGCATCACCAAGACATGGCGGGGTGGCAGAGTGGTCATGCAGCGGACTGCAACTCCGTGTACGCCGGTTCGATTCCGACCTCCGCCTCCAATCTTGTAAAGCCCGAGTGGTGAAATCGGTAGACACAGGGGATTTAAAATCCCCCGCCCACAAAGCGTGCCAGTTCGAGTCTGGCCTCGGGCACCATTTTAATCAACATTAAAATGGTGTAATAAAAAACCCAGCGACAAGCTGGTTTTTTTATGTCTAAAATTTTATATTAGCTTTTTATGTTAATCTCTAAATTGCAGTTTAAATAAGTGAAGCCTATATGATTCAAAACAAGCAAGTTTCCTTCTATTTAAATCAGTTACAACAACAATATCCAAAAGCATTTAAATACAATTTTTTATTTTATAGCCAACTTAAAACCAAAGGGCTTTTAGATGAAGCGAAGGAATTTATTCCTTGGATTTTATCAATTATGATTTTTTGCAGTATTTACTTCAGCTTAGGTCATTTTATTGCTGTTCATTTTACGCAATTTGATGCTTTTCAAGCCAATGCCATAGCAGCCTTGGCGATTATGTTGTTTTTTATGTTGATTGTTCCCATTATCATCAATCAAATCAAACACAGCTCCACTCATCTATATCATCAACTCAGCAATACCCCATTTAAACTTGCTGCATTGATTATTCTACAAGCACTAAACCTATATTTTATTGAAAGTACACTTTTACAAGGCTTGCTCTTTTTCTTTGCGATGAGTTTTGGTTTTGTGAAATTCTATAAAGAAAACCTTTTTCGAGACAGCACCAAAGACACTGAGTTTTATCAATTACAACAAATTCGCAGAACCTGCTTTTGGGCCTATAAACAAGCTAAAAAAGCCAGATTCAAAATGAAGTTTTACCCTAAAAATTCTGAGCAGTATAAACTTCAACAGCAGCAACTCACGCAGTACTTAGAATTGCATTTACAGTTATTAAAGTACGAAAATGAAATGTGCAAAACATATAAATATGAAGATTTAGATGCCTATATGGACAGCATGATGTAATCTATTTTTCAATAAAACCGAGTCCATGAATAAACTCGGTTTATATTTAGAAAATTAAGCACTTTTTTGAATGGTCTTTACATCAATCAAATTATTATTCAAAACCAGTTGATGTCCACGAGTAGTATCCACAGTATATGTATTTTCTTTAATGGTACTTACAAAAATCCAATCTGCTTGAACTTGTTGAGCGTTAAAACTCACTTTTAAATAACCACGCTGATTTAAGTTGGTATAGTTCAATTCATCAATCAGTGTGGTAAATGCCATTTCAAATTGCTGCAACTGTGCTAAAGGAATGCTGAGATACTTTTCCATTCCCGGTGAAGACACAGAACTGGTTGCCAATTCAACACCAACGAAATCGCCTGTTTGGGTATGTAAGTCCGCAGACCAAGCATTATGCGTATCACCAGCCAACACAACAACCTTCTTATTCAGAGCTTTGAGCGTTCCATATAAAATTTCACGTTCAGCATAATAGCCATCCCAAGCATCAAGGTTATAGGGTGCTACCGTCGTCACCCGTGCTTTTTCAGTTGCTGTTAAAGTTGGATCACCTTTTTGCATGCGTACTTTCAATGCAACTAACTCAGTAATCTGCTGATTCATTTTCACCAATGTCTCCGTTGTGACATTGCCACTGGTAATTGCAGCCAATGAAAGCAATAATTCAGCTGGAATCAACATTTTTGCCATTAACACTTGTTGTCCCAACACATTCCATGTCGCTGTAGATTGTGCCAGTTTCTTCTGTAACCAGTCTCGTTGTGTATAACCCATCAGAGTACGCGAAGTACTGGTCAAATCTGCCTGAAACTTGGCAATATCCAACCCAGAAGCCGTCATATAATCCGCATAATCTAGTTGCTTATCACGAGCCAGAATACGTGTATCCAACATCGTCAATTGCACCAATGAACCAAAGTCAAATTGTCGATAAATATTCAAATGATCTGTTTGATTCACAGGTCGAATTGGCATCCATTCAAAATACGCCTGTAATGCCGCTAACTTGCGATCAGAAAAGCTCCCTTCATTGGCTTGATGGTTTTCAGCACCCTCTTTCCATGTATCATTGGCTAATTCATGGTCATCCCAAATCACAATAAACGGATGATGTGCATGTGCAGCTTGCAAATCAACGTCTTTATGATAAAGCGCATAACGCTTACGATAATCATCCAACTTGATAATTTCTTTATCATTATCTGCAGGAAGTGTACGTCCTAATTTAGCCGCATCTTCAGTTGCATAGCCATCTTTGCCATATTCATAAATATAATCACCAAGATGAATAATTGCATCGACATCTTGTTTTGCCATTTCTCGATAAACATAGAAATAACCTGCCGGATAATTTGAGCATGAGCATACAGCAAATTGAACCGCATTGGTTGTTTCCGGTAATGTCTTGGTACGACCAACAGGTGAAATCACCGAACCGAATTTAAAACGATAGTAATAAGTTTGCCCCGACTTTAACTTATCTGCATCGACTTTAACCGTAAAATCTTGGGC
This sequence comes from Acinetobacter nematophilus, assembly GCF_026344175.1. Classification (NCBI taxonomy): domain Bacteria; kingdom Pseudomonadati; phylum Pseudomonadota; class Gammaproteobacteria; order Moraxellales; family Moraxellaceae; genus Acinetobacter; species Acinetobacter nematophilus. Next base: position 384,771 of record NZ_JAPKMY010000001.1, read on the forward strand.
TTGAGTGGTCTGTACTTTGCCAGAGTTGATGATTTGTGCAAATTTATCATCTGTCGCAATCTCCCAAACAACTTCAATACGCAAGGTGGTATCTTGGGGAGTCACACGCGTCCATAAAATCACACGATCCTTGAGTGGATCACCACTCGCTACTCCATGTAAAAATTCAACTTTAGTGGTTGGCGTTGTTGAATCATTGTTGTCGCTCCCACAGGCGGTCAAAGAAACGGGTATGGATAGTGCCCCAAAACTGGCTAATGACTTTTGAATAAGTTCACGGCGTGAAATTGAGCTTGGCATTGAAATGGATTTCCTCTAAGTTTTTTTATCCAATCAATTTAGAGCCTGAATATTGCGTTTTCATCTCAGAATGATGAACAGATCATGACAAAAAGTAGCTGTTCTGTTGGGTAGAATGCTTCATTTTCAAACATAAACATCTGAATTGCTTGAAAAGAAAGCAATTCGTGTTAAATACGCTTGCCAAGAGAAAAACACTCCTTTATTATTGCGCACATGCCCGAGTGGTGAAATCGGTAGACACAGGGGATTTAAAATCCCCCGCCCACAAAGCGTGCCAGTTCGAGTCTGGCCTCGGGCACCATTTTAATATGTTTTAAAATGGTGCAATTAAAGAACCCAGCGATTGCTGGTTTTTTTTCGCCTAAAATTTAATGTCTCCTCATTATTGATTGTTAAATATTCAACATTGACACTTATTGCAAAATTTAAGAGCATGCCTTTCTCTGGTTCCCACATACTTTAATATTTATAATGTGGATAATTTTCAATATTCTTATAAACTTAATTTAACCAAATCTTATGAAAGAAATTCCAAATCAGACTAAAACCGTTGCCCCAATATTCCCTCGTCTGTTCGCCTTTATCATTGATTGTTTGATCGTCAGTGTTGCTTGTCTCGTGGTGGGTAAAATACTTTATCCATATTTTGAAAATTCAGCTTTTATTTTCCAATGTATCGGTACGCTCCTTTGCCTGTTTTATTTCGCAGCTTTCAATAGCACCATTGGCGAAGGCAAAACCATCGGAAAAATACTCTGTAAAATTCGTGTAAAAGATTTTACAGGCAGTTCAATTTCACCCATTCACTCCTTGATTCGATCCAGTATTTTCATTATTCCATTTTGTTTTATTGGTTATCTACAAAACATTTCAAATCAAACATTTATACTTAGTTTAATTATTTTCCTATTCCAAAGTATTGTTTTTGCATGTTTCTACTTGGCAATTTTTAACGGAAACAGCCAACAATCACTTCACGATTTGTTGACTCATACACAGATACTTAGAAATACGCAAACCAACATGTCTCATCAGCCAATTTGGAAAGCACATTACTACATCCTATCGTTGATTACCGTAATCATTCTTTCAATCAATATCTGGCATTATATTCAAAATCAATATTTATCAACATCTGATTTTTCTTTAATCTCTGAAGATATTAAAAATGTTCAGATTGAAAATCACTATACGGCAATCGGCGAAGCAGAATCAGCCAATCAAGTTCTCATTTTAACAGTCAGCCAACCCACTTATCTTTATCATACTGATACTGCTAAAACATTAATTCAAACACTTCAACAAGACAGCAATATTTTAACCCAGTATAAAATCAATCAAGTACAATTTAATTTTTCCTACCAATTCGGTTTGGCAAAATTATCAAAAGCAACAATTTATGATTATAAAAGAATGGCTACAACGGCTCAGTTAACCCATATAGGGGAAAATACATCTGTTAAAATTGGTTTTTAAAAACCAGCATAGTAATGTTTTTAAGATGCATATTTGAAAGATAAAAAAAGACCACGTTTTTGGAAACGTGGTCTATAAAAATGGTGGCTATGACGGGACTTGAACCTGTGACCCCCGCATTATGAGTGCGGTGCTCTAACCAACTGAGCTACATAGCCTAAAACTGTGCGCGCATTATCTGCTGTAACTTACGTTACGTCAAGTAATAATTGCAATAAAATTCATTGAAGTGAGCCGATAAGCCGGGTTCTGTCTAGAACGATCATTCCTCTAGGCGCACAATCACTCATACGCTCAAGCGACCTACCCGGATCCAGCATGGGCCATGCCTATAGGATCCCTATTTGGTCTTGCTTCCGGTGGGGTTTACCATGCCATGAACTGTTACCAGTCATGCGGTGCGCTCTTACCGCACCCTTTCACCCTTACCTTCCATTTCTCCGAAAAGAAACGATATTGAAGGCGGTCTACTCTCTGCTGCACTTTCCGTCGGTTCACACCGCCCAGGCGTTACCTGGCACCTTGCCCGTTGAAGCCCGGACTTTCCTCCCCTGCTTCAATCACGGAGATCTCCACAGCAGCGATCGTCTGGCTCACTTCGGGGCGTATGCTAACAAATTTTACTGGGAATTGCTTGCGCTTTTTTGAGCAATTAAACTTTTATACTTTTCCATCAAGTCATCTTGGCTTTCCAAGTGATTTGGATCACGTGGAATACAATCTACTGGACAAAAAAGTGCACACTGCGGCTCATCAAAATGCCCCACACATTCTGTACATAGGTTTGGATGAATTTCATAAATTTCCTCCCCCATAAAAATGGCTTCATTCGGGCATACCGGTTCACATACATCACAATTGATGCATTCATCAGTGATTATTAAAGACACATTACCAACCTTGTTGATGTTTACGGTGAAAAGCTTCCACCACACATTGTGGCACAAATTTAGCTACATCACCTTTTAATCGTGCAATTTCCCGAACCATTGTCGAAGAAATAAATGAAAATTGCTCTGAGGGGGTTAAAAATACAGTTTCAAAATCATGATCCAATTGACGGTTCATATTGGCAAGCTGAAACTCATATTCAAAATCTGAAACAGCTCTTAATCCACGTAAAACTGCGGTCGCATTCTGTTCACGAGCAAAATTTACCAATAAGCCATCAAAGCCAACAAACTCAACATTCGGTAAATGTTTAAGTGATATTTTCGCTAAGTCTACACGCTCTTCTAAACTGAATACTGGATTTTTATGATGTCCGATAGCAATTGCGACCACGACTTCATCAAACATCCGTGAAGCGCGGGCAACCAAATCCACATGGCCATTAGTAATTGGATCAAAAGTTCCTGGATAGATGACACGAGTTTTAGACATCCATTTGTACTCAAGTTTGTTATGTAGAGCTATAGTTTAACAAAAACTTAAATCTTAGCGAATAACCTCTGCACATTTAGCCTTTGCTTTAATTGTGAAATGACTTCACCTGAAGCCGAGTTTGAGGCAGAATAAGGCTATTCTTGGAATTATTTGTATTATGTCGAAAAATATTGTCGTTAAAAAAAATAATGGCGGGACGATTGCACAAAATAAACGTGCGCGTCACGATTATTTTATTGAAGAAAAATTTGAAGCTGGGCTTTCATTGCAAGGCTGGGAAGTCAAGTCATTGCGTGCTGGACGCATGACCATTACAGAAAGCTATATTACCTTTAAAAATAATGAAGCATTTCTTTTTGGCGCTCAGATTCAACCATTACTTTCAGCATCGACTCATGTTGTGCCTGAAGCGACACGCACCCGTAAATTACTTCTTTCACGCCGTGAGTTAGAAAAGCTCATGGGTGCAGTGAATCAAAAAGGTTATACCTGTGTACCTTTAGCTTGTTATTGGAAAGGTCATTTAGCAAAACTTGAAATTGCTTTGGTAAAAGGTAAACAGTTGCATGACAAACGTGCCACTGAAAAAGACCGTGACTGGCAACGTGACAAAGCACGTATTATGCACAAATAATAAAAAACCTCCTGAGTGGAGGTTTTTTATTAATCCTATCGTAATGATGTCTAACAGAATTTTAATGAACCATAGCAGTTAGGCGCGAAATCCTGGTTTTTAAGCTGTAAATCTTGTAATGGAAAATTTACTGATGTATTCGGTAAATTAATATTACCGATTTCTAATGAGCTGCCCAATAGGCAATCTAAAGCCTGACATGAAGGTACAGCCGTAGTCGCCAATGCATTACTTAAAGGTCCAACAACTTGTTTAAGTACATCATTGGTAATATCAATCCCTTTAGAAGGAGTGACATTTCCAATATCAACAGCATCTTCAAATGCCATCCACCAACCTCTCTGAGCGGTCACCTCAGCATTTGGCCACCATACATTCTGACTTTGCAACGATAAAGAAAAAGGATTATTTAAAGGAATTTTATGAATATAGCCCAAACTTTCACTGATCGTTAGGTTTGCTGTTAACCCTGTAATATCACCATTAACCTGTTTCTCTAAATTTAATGTTCCCAATAAAGGAACTTTTACACCCGCTTTTAATCGCCCACCAAAGTTTAAACGGTCAATATAAGCTTTGCCAGTTAAGTTCACACTACTTTGTCGCATCCCATTAATGGTCGCTGAATCAACCTGAATGGGTGCCGTGGTACTTTGCAAAGTCAAATTATAATCTGTTGAGGATAAAGGTAATCTTCCGCAGAAAAATAGTACACAAACATCTACATTTCCAGTGATTGGCATTTGAGTATCCGTATAACTCATGCCTCGACTATTTGTATAACCTAAACCGGTAGTCGCTTTTGTCTTTAAAAATCCACTGAGTGAATTAATACCATTGGGTGCTTCAGAGTTTTCCGTACCCGCAGTCAACATTCCCAAAACTTTTTCAGCACTTAGACGTAAACCCACGACTTCTCGAGTTGATGCAACATCAGGATTCTTGATTGCAAACTCTAAAAAGGGATTGGTTAATTTTGCACTTGAAGCCACTCTTCCTTCTCGGGTATCTGCCAGACCTGAAAGACTAAGATTATCAATATCAATATCGCATCCGCCAGCACCATTGGCACCGCCACAACCCAATTGTAATTTTTTTATATTGGCATTGAGTTCTAGTTCTGCTTCAAGTCCAAGTTTATAAAATCCTACGCCTTGCCCTTGCATTTTGTTGGCAGCATCGTTTGGAGCAATATAACCCAGACTCATCAATGCTTGACCTTGAACCTTTGAAAGTTCTGCATCATTTAACTCAATCAGACCTTGTGAGTGAGAAAAATTTGCAAAACCATAAGTTGAAACAAATAATCCACCAAAAATTAAAATCATCCTGCTGATTTTAATTATTTTTTTCAAAAAAATATCCATACCACCTGCTCAGATTTTTATTATTGGTCAAAAATATAGGAAAACCGGCAGTAACAGAATAGCCCATTGAGACAAACACACTGTCTCATTTGATCATGTTATTTTTCACTTAAATGAACTCATGATTTTTAAGAATTTTTATGTAAATTATTTTTGTTTAGTTATGTAATCAAATTAAATTATTATACCGTATGCACAAAAAATTTGATGTATTTATCAACAAAATTTCTGAAAATTTATAAATTGTTGAGGGATGCATGAATCTAACTAGATTATTAATTTGATAAATAAATTTGACGCTCTAAATCATATTGAGAGTTGAGTAAAAACCTTGATTGTAAGTCGATATAATATGAATAATCCGTCTTGGAAATTGTAAAAAAGAAAACCTCAAAAATCAGATTTTCTTTTATTAAAATTTAACAGAATTTTAATGAGCCATAACAGTTAGGAGCAAAATTTTGACCATTGAGTTTTAAGTTACTTAAAGTTAGGTTCAATGGGTATTGTTTTAAATTGATATCAGTAGAAGATACCTGAATATTTCCAACCCCTAATACAGCGTTGATCAATGAACCTATTCCGATTGAAGCTGGATTATTATTTAAATAAGTACTTACTTGTGTTGAAATTTGAGGGAACAATGGTTCAATATTTATATCATCTGTTGGATTCACGCTACCCAAATCTATCGGATCGGAAAAAGACATCCACCAACCTCTGCGAGCAACATCAGAAATTGTTGCTGGTACACTATTATTTACTGAACCATCCAAATTAATTCTTTCTGGATTTGCTCCTATATAACTTCCAGGCCATTTAATTGATTGTGATTGTAATGAAAGAGAAAAAGCCGAATTAATCGGTAAGTAATGAATATAGCCCAAGCCTTGATTAATAGTTACATCTGCAGACATATTTGTAATATTACCTTTCAAATAGGCATTATTCAAAACTGCACCTACACGTACAGTTCCCATTATATTAGTAAATAGACACGTAATTCCTTGACAACCTGTAATTTTAGCACTTAAAGGACCACCCAAAGTTTGGACTAATATTGGAACTTTATTAGGATTCCAATCTATCGGATTTTCGACTGCATAATCATATTGTGTACGACCAGAGGCTGGATACCCGCTGTTCAACCACCCTAACTGTATAGATGGAATATCTAAAGTGGCTTTTAAGGGTATCGCACTTACCCTATTACCATTTACTGTAACTCCATTACGTATAAATGGAATGCCCTGCATAGCTGGAATCGATAATTCACCACGTTCGGTTTGAATGGATAGTACAGCCCCTACTCCAGAATTAATTTTTCCTGTGATTGGATATTTTGCAACATCCATTTTCTGCGCACCTGTATTCGCTAAACCATATATATAACCGCTTTGATCCGATTGAATACGCATAAATCCTGAGATATTATTAATACCATTTGGTGAGGTTGAATTTTCTGTACCTGCTGTTAACAATCCTATTACGTTCTCAGCACTTAAACGAACTCCTGCTATCGAACGTGTTGAAGCGCTATTTGGGTTTTTAATCGCAAATTCAATAAATGGGTTGGTAATTTTGGCAGAAGATGAAACACGTCCTGTATTTGTATTTGCTAGACCACTTAAACTTAGATTATCAATGTCAATATCACAAGCACCAGCGCCATTCACACCACCGCACCCTAGCTGTAGTTTTTTAATATTCGCATTTAGTTGTAATTCAGCTTCTAAACCAAGTTTATAGAAGCCAATATTCTTGTCTCCATCTACACGTTTAGTTTCAAGATTAGTCATATCTGTAGGCGCAATATAACTTAAACTCATCAACGCCTGACCTTTAACCTCAGACAGCTCTGTATCATCTAACTGAATCAAACTACTCACTTTTTCATCATTCGCAAAACAACTGACTGACAAAAAAAATACTGTTAAGGCTAAGACCACGATTGTGGTTTTAATTGTTTTTCTATTACAGATATCCATATCATCCACGCATACTTTTTATTTTCAAAAAAACATAGCGCAATGTGATACGGAAAAATTCGCTTACTGCGACAAATTAGCTAGCATGTCACGACAATGAGTAATTAATTTGAACAACACATGTGAGGCGATGTTATATAAATCAGTCTTTATTATGTGAAGTGATTTTATTTAACAACAATGCAAGATACTCACCAAACCACAATGCAGTTTGTAAGTCACCAGATGGAGGCGTAAGATCGACCGGTGCATTGTCAGATTGCGTCATCAATCCTAAATAACCTGCCATACGATTTAAGTCCGTTGGCTTAATTCCTGTCGGCATTAAAGGTAATCCTGACCATAACATGCCATGTTGCATCGCAAAGATATTAATCTGTTGCAGTACAGACAGTTTGTCTCCACTTAATCCACCTGAATTGGTAAATGCAGCAGCAAGTTTGCCTTGCCAATCACGATTTTTCCAACGCTTGGAAGTAGAGTCCATAAACATTTTAAATGGGCCAGTCACACTGCCCATATATGTTGGTGAACCAAAAATAATCGCGTCTGCCCGGTCTAGAATATCCCAATCAATATGTTCAATATCCATTTTATGGACAGTCAATCCAACCTTTTCTACGCCTTGCGCAATATAGCTCGCAACTTTGGCAGTATGACCAAACGGGCTGTGGTAAACGATCGCGATAGATTTAGTAGATAAAGGCATATCAATTGAAAAACAAACAAATTTAGTCAAGTTTAACATCAATTCATTTTTAAACAATTCTTGTCATGGTTTAAAAGTAATTGAAATGAATCTATAAAACAGAATAAATGCCATAAAAACATAAATTTTATTTTTGCATAAATACAAAAGTTGCCATACGACCAGTTTTTGAATGGCGACGATAAGAATAGTAATCTTCTGACTGCTGATAAGAGCATTGATCTCCACCCAAGATAACTTTAACACCTTGTTGTTGGAGAATATAACCTGCAATGGCATACAAGTCTGCATAGTATTTACCTGCTTGCTCACCATCAATAAAAGCATTTTCCAATGCAGCATATTTCGCACAAAAAGCAGCTTTTACTTCTGCACCGATTTCAAAACAAGGCTGGCTGATTGCAGCACCTAACCATGCCCATGTGGGTTGAGAAGTCATTTCTGCAATGGTATTTTCAATAATTCCACCTGCTAAACCTCGCCAACCTGCATGTAAATTAGCAACTTCAGTACCATCCGCATTTCCCAAAACCACAGGTAAACAATCCGCAGTCATCATCATCAAAGCATGACCCTGTGTCTGCGTCACCAACCCATCTCCCACCAAAGCATTCACTGTAATTTCTTCATTGATGCTGTGGCAAATCGTACTGTGTGTTTGGGTCATCCATGTGATCTTTTTGACACCGTGCACAGCAAATTCATCTAATAAAATCATCCGATGCTGCTGTACTCGTTGTGGATCATCATTCACATGCAATGCTAAATTCAAACCTTCCAACTCTGGCTGTACAGATGGTAATGCCTGTGGATGTTGTATATGTGTTTGACCCACATATACACCTTGAGGTAATCCTTGAACAAATTGCATGTGGCTCTCCATTAATCGTCAATTTATTTTTAAATCAATCAATATGCTTTATTTTCAGAACGCAAAACTTCTACCAAGTTTGTGAAATCTTCTGGCCAAGGTGCTTCAAACATCATTTCCTCTTGGGTACGCGGATGAATAAGCCCTAGCTTAAACGCATGCAAAGCTTGGCGTTTAAAATTACGCAATGTGCTGCTTAACTTTTCTGAAGCCCCTGCAGGTACTTTGACCCGGCTGACATAGACAGGATCACCCACTAAAGGATAACCAATATAGGTAAAGTGAATACGGATCTGATGGGTACGACCAGTTTCTAATTGTGCCTGCACACGCGTAAAATGCTGAAAACGTTCCTTAACATTATAATGCGTCACTGCATCACGCCCACCCGGCAAGATCGCCATTTTGACACGATCTACAGGATGCCGCTTAATTGGTTCATCAATTGTTCCACCAGCAATGATATGACCATAACAAATTAGATCATAAACACGATAGACTGATTTTTTAGCCAATTGCTTGCTCAAAGAAAACTGAGCTTCTAAATTTTTAGCCACTACCAATAAGCCACTGGTATCTTTATCAATGCGATGCACTAATCCCGCTCGGGTTAATTCCGCAGATTTAGGATAGTGGTAAAGTAAAGCATTTACCAAAGTTCCATTAGGATTACCCGCACCTGGATGTACAACCATACCCACAGGTTTATTGATGACCATAATATCGTCATCTTCATAGACAATATTTAAAGGAATATTCTCAGGCTGCGCAGAAGTTTGGGTTTCCAGTTCCACATTAAGACTTAACTGTTCATTGCCTTCACATTTATACTTAGGCTTGACCGTGTTACCATTTACCAACAAATGACCTTCTTTCATCCACTGCTTAAGTTTTTCACGAGAAAACTCGCTCCAAACCAGTGCAGCAACTTGGTCAATACGTTGCCCTAAATAGCTTTCATCCAGTTGAAATTGCAACGATAAACGTGTTGCAGTTGGTGCAGAATTATGATTATCTGCATCCTCAGAATCTTCAAGTAAATTGAAATCATTTTCTGAGAAATTAGAATTAGAAGAGTGTGCTGAAGTCATTTGCTCATTCGGACAAAAATGGTTTAATAGCGCAATTGTAGCCTATTGCCCGTATCAACAGAGGAATTTTTATGTCGCTACCACGTTATAAAGTCACAATGCTTGCTTTAACTGTAGGCTTAGCAACAGTATTTGTAGGTTGTAGCAGCAATCCCAAGAAGGAGGTTGTCGATACAGGTCCAAAATCAAATGAGCAGACTTATTACAATAATGCGATAAAATCACTAGACCGTGGGCAATACGGTGATGCGGCAAAAGCATTGGAAGCAATGGATACTTACTTTCCAACAGGACAATATGCACAACAGGCTCAACTTGAACTGCTTTACACTAAGTTCAAGCAAAAAGACTATGAAGGCACGATTGCACTGGCAGACCGTTTCATTCGCTTAAATCCTCAGCATCCAAATTTAGACTATGCTTATTATGTGCGTGGTGTTGCAAACATGGAGCAAAATTATGACAGCTTGCTCCGCTATACATCACTCAAGCAAGCACATCGGGATGTCGGTTACTTAAAAATTGCTTATCAAAACTTTGTTGATTTGATTCGTCGCTATCCATCCAGTCAATATTCGGTTGATGCTGCGCAACGCATGAAATACATCGGTCAGGAGTTGGCTGAAAGTGAGATGAATGCTGCCCGTTTCAATCTTAAACGCAAGGCTTATTTGGCGGCAATTGAACGCTCACAATGGGTAGTTGAACATTACCCACAAACGCCACAAATTCCTGAGGCTTTAGCCACTATGGCGTATGGTTATGACAAGCTTGGTGATAAAGATACGGCACAACAGTATATTGAAGTACTTAAACTGAATTATCCAAACCTTGTTAAATCCAATGGTGAAGTCAATCTACGTGCTGCTCGTAAAGAAGGAAGCTGGTGGAACCGTGCGACTCTGGGTATTTTAGGTCGTGGCGAAAAAGCTGAAGTATCAAAAGATACAAATGCGGAAACATCAACTCACTCAGAACAGAAGTCAAGTCTATTGAATAAAGTTAGCTTTGGCTTGCTTGATCGCCCGAATCGTGAAGTTTCAAAAGAACCTGCTCGAGCAGACGAAAGCCTATATGACGGTCAACGTAAATAATGCGTGATAGGAAATATCGTCTTTGACAGGACTTGATCGCGACAAATCAAGACGGGTTTTTACCCGTCTTTTTTATTCATGGATATTTTTAAGTTTAAAACTGCGTTAAACTTAAAAATGACTGATCACGATACATGACTTTAACTTTATGGCTATTCCTCAGCACACAATAGATCAAATTTTAGATCGTACCGATATTGTCGATCTCATTGGTCAACGTGTGAAATTGAAAAAAACAGGTCGCACCTATTCAGGTTGCTGCCCTTTTCATCAGGAAAAGTCCCCTTCTTTTCACGTATATCGTGACAAACAGTATTATCACTGCTTTGGTTGCCAGGCAAACGGTAATGCCATCCGCTTTCTCATGGATATTGATAATCGAAACTTTGTCGATGTCATGAAAGAGCTTTCCAGTCACGCAGGTGTAGAGCTTCCCAAAGACAATCAGGACAATAAAAAGTTGTCTTACAAGCGTGAAACGGTAAAACCACAAGCCAAACCTCCAGTTCAAACCCCACAAAATAAAAGCGTAGATTCATCGTCAAATGAACAGAAAACAGCGCGCCCCCCTGTTTTTGAAATGGATCCTTTCGAAGCATTTAATCAATATCCAGATCCAGAACATTTTGATCCCACTCAATTTGATCAGACAGGCTTTGAACATATTCCACAAGATGGGAATCTTTACGACTTACTTGAAAATATCGCTCAATTCTATGAACGCCAATTACCACAAAGTAAAGTTGCACAAAATTACTTTAAGCATCGTGGTTTAAGTACTGAAACCATTCAATATTGGCGTTTAGGTTATGCACCTGAAGATTGGCAACATTTAGAAAAAGCATTCCCTCAAGATATTGAAGGTCTAAAATTACTGGGTTTGATTCGTACCAGTGATAGTGGACGTGACTTTGATTTACTTCGTGATCGAGTAATATTTCCTATTCGAGACCATAAAGGTCGTGTCGTTGGTTTCGGTGGACGTGCGCTCAATGACGAGATCAAACCGAAATATATTAACTCCCCAGATTCAGAAGTTTTCCATAAAAATCAACTTCTCTATGGCTTGTATGAGGGGCGCAAAGACCGTGCCCAAAACTGGCTCATGGTTGAAGGTTATATGGATGTTATTGCGCTACAGCAAAATGGAATTTCTGGTGCAACGGCAACCCTCGGTACAGCAAGCAATGCCGATCATTTAAGTATTTTATTTAAACAAAACAATCAGATCACAATTGCGTTTGATGGAGATGCAGCAGGTCAAAAAGCTGCTCGTCGAACTTTAGAAATCGCCTTGCCCTTGTTAAATGATGGACGTGAACTAAAGTTCTTTGTACTTCCCAAAGAACATGATCCAGACTCTTTAATTCGTAAAGAAGGTCTGGAAACTTTTCAGCGGATCTGGCAACAATCTCCATTATTGTCAGATTTTGTCTTTGCCTTATTGAGCCAAAATTATGACATCACAACGCCTGAAGGAAAAAGTCAGGTGATGGCTGAACTGAATCAATTGACTGAGCTACTTCCCAAACAAGGTTCATATCGTTATCTGTTAAGACAATTTTTTAAAGAAAAGCTGGGCTTTAACCGTAAATGGCAACCTCAAGTCAGCTTGGATGCATCGCTGTCATTTAACATTCGTACCAAAGATGAAGACTTTGCTGTTGCCATTCTAATGCAGCATCCATTTTTATATATTCACTTTGAAGTCTTGCGTGCATTTATTCAGCCAGATGAATTGCTGGCAAAAGTCCTCGCTGTTTTTGACCGTATTTTTGATGATTTGCCCGATGATCAAGAACTGGCAACCTATTATATTTTGGGTGCTTGCAGTGAATATCACCTAGAGTTATCCGAAATTATGCAACGAACCAATATTCAAGCTTTGACAGAAGCACCAGAAATGGCAGATAAGTTGGCGTCGGACTACTCTCTGGCATTACAAGAAAAGTATTTAAAGCAAAAACTTAAAGCACCCGCTTCGTTAAGTGAGTCTCGTAATTTACGTAAACAACTCAATGAATTAACAAAACAAATTAGTTTAAAGTTGGTTCATAGCTAGCATACAATCCATATCTTGGAGCGCATATCGCTTAACAGCTTCTGTGGGTTGTATTGTTGAATGTCAAAACTATTCGAAAGGAAAGCTATGAGAAGGTCTGTTTTTCAGAACGCATAACAAAATATTGAAAAATTAATATTTTTATAATTCAATTATAAAATATGTCATGTTGATTCATCTAAAACACCACATTCAACTGAATGAAATTTTTCTATTTGGTTTTGGGTTTTCGTTCTTGCTCAAAAATATCCTGAATATTTTCTTTCATCCATTCAAAATGAGATGGATCTTCATCCTGAGCCGCTTGACGCAGTAAAATAGAGGCAGGATGTAATAATTTTTGGGTCAGGCGGTGGGCAAAATCTTCTAATACATGTTGAGTATCTTCACCTGCTTGAATACGCTCCAAAGCATGTACAAGTTCCGCTTGACGCTGCTCTTCACCATGCTCGCGGAATTGCTGAATAGTACTGCCCGCATCTTTGACTTTCTGATGCGTCACCAATTGAGTGACCAGTTGATTGACCATTACCTCAGCTTCAACGGCAGCCTGCCGACGTTGAGCTAGATTTTCATCAATCACACTCTGTAAATCATCCACCCCATAAAGATAGACACCATCCAGACTTTCAACTTTCGGATCTATATCACGGGGAACAGCTAAATCGACCATAAGCATTTGTTGATAACGTCGTTTTTTTAGTGCCGCTTTTACATCAGTATAAGCAATTACCTGATGTAAGCTCCCAGTACAACTTGAAATTACATCAGCACGATAAAGTTGAGTTGCAAGTTCATCAAAAGGAATGATTTCCACCTCAACACGATGTGCAATTTCCTGTGCTAGCTTTTCTGCACGTTCACGGCTTCGATTGCAAATAAGAATTTTTGCCACACCCATTTCAGCCAAGTGTTTAGCCACCAGGCTATTCATTTCACCTGCGGCAACCACCATCACCGTCAGTTTGTCAGGCTTGCTAAATACTTGTAAAGCAAGCTGTGCAACTGCATAGCCCATCGATACGGCATGACTTCCGACTGCCGTTTCAGAGCGCACACGTTTAGCTGCATAAAAGGCATATTCAAAAATCTGATTGAGATTCTGTGAAACGATTTCAGCATTTTTAGCAATTGATAATGCGGATTTGACCTGTCCCAAAATCTGAGGTTCACCCAACATCAAAGAATCCAAGCCACTAGCAACACGCATTAAATGTGAAACAGCATCTGTATTTTCATAACGATATACATGATTTGACAATTGCTTTACATCAATACCATTGGTTTGGGCGAGCCAATTTAATACCATATCGGCATTTTCAGCCATGGCGTAGACTTCAGTGCGGTTACATGTTGAGACCACCACCATATCATTTAAATTTTGGCTGTGGCTTTGCTGCGTCAGCAAATCTTTTAATCGTTCTGGATTAAAAGCAATCTGCTCACGAAGCTCAACAGAGGCAGTTTGATGGTTGACACCCAATGCAAAGAAAGACATATCAGATCATCATTTCGCTAAATTTATGCTATTGTGCAATAACGGTGTCATAAAAAGCATACTTGGATTCGGAAAAATTGCGTCAAATAAACAACCGCTTAAGCGGCATGACAATTAAGCAATATTCTACCACATTCTTACTGGTTGGTAGCATGGCTTCTAGTGCTCATATTAGAGCATCTGGAGAATTTTATCATGCAAAATATAATACAAATGCATTAAAACAAAGCATCATTGCTGAATTTTCACTGGCATATCATGATACAGCAACTGCTTTACACAATTATACGGTATTGGCAATTCGCAGTAATTCGACCACCATTAAACAACGTGCGCTCAATGTAGCAATTGAACAAAATGATTTAAAAGCAGCATTAGATATTGCAACACACTGGGTTGTACAAGAACCAGAAGATGTTCCTGCTAAATTTTATTTGGCACATATTGCCCTCAAATCACATGAGTATGAACTGGCTGCTGAAACGCTCGACAGTATTCTCACCATCGATCCAAATGCTGATTTAGAAAAAATTCTAGAAGGAATTGCCCCTGAATCTGAAGTTGACCGTCAAAATCTACTCAGCACACTTCGGGCAAGCAAAGAAAAAAATAACCCTTCAGTGTTAATCTTAATTGCAGGTTTAGAAGCGCAAAGTGACGAGATTGAACAAGCCCTTAAAACAGTAAATAAGGCATTGAAAAAACGTCCAAAAGTGACTGGTTTTATTCTCATGAAAGCCAATCTGCTTGAGGCATTAGGGGATCAGGAAGAAACCTTAAAATGGTACAATCGCAGCAGTCGTAAAAATAAATATAACTATGACATTCGATTGGCGGAAGTTAAATATCTGATTAAAACGCATCAATCTGAACTGGCACTTAACAAATTAGAAACCATTATTCAAACATGGCCCGATGCTGAAGAAGCTTTGTTTATTGCAGGTTTAACAGCAATTGATTTAAAAAAATTTGATCAAGCTGAACAGTATTTGGTGGAATTACGTTATTCCTCCCGTTATCAAAACGAAGCTTATTTTTATTTAGCAGTCAATGCTGAGCGTAAGCAAAATGATGAAACTGCAAAAGCCTATTATCGTTTAGTAGATGGAAATTTATATACGGTTTCACGTCGTAATCTCGTCTCGATTTTTGAAAGACAAAATAAAATGAATGATGCTCTGCGCTTTTTAACGCAGGAACGTGTAAATTATCCGCAACATGCAAGTTTCTTATATCAAGCGCAAGCTGAAATTTTAAAACGTATGGGCAATAAAAAAGCAGCTTTAAGTTTGCTTAATGAAGCTGTCAAAAATCTGCCCGACGACCCCGAAATTTTATACTCTGAAATTTTATTGCTAGACCCTTTTGAAAATCGCGATATTCTGGACAAAGCACTTAAACAGCTATTGAATTTAGAACCCAATAACCCAGCTTATCTAAATGCTTATGCCTATACCTTGGCTCTACAAAATCGACGTCTAGACGAAGCGCGCCGCTATGCTGAACATGCACTAGAATATGCACCTGATCAAGCATCTATTTTAGATACTCTGGGCTATATTACATTTTTACAGAATGATTTTGATGCAGCCTCCAATATTCTCTCTAAGGCTTATAGTTTGAGTCATAGTATTAATATTGGGATTCGTTATGCAAAATCTTTGTATATGCAAGGTGCATTGTCACAATTTAATGAAGTGTTACAACAACTCAAACAAAACCATCCAAATGATCCTCAATTAAATCAATTAGATTCACTAATATTACCGCAACATATTAAAAAGAGTTAATCGCCTATATGCGTCACATTCAGCAGATCATCTTTGCCCTTACTGCAACAGCAACACTTGCTTTTAGTGGGTGTCAGCAAGTAGTTAAGCCTGCCCCAACCACACCAACCCAGGTACCTACAGATGGTTCAACACAAAAGCCATCAAATCAATTCAATTTAGAGGGAAAAATTGGGGTAAAAACCCCAAAACAATCTGGTAGTGCTTTCTATACATGGTCACAAAATCAACAAGATTTCAATATTCAGCTCAATGGTATCTTAGGTATTGGTAAAACCATTATTGAAGGAAAATCAGGTGAAGTGACTTTGAACAGTTCTAAGACTGGGTTGATTTCAGCTGAAAGCCCAGAAGAACTTCTTGAAAAAGCCACTGGTTGGGTCGCTCCCATCACGCATATTGTTGACTGGGTACAGGGCTATCCTGCCACTGAAAATGCACAAGTTGCACATGACTCAGCACAACGTATTACTCAAATTGTTGAAGATGGTTGGACAGTAGATTTTAGTTATAATAATCAGGCGACTTTACCCAACAAGCTGATTTTAAAGCAACAACTTGAATCAGGTCAGGAAAATCGTATTACAATGGTGATTCAAAACCGTTAAATCTCAACATCAGGCAATCAAATCTATGCTTCGTGTTCCCTCACCTGCAAAATTAAACCTGTTTTTGCATATTACTGGTCGCCGTGAAAACGGTTATCACGAGTTGCAGAGTATTTTTCAGCTCATTGATTTATATGACTGGCTAGAATTCAGCCAAACAGATTCTAATCAAATCTTGATTGAAGGATTGGAGCATGTAGATCTGGAACAAAATCTGATCTACAGAGCAGCACACATGTTACTTCCTCATGCAAAACACTCAAGTGGTTTGAATATTCGTATCGAAAAAAATATTCCCATGGGAGCTGGCTTAGGTGGCGGTTCATCAAATGCAGCAACGACATTGATCGTCTTAAACCAATTATGGCAGTGTGGGTTAACTACTGAACAGTTGGCAGCGCTTGGCGTTAAATTGGGTGCAGATGTTCCTATCTTTGTGCATGGTCGTAACGCCTGGGCAGAAGGGATTGGTGAACACTTAACATTCATAGACTTAGATCAAAAACAATACATTGTGTTAAAACCTGACTGTTTTATCAGCACTCAACGACTTTTTTCACAAAAAACATTGACAAGAGATACGAAGCCTACTAAATTTTGCGCCTATCAGCTAAAGCCATCTGATTTCAGAAATAGCTTTGAGCCATTGGCAAGAAGTTTATATCCTGAAGTTGATGAAGCCATGCAGTATTTAGATCAGTTCGGTACAGCAAAGCTTACAGGTACAGGTGCTTGTGTTTTTGTTGAAGTCACTGAACAAATGAAGATTGATGATATTTTAAATCATTCACCCTGCAAAGCCTTTTTGGTCAACAGTTTGAATGAATCACCACTCACTCATTTTAAAGTGTAATGATAGGGGCGTCGCCAAGTGGTAAGGCACCGGGTTTTGATCTCGGCATCCGTTGGTTCGAATCCAGCCGCCCCTGCCATCATTTTCATCTGTATAGATCGTTGTATTTTAGGGGCGTCGCCAAGTGGTAAGGCACCGGGTTTTGATCTCGGCATCCGTTGGTTCGAATCCAGCCGCCCCTGCCATTAAATACAACATCGAATTAGGGGCGTCGCCAAGTGGTAAGGCACCGGGTTTTGATCTCGGCATCCGTTGGTTCGAATCCAGCCGCCCCTGCCATTTTCTCAAAAAAGACAGAACATGGTATTTGCATTTAATGTTGATTTACCTTGACAGAAACATGCAAAAACACTAAAATTCTGCCGCATTAGGGGCGTCGCCAAGTGGTAAGGCACCGGGTTTTGATCTCGGCATCCGTTGGTTCGAATCCAGCCGCCCCTGCCATCTAATTTCAAATCTGCCAACCGCCAAGGGTGCTTCATGCCCAATCTTGTCGTTTTTAGTGGAACTGCGCATCCACAATTCGCCCAAAAAGTCGTTAGCCACTTGCACATTCCTCTTGGAGCTGCTGCTGTAGGTAAATTTTCTGATGGTGAAATCACTGTCGAAATTACTGAAAATGTGCGTGGTAAAGACGTATTTATCGTACAACCCACTTGTGCCCCGACCAATGATAACCTGATGGAAATCTTAGTCATGGCTGATGCTCTGCGTCGTGCAAGTGCTGGTCGTATTACCGCTGTAATTCCTTACTTTGGTTATGCTCGTCAAGACCGTCGCCCACGTTCAACACGTGTTCCAATTACAGCAAAAGTTGTTGCAGATATGCTGACAACTGTTGGAATTGACCGCGTTGTCATGATCGACTTACATGCTGACCAAATCCAAGGCTTCTTTGATATCCCTGTAGATAACATCTACGGTACACCGGCATTGCTTGCTGACTTGCGTCAACAACAGCATCACAACCTAATGGTGGTTTCACCTGACGTTGGCGGTGTTGTTCGTGCACGTGCTGTTGCAAAACAAATGGGTGATATCGACCTAGCAATCATTGATAAACGTCGTCAAAAAGCCAATGAATCACAAGTGATGCATTTGATTGGTGATGTACGTGATCGTGACTGTGTGATCGTGGATGACATGGTCGATACAGCGGGTACTTTGTGTAAAGCTGCCGATGCATTAAAAACTTTTGGTGCGCGTAAAGTGGTTGCTTATGCAACACACCCTGTACTTTCTGGTAAAGCACTTGAAAATTTAAGCAAATCCGTGATCGATGAATTGGTTGTCACCGACACAATTCCACTTTCGGAAGAAGCTTTAAAACTTGGTAAGATTCGCCAAGTTTCAGTGGCCAGCATGGTTGCTGAAACAATTCGTCGTATTAACAACGAAGAATCTATTAGCGCAATGTTTGATTCTTATCTATAATAGCGCAAAATTTTCAAAGCCCTGCCTCTAGGTGGGGCTTTCTATCACTGGACTGGTCGAAAGTTCAGTCAATTAAACTCAATGAGGAAATGTCATCATGGCAAACTTCGTATTAAATGCAGTAGCACGTGAAGAAGCAGTTCAAGGGAAAGGTTCGAGCCGCCGCCTTCGTCTTCAAAATAAAGTTCCAGCGATCATCTACGGTGGCGCTGCTGAACCTGTAGCAGTAACTTTAGAACTTCGTGAGCTTGTTAAAGCTTTAGAAAGCAATGCTTTCTTTGAAGAAGTTGTTGAAATCAACATTGATGGTAAAGTTGAAAGCGTTAAAATCCAAGCGTTACAGCGTCACCCATCTAAAAACACGCCTATGCACGCTGACTTCAAACGCGCATAAGTGTTCAATGGTGCAAATGAGTGAGTAAACTTTCACTGATTGTTGGTTTGGGTAATCCAGGTTCTGAATATGCCCAAACCCGCCATAATGCAGGCTTTTGGTTCGTTGAACGCCTTGCAGACCAATATGGCATTACTTTAAAAACTGATTCAAAGTACAAAGGAATCAGTGGTCGTGGCAATATAGAAGGACAAGATGTTCGTCTGCTACTACCAACAACATATATGAACCTTTCTGGTCAAAGTGTTGTTCCTTTCGCAAAATTCTATCAAATCAAGCCAGAAGAAATTCTGATCGCCCATGACGAGCTGGATATGGATCCAGGTGTCATTCGTTTAAAAACGGGTGGTGGACATGGTGGACACAATGGTCTACGTGACATTGTCCCGCATATCGGTTCTAATTTTCATCGTCTGCGTATTGGTATTGGCCATCCTGGTGCTAAAGAAAAAGTTTCAGGACATGTTCTTGGTAAAGCGCCAAGTAGTGAACAGACACTGATGGACGATGCAATACATCATGCTTTAGGCAGAACTAAATTACTGGTCAATGGTGAGATTCAACAAGCAATGAATCAAATCAACGCCTATAAACCTTAATTTGACGCTAAATTTTATCTTTCTTGTTCAACAATTTTTCTTGCCATGATTCATTTTTAAGAGCAAAATGCGCTTTCAAATGTATCCCCCCCTATTGAAAATTGTTGATTCACCGCAAGATAACAATCGTAAGGGCAACTCTGGAGACGCGCATCATGCTATCTCGTTTATTAAAAGCAAAAATCCATCGTTGTGTTGTAACACAAGCAGAATTACATTATGAAGGCTCTTGTGCAATCGACGGTATTTTATTGGATTTGGCGGGTATTCGTGAATATGAAGAAATTCATATGTGGAACGTGACCAATGGTAAACGTTTTACAACTTATGCGATTCGTGGCGAAGAAGGCTCAGGCATTATTTCGGTCAATGGGGGTGCCGCGCTTCAAGCGGATGTGGGTGATTTAATGATCATTGCAACCTTTGGTGACTTTACGAATGCTGAAGCAGATGCGCACAAACCACGGCTTGTTTATGCAAATCCAGATAATACAGTGAATCACACAGCAAACTGTATTCCTGTTCAAGTTGCTTAAGCAACAATAAAAATTTAAAACCCGCAATCATGCGGGTTTTTTATTGCCTAATCTGCTTATAACGCTTTGTTGGTAGAACGCAATCCATCTCGCCAACGTTGTTTATTTTCACAGTCCAAATCTTGTAGTTGCTCTCCTTTTAGAGATGCAAGGATCGCATTCCCATGATGCGCGCCGAGATAATTTCACATTTTTTTTGAGATAATTAGCTCGGCTTTTCGTTTCAATATATGCAATTATTTTTCAAAAATTACAAATAATAATTTCTTTAGAAACTTTGCTTTTTGCACTGACTTTAGATGTTAACGAGTATTTAATGTTCAAAGGTTCAATACGTAAACCCTCAAAGACTTTTCTCATTTCAATATGATCATTCAGTGAGACCATCACTTTACCTTTAGCTGTACGCATAGCTTCAGCCAAAGCTTCATACTGATCAAACCCAAAATCTATGCCATATCCAAAAGTATCGAAATATGGTGGATCAGCATAGAAAAAGGTGTATTCACGATCATAACGTTTAAAACATTCTTGCCATGATGATTGTTCTACATAAGTACCAGCCAATCGAATATGTGCTTCAGACAAATTCTCTTCTATGCGACATAGATTGATTGGGCGACCAGATGGTGCATAGCCAAAGTTTTGACCTACACGTTTAGCACCAAAAGCATGTTGTTGAAGATAATAAAAACGTGCCGCTCGTTGTATATCAGTGAGACCAGGACAATAAGCTTCTTTTAGCCATTTGAATAAAGTGCGGCTTGTTAAAGCCCATTTAAACTGTTTAATGAATTCTTCAAGATGATTCTGAACAACACGATATAGATTGATAAGTTCTCCATCCATATCATTAATCACTTCAACCTTTGCCTGTTCAGGCTTTAGAAAGTAAAGTGCCGCACCACCACAGAACAACTCAACATAGCATGAGTGTTTCGGAAATTTTGGAATCAAGTGCGACGCAAGTTTACGCTTACCACCCATCCAAGGAATGATCGGGTTAGTTTTCATACAATTTCACCTTGTGCAAAAGCTTTTCATTTTTGTATGCTCAAGCTATCGTGATCACGATTGCTGGGCTTGCTTATGACACTAGACCTGTCATGAGAGCTATTCATTGTTAGCGCAATGAGTAGCTCCCAGTATTAGATAGATAAATTTTTAATGAATGACTTACTTCATGACTCATCTCCTTTGTAAGAGAATTGATTTAATTCAATATGAGTTAAAACAACAATGAATCATGAGAATACAATCAACCTCGTCAGTTGATCTTTTAAACTAATTTAAAAACCTAAATCACTGTCATTTCAGTTGAGAATGTTTGGTAGCTGTCTAAACCATCTCTTTGAGCACTCAATTCAATCTTGATTGGATTGTTCACATTTGGAACAACCACAGCATCCTCACCCACAGTTTCAATTTTAAAGCCATTAAAATAGCTATTCTGAAGTGTCTGAAAATCTCGGCTGAACATACCGAGTAACAGTGTTGCAGAATCTGTTTGCGCTGGATTAAATTGTCCTGACGCTTCAATATCATCGATCCACAGCATTGTGTTCCCTGAAGCACCATCTCTCATGATTTTAAAATTGATATATTTAGGGAATGGTTCTCCAGCAATCGTGCCATAGCCATGAAAAACAGAAACAGATTGACGCTCTTCAAGTGGTGTTGATTCAAATTCGTTATGTAAAACCAATGTATATTGATTGATTGAGAGTGCCATTGAATCTGACAATCTAAAGATTTCACCATAACCATTGATACGACCTTCAATGGTAAAGCTTTTATCTCTTAAATTTAAAACAGGCTGTGGTGCGACAACCAATATTGGATAATAAAAATGTGCAGCCGATCCACCATGCGCTGCGGTATCTGATCGGGTCATGACGGCATCTGTTGCATTCAAGCTAACTGGAGCATTTGAGACATCTGTAAAAACATTCCCACTTATACCTGTCATTGGAATATACAGAACAACATCGTTCCAAAGCGGATCACTAGTACCTGTAATAAATGGTTGAGGTGTGTAATTACCATTGTAACGTCCACCCAGTTTTTTGGTGATTCGAAAGCCATTCATGACAACAGCACCAGAAGCTGGGCGATCTACATCGGATTGGATCACCAAACTACAAGGATAATCCCAAGATAGAAGATTAATTACATCTGTACTGACTGCTTCACCATTCAAAAATATCGTGATTTGAGCTTTGGTGATTTCTGTACCACCAATAATCTCAGTACCAATGCTGATAGATTGAATCGCAATATCATAATAAGTATCAGGATCAAGATTGTTCGCTGTATAACTCACAGTTTTTGCAGTCTCACCAGCGCCACCATTGGTGACAAGCTTTCCGTTTACATCAACGCCAATCATATTTTTTTTGATATACAATAAAATATTATAATCAATGCCGATATTTTCAATCACTTGTCTTTCATGGCGAATACGAATCAGCAAGTTATCAACGTGTTCAATTAAATGGGTTGCTGGTGCTGTTTTGACTCGAAATTCAATGCAATGATCTTGTTTGTAAATATCGAGTTTTGGATACTCAGCAGTAGTTTTTAATACACCGACACCAAAGCTGGCATGTGAACCGCCTTGGGCTTCAGTACTGCTTTTAATCAGTACACCACCATCATTGAGAATCGGAAAATTGTTGGGTGAAGTATCGGTAAATGTTTGACTATTCTCAGGACCATTCATTGTGATATTTAGTACTGTGGTCATTTCACCGTCGAAGCGTTTTGGAATATTCCAATCGAAACTTGTTCCTGGTGTTTGTTCATCAACAAAAACAGTATTGCTCCTATCTGAAATTTTTAAATTATAGACAGTGCCATTTTCAGGGCTTTGACTAAACTCAGTCCAGTTCATCTGTTCAGTCTGATTTAGACGGTTTCGATGCGACCATTTCAAATTTAAATTATTTTGAATTTGCTCAGGAAAATACTGGTCATTCAGTTTTACATTCGCTGGTGCATAAGGACGTTGTTTACGATTTTGAGTAATAAACGTTGTTTTAGTTGCTTGAGCAAGTGTTAGTTGTTGCTGACTGGTTCGAGTGAGAAGTTTTAAATCAATTGCTTGTAACGCTTTGAAAGCTTGATCAGCAACATTACGTCCACTGTTGTAAACCGCAAATTTAGTGCCGACTGGATGAAGCATTGGTACAGTATCGATATAGCCACGTCCAACGACAATCGAGTTATTTGTAATATTGATCGATTGAATCCTAACAATCTCATTGCCAAGCAATGCACGTGTACCAATTTCAACATCTTGATCGATTGGATCAGCTAAGACACATATACTGGTAGTTGCAGATTGTTGTATCACCTCAATTGTCGATGAAACATAGTTAAAGTCACAATTGCCCAAGTTTTGGTAATACGTTTCAGCTTCAGTGGTTTTTTTCGCCCAAATTTGATAATCAAGTTGTAAATTTGAGGGTTGTAACGCAATTACGCCTACATAGCAGTTGTCTGGATATGTCGCTAAATCCAAAGCTGAAAAAGAATTTAATAAATCTGTATAGGTCACTTCATAAGCAATTTGATCAATGACAGGTTTAGCTGCATAGCTTGGTGGCTGCCAAAGCGATGGTTGTTCTTTGAGGTAATTGGTTGCAGGCAAGCCAAATACATCTTGAAGTGCCGTCACGGTAATTTCGCCATTGGTTAAATCATTATGTTCTACTCGAATCGCACGAAAAACCATAGATTCAATGCCACGTTCAGGCAGAGATAATTTAAAGACAGCAGCTGGCTGAAGCGCATAGGCACGTCGGTCTAAAACCACTTTGAAACGCTTTAATGCACTGTGTGCGATTTTCATATCACGTGCAGCAATTCGTCCAGCAATCTCAACAGTTGGAATACCCACATAGGTTTTATTTTCTAAAATGACACCATTTTTTTGTATGGCTGCCAAGTTTTCAGCACGTGCAGGCTTATCTTCATTTGAAATTGGATCTCGATAAGTGACAATGGTTTGATTGGTGACAAGATCATTGGCAGAGTTGTCATCATTTTCGACACGCAATAAGCCTGTTGAATAATCATAGCTGGGTAATGTCGATGCGTCATAGTTGTCACGGATTAAAATCAGCTTCCAGAGTCCAGTTGTTCGATCTACATAGAATGCTGCACCGATTTGATCAATAATTTGCTGAATAAATTCCTGAAGGCTTTCTTGTCGACGCCAAGCCAAACAAATCCCAAAGCCTTCAGAATAAAGCTGATCTGCAACGGATTTAAAACTAACCAAATCAAGTTGGCTTTCTGAAAATCCACGCCCCCATGTCCTATTTGTTTGTGCTTCATAGATGATATGGGCTGCATTCATGGCTTTGATTGAATTGTCTTTTAACCAAATCACCAACTTTTCAGGATACCAAATAGAGCCATCCCAACCAGCATTAGTTCGACGTACACGTAATGACCAAGCTTTTGGATAAGGCGAGTTTGAACAAATTTGACCGTCAAAAAATGCGGTTGCGACACCTCGATAGGCTGGAACATCATTCCCTAGCATTTTTTGCAATTGAGGCAATGGCTGCTGATCTGAAGCACCACGCATCACCCATAATGTGCCTACAATACCGCCTTCAGACTCATCACCACCAAAAATTTGCGGCTGATCAATATTCAAGACATTTAAATTTGCAGTACTTAATGTACCTTTCCAAATAGATTTATCTGCGACTTTAATTTCAACAATATCGTCAATGGCATTGCTTAAACCAAAATGGATGCCCATAAAATATTTATAACCAGCATCAACTTCTTTTGAACCCAAAAGTCCTTTTTGTTTGACTTTAATTTTTTTACTGCGGTAATTCCCAACGCCTATGACCGTCCAGTCTGTCAGCCAAACATCACCAAAAACCACGATTTGTGGTGTGCCATCTTCAGCGGTTGGAAAGTCAAAATCCTCAAACGCAGCAGGCTTTTGTCCTTTTTGTTTTGGTTGTAATAATGAGCTGATTAAAAGTGATGCAACAAATAAAGCAACTTGAATCCACATGATCTACTCCTTTAAAACACAGGCGTGCCATCGAAAGGAGATTTACCAGGCATATGTGGTGAACCGCCATAATTGATTGTGTTATTGAATTTTGATTTACACGTTGTGAAGAGCCGATCACAGCCAGCATATATCGTGATTTCTTGACCAATTGACAAACCAGAAGTTCCACCATAAATATTCAATAAATCACCTGAATGAGCTTCTATGCCTCGTTGCTCTAAACCATACAGAGAAGTCCATTCAATATATCCGCCAGTGTAGTAGCCGTTTTCTTTTGCTGAGGCTGGAGCAAAACCAACACTTACACCATCGAGTCGATCCACCGAGCCAACCGCTTTAAATGAGTTTCTTTGAACAAGGCAAGCATCTGAATAAAGTTGATGCTGACACAAGCGTCCCCAAGCTTTACGTAAACCTGTACGTTCAAGTGATGCAGACAAGTTTTTACATTGAATGGAAGCTGAAATTTGATCTTTAAAGCTTACACCCACGATAAAGCCCATCCATGACACCAAAAAACCAGTGTCACCATAATGCAAATCAAACACGGTGACATGCACAGTTTGTCCTGGTGCAACGACTCGGTACATTTGAGCCACATCTAAGGATTGAGGCACGGTTAAGGTCAACATATCTGAAGCTGTATTTTCAGTTTGACGAATGCCATCATCTTTAATTCCACCTTCAATGCTCCGAAAAACAATGCTTTGATGGGTAATGTTTTGATTAGCTGAGGTGTAGCCCCATTTCATTGGACCACGTTGAAATTGATACAGACGAATGGGTTGTCCATTTTGCAATGATGTTTCAAATTCTGAATAGCTCATGGTTTATTCCTCATGTCTCGCGCACTCCACGCCAAGTGACTGAAGCTTTGGCAATACCATCGCTATCGTTGATATGTTCAAAGGTTAAAGTGTCATTAGATAATCGACACAAACTGATAAAACTAATATTGAGAATGTCTTTGACATTGATTTGATTGGTAAACGCTTGATCAACCCCCAAACGTTCAGTTGTACTATTCACTTCAGTTGCTGAAGTAATCCGACGATAGAGAACAGTTTTATTTCTCAGTGTGATTTGAATGTCTTGTCGACCTAATTGTTTTTGGGCAAAACGTGTATAGCCACACCACTGAATATCAAAAGTTTGTGAACTTGCAGTAATCACAGCTTTCACTGTTAAATCATTGCTAAAAGTCGGTAGCCAAATCGCTTTTTGACTGCCTCGCAGCGCATAAAATAATGCACGTAAATTGGCTTGTTGAACCCGTCCATAAGTCATCCAGTCATATTGATACAGACTAAATGCTGCTTGGGCTAAGTCTTTTTGAAGCGAAAAACTAGTTTTATTATCGAGTTGAGCGAGTAGCCTTTCATAAGAATGGGTGAGGTCATTTTGCTCATTGGGCTTTTCTTCTAAAACTGGATAGTTTCTATAAATCGTCGTTGGTAATGCTTTTGAGTGATCCACTGCTTCAGTGACGGTAAATGCAACCGATGTACGCATCATTCGATCAGTACGTTTAATCAGGTTCGGTTGACTGGTCATTTGAGCGGTCACAGCTGGTGACAAGCAAGTGCCTTTAGCCCAACTTTTCTGAAGCGGACGTTTCAGAATTAAACGATCAGCAAGAACAGATTCAATTTCAATGGTTTCATTATCAAAAGCATTTTGACCACGTAAAATGGCGAGGCGATTGGCTCTAAAATTACGGTGGGTTGTATCACAATAAACAATCAATCCACCGATGCTGTGAGCAGTCTTAAGCCATTGCTGTTGATTCCAGATCGGCAGTGCAAATGTTTTTGTTCCCCAACCAATCATGGCTAATTCAAAATACTGACGCTCAGTATCATAGATCAAAAGTTCAACTTCATAGCTGATACGTGGTGTTAAACGTAAGCTACGACGTTGTTCATATCCTGTTTGACTTTGCAAAATATCAGTGAGCCATTGAAGCGATTCCCTGACAGGTTTTGACCAATCGACCAACCAACTAAATGCGACAATCCTTGTACCTGTAATGTGTAATACAGCTTGATCTGATCCAAATTGCCATATCACATTAGCATCAATTACAGACGGACCATCGGGCAGCACACTGACATTCCAAGAACGTTCCTGAAGCGCTTTAAATCCTAATGGTGGATTATCTTGCCCATATACATTTAATCCCTCTTGTAAACCACCAATGCTTTGCAAAGTTTTAGGTTCTAAGTATGCGTTCCAAACATCAACTCGACTGACTTGTTCAGATGCTACATTGCCCAGTTCTAGTACAGAAGGAGCTATATGAATACGATTGTAATAATCACCAAAGTAGCTGATTGATTGGGTGTATTGGATTGCGTGAGGATGAGCTTCAACAGGTAAATTTGATTTTACTTGTGTATAAATCAATAAGTTTGAATCATTATCAAAAGGTGACCACCACTGTTCACCTGTAAATTTTTCAAGCTCATTTGTGAAATTATTCAGGTAGTCATGATTAAGAGGGCTTAGCGGAATCCAATACAATTTACTCGCCATAGTGTACTCCTATGGTTCTTCATATCGTATTGCCCACCCAAATGTTCCTGAGTGATCAATGGGTTCACCACCATTTCTTTGTGCTAGGTTCTTTTTATGAAATGGAAAAACTTTCCATTTGTCATTGCCCAAAGTGATGATCTGTTCGGGTTCATAGTTATCTATTCTAAGATAACGTGCATTTTGAATTTCTGAGATGAGCACTCTTTTGGCTTGAGGAAATTCAACATTCAGTTGGATAGGAATGAGTGCAGAATTCGCTGACCAGAGAGAAGGTTGATTTGCAATTAGTGGTGCTACAGAACTAATTGCACTAATTTTATTAGTTCCCCAATCATTTCCTATGGATGTAATCCATGACTGATTTAAAGTTAAATATGCTGAAGTACAAGCTGAACCATTATTATTATATGATCTGGTTTGCCATAAAAAGCCCGTTGCAACAGTTGATGTACCATCAGTATGTTGATTGCCATAAGTGCCATCTGATTGAATTGTGAACGATCGAAACATTTCAGAAGCATTCCACCAATTCGTGTTATATGCATTAGATACAGTCGCACATAACCAAAATCCCACATTGAGTGAAGATAAGCCAAAGCTAAGAAACATATATCGGTCAATTGCATACTTAATAATGAGGTAAATTTCATCAACGGGTTGATCAAATGCAAAAATAAAATAATCACATGGAAAACTTACATGAGGAATCATAGTTGGATCATGACCAAGTGCTCCAATACGATGTGCAGAAGGACATGGATTTACAAGATCACTACCACTTTTCCCAGTACCACCCCAAATTTGTAATCCATGCCCCCAACCTAGAGCATCAGTTGCAGTCAATTTAATGTAAGCAGCATTTTTACTTAAAATCCCATCTGACCATGTCCACCCAGCGGCAACACATGCATTTGCTAAAACGTTTCGCAGTTCTTGATAACTTGAAGCTTGCCCACTGTAATACGCCATTTTTTATGCTCCTTAAGCATCTAATTTAAAAGCGATATAGTCGACAAAGCCTGTACGACTGACATCTTGGAGAACAACCCATTCTTCACCGCAGGTATTTTCAACCACATTGTTAAAGCCACTGATAAAGCGAATACCGTCTAGCTCACCATAGATTCCATTGCCATCTAAAAGCGTTGCTGGAAGTAATGAGTAATGTTCATTTGTATCTCTTAATTGAGTCCCACCAGCCAAAGTATTGTTATTCCAAGGGTGTACCGCTGGTGTTAAATAAACGCCTGTATTAAAGCGCATACCTAAATTGGCTCGATTGCCTTTATAGGGCATTGAGTGAGATGTATCTGAAAAACGAATTGCTGGAGCACCATCAAGCATGCCACCGCAAATCATTGGATAAGGATATTGAGAAGGACGTGCGTAGGGGAAAAACTTGCCAATGTAGAAATGCTCATACACAGGCGTACCGACTTTCATACAGCAAATGATGCGTTGTGGATTGACGGATAGCCAATAATCAATACGTTGGTTATGCGCTGGAACGCCAGAAAGGCGAACGCCTGGTTGTGTATCAAAAGTATTTCCAGCGACATAGCCTGTGAAGGTTGCTACACAAAGATTGTAGTAATCTGCATTGGCATCTTGATAGGTACGAACACCAACATAAATCTCTTCAGTACCAGTAAAACCTTGTCCTTTTAAAATGAGTTCACGATTAGCAGCTGTGTTTTCATAGCGCATCACTTGCCAAAAACCTGAAGCGACTGCCACTTCACGGATTTTATCCAGCATTTTATAGTGAGCGCTTGTGCCACCTGTGTTATCTACATAGCCAATTGCATGAGGCATTTTTTAAAGTCCAAAATCTAATACACCGCCAATTGTGGCGGTGTAGGTCGAAATCGTCTTTTAAACTAATTTAAAACTTTGTAGCGAGATCATCCGCCAATTTGAAGTGCTGATTTAAACTTGGCTGGATCACGTGACATCATCACCACAAGGTTTTCTTGTGACGCACCTGATTTAAGAATATCCAAAATACGTGCTGGATCATCAACCAAATAAAAGTTTTGGTTTGCGCTAAAACTGGTTGAGTTGGCAATCATGGCTGCTGGATCGGCAACTTTTGGTGTTGGAATATTCGGTACATTGACTTGAGGTGCGCCAACTAAGCCACCATCCGCATATCCTTTAAACTTGTTTAAACCTTGCATACCATATTTTTCAAAATAGGCTAGAAATTGCTTTGCACCTGGTTCAGATGTTCGTCGTTTGGTCGTCACCCATTCATCTTTATGTACTACACCAGCAACAGCATCTCTTGGTCCATAACCAGTATGACCACCATCCATAAAACCTTGACCACCAAAAGCTGAAGACAAGACTCCAGCAATCATACCACCAGCACCGCCACTTCCAGCGGCTGCACTTGCTGCTCCAGTCATTTGCGAAACCGCATTAAATAACATCTGTTTTAAAATCATTTGAGCGATTTCACGCAAGAACGATGCAGCAAATTGTTTAAATGCACCTTCAACAGATTTAACGCCATCTGCCCAAGCCATGATCGAATCCGTCAAGCCACCAGCAATTTGTTCATTCAATTGTTCAGCCGTAGGGAGAAACTTTCTAAACTCATTGTTGGTTTCAATCAAGCTCTGTTGCATGGCTAAGGTATTTTCTCGTGCACGTTCTCCAGAGACACCTTGCATGGCATCAGCATATTGCCAAGCCAATTGAATCAGATTTTCCATTTCAGGACGTAATTGTTCATTAATTTCTTTGGCTTGTTCTGCATACTGTGGCTGGGTGATTTGACCACTATCGTATTGTGTCTTCAGATTATCAAGGCGTGAATTTCTTAATTCATCCAGCTCCTTGAAGCGGTCAATTGCATTGTTATACTGCAAAGTAAGTTTTTCTTGATCGATGACAAAATCAATTTTAACCAACATCTCTTGGTATTTGTTTGCCTGAAGTGCATTGGGTTCTGACATCATCAAACTGGCAAGATCTGCTTTAGGTTGTTTCCATTTTTCATCAATTTCCATCAAGCTAGATTCAAGGTCGTTGCCTGAAGCCTTGAGCCACGATTTATCTAATTCAGTCATGCTTTCCTGAACACGCTTTAATATTTCTGGGCGTTTGGAAAGTTTATCCTGGTATTCTTTTTCAGCCTGTACCAGTCTGATTTTTAAAGTGTCAGGGTCATACCCAGCTTTATTGATATCCTTGACTAAATCATCATATTCCTTTTTAAGCTTTTCAGGCTCAGTTGCAAAGCGAAGATCAATAGTGACTCGTTCTTGCTTTAACTGTTCTATTTTTTTTCTTGTATCATCTTCTGCACTTAACATTTTTGATAAATTATTTTGTGCATTCTCATCCTTGAAGCCATTAATTGCCGCTAAATTTTTCTTTACTTCAGCTAAATATTTTTGAGTTTCCTTAAAACTATAGGCTTTACCAGAATCGACATTACCTTCACCAGCATTGTATGCCATGATAGTTTTGTCTAAATCCCCATTGTACCTTTCCCAAAGCCACTTTAAATATTCAGTTGCAGCTTCAGCTGACCGATTAACATCTGTTCTATCAGATAATTTAAAGCGTTCAGCAGTTTTAGGCATAAATTGAAATGCACCTTTAGCACCAACTGGGCTTTTTGCAAAACGATCACCACCAGACTCTCTTGTTGAAATGGCATACAATAAACCATTTGGTAATCCAGCATTTTTCTCCTTTTCAGCGTAATTATATTTTATGGATTGCGCTAAAACAGTTTTATTAATTTTATTGGTCTGTTCTGCAATTTTTTTACGTTTCTCAAAGTCTTGGGTGATCTTTTGCTCTAAGGCTAATCTTTCTTTCTCAACTTTAAGATCAAGTGCATTAGCATTACTCAAGTCATCAGGTAATCTAAAATAGGTTTGAGTTGAATTAGGATCAGCATTGAGTGTATCTAGTGATTTAGCATCTTTGGCAGCTTTTTCTGGCGAAACACCTTTTTTCATTAAATCAATTTGATACCAATTACTTAAAGTATTGTTCTGAGCTGTTTCTAGTAGCTCTTTATGTGCCTTGGTTAAGCCGCCAATTTGTCCAGCTGCAAAAATCGCAGCATTACCAGTCTCAGTTATACTTTTATTTAAATCATTGTTCGTTGATGATGCTGTTTTAGATGTAGACGTCAATGCCTCTTGAGCTTCTTTAGTGGTCTTAAATTCTTTCTTCGTATCGCTGTATGCTGAAATTAATTTTCCAGCAGTTCTCAACTGTTCCTCATTTAAAACATTGCCATTTTTTAAAGCATTGTAATAATTATCGGCAGTGATTTTTCCTTGGATAAACTGAGTGTTCAGTTTTCGGTAAGTATTAATTTTTTCATCTGAAATCGGTAATGCTTCAATAAAAGCAGACAAGTCAGAAGATGCAACTTTAAATTTTAAAGAAGTCTCCTCAACTTGCTTTTTGATTTCGTGTAAGGCTGTATCTTTTTGGATTGCACCCAATTGCTCATATTTAGCACGCAACTCGTCTACAGATTGACCTTGAATATCAAGAACTGGAGCAACTTGGGCTGAGCTGTCTTTCATCAATAAAAAACTTGCGGCAACACCAGCGGCAGTGATCGCCAAACCAACAGGTCCACCTAAAGCGCCCATCAATACACCAGCACTTAATCGTGAACGTGACATTGTCGTGTTATAAACTTCTTGAGCACGGCTTTGTGCCAATGTTGCAGCAGTATCCGCAGTACGAGCAGTGGTTAGTCGTGCTTGAGCTGCTGTTTGTGCTGAAGTTCCCATCGCAACAGCTGCTGCTGTTTGAGCTGATTTTAGTTCGGCTGCTGCTTTGATCTGTGACGCATTCGCCTCAGCTAACAATGCCGTTGCACGTGACTTGCTTAAAAATATTGCTTGACCTTTTGTGGTTAAATCCGCAATAGTCGCTTTCGTTGAGGCGATGATTGATGGTGCTAAACGTGCAACATATACCGATGCGGCAATGATCCCAGCTTGTGCTAAAACATCTAAATTTTGTGCTAAAAAGGTGATGGCTGGTGCAGCATTGGCAACCATTTTATTGGTCAAACCCATGACCTGATTTTGAACATCCCCGATGGCATTTTTTGCCGCAATGGCATCATTGACCATGTCTTTACTTAGAATTGCACCTGAAGCTTTGGCTTTATCCCCAAATTTTTTAAAGCCTTCACCTGATTTCTCCAGTAAAGGAACTAAGGCGGTTGCTTCATCTGCTACTGACTCTAAATAGAAAACAATCTCGTTGTCAGACATTCCCGTCTTTTTAAGTGAATCAAAAATCAGTTGTAAAGATTCAGCACCATTGAGCTTTTTAAATTGTTCAGCAGTTACACCGACTTTGGGAGCGATCTTTTCAAAGAAATCTTTTAACTCTCCACCGCCAGTGGCAAGGAAATCACCAACCTTATCTCGGGTATCTTTAAAAATATCGCCAAGTTTTTCAGTTTGGATGCCTACAGTTTTTGCACCAGCAGCATAATATTGAAATTCCTCTACATTCAATCCACCTAATGCCGATTGGTTTTTCAGTTCAGCGGCTTTATTGACAGTATCCATCGCAATTGCCATAAATCCAGCTGAAGCCGCTGAGATTGACAATAATTGTGGTGCAAAACCTTTGAGTGACTGAAGTACTTTATTATTTGATTCTGCAAATTGTGCACTTGAACCAGTGACTTTATTGAGTTGCTGATCATAGACGTTTAATTGTTTTGTGCCATCTTTCATGTCCGTTGCTGTTGACATTTTTTTTATCGCATCGGCAGTACTTGAACTGGCTTTTGAGACTGATTGCTGTGACTTGGTTGCATTGTCCGCAGCTTTGGATGTATCGACTAATTCGTCTTTGATTCCTCGCATTTCACGACGGGCTTGATTCAAGTCCGCTGTGATTTTAAGTGCGACTTTTAAATCTTTACCCGCCATGACTATTTTCCTCTTAGATTTTTTAAATGTTTTTCGAGAGCTTCACCACCTGCAAATCCTAAATTAATCGCCAAAGCAGTATTGGCATAATGATGATTTTTCTCTTTCTGAATGGTTTCGTAATACAGAATAAGTTGCCGTTCTGTGTATTTGCTTTTGACCTCTTTGAGGTCATGTCCAGCACTAATTAAGCACTGGATGATGTCTGACCATCGGACGGTGTTTTGCTTTTGCGCACGAGACGATATGCGCTTTGTAGAAAAAAATGTTTGTTGATCATCCACCAGGTGATAAATAACGTATTCATTTCTGAATCAGTGAGCTTTGCTAGAAATGCTTCAGGTTGATGAATACTTTCACTGAGCAAAGGTTTCATGCTGTCAAAATTGTCTTCAAAACATTCAAAGATATCATCTGCTTTGACCTCTGCATCTTCACGTAAAAACTCAGCAAATTGTTGAATGATGTCAGTACATGAGGGTTTGAGTGCAAGCCATGTCATAAATGGGTATTCAGTGACCGTGATGTCTTGACCTTGCAAAGTAATAATTTGATCAGGAAATAAAACTGCCAAATCCTCAGCAGCTTGAGCTGCTGAGTTTTCTTGGCTTGGTTGTTGGTAACGTTCAGCCATTGTTGTTATTCCTCATCCAACCATTCGATTTTTCCGTAACCACCCAAATCATCATCCAAGGTATTGATGGCATCGATTAAGGTTGCACCATTTAGAGTGAATTCTGACAAGGTTTGACTAGTCAAAGGTAGTTGTGCCATAGGATCAAATTGAACTTTGTACAAATGAACACGAGCACGACGACCATCGACTGTATTGATTGCTTCCATATATAAATAGCGTACTGGCGGTTGAGCATTGAGCATAGAAACACTGATCATGCCACCATGACTATAAGCTGCTTTAAATGGTTGAGTCAGTGGAGCAGCAACATTGAGTAATTTAATTAATCCTGAATGCGTTGACTCGATAGCATAATCAGTACCATCAACCAATGTCGTTGGTGTAGCTGTACTATCCGTGATGACAAGGTTTGAAATTGTACCTTTGGCAAGCAAAATTAATTCATCTTTAACCAAGTTGGACGGTAATGGTTCAGCAGTCACACTGCCAGCTTCAACTTTTTTGAGTTTTCCATGCACACCAAGCAAGATATTATCAGGTGTTAATTCTCGTAGAACTAATTCAGGGCTGACAGCTTTAGATTGAATATTTACAACTGATACGCCTTTGTTACCTGACCAGTTTTCTTTGCGTTCTTCTTTTTCAATCGACATTGCGAAATTTAAAGAACTTTGATCACCCACCCATTTTAAATTACGGGGTTGACCATTTACGTTTTCACCAAGGTAAATTTTCCCTTGGAATGCAAAATCTTTCATTGTCATGCTGATTTGTCCTCTAAAGGTTTAGATGGAGAAGCAGAATTTTTGGTGGCGTCTTCTGCAATTTTTAAATTTTTTAGCCAAGCTGCATCATGCTCAGGAACATCAATTTCCATTCCTTCGCTATATTGCATTTGTCCGTGTTGATGACTTTTTAAAAGTTTCACCTTGACTGTTTTTACAGCATCTTTAGACACTTTATTTCTCCCATAGCTCAACAGCTGTTCTGAGCCCGTATTGCCAAATGCCTTGTTTTTCACTAATAAAACCTTCACCCAAGAAATACACTTGAGTCAGGCAATGACGAGGACGGAATTTTTTAAGACTATTGCGAACCTGATCCAAAGTGGCTGTTGTGCCGTTTGCACCTTTTAGTGACTTAAGCACAAGCGTCAATTGAATATTTACCCGACGACGTTGTGGGCGATCCACAACTGGTGCATTTGGATAATTTCCACCTGTATTGTCAGGCTCAGCAAAATCACTAGAGGTGTATTGCACTAAAATTTCACCCACTGGATGGCGCAATGCGTAATTACTTGGATTATCTGGTGTCTCTTTGACTGATAAATTTTTATGGTGCTCAGTCAAACGAGCAACGTAATCGTCAATAATATCTTGGGTGATTGAATCCACATCTTGAGCCATTAGCGTCCACCTCCATCAAAACGACGTGATG
Organism: Acinetobacter nematophilus; assembly: GCF_026344175.1. NCBI lineage: Bacteria > Pseudomonadati > Pseudomonadota > Gammaproteobacteria > Moraxellales > Moraxellaceae > Acinetobacter > Acinetobacter nematophilus. The sequence goes on from NZ_JAPKMY010000001.1 coordinate 421,065, forward strand.
GAACTTTAATGCGCCAAGGACCAGCTTCATCAACAGGTTTTTTGGAGTTTTCAATTCCCAATGACAGTTGACCATTTTGGATTTTGGTCAAATCTGCCTCAGCAGACTTTTTACCTTCTTTGACCGCTTCAGGTAGAGGACCGCCATCAGGACGACGGGTGTACAGCCGATCACGAACCAAATCCAATGCCAGCTCTTTTAATAAATCGACCTTTTGCGGTAATGGAAGTGGATAACGTCCACGTACCGCTGCATCAATTTTGTCTGAAGCATATTTGATTGCACCATTGATCACTTCAACATCGAAATCATCAACTTCTGGATCATCTTGAGTCAGATCAATTAACGTTAAGCGTGGCACAAGTTTGAGAACATCATCGACTGTACAGTACATGGTTAATGCTCCAGCTTAGGTCGCACTTAATTTGACTAACGCACCAGGCGCAGTACAAATAGAAAGTGGATTAGATTGAGCTTCCAGCACCCAACCTTTAGTCATGGCACGTTCTTCAGCCATTGCATAGATTGGTTGACCAAGCGTATTTGCAGCACCGTTATAATTGGCTGGTGCGTAGATGGTCAGGAATAACTTATCCACGACAGGAACAAGTCGAGCTGTGCCATCAGCAATAAACTTCACTGGATCACCATTTTTGTTGATCACTTCAACGTCATATTCAATAAATTCAATATCCGCAAAAGTGAATCCAGTACGCTTGTCACCAGCAAGACGATCAGCCGCTTCTTGATAATTGGCAAAAGCTTTTTGTACCTGATCATGTCCAGTCAAACCGTCAAAGTAACTTGCTGAACAGTAACAAACCCATTTTTTAATCAAAGCACCGCCCAATTGCTTTTTGGCATAACGCTTGGCTTCTAAAAGTTTTGCTCGGATATCGGTGGCTGGGTTGCTAAATGCAATATTGATGTTTTTTTCTGTCACCCCAAACTTTTTATATAAGTCGTGAATGACCGTAACACCATCCGCATCTAAGATTTTGCCGCAGATCGCCCCAACTCGATGATATTCTTTGGTCGTTTCAATATCATCTTTAAGACCTTGAAGTTTGTCATTGACCACTTGAGCTGGTGCGACAAGATCTTCTGATTCATCGCCATAGGCACGCACATTTAACTCATCAGGTAAAATGGTGGCTGTTTTGGGTAAATGTGGTACTCGGAAAACTTCGCAGGCGCCTTTATTGTTACCCTTATGATCTGGATCACCATTACGGTCTGTATCTTCAACCAAAACCAAACGACCATTAATTGAGTAAATGGTTGCGTTAATTTCTTTAATTGGTTTTACGGTGAAAATACCAGAATCACCCAAAACAGTAGGTGGCACAGGTAAAGTTCGAGCTGCTGCCATTAACGCTGACGGTGTAAATAAATCTGCTAAATTCATATTTTTTCTCGCTGAAAAATTAAGCTTTAAATTGCTTCAGGTTTAAAATGAGTTACGTGCCACAATGCCAAGTACTTCCAAGTCAGCAAGGGCTGTTTCAACATCCTCAGCTGTGGCAGTGTCTGACCAGATCAAATTGTTTTTGGCAACGACTGCACCACGTTTAATCACTACAGCTTTTTGTGCTGTAGTAGAGGCTTCAACATCACTTGCCAAAATTGCAGTGGCTTTATTTGCTGGTGCAGAACCAGCCAAATCAATCGGTGCAAATTCACCTGAAGCAAGTTGCGCCAATACCATGCCGATGCTCAGTGCGACAGTAGAAGGTGCAATCAAGATTGTTTCTTTAGTCCAACCTTCTTTGACTTCAACTAAAAGAACGTCAGACAAATAAGTGGGTTGCGTATAACTAGGCATAAATCCTCCTAAGCTGAACGGTTTTTAGCGTCAGCGACCAATGGGTGTTCAGGATGGTTAATTTTTGGATCAACACGACCTTTAGGATTGTGTTCACCAAATTCGATGATTTTAGGTAAGTCAGAAAGCAATGATTTCAAACCATCTGCAAGAGAAGTTTCACCTTCAGCAAAGCTCACAACTTGATCATTTTGTTGGGCTGCTACGATGAGTGAAATTGCTTTGTCTTTGACTTTAGGTGGAAGTTGACCAGCTTCTACGAGGCTTTCTGCAAAATCGCTTGCCACGGATTGCTGTTCCGCAGCTTTTTGCGCTGCAAGCGTCGCATTTGCCGTTGCCAGCTGCTGTTCAAGTTCAATTTCACGGGCGGTTTTTGTTGTTGGTGTTTGCGTATTTGCTTTTGGATGCTCAGAAAATGATGACTCAGCAGCTTCAAGTATAGGCGCATAGATGACTTCCTTGAGTGAATCAATAATCCAATTTGGAAACTGCTTATCAGCTTCTTCAGTGCCAGCAGATTCAATCAAAGCATCACGTTGGTGACGGAAAATATCTGAGATAAGTTCAAAGGCATAGGTTGGACTCATAAAATCAACCACACCTTCTTCATTTTCAGCAAATTGAACTGTTCCTAAACCTTTCACTGCTGGCGGTTGCGCCCCTAAAAAACCAACATGCCGTAAATATAGTTTTCCTGGTGTTGGATTGTTCGGTGAGTCAGGTAAATAAAAGCTTGCAGAGACTTTGTTACGCTTTCCAGCATTTACATTTTCAGCAAAATCAGCATCTACTTTTTTTGGATAAGCCAATAAATAACCATCATCAGACAATTCCAAATGATCAGCCCAACCATAAGCAGGATCATCATGCTTTGGGTGACCTAACACAAATGGTGCTTCATGGATTTGTGGGTTATAAGCAGCAACACATTCAGCAAGCATGTCACGGGTATATTCTTTTTTTACCCCTTGCATACTGGTATGTGTACCAACTTTAAAAATTTTGATTGGTTTCATTTCATACTCATAAAAACCTCTTGAGGCTTGAGTATGAAAAAAGACGCACTTGGCGTCTTTTAAACTAATTTAGAACTTTAATTTTTTTCTTTTAACTGCTGCACTAAATGGGCATAAATTTCATTATCACAATAGTTTCGTGTAGAAGGCGGTTTATCTAAAGGAAAAATGTCTTTCAGAGGATAGTCTTTTTCATATTCAACAATCACACTTGGATATTCATCAAATGTAAATGGTTTTTCAGAGAAATATCTATTGTTAAATTGGTCTGCGGTTATATCAATACATATTCCATCTAATCGTATCCAAGCATGAGATGAAATTTTATAGTCGACTCCACTCATATAGTCAGCATCACCATAACCTAACATCTTAAAGTACTGAATGAGAATTTCACTTGCCCCACCACAACATCCATTCGGAAACTTTCCAAAAGGTGGATAAGTTGGGCTGATCTTTCCACTTGATTTGAGTTCTTCAAAAGCCTGTCTCACTTCAGTGGCAATTTTACGGATTTCATCTATTTTCCCCAAAGGTCTAACTCCCATTAGAAATAATCTATACATATAGATTTATAAACATTTATAAATGCAAAAATAGCGATTTCGCTGACACAGATAGATCATTTTAGCTGAAAGTTAACAAAAGCGCTTAAATCGCATTTTATGAGCCAAGTAAATGATCTTCGACAATCGCATACATTTCTGCTTCATCGGCAATTGAAATACCCAAATAGGCACGTGCTGGAATGGTGACTTTTTTTGCAAAGACCGATTGTCCACCAATTTTCCAACTCAGAGTTTTTCCATTCTTAGGTTTAATCGTTGCGCCAAATTGATGGGTCGCTGCATAAATCAGATTTGATCCGACCAAAAGTAAATCACCAGAAACTTGATAATGGATACTGTCCATTAATGTTCCTTGACCATACAACGGGCGTTTACTGGCGACTCGGTTTATACCTTTGCTGTTTAAACGTCCTTCAGCATCACTATGTTTGTCACCCAAAATTCCCAAATAGGTGGATTCACTATTGGCTTGCCACTTTGACCCATCAGGTGCTGTGGATGTACGAAAGCGTTCTTGCGTACTTTGCACAGCATATTCACCCAAATCGGCAAGTAATACATTTGGATGATTTAAAGTACTTTCAACATGATCAATCAGATTGAGTGCTAAACCTGACGCAAATTCATATTTAATCATTTACGCTCCTTACTCAATAGAACTTCACCCATAGTCTTGGCTTGTTTAATTTCAGAGGCACTGGCTGTATTCAACGTTTTAAGAAATAAACCTTCAGTATTATGCTCAATTTCCGCAATAAAGTTTCTACGTGTCAATGTCACAGCAACCAAAATCCGAGTTGTACTTGTACGCACAATCAAAAAAGCATCATCAAATAACTTTTGTAGATCATTACCTACTAAACCTGTGGCAGATTGAAAAATCTGTTGTACAGCATCCGATTGTTTAAAGCGTAAGGTTTGCGTTGATACACCGAGCAACTCTTGCTGTTTGGTATTGAGCACTGCAACAGGATATTGTTCTGTGGTACTGATCCGTTTTAACTGCTTATCCACTTCAGATTGTTTAAGGGCTTTGGCGGTGATGGTACGAGTTGCTGTTTTAATCGCTTCAGTGGCTTCAAACGTCTCTTCAACAAAACGGTCAAACACACCATCTTGCATGGTTTCTTTGACAAACGCTTTGGCAATGGGTTCAGGGTATTTGTTTAGATCAGGAAACCAAGCCTCTCCGGGAGCAGAATTAAAGTCCGAGCGTTCACCATCATCAAAGGCTGGTTCTGTATCAGGTTTGGTTTTACCCATGGCACGTAATTGACGTTCGTTGATTGCCTCAATGGTACAGTTACAGCCATAACCATTGGGTGGAAAGTTGACTCGCCAAAATGCCGCATCAACAGGCAACACCAAGTTATTCCACTTTTCATGCTGAATACGTGGGTTTTCAATAGTGTTATGTCTATAACGCCAATAAGGACGTAACTTGACCATTTCTGGTGAAGTCATTTGCTTATAACGACCAGCAGCATGAGAGGTTTTTAAATTGGTTTGATAAATCATCTTGGCACGCCAAGCTTTGTATTTATCATCCTCATCATTGAGCCAGCCGTGTTTGCCAATAATGTCATCAAAGCTATCTTGGAATTGCTGAAAGCTTTGACCATCTGCTACAGCTTTATTCACAGCATTGTGTAGATCATTCAGCAAATCAGCTTTCATTGCGCCAGCAACCACAAAAGCACGGTCATGCTGGCGTGATGTGATATCTTTATAAGATTGAGTAGGCAGATTGGTTTTTTGTTTTAGATAATCAATCTGCTCTTGAAACTTCACCTGAAAATTATTTGGCATAGCGTTCACTCAAATGCGCCATAGCATGATGATTTGATGGCACACCCCACGATAAGTATCCATAACCAATAATTAAAATAAAAATGAGGACTCTCATGATGAAACCTCGCCACGACCTTCAAGTTCAGCCAAGGTCATTGCCACTTCCATAATTTTGACCATTCCTGAAGCATCCATTTCTGAAAACTCAGCCAATACCGCTTCTTGCACCGCTTGAAAATCTTTTGCAGATTTCACAATTTTTCGTAATCGATTGACCATTGCATCCAATGGATCGGCAGCTGCTTGTTCAAGCTCTGGTGCAGTGCGTTCAATAAAAGATTGTTGTACAGGTCGATATTCAGCAAATGCAACAGAGCTATTTGATTCGTCAACTGGTTCAGCCAGATCACCTTCTTGGAAACCATATTCACGCATACGGTACTGATTGGTAAAACGTGTACCAGCAGCATATAGTTTTGAGTCTCGATCAGCTTGTTCAATACCACCATTGGAATCTTCAAAATATTCAAACTGTGGTGATGGTCCACCCCAGTTGTAGTCCACAATCCAATCAATCAATAATTGGAATTGTTCAGCAGTCATTTCACAGTCACCATCTGAAATATCAGCGGTGACTTGAGCACCAGCAGTTGCACTGGCTCTATTTGCCGATGCTTCTGTAGTTTGGTTCTGACCAAGCAAGGCAATGTTGATCTCAGATCGGCAATACATCAGGAATTTTTCAAACACATCCGCTGAAGCAGATTTTCCAGCCGCCTCGATGATCTCAATTTGTGAATTATCAGGAATGACTGCTACGGCATCTTGCACCATGTTGTACAAGTTATTGAGCAGTACTTCTTGCTTTGCTTCATCGTAATTATTGCCATATTTACCAATCACCCAAGGTGATCCGTATTTCTCAGTGAAGCGCACCCAAAACTCAAGCCCACCTTGTAAAAATGCGGTTGCCCAAAAGACTAAAGCAGCGTCAGGTTCACCATACGGATTGTCATAACTGGCATCCTGAGTCGGAACTAAATATTTACGTGGCTCAATCAATAGACCAGCTTGCCCAGCATTCTTATCCTTGAAGCGCAGATTATTATCAGGATCAAAGAAAAACCAATCAGGTGGCATGGCTTGAATATCAACAGGCAACCATGCACCGTCTTGATTTGCCCATTGAATTTCACAAGGTTGATAGCCAAAGAATGTCCCATCGAACATTGCACCTGTGATTTTATTGATCTGTAATTTCTTAAAGATACTGTTGATATGATCAAAAACTTGATCTAAGGCTTCATCTTGCACAATACGCCATGCTTTAGCTTTGACCGCTGCTTTACGTGGGCGCAAGCATCCTTTCACCACTGGATGGGCTTTGATGTCTTTATAGACCTTGATATCTTTGCCCATTTTTTTGAGCACAATATCAGGATTAGGCAACACTGAACCCAATGAACTATAACCAGAAACAGTGCTTCGAGAAGCGATTTGGTGAATGTTCGGTTGGCTTTTTTTGGCTTCAGCAAAGGTGACAAAATCACCGCCAATGTATAGACCTTGTTTGTTCATTAGCGGAATCCTCTTGTTAATTGTCCAGATCGGTAGCCTCTTAGTAGTTTTGAAGCAGTACGTGAGCCTTTGCTCAATATGTGCGTATCGATAGATGGCATATTTAAACTGGCATGCCACATCAAACAGCCACTGGATGCACCATCACCATGACGGAATAAGTCAGGTTCTTTTAAGTCTTGAGAACGTGCTTTGTTGACCATTGGTATGCCGTCGTACTCTTCAATGGCACGATGATCGGCTTCTAAGTTTGCATCTCGTGGCAGGGTTAAAACTCCATCTTCAAAGGCTTGGATATATTTGGTCATCCATTGCCCATACCAAGCTCGATTGATTTTGATTTGATGAATCAGGTCATGACCAAACTCATCAGCCGAATATTCAGCAATGGTTTCACCTGAACCTGTGGCATCCATTGATGCACCCGAGAAATTAGGTAAGCGACGAAATACAAACCAAATGATTTGTTCTTGCTGGCGTGTTGGTACTTTGTGCATCTCAATGACAAATGGCACATTGCGATTTAGATTTTGGTCAATCTCAGCTGGGGTTAAATGGCTAAAGTCACGGTGACGTGCAAAGTCATGTCCAGCCACATGGCGTAAGTTTTTATCTAGCTTTTCAAGCTCAGGTAAAATTTCTTTATCCAGCCAATCTTGTACATAAGCACGACGATCAGGTTCTGGCATATTGGTGAAATCATCACTTAATGTCAGACTAAACACTGGTCGCACTTCAGGCATTGCCTGATCAATCCAAATGGCTGGTAATCTTGAACCTGAACCATCACGAGGAATGGCATCTAGCTCTTCACGCATTGCACCAACACGTGGACCATAGGCTTTACGAATATCATTATACCAAGTCTTTTTACCTTCCTCAGTAGCAACCTCACCATTCATCATGCAGACACGTTCATACAAACCATTGGCGACGGCATCATCAAAGGTGATGATCATTACCACGGCATTCTCGCCATAGCGTCCAGCAAGAATGTCCTCTTGCATCTGATAGAACGGATTTTTTTTGGTGTTATGTGAACTAATCAATACCAGTTCACCGCCCCAAATCAGCAATGCCGTTGCCGCATCCAGTACGGCTTGTACATCCTGGTGAAAGGCAGCTTCATCAATAATGACAATCCCTTGTAAACCACGTAAAGAGGCTGGTCGACTAGACAAAGCCACAATCTGAAATCCACTGGCTAAACGAATACGCCAAGCTGTTATTTTTCGGGTTTCACCATTTTCTTTTTGATCATCAAAAATAAACTCTTCAATGGATGAAATACCCATAGATTGTGCTTCAGCGATGTTACGCAGAAACCGAGCACAATAGCCGATGAACTCTAAACCTTTTTCTTTAGCATCAGGAATATAAAACACATTACTGCCACCAGCTTCTTTACGTGAAGCGGCTCGAATACTTTTTTCTAAAGCTTCAGCAAAGGTGATACCTGTTCGACGTCCTTTGGCACACAGTTTGATTTTTGCTTTGATCGATACCCATTCACGCTGGTGTTTCATCAAAACACCTTCAGCAAGTGGGTCAAAGTTTTCAGGAATTTCACGGACACTGGCTGGAAGCTCTTCCCAGCTGACTGAGCGGATCGTATCTCCAAGTGGTTTAAGAGGTGTATTCATCAGCGTACAACTCCTAGAACTTTCTCACGCCAGAACATGGCTTGTTCTTCTGTCATGCCTTTAGATGCAACAGCGTCATCAAGATTTTTTTCTTGCTCTTCAAGCATTTTTTCACGAGCAATTCGTTCTATTTTTTGACGTTGATCTAGTGACATACCACGAGCAGCAGTAAGTTCACGTGATGCTTTCGCTAATGAAAGTGCATCTTTAATGCTCAGTTGAATCGGTGCGTCAGGATTTTCTTCATTGTGTAATTGATCTAGTACAAGATGATTGATTAAGGTTGTGATGCCCTGAACCATGAATGCACCAGCTTTATCATCTTTGTCTTCACCTAACTCACCTACGAGCAATTCAGTTGCATATTGAACCTCACTCATTTTTTTAGCGTGTTCATCGTATTTTTTCTTAGTTCGCCCCATAGTTGAGCGTGCTGGTTGTTCATCAGGATATTTATTACCAAATAATTCAAGCAGTTCATCAATGGTGTAACGATCTTCACGTAAGAGTTTTTCTAAGAATTGACGAGCTTCAGGGGAGATTTTCTTTAAAAAAGACATAAGAGCGACTCCTATGCTGAAGGACGTTTAATGCCATGAACCTTAGTGCGATTTTCAACTACATCTTGACCACGCTCTTTTAGCTTCACAACAATCACATCTGGATTATCCAGTTCAATCTCAACACAACCTTGATCCTTAAGCCAATACAGCTCGGTTTTGACCTGATCACGACTAAAACTCAAACCCCAGTGTGTTAAACCGCTGTGCAAAGTAGAACTGTTGCCACGATAAGAAGGCAGCTCATTAAGCAAACGCAACATCACAAGGCGCATTTCTTCTTTAAGTTGATTTTCAAAGCTCATACGACCTCACTTTTTATTATCAATTAACCATTGCTCAATGCGTGATACACCACGCTGAACTTGAGCAATATTTTGATTTGCTGAATTGAGTTGGGTTTTAATGGTTTCGACTTGACCTTCAAGCCTTGCAATTTCAATCTTTGAAGGCATGTCTTTTACTGTGCTTTCAAGCTCAGTGACACGTAAGCGAAGATCAAGCATTTCCTGATTGGAAGCACTTTGTGCCTTGATGAACCACGTGTATAAACCCAATATTGTGATAACAACCCAATGCGCTTCTTGAAAACTGAATTTCAAAGTTTCAAACATTAGTGATCTCCCACTTCAGGAAGTGGTTTAGGTTTGCGGCTTTGGTTGATGAAACGACCAGCTACACCTAAAATCGCCAATCCCATGGTAATTTTGGATTGTGCATCAGTCGGTAAAGTTGCAATTAATTCAGGGGGTAATGTGTCAAAAAATGCCTGTACAGCAACAATCAATCCAAAAGCGATATTGCTGAACCATGCCCAACTTTTAGACTTATTGGCAACCAATAAACCTTGGGGGGTGGTCGCTGGAACAGCTTGAACAAAGCTGGCTTTAATATCATTAATCTTTTGCTCATGCTTTTGATCACGTCGAGCAATCACACCGTCATAAAAGCGTTTATTCTCTGCAAGTGATTTCTCAACCGCTGCATCAATTTTGATTTTAGTCTTTACTGACTGGGGAAGTTTACGATTTACTTTTTTCATGGTGTATCTCCTGCTGCATAACGTAAATTACTGACAACTCGACGACTCCAGCCACGACCAAAGGTATCGAAAGTTTTTAATTTGGTATAAAACTCAAGACGTTCAGCATTGAAGAGAACAAGCACATCATCAAGAGATTTAGCATTGATTGCAGCCAAGGTTACTTTGCCAACCTTGCCATCATCTGCTACACCTACCGCACGCTGTAGCATCCGAACTGCATTACCAATGCCGTGATTGATGGCTGCATCAAAGACTTGAAAGCCAATTGCAGAATGATATTGAGCACATTGAGCACGTTCCCAAAATGCTTTACGGTAGATTTCTTTGGCTTGAAGACGAGTCATTGATCGCATCGCCCCGTGATAGCCATTTGCTCGTGCTGTACCGATGGTGACGCCCCAATTGGTCTCACCACCAGGGTCTTCAGGGTTATTTACATAACCGCCTTCATGTCCCATACAACGCTCAAATACCTGGTCGAAACTTAATTTTTCGCCCATAAAAAAGCCCCTAATTAGAATTAATTAAGGGCATTTTGAAAGGTAGGTGATTTTAAGTCTTTTAAACTAATTTAGAACTTCATTATGCATCAAACAAAGAAGGTTGTAGTCGATTACGCTCTTGCTCATGCATACGTTTAACAATGCGGTATATGTAGATTTCAGTAAGTTTATATTTTTTTGAGAGTTCAGTATGATTATGTCCGTTGAATTCTTTATAGATTTGAATATCACGCTCTTCAGCATGAAAAGCATCATCTTTAATAATATAAACAGATTGTCCGCCCCAATGCTGGCTCACTTGAAACATCAATTCATTAGAGATTTGCTTTGCAGCATCATCATCGACAGTGTCCAAATTTTTGAGCAATCGGCAAGCAAGATCACGTAGATCGTGTAATAAAGCTTTTCCTTGCCGACTTTGTTTTCCCAATTCACGAGTCATAAAAGTCACCAAAATGTTATCTATCTTATAAGGCGCATTATGATGATTTTATAAACAATGTAAAGTGAAATAATGTTCTAGTATGAAAAGTTATTACATATTCTTTTAGCATCCTGAATTGCATTTTGAGCACCATTCATAGAAAAGTTAATAACTCCATATCCTTTAAAATTAATAGACATATTTTTTGATTTTTTAACCTTTTCATCCATATTTTTATAATTTATCGTCAAGAAGGTAAAATTAGAGCCAGCTTCATTTTGCACAGTAGCTTCAATACGTTCAACAGGCAAATTATCAAATTGCAGATTACCATAAACTTCATGAGTAGAACTTTCAGATAAAGGCTCGCTTAGTTTTATAATTAACTCAGCTGGCGCAATTTTACATTTATTATTAGTGGGATATGTAAAGGCAAGAGTAGAGTTAGTTCTCAAATCTTCTGTAGCTGCCCTAGTTGCCAAAGTATTCCCAAAATGGTTATCAGTTATAGCAAAACTTACCCAATTATCTGACTTTTTGTAGTCCTTAACATTATCCTCAACATCAACTGCATAAATGATTGTTGATATTGATAGTGTAAAAAGTAGAACATTTAATTTTTTCATTTTTAAAAACACCCTAATTAATAGAAATTTTTACTTGAATTGACAACTTTACCAATCACTTCAACATCACAATTGTCAGTTAAGTCTAATTGCATTGGTGGATAAAACTTATTATCAGAAATTAATAAGAAAGATCCATTAAGTAGCTTTTGGATTCTTTTCACCCATAAGGTATCACTGCTACGAATCACATATATATGACCATCTTGAGGAATCTTTTCAGCTGTATTAACTAAAAGTGAATCCTTGTCAGATATAGTAGGCTCCATAGAATCTCCACGTGCAAACACTACAAATAAATCTTTTTGTTTTAAACCTCTACTTTTAAGCCAATCTTTACGAAAAGCTAAACAATACTTTGATTTTTCTTCGAGACCAACAATAGAACCATCACCAGCAGAGACTTTAATATCTTCTCGAACAGGAATGAGTTCAAATTCATCGGATGCTAAATCTTGCTCATTATTTTGAACACCATGATCACCATACAATACAAAATTTAGATTAACACCATATTCAGCGAGCAAAATAAGCTTATCCAAAGGGATATTGGCTCTTTCACCCCAGTTGTAAAGTGAGTTTCTAGCAAATCCTGTTTTACGAGCTAGTTCACTAACACCTAAACGGTCTATTTCAATTCGCAAACGTTCTTCAATGTTGCTCAAAATAAACTCCAAATCTAAAATTTATATCAAAATATTGATCATATCTGGTTGACATGCTCATAATATTGAGCAATTATAACAATCAACTTAAATCAAATTAATTCACACATGAGAGGTCATAAGATGACAACCACAACACCAGATGAACTAAAAGAACAATTTGAGTCTGAGGGTAAAACATTTGCTGAATGGGCTTCTAGCAATGGTTTTGAGCCTCAAGATGTCTACAAGGTTCTTAATGGTCAAGTTAAATGTAAACGCGGCAAAGGTCATAAAATCGCTGTTTTACTTGGACTTAAAGCAAATCCAGATAAAAGATCAACTGTTCATTAATTTGCACATATTTGCACATTTTTGCACATGGAGCAATACCCATGAAAAAAACAAATAACTCAAAAACAGATTCTTTGACGGTTTTTCTTTTTGCTATAGCTATTTTTTTGAGCTTTGGTTGGTATTTCGCTGAAGCAGAAAATGAAGTGCTACGTGAAGAACAAGCTGCTCAAAATTATACGCAACATCTTCACCACGAGGACAAATGAAATGAGCACAGTTAAATCTGCTGAAAAAGTCCTCAAAGTTTTAAAGGCTTTGCGTGGATACAGCTTACAAGGTATCAGCAACCGTGATCTCGCTGAAAAATTAAATGAGTCTCCATCTCAAATTACCCGTGCATTACAAACTTTGGTATCCGAGGGACTCGCAAAGAAAGATGAGAATGATCTCTACACATTAGGAACATCAGTAGTTCAAATTGCCAAACAGCATTTAGCAGAGGTCGAACGAGCTAAGGCACGTATAGCAGAAATTGAACAACGTACTAGCGTGAATTATTAATAGGTAAACATTATGGATTTAGAAGAAAACACAACAGAAATTGCAATTTCTTCACACGTACAAAAGTTAGGTGGTCTAGCTCTCCAATTAGGGTATGAAGGTTCTCTTGCTGTTGGTGCTTTAGAAGATGAAATTCGTTTCTATCAGCAACGTACTGTTGAAGCTTGCATGGAAATAGGAAAGCGCCTTCTATTAATTAAAGAGCAAACGCCACATGGTGAATTTAATAAGCGTATCGAGATTTTAAATTTCACTCCTAGAATGGCTCAAAAGTTTATGTCAGCTGTCCTAAAGTTTTCAAAAACGAATTCGAATTCGCTTTTGCAAAAGGTAGGAAATCAAACCAAACTTCTAGAACTGGTAATGCTTGATGATGATGAAATCAACATTTTAGATCAAGGCGGTAGTATTGGTGATATTTCTTTAGATAACATCGAAACTATGTCTGTGCGTGAGCTTAAAGCTGCTTTACGTGAAGCTAAACAGACCATTGCATCTAAAGATCAAGACATTGAAACCAAAAATCAAGTGATCCAAAAGAAAGATCAAAAGTGTAATGAGTTGGATGAAAAACTCACTAAGTTAAATAGCCCAGTTGAAGTTGCCAAACGTGCTGAAACTGAAGATCAGCAAATCGAAAAAGCGGCAATGGAAACATTGAGCACTGAAAGCCATATGCTTCTTAATGCGGTGATGCGATTTAACAATGCGATCAACGGTGTGCTTGATGTTGCCAATGAAAAACACATCGGACAACTGTATGAGCGTGTTGATGAAACAGTCATTGCCAGCTATCAACGCATTGCAACCTTCACTCAAACGTTAGGCGTCCAAGTTGATTTTGAAAATATGGTTAGCCCTGAGTGGTTATTCCCTCAAGCAGAAAAAACTGCACAAACTGAGGACGAATAACCATGACTCTAAACTTGGCAAAAATTGACTACTTACGTGAAGTTGCTGAAAAGCTCACAAATGCTGAGTTTGGGGCAAAAAAAGAGATTGCTAAAACTGCATGTAAATACTTACAGATCAGCAATGCACAACTTTACCGTGAACTCGAAACTGTAGGCTATAACTCTGGACGTAAACAGCGTTCTGATAAAGGAAAAACTGTTGTAAGCCAAGAAGCGGCTGAACTTGTCGGTGGCATGGTGTTGGCAGCAACCAGTAAAACTGGGAAAAAACGTATGCCAATTAATTTGGCATTGGAAATTGCCAGTGATAACGGCAAAGCCCCAAAAGTATCAGCATCAACGATTAGCCGTGCTATGAAGCAGTACTTTTGCCACCCTGAGCAATTGGCTACACCTACAGCACACCAGCAACAACGCTCATTACATCCCAATCATGTTTGGCAATGTGATGCCTCCATTTGTGTGGTGTTTTATTTGCCTAAATCTGGTGTATGTGTGATGGATGAACGCCAGTTTTATAAGAACAAACCAGCAAATATTAAAAAGATTGAAAAAGAGCGTGTGGTCCGTTACGTCGTGACTGACCACACTTCAGGTTCAATCTATTTTGAGTATGTTTGGGGTTCAGAAAGCAGTGAAAACCTCACCAATATCTTCTTAAATGCGATTCAAAAACGCAGTTTACAAGAACCGATGCACGGTGTGCCTTTCATATTTTATGTGGACCAAGGTTCTGCGAATACTTCAGGTCTATTTAGAAATTTACTTGAACGTCTAAACGTCGAGTTCATTGCTCATGCAACCCATAACAGTCGTGCTAAAGGTCAAGTAGAACAGGCAAATAACCTGATCGAAACACAATATGAGTCAACGCTAACCTTTAAAACAATTAACAGTTTGGAAGAGTTAAATGCCGATGCTACCCAGTGGCGCATTATGTTTAACGAAACCAAAATTCACAGTCGTACTCGACGTACTCGTAACCAAGTTTGGCAAATGATTCGCCCTGAACAATTACGCAAAGCACCATCACTTGAATTATGCATGGAGCTTGTCAGCACGTCACCTGTTGAACGTACTGTTAAAGGCGATCTCACAGTTCAATTCAAGATTACAGGCTACGGTGAGAACTTCTACAGTGTCAAACATATCCCGAATATCTATGTGGGTGCGAAAGTCAAAGTCGTCGTGAATCCATATCGTGCCCCTGACATTGATGTCTTGGTAGTGGATGAAAATGGTGAGCAAGTGATCTACACCTGTGAACCTGATCAATACGACATCTTTGGGCAATTGGCTCAATCTCCAGCGATTGGAGAAAACATTCAAAGTATGCCTGATAGCAAAGTGGATGAATCACGCAAGCGTATTCAGAAACAGGCTTACAACGCTGACACCCAAGCTCAAGTTGATCAGGCAATCAAAAAACGAACACCAGCCTATCAAGGTCAGATTGACCCTAATGCTCATGTGACTAAACACGATATTCCTGAATATATGCCTAAAGCTGGTGAGCAAATGACGACACAGCAACAACGTCGCCAACTTGCACCATTGAACTTTATTCAAGCAGCAAAACAAATCAAAGGTTTGGTGGGCGATCTCTGGACTACGGACTACATGAATATGCTTAAAACGACTTATTCAGATGGCAATGTGCCACAAGAAGACATCCAGTTCTGGGTGGATCGGATTGAGTCTGCAAGTCGCAAACCTAAATTAAAAGTAGTTGGGGAATAACCAATGTGTGCATTTAAACAGCTGCTCGAAACGCATTCCATCCATCAAACATGGATTGCAAAAAAAATGAATTTTAGCCCTGCGACGATCAACAAGATTGTCAAATATGGCGATTATCCAAAAAAGAATGCCGATGCCATTAAACAGCAAATGATTGATTTGCTTGTTGGCGAAGGCTTAAACGAAACCGAAATTTTAACAGCAATGGATGCTGTACAACTCAACTCTGACCGTGACCAAACTTTGGAGATTGAGTGTACAGCTGCCCCAACAGATGAGGAGCAATTAATGCTACTACGTAAACAGACCCTAACACCAGCGGCAAAAAAACAATTTATGCTTTTTAAGAACATTTTTACCGATGGAATTAAAAGTGCCAATGAGTTGTTTCAAAACTCTGACATTAATTATGTGCGTGAAAGCATGTGGCAAGCGGCAAAAGGCAACACATCATTCATCGCAGTAATTGGGCAATCAGGTTCAGGTAAAACCACTTTACGTGAAGAGTTACATGACCGTGTAAGTCGTGACCGTGAACCTGTTGTGATTATTGAACCTTATGTTTTGGCTACTGAAGACAACGACATCAAAGGTAAAACGCTGAAATCGGTTCATATTGCTGAAGCAATCTTGGCTGCACTTGCACCAAGTACCAAAGCAATGCGTTCTCCAGAAGCTCGTTTTCGCCAAATCCATAACCTACTCAAAGAGTCGAGTCGTGCTGGTCATCACCATCTTTTGATTATTGAGGAAGCGCATAGCTTACCCATTCCAACGCTTAAACATTTGAAGCGTTTCCTTGAGCTAAAAAATGGCTTTACCCCGTTATTGTCCATCATTTTGATTGGTCAGGATGAGTTAAAAATCAAACTTGCTGAGAACAATCAGGAAGTCCGTGAAGTGGTTCAACGTTGTGAGATCGTCACCCTTGAGCCATTTACCCAAAGCTCACTTGTGGACTACCTACAGCACCGCTGTAAATCATTTGACCGCAAATTGTCTGAATTCATTGACGAATCAGGAATTGATGCCATTTGCGCCAAATTAACCCGAAATGTTGGACGCAACAACCAACATGAAAGCCTTTTATATCCATTGGCTGTAGGAAATCTCCTTACTGGTGCATTGAATGTTGCCGCTGAATTGGGTGAAAGCGTGATCACTGGTGATCTGGTCAAGGAGGTCTGATTGATGGCATTTAACTTCAAGAATGCGGCAATCCTGAATTTTATTCTTTCAGGTTTGACCATGTTTTTAATCCTTTTTGTGGCATCGCTTGGAGGTTGTAATGGCTGATTTTGCAGATATGGCAAGTGATATTGAGCATGAGCGTCTTCAGCAATCACTTCAAAACCGTCCACAGTTTACTGCTCATAGTAACTATGAATGTGATGAATGCGGTGAAGACATTCCAGCTCAACGTCGAGCAATTGGTGGTGTGACTTTATGTATTAAATGTCAGACCAAACTTGAATCAAAACAAAAACATTATCGATAGGTGGCAGATATGAATATCAATCAAAAACGCCAAGATTTTAAAAAGGACTTGGACAAGTTGATGAGTGACGATTATGTACTTGTTCCTAAAAACCCTTCATTTGAGATGCTTGTTAATGGTTTGGCGGTCATCGCAACAGGTGTTGGCGTTCAGGACATCGAATTTGAAGTGCGTAAGATTTGGGAAAAAATGATTGATGCTTCACAAGTAGTTGAGGCGTCATATGAAAACTAAATGCCCAGCTTGCGGAGCAACAACCAGCCTAGATGCTTTGCTTGGTCATAGTGAAGCAAGCAAAGCATTTGTGGCATCGCTCAATTTAACAGGTGCTTTGGCTAAGCCTTTGGTGATGTATCTTGCAATGTTTCGATCTGAAAACCGTGATTTAACTTTTGATCGTACAGCAAAGTTACTCAACGAAATTGCACCAGACATCGTTGCCAAACAAATCAAACGTGGACATCACACCTACCCAGCACCACAAAGTGCTTGGGTATGGGCAATCAACATCATGCTTGAGCGTCGTGAACAACAGAAAATTGATTTACCGCTTAAAACACATGGTTATTTGTATGAAGTGATC
This sequence comes from Acinetobacter nematophilus, assembly GCF_026344175.1. Classification (NCBI taxonomy): domain Bacteria; kingdom Pseudomonadati; phylum Pseudomonadota; class Gammaproteobacteria; order Moraxellales; family Moraxellaceae; genus Acinetobacter; species Acinetobacter nematophilus. Next base: position 438,882 of record NZ_JAPKMY010000001.1, read on the forward strand.
AGCTCTTACAAACCTGAAAATGCACCTGTTCAAGCAGATCAGTCTGGTAAAAGCCGCTCTACTCCAAATCTAAAAACCCAAGCGGAAATTGAAGCTGATCAACGTGAACATGAACGTCGAAAGCATGAAAAACCAGCTATTTCTTTCGCTGATTTGATGCGCCAAACACAGGAAGAGAAAAAGCAGATTGAAATGTCATCTCTCAAAAATATTCCTCAAAACCAAGTTTTTGCCTTTGTCGATCAAAACCGACTTGAAGGCGAATCACACAAACAGTGCTTTGACCGCTTAAAGGCTGCGGAATTGGCTCAAGAACAATCCACACAAGGAAAATAATATGAATGCTCCAGTTCAAATCCCTGAAGGCTTTCGACAAGACAGTAAAGGTCGTTTAGTACCTGAAGACACCATCAAACCCATTGATCTGGTCCGTGATGAATCAGTCATTGACTTAATTGGTCAGGCTAAACAAGCGCAAGAGCACCTTAAAAAGTTTAAGGCAATTGCATTTGCTGAAATTACCGCATTTATCGACTTGTCACTTAAACAATTCGATGTCCATATCGGTGGCAATAAAGGCAACATCACGCTTTATAGCTTTGATGGTAAATACAAAATCATTCGACAAATTCAAGACACCATTCGTTTTGATGAACGTCTACAAGCCGCAAAAATCTTGATTGATGAATGCATTCAATCCTGGTCTGTCGATTCAAACAACTATCTTAAAGCCCTTATTTTAGAAGCTTTTCAGGTCGATAAAGAAGGAAAGATTTCAACAGGTCGAGTACTTGGATTACGTCGCCATGATTTTGATGACCCTAAATGGCTCAAGGCAATGGATGCCATCGCTGAAAGCATCAACATTGTAGATAGCAAAAGATATGTCCGCTTTTACGAGCGTGATAGTGAAGGCAAATACCAAGCAATCTCGCTTGATTTTGCAAATGTTTAAAAACATTCATTTTTCAAAACCAAGGAGATCAAAGATGAATCAAGATGAAATGATTGCTGGAGTGCTTTCTCAAACAACTAGAGCAAATGGCACTCAAACATTGACGAATGAACAAGCTATTCGTCTGGTTCAAGACCATATTTCGGTTTCAACACTTGTTCAAGATGTGCAAAACAAAGAAGTCCACCAGCCAGAAAAGGACTGTCCTTACTCACATCATTTGACATTTTCTTCAAACGCTCAGAGAGAGCAACAGGATCTAACTGACCATTTGCAACAAGTTCATCAACAAGAGCAATCCAAGCCAACTCTAACAGCTCAGTCTGTACCGTTGGGCGATCACCTTTGTATGGATTCTCACTCATAACCACCTCAATAACCATTTTTTAAACCAGGTAATTCAAGTATTACCGTAAACCTCAAGGAAAACAATCTCATGAATAAAGCTGATCTTATTGAACTCATTGCTCAATCTGCTGGCATCAATAAAACGCAAGCAACAGCTGCTCTTCAGGCTGTTGAAAAAGGTGTCATCGATGCTTTGGCAAGTGGTGGAACAGTTGAATTGAAAGGCTTTGGTACTTTCAAAATTACTCAACGTGCTGAACGCAAAGGTCGTAATCCTAAAACTGGTGAGGAGCTTGTTATCCCAGCGACAAACTCACCAACTTTCAAAGCTGGCAAGGCATTTAAAGAAGCAGTGAACTAATTGCGAAACACAGGCATACGTGCCTGTGTCTGCCAGTCGTCGTGGACTGGTACTGACGAGCAGCGAGGAAAATATGGGTATTAAAAAATTAGTGACAATTACGGTAGAAGCTCAAATAGAAATTGAGCTTGCTGAGTGGGCATCAAATCCCACTGTAGAAGATATTGAAGGTGTTTGCGATTGTGGGTTCTACGTTGAAAACTCAGATGATATTTACAAAACAGCGGCACGGCTTGTTTTAAATGGGTATGCGACTTCTAACAACGATGTTTTCGGCATTATTTATTCAGAGTGGAGAAAAGGTAATACGCCAGATACTGAAAATGACTCATTTTATGAGATCAAAAATATTGAAGTTAATGATTACCGAGTGGAGAGTATGTAAATGAAAAAATGCACTGTTGGCAGCCGCCATAAATGGGAACACGTCAAAAATGTCGAATTACGTACTCAAACAGCACGCACTATTTCTATCAGCTTGAAAGGCTTATACAAATGTTCTTGTGGTGCAACTAAATATGGTTTTATGCAGTAAGGAAATGACCATGATTGAAAGAAAAATACAACTTACACCAGTTGATGTAAAACGAGACGAATTTGGTTATTGGATTCATCCTGAGTACCAAAAATACTTAATTTTTAATCATCCTGAAAATGAAAAGCTTTCACAATTTGACTATGAGCAAATGCAGAACTTCTTAAATGTTGATTTTTATGACTCTGATATGTGCGATGAATTAACAGATGATCAGCTTGATCAATATGAAAATGATTTTGATCAATCAATAGTCATTCATTGGAATCCAAAGCAGCCAAAAGCTGAAGCATTTTTAGTGTCAATTTTTACTTGTGATGATGGAGTACTGGCTCGATGGGCTGTACAACGTCCTAGCGTACATACAGCACTTGTACAAAGCATTGGAGAAATAGCATGAAAACAATGCGTATTACTTCAGCAGAAGAAAGAATGGTTTTGCAACATCGTGCTTCAATCAAGCATGAAAAAGCAACAGAAAGATTTCAAAACGAAATTTTAAAAATGGCTTATGAATTCAGTATTTTCCTAAATAAAGAAGGTTTACATCCTAGTTTTTCTGAATTTATTAATTGTTTCGATCCACCACATCATCAATATTTAAATAACCTGAAGTATGACTCGGTTATTAAAGTGATGGATACCATCAAATCATTAGAGCTTCCAAAGGAAAATAGCATATGAATAGCTTATTTAGCTTGTTATTTACTCTTGCATATTTTTCCGTTTTTTTCGCTGGATTATTCGCTTGTTTATATTTGGCTCATAGCTATCTGAAAAGCCACCACTTCTTTAAAGCTGGAAGTACTAGCACTTTAGCTTTACTTGCAATAGGTGGCTTACTTCAAGCCATCATAGGAGCTTGATATGGGTAAATTTCTACTTGGTTTCATCATTGCATGGGCACTATGTCATCGTTATACCCACATCATAGTTGCAAGCGAATGTGAACGCCTTGGAGGTTTTTTTGTAGGTTCAAAAACTTATAAATGTATATTGATCAGCGATTCAGAAACTCAAAATTCAGTACCAACAGCAATACTAGAAGCTGAAAAACTAAATCGTCTAGGGTGATGTATGAAATTTAATAAAAAAATTAAACTTATTCAGCTCATTCATGTTGCTAAATCTAAACTAGGATTAGATGATGAGCTATACCGTGAAGTACTTGAAAGTACTACTGGTAAAACCAGTTCAAAAGAAATGACCATTGCACAGCTTAATGCTGTGCTGGATCGCATGAAACAGTTAGGTTTCGACATCGAATCAAAAGGTAAAACTGGTGTTAAAAATCTTGCGGATGATGCACAAAGCAAATTGATACGTCATTTATGGCTTGAATTATATAATGCTGGTGAGGTTCGCAATAACAGCGAAAAGGCTTTAGCAAAATTTGTTGAAAATAAAGTTCATGTCAGCGCATTGCAATTTCTTAGCAGTGAAAGTGCAGATATGATCATTAACCATTTACGGCAATGGTGTAAACGCTGTAACATTGAACGAAAAGAGCCTAACTCACCTAACGCAGTTTCTTAAAACAAAAAGGCTGCTTTTGAAGATTCATCTTCTTAGCAGCCAAAATTCTCAACAAGATTTCATTGCAAAATACGCAACAACGTTTCAAAACTCATCCCACTGTATCTTAATAAATCCGAATAAATCCCACAATTATCTCAACATTCTCTATTCTTTATCTTATTACTCATCATTCCCATGCTTGTCAACTTTAAACTCTGCATAATGTGCAGCTTGATAACATTGTCCCAAACCTTCCGCAAATAAAAAGCTTTTAGAAGCCGGATATAATGACGAATATCGATTGTCTGGATTTTTTAATATCAACTTGAGAGTTGCCATATTTTCAGGAGGAGCAAAATAAGTATGAATCACTCGACGCTGCTGATCTAATACTACATACGTCAAAATCGAGGATTTATTTTTAATATGTTCATCATAATAACGCCCTGAAAATACCTGACTGATTGAATCGGTAGACTCTTTATCGGTATTTGCAGCATCTAAGGACTTACCAGTTGATAGCCTTGTATCCTGCGGAATCAAATAAAGCTGATAGTTAAGTGCCATATAATCCCCTTGAATAAATGAACGAGGATCTACAGGTTGCAAACGGACATAGATACTTTCGCTATTCTTTAAATGTTGTTCATTCTTAAAAATTATTCCCAGAAAAATAATGATACTGATACAAGCCAGACAAAGAGGAATGATTTTTTTCATACATTGACTCTCTCTTTTATTTGGAATTTATGCAGCACCCAAGTGAGTATCAATAAAAGTAGTCCTGAGCTAAAAATACTTAGACTCTTCACAAGGAAACTGACATTCAAGGCATAATAAATAAACCACAGGATCAGCACCAAAGTCACTAAAGCTAGACCATAGACAATCTTATCTCGCTGTGACAATGCCCACGAAAGGATGGCAATACAAATAAAAATTTCAAAATAACCATAAAATATCAATACCGCTGCAAAAGCCAATAATATCAATTGGGCAATCAAGCTAAATTGATTGCGCATCCGCAACAGCATAAATAAAGCCAACCATAAAATAGGTAAGCCCAAGCAGAGGATAGGAATATATTTGATTTGATCCAATTCATCTTGACCAAATAAAGTATAAAAACCCAAGGACGAGAGAATAATCAACAAATTAGCCAGTGCTAAACTTCGTTGATACTGCCGAGGTTGAATACGATCTATCCAGATCATGACCAGATAAAACCCATAACTCAATAGGACCAGATATGAGAAATTTTCAACAAAACGATGTACGCCAAAGAAAGTACTGATGTCCCAAATCATCGCAATGCCAGACAGATACAAAGCAAATATCTGAATAAAAACAAAGAACCAATGTGTGCGGATAAAACAACTAAGCGCTAGCAGGATCAGTTGAATAAAGAAAATTGGGAAGAATAGATCCGTTAATTCAAATGTATGGAAAATCACAGCATTTTGCCCTGCAACCCATATACAATAAGCAAATTGTCTTAAAAACAAAGCCTGTTTATTCATTAAAATAAAGGCAGCCAATAGCACAAAAACTGCGCCCATGATCAAGGAAAAATTACCCCAAAATGTCAGCATCAATGATGCCAATAAGACACCTGCAATCCATGCACCTACCGCAATAGGTATATTGTTAAATCTATTTTGAGGGATAAATTTAATCAACAGATAAGTAATCAGTGCAAACCAACTAAAAATCACCAGTGCGATTAAAAATAATCCAAGTACTTCAGACTCACGAAACAGACCCTCCATCCACTTAAAAATCACCAGTGTAAAAGTTATTCCAAGCCCTACTGCCGACAATACACTGCACAGCTGATCCCTTTTACGATAAAAATAACTCAATGCAACAGAAAGTAGGAAAAATGATGAAAGCAAATATGCGATCTTAACTTTTAGCAGAGTAAAGACCATGGCTGTAGCGAATGCTAAACCGCCATCTGCATATAGAAATATCCCCATATGCCAAATTGAAAGAATGCCAAACCATAAAATAAACAGATAACGCAGCTTTTGATAATAACGAAGGCAAAGATAAAACTGAAATAATGAAAGTAGATTCAAACTGACTAAGAATATGACTGGATATTCATCTGCCCAAAATGTTTGTTTAAAAAATAAAAATAGGGTGAGTTGGCTGATAATACATATCAAGCTAAAAACACCGATATTAGGACGGTACAGCCATGGAAGTAATAAAATCGACCAGATTAAAAACAGTAGATAGCTATCCGCACCTGTTTGATAAATTTGACCAATGACAGCCAAACTTAACCCCAGCATTAAGCCACTGATTGTATGTAAACACTGCACTACATAATCATGCTGTGTCATAAAAAGGCTTGCTAAAGCACTCGATAACAATAAAACCTGAGGAATTGCCAACTGGAATATGTGAGGCAACATCAACCAATTTGCTGCAGTCAAATATAAAATACTGACGGCGATAAGCGCAAATCCCACAATCTGTAAATGCTGAACAAAGTGATCATTTCGCCATGAATATAATTCTTGCTGAATATTAAGCAATGCACGCCCCTCTTATTTATTCTTTGTTGTTATGAATCACTATGACAATAAATACGATGAAATGATGTATAAATTTGATTATTTTCTATAGCAACTATTGTTCTAAGTATAGTACTCATCATTCTAAAAAAAAGCATCCTTTTCAATAAAAACTGACTATAATAAATCTACATCGCTTCAGGGCGGGGTGTAATTCCCCACCGGTGGTAAATTGGACCGATTTTCAATCATGATCCAACAGCCCACGAGCGAATCACATTCAACAGTGGTTTGCAGATTTGGTGAAATACCAAAGCCGACGGTATAGTCCGGATGAAAGAAGACGACGTCACAGCTATAGATTTCAATACTTTGTATTGGAAATGCTTTTGTAACGCCACTATTTCACATGTCCTGAAATGTTCCACCGTATTTTTACTTTTACGAGAGCGTTTCAATGTCTAGTTTAATTCAACCTGAAATATTCTTTTCTGCTTTATCTCCTGCCGATCAACGTATAGCACAAGCTTTAGAAGATATGCGCCAAGGCAAACCTGTTTTGGTCATGGACGATTTTGATCGTGAAAATGAAGCTGATCTGATTGTTGCTGCTGAAACACTCAATGTCGAAACCATGGCGCGTATGATTCGTGATGGTTCCGGTATTGTCTGTTTGACACTTACTGATGAACTCGCAGACCATCTTGAATTACCGCCTATGGTGCAGGACAATTCAAGTCAATTTAAAACAGCGTTCACTGTGACCATTGAAGCTGCCCAAGGTGTTACAACAGGCGTTTCAGCAAAAGACCGCACCACCACAATTCATGCTGCGATTAAAACAGGAGCGGTAGCAAGTGATTTAAACCGTCCCGGTCATATTTTCCCATTACGTGGTCGCGATGGAGGTGTATTGACACGACGTGGTCATACTGAGGGTTCAATTGATTTGGCTCGTATGGCGGGTCTAAAACCGGCTGGCGTACTATGTGAAGTCACTAATCCGGATGGAACAATGGCTGCGGGAATTCAAGTGCTTGCTTATGCTCAGACACACCATTTGACTGTCATTACCATCGAGGAATTGGTTCAATACCGCCTCAAACATAATATTTAGAAATTTACTGACAATGTAATTTGCATTTAAAAATCCCAATTCACATGATTGAATTGGGATTTTTTTATCACTTTGATTTATTTTTAAAATATATAGCGAAAAGATCTAAACATCTTCCAAATGCAAAATACTTTGTCGAATACCATCTGCACGCAACCAGGCAAAATCATAGCTTGCTTTTGCCAAAGCCAACACACGGCGCTCAAACTCATCCCATAATGGCTTAACCTGCTTAGGCTGAATGCCTAAACCACTTTCCTCAGCCAGATGTTTATTTTTTTCACAAAGTTTTAAAGCATGATATAGCTTACGACCCTTTGAAGCCGAATCGAGTACACGAATGCGCTTAGCTTGAATAAAACCTTCTATATGCCTTAAATCCGCAAGCGGAAGCATTGGAACCAAAATCTGGTCTAACTGCGCATCTAAGCGTTTCCAAACCGCTAACCGTTGATCAGAATTATATGTATTCCATTGAATGACTTCGTGATTAAAGCGACGGCAACCACGACATACAGAATCACCAAATACCGTTGAGCAACGACCAGCGCATGGTGTTAAAGTTGGTATTCGACGCTCATTACTCAAAATATACTCCTTATATCCACAAAACTGCGCAAATTCCAGCATAAAACCATCATTCCGCAATACTATATATTGTATATAGGTTATTTTAAAGCACTAGATTTAGTATAAAAACCCATATTTTTCTCATGGAATAAAAAAGCACTACAAACACTAGGGTTTTCTCGCAAATTCCGGCAAATCACGTTAAAATAGCCGCCTTTAATTTTGTCCTATTTTATATTTGGAGTACTCCATGAACGCTACTGTAGAACAGCTTGCACCTGTAGAACAGCAAGCGACCTCTGGTTGGGTTGTTGCCGCACTTTATCAATTCAAAGAAGTTCAAGATCCTGCTGATCTTCAACAGCGTCTCTTAGAGTTGGTAAAAACAATCAACCTGTGTGGTACTCTTATTGTAGCGGATGAAGGAATCAACGGAACAGTTGCTGGTGACCGTCAAGCGATTGATACAATTCATCAATTCCTGTTAGATCAAGGTTTCAGCACGATGGAATACAAAGAATCCCATAGTGCCGAAAAACCGTTCCGTAAAATGAAAATTAAACTTAAAAAAGAAATTGTCACACTGGGTGTAGAAGTCAAACCACGTGATCTAGTGGGTCACTATTTAGATCCTAAAGAATGGAATGAATTGATTGCTCGTGATGATGTCATTTTAATTGATACACGCAATGATTATGAATATAAGGCGGGTACATTCAAAGGTGCCATAGATCCAAAGACAGAGACTTTCCGAGAATTTCCAGACTACGTAAAAAAAGAGTTAGAACAGCATAAAGACAAAAAAATTGCGATGTTCTGTACTGGTGGAATTCGTTGTGAAAAATCGACTTCCCTGCTTTTACAAGAAGGTTTTAACGAGGTGTATCATCTTAAAGGCGGTATTTTAAAATATCTTGAAGAAACCCCTGCTGATGAAAGCATGTGGGAAGGTGAATGCTTCGTATTTGATGGTCGTACTGCTGTCACACATGGCATGCAAGAAGGTGAAAATATTAAATGTCACGCTTGCGGTTGGCCATTGATTCCAGAAGAAGCTGCTCTTCCAAGTTATGAGCACGGTGTATCATGTAAATACTGCATTGACAAAACATCTGAGAAGCAAAAAGAAGGTTTCCGAATGCGCCAATCTCAAATTATTGCAGCAAAGCGCAAACGTCTTTAATTTTAGAACACTCCACCACAGAAAGCCGTAGTTAATCCACTGCGGCTTTTTTTGAAATATCTGTCAGCTGTCGTGTATCAGATTTAAAATTTATAAAAAAATTTTTCTATACGCTTTTTGATGATTTAATCACAACAGTTTAAAGCACAACAAATCCCTACTATATTTTCTGAAATGTACACAATAGTATGTTTATAACTGCCTATTTTTATATATAAAATGACTGATTGGATTATTGCGATCATGGAGCAACTGGGTTACTTCGGTATTGCTCTGCTGATGTTTTTAGACAATGTTTTCCCTCCTATTCCTTCTGAAATTATTATGCCATCTGCTGGATTTACCGCATCTCAAGGACAGTTGCTCCTATCAGGTGTCATTATTGCAGGAAGTATAGGCTCACTTGTTGCAGCAGCCTTGTTATATTGGATCGGGTATAAGATTCCCAATCAAAAAATTTTTGATTGGATAGATCGCTATGGAAAATATCTCTTTATCAAGACAGAAGACGTTAAAAAGGCTTTAGACTGGTTTGAGAAGTATGGTCACAATGTGGTCTTTTTTGGGCGGATGATTCCAGCTGTGCGCTCTTTGATTAGTATTCCAGCAGGTATGAGTCATATGCCCTTCTGGAAGTTTATGCTGTACAGCAGTCTGGGCACTGTCATCTGGACCAGTTTCCTTGCTGCAGTCGGCTATTACTTTGGAAACAATACTGCCTTGATGCAACAGATTTTCAGTCAGGTGAGCTATGTGATTATTTTCATTGTGGTAATTTTCATCATGTATTGGCTATATCGAAGACTCAAAAAGAGCTAAGTCAGTACAGTCAAGGATATCAAATCTGAAAATTTAGAGCATATAAATGGAGAAGCACGATGCTGATCACCCATCCATTCCTTACATCAAGTCAGTACATTTCCTACTTTGCACCTATAAAATACTTGAATTCAATTTCAAAATAATTGTTCACATGCCTTTCTAAAAAATATTCAAACTCCAGCTCCCCCTCAAGATCTTTAAAATGGCGATGATTTAATCACTTGATCTCAATCTTTACAGCCATAACAAAGATAAACTTAGCAATTGGCAAATAAACTTGAAGAAATTCAACCACTCTTATATTTATTCCAAAAACTCATAGATAGTCAAAAATTATTGTTGATTTTTTCCAAATCAAATATATGAAAAATATACACAATAATTTATTTTCTAAATAAGGAATACATGAGTGAATGAAATGATTGCCGTCATCTTAATCACTTGTTTGGCTGTTATTAGCCCAGGTGCTGACTTTGCCATAGTGACGCGTAACAGTTATTTATATGGTCGTAAAATTGGATTAAGTACGGCACTGGGAATTGCAGGCGGTGTCTGGATTCATGTGGCATATAGTCTACTGGGACTCGGTTTTTTAAAAAATCATATGCCTTATCTCTTGCAAATGATTCAATATATTGGTGCAGGTTATTTGATTTATCTGGGATACAAAACCTTCACCCAAAACAAAGTACAGTTGGATGAAAATGGTGTAGGCATCACTGCTTGGCAGGCGTTTCGACATGGTTTTTTAACCAATAGTCTGAACCCCAAAACAACCCTGTTTGTCGTCAGTTTATTTGCACAATTGATGACTACAGTGGGTAACTCCACGCTGAAATTAGTGTCCTATGGCGCGTTCATTTCAATCAGCCATTTTATTTGGTTCGCACTTATTGCCCTATTTTGCGCTCACCCTACAATCCGCAATAAAATTTTAGATCATGAAATTATCATCAATCAGATTATTGGGATTTTATTATTCATTTTAGGTTGCAGCTTACTTTTCGCGAAGTTCTAAATTTCGAAAAAATCATTCGGATATCATGATTTTTGAGAGAAATTAGTCTGTCTTAAATACCTCAAAAATCATTTGTATGTGAACAATAGAAACTGGGAGGAAATTCAACCTGTTTTATTTGCAAGATTGATTATGTAATAAATCTCATTTAATATCAAAAGTGCAAATTTTAATCATTTACAAACCAATGCACCTACAACATTGAATGAAGAATATAACAGGTACTTAATATATGAATAATTTATTCACCCTCAACGACATGCTTACCCCTAAAATTGTCACAGTATTATATTGGCTCGGATTGATTGGTGTCGTGATCGCTGCTTTGACGACACTGTTTGGTTTTGGCTATGGCGCATATTCAGGATTTTTTAGCCGTTTGATTTCAGCAGTACTGATCATTGTCTTTGGTGGTCTGGCTGTTCGGGTTTACTCTGAATTGCTGATTGTGATTTTTAAAATTCATGAAAATTTAAAGAAAATTGCAGATCGACAACCGTAATATAAAAAATATGGTGTAAATAAGCAGATATCATTCAAATTTACATCCTTCAATATGTCCATATCCGTGTGTTATAGACAAAACAAAAAAAGCCTGCTTTCTCTGGAGAAAGCAGGCTTTTTTTATCTGAGTCGATTAACTTGGTGTATGATACATCAAGTAAATCTCATTAAGGTTTTCTGGAATTTCTTCAGCAATTTCATCCATCAACTGTCCATTACGGCGGAATGATTCCATTTGAGGATCTTCATCATCAACACCACTAAATACCATCATCGGCAGTGTTAAATCTACAATTTGCTCTTCATATTCTGGTGCAAACCAAGCATCTTCATTCAGGAACATTGCGTCTACAAAACCTACGCTCCAATCCCCTAAACTAGACTCTACGTCTGCTTCTTCAATTTCAAAAGGAAACTCAATTCCTTCTTCGTTGGCCAAGTTCTGACGAATCGCTTCAAGCCATGCTTTGATTTGTGCAATAATTTCAGCTGGAACTTTCTTTTGATTGTTATCAAACAACTCATCTAGCCATTGATCAAAACGAGGTCCAACTGCAGTTGCGCACAAGAAACCGTGAGTCGCTGCGAAATCTAGACCAAATTCGTTTTGGTCACCATCTAGATAATCGCTCAGCAGGTCTAAATCTAAAGCACTCATTTTGTTTCCAATAAACTTTGATCAGATTTAAGCATAGCATTTTCCAAGCCTATGCCCAATGAATTTTTAATCTTCATCATCAAAATCGTCGTCGTCATCAATGTCATAATCAAAATCTTTTAGATCTTTTTCCAAACGACGCTGTGCAAGTAAATCATCGATCAAACGTCGCTTTTCTAAAGATTCTTTGGCGCTAATTTTGCTTGATGACTCATCAAAACTAACATCATCATCACCGTAGTTATCATCTAGTTCAAAATCTGTAGAAGACACTAAAACTACCTCATAATGAAAAAAAGTGAATGGGTCTAGGCGCTATTTATCTGTCTTCAGAAAACTTGTCAAGTTTTTTTTATTTTTTTTGCATTCATCGACCAAATTGGGCTTTTTTTAAGCCCTATTTTATGCAATGATATAATCCACCCTGCGTCTTGCTGTTTTTCGATAAATTCGGACAAAAAACGCACGGGATGATCTTGAAAATAACAATTTCAGCCCCACCTAATTGATTGAATTTGAATTCTAAACATTCTATCAGACCATTCTTGACGGGTTTTCTGATGGGATAGCTGAGCTATTCACATCTATATATTAACAGATTGTGCTATCATGCACGGTTTTTCACTGCCACAGATTCAACGAGAAGAGAGTAAAGATGAGCGAAATGCATTCCCCTACTTCACAAGTAGCGGCTCTTATTAGCCGAGGCAAAGAACAAGGTTACTTAACCTACGCTGAGGTTAACGATCATCTCCCAGACTCAATCACAGAAAGCGAACAGATTGAAGACATTATTCAAATGCTTCAAGACGTCGGTATTCCTGTTCATGAACGTGCACCAGAAACTGACGATGCAATGTTTGATGGGAATAGCGAAGCTGGCGATGAAGTTGCAGAAGAAGAAGCTGCTGCTGTACTTGCCTCTGTAGAAAATGAACCTGGTCGTACCACTGACCCTGTACGTATGTATATGCGTGAAATGGGTACTGTTGAACTTCTTACACGTGAAGGCGAAATCAGCATTGCTAAACGTATCGAAGAAGGGATTCGTGATGTTTTACATTCCATCGCTTACTGGCCAAATGCAGTAGAAGTTGTACTACAAGAATATAAAGATTATGAAGCAGGTGAACGTCGCCTTGCCGATATTCTTTCAGGTTATTTAGATCCTGAAACAGATGAAGAGATTCCTGAAGTTCTAGAAGATGAGTCAGAAGATTTAGTTGATGATGAAAGCACTTCATCAACCAAACCAACCAAAGAAGTTAAACTGGATGATGATGACGAAGATGAAGAGTCAGAAGGAGATGATGATTCTGAAGGTGAGTCTGGTCCGGACCCTGAAATTGCCAAAGTTCGTTTTGATGAATTAGAAGCAGTTTGGAATACGGCAAAAGCAACGATTGCTCAACATGGTCGCAATAGCGCTCAAGGTGTTGAAGCAATGGAAGCACTTGCCACTGTATTTATGATGTTCAAATTCACACCACGTTTGTTTGACATTATCTCCGAAATGATTCGTGGTACACACGAGCAGATTCGTACCTCTGAACGTGAAGTGATGCGCTATGCAGTTCGCCGTGGACGTATGGATCGTACGCAATTCCGTACATCATTCCCTGGTCAAGAATCAAATCCAGCATGGTTGGACGAGCAAATTGCCAAAGCGCCTGCTGAGATGAAAGCTTATTTAGAAAAAGTTCGCCCAGATGTATTGGCATTTCAACAAAAAATTGCAGACATCGAGAAAGAACTTAATCTAAACGTCAAAGAAATTAAAGATATTTCCAAACGTATGGCGATTGGTGAAGCGAAAGCTCGTCGTGCCAAGAAAGAAATGGTGGAAGCAAACTTACGTTTGGTAATTTCGATTGCGAAAAAATATACCAACCGTGGTCTGCAATTCCTCGATTTGATTCAAGAAGGTAATATTGGCTTGATGAAAGCAGTAGACAAGTTTGAATATCGTCGTGGTTATAAATTCTCGACTTATGCGACTTGGTGGATTCGTCAGGCGATTACTCGTTCTATTGCAGACCAAGCACGTACAATCCGTATTCCTGTGCACATGATCGAGACGATCAACAAGATCAACCGTGTATCTCGTCAATTACTTCAAGAAATGGGACGTGAACCTACTCCTGAAGAATTAGGTGAGCGTTTGGAGATGGACGAAGTTAAAGTGCGTAAAGTCCTCAAAATTGCCAAAGAGCCAATTTCCATGGAAACGCCGATCGGTGATGATGAAGATTCACATCTTGGAGATTTCATTGAAGACAGCAACATCACCTCACCTGTTGATGCTGCAACTTCAGAAGGCTTAAAAGAAGCAACGCGTGAAGTGCTTGAAAACCTGACTGAACGTGAAGCCAAAGTTTTGAAAATGCGTTTTGGTATTGATATGCCAACAGACCATACTCTGGAAGAAGTTGGTAAACAGTTTGATGTAACACGTGAGCGTATTCGTCAGATTGAAGCAAAAGCTTTACGTAAACTGCGTCATCCATCACGTTCTGAACATTTGCGTTCATTCCTTGAAAATGACTGATTTCAATGCTTGATCTATGAATGCTGTTGGGACTTGAAAATTAATCGAGTAACCCCATTAAGTATTTAAGACAAACACAATGCCTGCACTGTTGCAGGCATTGTTGATAAATTAGAGGTGAAAAAATGTTAGACCGCACTCCATCTCGCGAATTACAAGAACATCTTTGGGTTTTTCCAATGGATTACCCAATTAAATTGATTGGTAATGCGGGTGAAGAATTACGTGGTGCTGTCGTCGAAATTTTGGTTAAACATTTTCCGGAATTTGATGAAGCAACCCTCGTTGTACAACCATCGCGTACAGGTAAATATCATTCAATTACTGCTCAGTTGCGTTTTGATGAGCTTGAACAAGTGCATGCATTATATGCTGACCTTGCAGCTTGCGAACATATCCGTACAGCATTGTAATTTGACAAACAATAAGGAACACGCCTATATGGCGTGTTTTTTATGCCGATTCATTATCTTCAATATATTGGACGAGCAGTTATTTGTAAAAGTTCAGCAACAGCTTTCACTTTTATTGGATAAATTTCTTTATAATTCATGAATCCGCCCTTCTCTCAAGGATACATATCAGTGAACGATGCTGTTCTAAAACCTCGCCTGATTATTCGCCAGTATCAAGAATTAAGTTCTTATTCAGAACGTTTTCAAGAAATGAAATCTTTTACTGAGCAACGTGATGAACACTCACCTGATCAGCTTTGGATTCTCCAACATCCTGACGTACTTACTCAGGGACAGGCAGGTAAACCAGAACACATCTTAATGCATACGGATATTCCAGTCGTGCAATCAGATCGTGGCGGACAAGTAACTTGGCATGGACCAGGTCAAATGGTGATTTACTTCATGTTTGATTTGAACCGTTTGAAATGGAATGTCCGCACACTCGTGACTTATGCAGAAAATCTGATGATTGATTTGCTTAAGAAATATCAAGTTGAAGCCTATGCCAAACCTGATGCACCCGGGGTGTATGTCAATGAAAGGAAAATTGGTTCTTTAGGTTTTAAAATCCGCAGAGGACGGAGCTATCACGGTTTAGCTTTAAATATTGACTGTAATTTAGAGGGTTTTCATACCATCAATCCCTGTGGCTATTCCGGTTTAGAAATGGTACGGGTTTGTGATTTAGTTCAGAATTATCCAGATTACAATCAATTGTCTCAAGATGTGGTTGAGTATTTTCAACGAAGCAATTACTTTAGTGAGATCGAAATCATTGACAAAAACTCAAGTGACGATGCAGTCACATGTAAATAAATCACTTTCTTTTTCCCCAAAAACAAATTAGAGTAATTACTCTAAAACAAAATGCAACTGAATAAGGGATTAGCGAGTGATTTCAAGTAAATCTATCAAACCCGCTTTGGAACAAGCCTATGTCAAACTCATGATGGATGTGATTGGCAGAGGTTTAGTGATGGCGAGTCAAGTTGATGATGAAATTAAACATGAAGTATCTGTACTCCCTGTTGGTTTTACATTATCGATGAAAGTTTTTCCAAATGGCGCTTCTTTTATTGCCAAGGTGAATCAAAAACAACAGCTTGAATTGGTCAAATCATTAGATCATAAACCTGATCTTTCGATTATTTTTAAGCATGTTCATCATGCTTTCCTGGTCTTTTCATTCCAAGAAAGTACAGCGCAAGCTTTTGCCAATGACCGTATGATTGCAGATGGTGATGTATCTTATGCGATCCGTTTAGTGCGTTGCCTAAACAAGATGGAAGCATTGATCTTACCAAAACTGGTCGCAGAACTTGCGGTCAAAGAATATCCTTCAGAATTAACTTTAAAAGAAAAATTAGCTGGCGCAGCGAATATTTATCTCAAAGTTGCCCAATCATATTTAAAAGGGAGCGCTTAACCCATGTCAAAACCATATTACGAATTTTTCTGCCCTGTAAAAGTGATTGCAGGTCATGCTGCGCTTGAGCACATTCCATTTGAACTTGCCGCATTAGGCGCTAAACGCCCGATGATCATTACTGACAAAGGTGTTCGCGCCAATCAACTCTTGGCACCAATTGAAGCAGCCTTTGAATCTACTGAGATTAAAATTGGTGTAATCTTTGATGATGTACCTCCCGACTCTAGCCTAGAAACTGTGCGAGCTGCGGCTCAGGCCTATCGCGAAAATAATTGTGATGCGATTATTGCAGTGGGTGGGGGTTCAGTCATTGATACATCCAAGACTGCCAATATTCTTGTATCCGAAGGTGGTGATGATTTATTAAAGTACTCAGGTGCACATAACCTCCCTCGCCCACTTAAACCTTTTTTCGTGATCCCGACGACATCAGGTACCGGTTCAGAGGTGACACTTGCAGCTGTCGTATCGGATAATCAAAAAAATGTAAAACTGGCTTTTGCATCTAATTACTTAATGCCACATGCGGCTATTCTTGACCCAAGAATGACTCAGACCTTGCCACCGCATTTGACGGCAATGACGGCAATGGATGCCATGACACATGCGATTGAAGCCTATACCTGTATCGCGGCCAATCCGATCTCAGATGCCTATGCTACAGCTGCGATCAAAAAAATCAGCAAGAGTCTGTTTGATGTACTGGATAATCCAAGTGATGCCAACGGGCGCTTAGAACTTGCACAAGCATCGACTATGGCCGGAATCGCATTTTCCAACTCTATGGTTGGTATTGTTCATTCACTGGGTCATGCTTTAGGTGCCGTCGCTCACTTACCACATGGTTTATGTATGAACTTATTCCTCCCTTATGTACTGGAATACAATAAAGAAGTGAATGGTGACAAAATCGCTGATCTATTACTACCACTTGCTGGCGCTGATATTTATGCACAAACACCTGCCAACCAACGCGCCGATAAAGCCATAGAGATGTTGAAAACAATGCGTGATCGCATTAACAGTCTGACCAAAT
Source organism: Acinetobacter nematophilus (assembly GCF_026344175.1). Classification (NCBI taxonomy): domain Bacteria; kingdom Pseudomonadati; phylum Pseudomonadota; class Gammaproteobacteria; order Moraxellales; family Moraxellaceae; genus Acinetobacter; species Acinetobacter nematophilus. The sequence goes on from NZ_JAPKMY010000001.1 coordinate 456,467, forward strand.
TACCACGTACACTCAGTGAGACAGGTAAAGTCACTCAATCACAATTTGAAGAAATTGCAGATAAAGCACTCAATGATGGATCCATTATTTTTAACCCTAAAGAAGCAACCTTGAAAGATTTGAAATCTATCTTAGAAAAAGCTTGGTAATTGTTTAAAATTAAGACAATATACACATATGAATTGGCCTGATGTTTATCTAAACATCGGGCTTTTATCTTGCAGAATGGTCAGTCAGCTATTTTTTAATCAAGATGGCATGTTTTCTGCTAAAAAAGCAAACAAAGTTACTGACAAATGCTGCCTTTTTAGAGTAGATTGGCGCACTTTTGTTTTATTCTTTAGGGGGGATCGTTCGTCTCAAACGATCCTTATAAATATGACTGATCCTTGATCAACGATTAAGAGGATAACGCCGTTGACAGATATCACTGGGACCCAATCCGCAGCCAAACTGAAAAAAAATCTTGTGCTGTGGCATATCATCATTATTGGTCTAGCGTATATTCAGCCACTTACCTTATTTGATACATTCGGTTTAGTATCAGATGGAAGTCACGGACACGTTCCAACTTCATATATTTTTGCGCTTGTTGCCATTCTTTTAACCTCTATCAGCTATGGTCACATGATTAAGCGTTACCCTTCTTCAGGTTCTGCTTATACCTATGCACAAAAATCAATCCACCCCAATGTCGGCTTTATGGTCGGCTGGTCATCTTGGTTAGATTATTTATTATCTCCACTCGTCAATATTATTTTGGCGGATATTTACTTAAGGGCTTTATTCCCAGACGTTAATAACTGGATATGGGTTATTGCGTTGACTGCCATTATGACAGTGATTAACTTATTTGGTTCTCGTTTTGTCGCACGATTTAACAGTACCATTGTCGTTGTTCAGTTAGGCATCATCTTCTATTTTGTCTATGAAGTTTATGTCTTGCTCACGCAAGGCGTTTATGCTGATGGCACATTAAATCCAGATAAAGCTGCATTATGGTCACTTGCTCCTTTTTGGAGTGAAATGACAACCATTGGTGCATTAATTGGAGGCGCAACGATTCTGTGCTTCTCGTTCACCGGATTTGATGCACTTTCATCACTGGCTGAAGAAACCAAAGATGCCGAGAAAACTTTGCCAAAAGCAATTTTTTCAACTGCTTTAATTGCAGGTATCATCTTTATTGTGAGCACTTACTTTATCCAGCTATTTTTCCCGAGCAATGCAACGATTTACTTTAATCCATTGGATGAGTCTCAACCTGTGATGTTGGAAGCGTTAGGCAATACCACACTTCTCACGGCAATCACCGGTATCGCATTTAAAAAGCTGGTGCTTTATTTCGCTGTGATTGCGGTACTTGCATCAGGAATTTCGGCACATGCTGGTGTATCTCGCTTGATGTATGTGATGGGACGTGATGGGGTAATCAACAAAAAAGTATTTGGTCATATCAGCCCGAAACTACATACCCCGACCTATAATATTTTGATTGTCGGCGTAGTTGCACTCTCTGCGGGTTTCCTAGACCTTGAGCATATCGTTAACTTGATTAGTTTTGGTGCTTTGACCGCATTTAGCTTTGTGAATTTCTCAGTGATTTCGCGCTACGCACTACGCGATGGCAGAACCAAATCACTGAAAGAAATCATTAATTATGTTGTCATTCCTTCACTTGGTTTTGCCAGCGTATTTTTAATGTGGCTAGAAATTGATGAAATGGCATTAAAGCTTGGATTAGCTTGGGCTGTACTGGGTGTTGCCTATTTAGCATATAAAACTCGTGGTTTCCGCTATCCTGCTCCGCAACATAATGAGCATGAATAATCAAATATTTCCAAAGTTCTAAAAACAAAGGCGCTCAATGCGCCTTTGTTTTTTTGGATGGGTTCCAGAAATAAAACCATGAATTATGCAATAAATTTATCCGTAATGGCTTGAATACGTTTTGCATAGGCTTTTGCTGTTTCCAAATCACCACTTGGAATTTCATCAACACTGGCATCAGATGGCGATTGAACCAATAAGCCCACAGAACCACCTAAATTATTCACATCCTGACGTGTCGCATCTTTTGTATTGGCTGGCAACAATCCTAGACTCACCCAAATCCCCCCATGTTGAGATGCAAGCGTTTGCAATGAAATTAAGGTCACTTGCTTATCACCATTTAAACTTGCACTGTTGGTAAAACCACCAAAGATTTTGTCACTCCAAGCACGTGTAAACCAACGCTTTGAAGATGCATCAGCAAATTTTTTGAACTGCCATGGCGCATTTGCCATATAAGTAGGTGCACCGAATACAATTGCATCAGCAGCATCTAAAGTGTCCCAATCTTGATCTTGAATGTTTCCTTCCTGATCAATTTGGATCAATGTTGCATTAATTTCAGTTGCGAAAGTTTCTGCAACCACTTGAGTATGACCATAACCTGAATAATAAACGACAGCAATTTTTGACATGATAAATCCTCGTGTATATGTCACTTTTGAATTGAATATTTGATATAGCTGGGTAATGTTGCGGTTAAACCTTTTTTCAGTGCCTGTGTGGATGCTCCCACCAATACTTCAAATGCATTGTCTTCAATTCCCTCAAATACCTGTTTTGCCACAGTAGATGGAGAAATTTTAGGAATATCAAGTGTCTGGGTTAAGTCAGTATCAATAAATCCCACATGTACGCCCATCACATGAACATTAAATTGAGATAACCATTGACGAGTTGAATTGGTAAACGACCAGGCCGCAGCTTTAGACACTGCGTAACTGGTCAAAAGTGTACTTGGCTCCCAAGACACATCAGAAAGAATATTGACGATATAACTTTCAGACTGACTTTCAAGAATGGGGGAAAAATACTGAGTTGTATTCATTACCCCATATAAGTTGGTTTCTAAAACAGTTTGTGTTGTTGCCACAACATTACTTTCAACTGGGCTTTGATTAAGACGGGCAATTCCCGCATTGTTCACCAAAATATTAACGTCGCCACATTCTGCTACTGCATTTTGAATGGAAATAGGATCTGTTACATCCACAATAACCGGAATCATGCCCTGTTCATTAAAGTCTGCACTATTACGCATTCCTGCATATACTTTTTGGGCACCACGTCGTACAGCTTCTTGTGCCAATGCTAAACCTAACCCTCGATTTGCACCTGTTATAAAAATGACTGCATCTGTAATTTTCATTGCAACAATCCCCATTCAGATCATATGGTCAGTCAAAACAACTGACTCAGTCACAGGCTGTTTCAACGCTATAAATTTATGATATACTTTTGAAATCTAGTATCAATTAGTTACTACTTGGTAACTGGTCAATTTTTTGTTTTAAAATGCCTGCACAGAGGATGGATTTTATGACTAATGCATTCAATTTTAATATTTTTCATCCTGATTGCCCGGCACGATCTTTTTTTGAAAAATTTGCAGATAAATGGATTTTATTGATCATCTATCAACTCGATCAGCAATCTCAGCATTTCAACGAACTCAAAAAAAATCTCACAGGTATATCTCCGAAAGTGCTTTCTCAGAAATTAAAAATTCTTGAAAGAGACGGCTTTATTTCCCGCACCATTCATGAAAACAATGTCATTCGAGTTGAATATGCTTTAACAACACTGGGGCGTGAATTTGCTCAAACTGCGCTATCTTTTAAAATCTGGGCTGAGGGGAATATGCAACATGTGATACGTGCGCAGAGGCAATTTGATTTAGTTCAAGCAAAAACTGAGCCAGCGATAATATAAGTCACCTGTATTGCAAAAATACAAATGATGCTCTTAAATACCATCAATATATCCCTAAATTGCATCATCACGGGTACATATAACCTAAATAGAATTCCAACATTGCAGGCTGAATGGAATAACAACAATGAAGATTATATTTTTCTCTATCTTGATCACGATCAGCAATCTCACTTTTGCATCTTATGAAAACTCATGTGATCTTATTGTTAAACTTTTAGAAAATACCTCAACTCGTACGCTTTATATCAATAGAGATGGACTTGGTGAGATTGAGGAAACATCAATGCACATCAAAGGTGTTGTCAAAAAAGCACAAGCAGCTGGGCGTGCAGATCATGGCTGCCAACACTATATTGGTCAAGTTATAGAAGAGAATTTAGCAAATTATCCAAATCGCTCAGAACTTAAAAAGGGAGAGAAAATTAAACTGAATATCTTGATCACAGAGTACAAAGGAGTGCCTAGATCTGAATCAATAAGCTATGTAGGGCTTTCCAAATAGTAATCATTTTAAATTCATCATCCATCTTAAAAAGCCCATCGGTTCGATAGGCTTCTAATGCGTTATTTTAATTCTTTAAATCCTTGCTGGCGCCATGCTTCGTAAAGAATGACTGCCGTCGCATTGGATAAATTTAAACTACGTGAATTCGGTGCCATAGGTAAACGAATCCAATGTTGCTGAGAAAACATCATTCTTACATCTTCGGGTAAACCTCGTGTTTCTGGTCCCATTAATAAAGCAACAGGTCGATTTAAATCCGAGGTATGCGGTGTTTCAGTGCCTTTGGTAGTCAAAGGATAAATCGCATCCAGATCGATCCCCTGCGTCTTTAAATGCGCCAAACAGTCAGTAAAGTTTTCCCAAACTTTCATATGTGCCCATTCATGATAATCCAGCCCGGCACGACGCAACTTCTTATCATCCAACTCAAAACCCAAAGGTTTGACAAGATGCAATTGTGCACCAGTATTGGCACATAAACGAATGATATTCCCTGTATTTGCAGGAATTTCAGGCTCGTATAAAACAACATGAATCACGGAAGATCTCTACTTTTCAGAATCCAACCCAAATACTTTAAAAAGAGAATATCTTTTTCATCAGTAAAGGATTAGAAAAATTTTATTGCCACTGTAATTGTTCGCGCAAACTCACCACTTCACCAATAATGGTCAAAGTAGGGGCTTGAATATGGTTTTCTTCAACTTTTGATGCGATGTCTGCCAAAGTCCCCACCACAACTTTTTGCTCAGGTGTTGTACCTTTAGAAATTAAAGCCACTGGCATATTCGGTCGTTGACCATGCGCAATCAGATTTTCACAAATTTTTTCCAAGCCGACCAAGCCCATATATAAAACCAGTGTTTGGTTTTCATAGACCAACTCATGCCATGGTAACTCAGGCGAACCTTCTTTTAGATGTCCCGTCAAAAACCGTACACTCTGTGCATAATCTCGGTGTGTAAGTGGAATCCCAGCATATGCAGAACAACCTGAAGCAGCTGTTACACCAGGCACAACCTGAAATGCAATATTTGCAGTGAAAAGTTCTTGGATTTCCTCACCGCCTCGTCCAAAAATAAACGGATCACCACCTTTCAAACGACATACACGTTTACCTTCAGTGGCATATTTAACCAATAAAGCATTAATTCCATCCTGAGGTACAGAATGATTGGATCGTGCTTTACCTACGTATATTTTTTCTGCATCACGCCTGCATAATTCCAATATTGGTGCTGAAACCAAACGGTCATAAATCACCACATCCGATTGCTGCATCAGTCTCAATGCTTTTAACGTCAAAAGCTCAGGATCTCCCGGACCAGCACCCACCAAATATACTTCGCCTTTCGGCTTTTGCCATTTGTCTAAGGCTTGTTCAATCAGATGATCTGCCTCAATCAAGTTGTCATTAAATACCTGTTCTTTTAAAGGACTGGCATATAAATCTTCCCAAAAAATGCGGCGCTCATCTGGATTGCTAATGTGTTCTTTCACCACCTTACGCCATTTCCCAGAAAAATCAGCAAGTTTACCCATACCATGAGGAATTACAGCTTCAAGTTGCGTACGAATTTGTCTGGAAAGAACAGGAGAAGAACCATTGGTTGCAATCGAAACAATCATTGGGGAGCGATCAATAATGGCGGGTACCATAAAGCGACAGTGTGGAGGATCATCCACACTGTTAACCAAGATATTGAGATCTTCACAAATTTCAAATACAGCTTGATTGACTGTACTATCATTGGTTGCAGCAATGACCAAACGATAACCACTTAGGTTATTTTGTGAATCAAATTTTTCCGGATGATATTGTCCATGAGTTGAGTGAACAATATCCAAAAGATCAGATTCTATATTAGGTGCAATTACATGAATAATTGCACCTGCTTTAGCCAATAAAATTGCTTTACGATAAGCAATACGCCCACCGCCTACAATCAGACAAGGTTGCCCCTGTAATTTTAATGAAATTGGGAAAATTTCCACAGCATTCCTCAAATGTTCAAATCTGATTGTAGCAAGCAATATTTATGCACAAAACGATCTAGTTAATTGACTAAACATTCATTAATCGATGAATGTTGCACCAGCCATGTACGGACGTAAAACTTCTGGTACCTCAATAGAGCCGTCAGCACGCTGGTAATTTTCCATCACCGCCAACAACGTGCGACCCACAGCTAAACCAGATCCATTCAAGGTATGAACCAACTCAGTTTTCTTTTGGTCAGTGCGATAACGAGCCATCATACGACGTGCTTGGAAATCCCACATATTTGAACAAGATGAAATCTCACGGTAAGTATTTTGACTTGGTACCCAAACCTCTAAATCATAGGTTTTGCATGCACCAAAGCCCATATCGCCACCACATAAAACAATCTTGCGATATGGCAAGCCCAAGGCCTGTAAAATCCCTTCAGCATGACCTGTTAAAGCCTCTAAAGCATCCATTGAGTCTTCAGGTTTAACGATTTGAACCATTTCAACTTTGTCAAATTGATGCTGACGAATCAATCCACGTGTATCACGACCATACGAACCTGCTTCACTACGGAAACATGGTGTATGTGCTGCGTACTTCAAGGGTAAGCGATCAGCATCAATGATTTCATTACGAACAAAATTGGTTACAGGAACTTCAGCCGTCGGAATCAGATAATATTCTTTCTCACCCTGTAATTTGAATAAGTCTTCTTCAAATTTAGGTAATTGTCCTGTTCCACGCAGTGAATCAGCGTTTACAAGATAAGGGACATAAGCTTCGGTATAACCATTTTTAAGTGTATGAGTATCCAGCATGAATTGGGTTAACGCACGTTGTAAACGCGCCAAAGGACCTTTGAGCACACTAAAACGTGTACCCGTTAGTTTAGTAGCTGTTTCAAACTCTAAACCGCCCATCATTTCGCCAAGATCAGTATGATCTTTGATTTCGAAATCAAATTGACGCGGTGTGCCCCATTTCAGGATTTCCACATTATCACTTTCATCTTTGCCTTCTGGCACAGACTCATGGGGTAAATTTGGAATAGACATCAATTTTGCTTCAAGTTCAGTCTGAAGTTCATTCAATTCCACTTCAGCTGCTTTGATTTCATCACCAATTGCACCCATGCGTGCCATGATTTCAGAAGCATCACCACCGGATTTTTTGATTTGACCAACTTGTTTCGCACCCGAATTACGTTCCGCTTGTAAGTTTTCAGTTCTAGACTGAATTTCTTTACGGCGAGCTTCTAGTGATGCCCATTCGTCAACATTCAGTTGCACACCACGTTTTGCCAAGGCTAAATTAACTGCCTCGATATTATTTCGGATTAATTTTGGGTCGATCATAGTCAATCTAAAGTGAGAAAAAAACTGTCTATAGTGTAAGCGCTTCACTGCAAAAAATACAGTGACAGCGTATTACACAAATGCGAATTGTATGATTTGGCAACACATTTATGGTTTTGCGGCTTGCTCTGCTACAGGCTCAACCTGAGGTAAACTTGGTAGATACTCGGGTTTTATTAAATCTTTAGCCGTTTGATATGGGAGTTTTAACTCCGGCATTCCTTCCGCATACGAGGTCAACTCATATAATGGATAAACAAAGACAATGCCGTTTACGCCATAGTAATAGTTATCGCTCAACTGCAACTTATCGCGTGTAATATCTTTTTGAATCAACCAATTAGAGTTTGCATCGTAAAGTTGTTCTGCCACCTTGGATTCTACATTCGGTTTTAAAATATCAGTCAGTGCCAAACGTTTTTGCATGCTTAAATCAAAAGTTACGTATTCATTATGATACATTCCATGTGCAGCACCCGCGGCATAGGTATAGGTTTGAATCACAAAAGTGGCTAAATTATTTTGTTGTGATATAAAACGGACATAAATCGAATTTTGATTGAGACCTTTTGGAGATGTCTGAGCTTCACTTTCAGCCGAAATATGCGCTGAATCTTTTTCAAAAGCACCAGGCACATCTTTTTTTATTCGATTGAGAAAATATTCATCAATCCAGGGGACATTGCTTTTTACGCTCTGTAAATCATATTGAGTGCAGCCCTCTTCATCACAAAACTGCTTTTTAACACCATCAACACGTTGGACCTTTGCTTGGATCAATGGAATTTGCGTCGATTTTGCAGTGCTTGTCCCAGTTTGTTCTGTTTGAGGTGCAGGCTTTTCTTGACAACCTGTAGCGATCAGTAAGACTGAAAATAGTGCTGATACGACCAATCCTGTTTTTAAATTCACTTGCATTACCATGTCATAAAGCATAATTAAAGATTTCTTTTATCATAAAACCAGAAATTTCAAATTAATATTCATAATTGTTAATGACTAATATTTTATTGGACGAAACAGTTTATTTTTATATCCAGATCCAGATTAGAGAAAAATCAGATTGTTTTTAACGCCTACTTTATCAGCGTCGTCACAGCTCAATTTATTTTGACGTTGTTCATGCGGGAAGAAATAAAAAGCAACCATTTGATTGCTTTTTATTGAAAAAATTGCTTATTGATCAATAATATCTGTACCTTTAGGAGGTACAAAATTAAAGGTTGAAGCAGGAATTGCGGCATTCACATTGACATTGTTAAAACGTACAGTGGTGGTTTGTCCCAATGAATCTTGCAAGATCATCAGTGTTGGAGCATTTTTAGCCCCAAAACTAATCGTCAGGCTTTGGAAAGCACCATCTTTTTGCTTCGGATAAAGCGTGTAATAGGTTTTACCTGAATCAGGCTGAGTGATTCGATAGGCTTTTTGAATCTGCTGGGTATTTCCACTTAATAGCAATGCAGGCGTATTTGCCACTTGCTCATCTAAGCTCTGTCTAACGGCTTGTTGTAAATCAGGATCATAAATCCATACAGTACGTCCAGCAGTCACGATCGTCTGCTTTGCAGGCGTTGTCGTTTCCCAATAGAACTTTCCTGGGCGCTCTACTTTCATCACCCCTTTAAAGGTCTGGTTCATATGCTGGGCAGTTAAGCCTTTTTTCTGTGCAGCTTTACCCGCTTGTGTTGCCTTGGTGGTTTGTTCAAAATTTGCAGTAAAGCTTTTTACGCCACTGAGCTGTTTGACAAGGTTGGCTGTCGCTTGTTGCTCCGACGCAGCAGTCGCTGCAAAAACTGTTGTGCTCATGACGGGTGCAAGCAGTGCTGCACCCAAGGTTACTGCACCCATCGTTTTACGAAGCATATTCATATGTTCACCTTTGCTATGTCTGCATATAAAACCACATGCAGAATGTTATTTAGATGACCTAATCTTAAACTAAATCATCCCAGTAATAATTGAGAAAATAAGAAGTTTTGTATTGTTATTAGTTCAATATGTAGAAAATTATTCATCATGATGAAGAGTAAATTTAATGTAAACACACTCTTGAACATAAAAAAGCCCGCAATAAAGCGGGCCTTTTTCGAACCATTAAAGCTTACACTTCAACAGATACATAGCGACGGCCAAACTGACCTTTCACTTCAAATTTGATTACGCCATCAGCAGTAGCAAATAAAGTATGGTCACGACCCATACCTACGTTTGCACCAGCGTGGAATTCTGTACCACGTTGACGAACGATAATGTTACCAGCAGTCACAGCTTGACCACCGTACATTTTAACACCTAACATTTTAGGGTTCGAATCACGACCGTTTTTAGTCGAACCACCGGCTTTTTTAGTTGCCATGTCTCTATACTCCTAGTGATTAACCTGCGATCGCAGTAATTTTCAACTCGGTAAACCATTGACGGTGACCTTGTTGTTTACGGTAGTGCTTACGACGACGCATTTTAACAATACGGATTTTGTCATGACGACCGTGACCAACCACTTCTGCAGTTACTTTTGCGCCAGCGACAACTGGAGCACCGATTTGAATGCTTTCGCCATTCACAACCATTAATACATCATCAAATGTAATCGTTGCGCCTGTTTCAGCTTTCAACAATTCAACTTTAAGGGTTTCACCCTCAACAACACGGTGCTGTTTACCACCGCTTTGGATTACTGCGTACATAACGTACTCCAACTTGCCCGTGTCGTCGTGCCGATAAAGGAATATATCGATCTTAAAACGAACGCCACTGGGGGTTATACAAGGGCAAAGATTTTAAGTGATAATGAATTAAACAACAAGTCATTTTCATCAAATATTAGCATTGCCTATAAATTAATCGCAAAAATCATATTTTTTTAATGTTTATCCCTTGAATATGTGAATTTTTTTATTAAATTGAAATAGATTTTTAAAACAAATCCGCTACTATGTAGCTCAAAACAACAATGTACAGAATATTTAATGTTTTATGCTTTTTTGGACAAATAAAGAACAAATCATTAAGATTCAGGCACGATGTCTGCTTCCAAAAGCAACATTCAGACATATTCATTGTTACACTAACGACTTAAAACGCATTTGCATGAGGCTCCCACCCGATGACCATCGACTTTAAGCAAGATATTCTCGCTCCTGTTGCAACAGACTTTGCTGCGATGGACAAGTTTATTAATGAAGGGATTACCTCAAAAGTTGCTTTAGTGATGGCGGTTAGTAAACATGTGGTTGAAGCAGGTGGCAAACGTATGCGCCCCATTATGTGTTTACTTGCAGCAAAAGCTTGCGGTGCAACCGATATACAAATGGAACCGTATCGTAAACTGGCTGCCATTATTGAAATGTTACATACAGCAACATTGGTTCACGATGATGTCGTTGATGAGTCAGGTTTGCGTCGTGGTCGTCCGACTGCAAATGCAACATGGAATAACCAAACAGCAGTTTTAGTGGGCGACTTCCTGATTTCACGTGCTTTTGACTTGTTGGTTGATCTGGACAATATGATATTGTTGAAAGATTTTTCGACAGGAACCTGTGAAATTGCTGAAGGTGAAGTTTTACAACTTCAAGCACAACATCAACCTGAAACCACAGAGCAAACTTATTTAGATATTATTCACGGTAAAACTTCACGTTTATTTGAGTTGGCAACAGAAGGCGCTGCCATTCTTGCCGGTCAACCAGAATATCGCGAACCTCTCCGTCTTTTTGCTGGGCATTTTGGCAATGCCTTTCAAATCATTGATGATATTTTAGACTATACCTCTGATGCTGAAACATTAGGTAAAAATATTGGTGATGATTTGATGGAAGGAAAACCGACTTTACCTTTAATCTCTGCTTTAGCCAATACACAGGGCGAAGAACACGAAATTATTCGTAAGAGTATTGCAACTGGTGGGACAGCAGATTTAGAACGTGTGATTGAAATCGTGCAAACGTCTGGTGCTTTAGATTATTGTAGTCGCCGTGCAAATGAAGAAACACAAGCTGCAATCCAAGCACTGAGTCATTTACCTGAATCTGAATACCGTCAAGCATTGTATAACTTGGCGCAACTTGCCTTACATCGCATTCAATAGAATTAACAAGGCTTATGCATATACATTTTAATGATCTTTTCCTCCTTATGCAGGAACAACTTGACGATCCCAAGGTTGTTCCAAATCCTGATATTTTAATTGAGTTAGTCAAACGGATCAGACCCAATGACACCAGAAATTTAGAAGAAATTGAAAATAAATTCAATGCTTTAATTCAAGCTTTACTCATTACACCAAACGCATCTTCAGCATTTCAAGGCTACTTACTAAAGTTAGTCAATCATTACAAACAAGCAGGACTATATGCAGACAGCGGCATATTATCCTTAGATGGTTTCTGGAATCAGCTTGGGCAACGTATTGGTGCACACTTTCTTCCTTTATTACCTGATGAAACTGAACTGAAAGATTTAGTCGGTAAGGTTTTTTATCAACGTAGTGATAAATATTGGCTTGAGAATATTGATTCAGAAAATTGGAAACAGTTATTTCAACTTCTCAATCAAGGACACCGCTATAGCAATGATAAACTAGGCATCAAACGCGATATTATTAAAGCCGTTACGGTACTCTCCTACCGAATTAGTGGCATTGGCTTATATCCTGAGTTTATCAATGCTTATCCTGAATTACAGGAATATGAATCTCCATTTTTGGTTCAGAACCGTGAAATCGTTGAATTTATAGAAGCATATAAAAAACAACACCGTGATCAGGATCAATATGCGGTCACTGTTCCACCAGATGCAGACCAAGCTCTGGTGATGATTGAACAGTGCCGTGATGTTGTGTTCAAGGTTCGTCGAGCAATTAAGCGGATTGGTGTCAGCCTGAGTTTGACCTATTTATTGTCGCTCCTTGAACAATGCTTGGATCGTATTGAACTGTTATTGAATCTCTTGGTCGAAGATGATCAGATTCGTTATCCATTGTGTGGAGAACTCCTTACTGACTTGGTTGATGCGCATTATAGCGAAACCAGTGTGCGCGACTTACTCAAAACCAATAGTGAATTGATTGCACTACAAGTTACAGAAAATGCCAGTAAAACGGGTGAGCATTATGTAAGCACCGATAAAAAAGGTTTCTTGGGCATGTATCAGGCAGCTGCAGGTGCAGGCGCTATCATTGCTACAATGGCTACGCTTAAAATCCTTTCTGCACGTTTAGTGCTCGCCCCTTTTATGCATGCTTTTCTCTATAGTATGAATTATTCACTGGGTTTTATTCTGATTCATGTTTTGCATTTTACGGTTGCAACTAAACAACCAGCAATGACTGCTGCTGCACTTGCATCAACTGTACAGCATCAAAAAGGATCTAAAACTGCACAAATTGCAGAACTTGCGGGTCTGATTATTAATATTATTCGTACTCAGTTCATTGCGATTTTAGGCAATATTTCGATTGCAATACCCACCGCTGCATTCATCACCTATTTATGGCAATGGGTAATGGATGAACCTTTGCTCACACATGCAAAAGCCACGACCTTACTGCATAGCTTAAATCCGTTTACCTCGCTTGCCATTCCACATGCAGCAATCGCTGGTGTTTGTTTATTTTTATCAGGATTAATTGCAGGATATTTCGATAATATGTCGGTTTATCGCAAGGTTGGACCACGCCTAAAAGCCCACGCCAAATGGAAGAAGCTTTTAGGACAAGAACGACTCAATAAATTCGCGGATTACGTTGAACGTAATTTAGGTGCACTGGCAGGTAATTTCCTCTTTGGAATCATGCTTGGAAGCATGGGGACCATTGGTTTTATCTTGGGTTTACCTCTGGATATTCGCCATATTGCTTTTGCATCTGCAAACTTTATTCAAGGTCTGATGACAATTAATGGTTCTCCGGATATTGGTTTAATTATCGTATCTTTTCTAGGTGTTTTATGTATTGGTTTAACTAACTTATTTGTGAGTTTTAGCTTAACAATTATCGTTGCACTTAGAGCAAGACAGGTACGTTTTTCCCAATGGAAACCTTTGGCAAAACTTATATTTACCCATTTTTCAACACGTCCTATTGATTTTTTCTGGCCCCCTAAACAACCTTTACAACTTGAAGATGAAACAACTCCACAAAACAAACTAAATCACTAAACTTTTTGTTATTTTTTGTGCAAAATGTCAAATATTTTACAAAAAGAAATTAGTATAAATTACCTAATTTTACTCACTTGAAAAAAAGTGTACTGGCGAGTACACTTCAGTGCATTAAATAAACTTAACGTACATGTTTTTATACTCTAGGTCATTTTATGCCTTATGTATTGCTCCTTATTGGCTGTATAAGTTTACTTATTGGGAGTATTGGTTTAACCATTAACCAAATACAACTCTTTGATTTATCAAGTGTTGTATGGATGAGTTCACACCGTTTAGATTTTTTAAATGGTATTGCGCTTGGCCTATCCTACCTAGGCGGCTTACCGTCAATGATCGTGATTGCAGGGCTGTGTAATATATATTTCATACGCCTGAAACAGTATGCAAACTTACTGATGATCAGTATTGGGTTACTTGGTGCTTCAGCGATTGGTTGGATAATTAAATATCTGGTCAATCGCCCACGACCTGATGAAATCTACCAAATGGTGCAGACCTATGGTGCTTCATTTCCCAGTGCTCACAGTATTTATGCTGCTATTGTATGTTGTTCGATTATGTTTATATTTCAAAAGCATCACCACGTTAAATGGATTGGCCTGGGGGGCTTTTTATGGTTTCTAAGCATGGGGGTCTCTAGAATTTATCTGGGAGCACATTTCCCAACAGATGTACTCACTGGATGGGGTATAGGTTTCATATGGGCTGCTGTTTTATGGTTCATATTGACACCAGAAACGTTAAGTCAGAACAAATTATTTTTAGATAAGAATCTAAACGAGGTGGAATAATGATGTCGGCAAAGCTTTGGGCTCCTGCCCTTACTGCTTGTGCTCTCGCAACAAGTATTGCACTTGTAGGTTGCAGCAAAGATCCTAAATCAGCACAAGAAGCTGGTGGTGCTGCCCAAAAAATGCCGCCGACTGAAGTTGGTGTCATTGTTGCTCAACCACAAAGCGTTGAACAGACTGTAGAACTTTCTGGTCGTACTTCAGCCTATCAAATCTCTGAAGTTCGACCGCAAACAAATGGTGTGATTTTAAAACGTTTGTTTACAGAAGGCAGTTTTGTTCGTGAGGGTCAACCTCTTTACGAGATTGATTCGCGAGTTAACCGTGCAAACTTAGACAATGCAAAAGCAGCTTTAGTGCGTCAGCAAGCGAATTTAAATTCATTACAAGTTAAAGCAAATCGTTATCGTCAACTTGTTGGCATTAACGCAGTGTCTAAACAAGAATATGATGACTTACTTGCCCAAATAAAACTTGCTGAGGCAGACATTGCTGCTTCAAATGCGACTGTTAAAAATGCGCAAATTGACCTAGGCTACTCAACTGTTCGTTCGCCTATTTCCGGTCAATCAGGGCGTTCATCTGTTACGGCTGGTGCTTTAGTCACAGCAAATCAGGCGAATGCTTTAGTAACGATTCAACAGCTTGATCCAATTTATGTAGACATCAGCCAATCCAGTGCTGAGTTGTTACGTCTACGTCAACAATTGAGTCAAGGTAGCATTGATCGTAGCAATAATACAAAAGTGCGCTTAAAACTTGAGGATGGTAGTTATTACCCAGTTGAAGGAAATCTGGCATTTTCCGATGCAAGTGTAAACCCGGAAACAGGTTCTGTGACCTTGCGTGCTGTGTTCTCAAATCCAAATCACTTGTTGTTACCCGGTATGTTCGCCAATGCGCAAATCGTACAGGGTGTGATTCCGAATGCTTACTTAGTTCCACAAGCTGCGATTACTCGTACGCCAACAGGTCAAGCGATTGCAATGATTGTCAATGCAAAAGGCCAGGTTGAAAGTCGTCCAATCACAACCGCTGGCGTTCATGGTAAAGACTGGATCGTCACTCAAGGTTTAAATACAGGTGATAAAGTCATTGTTGATGGTATCGCGAAAGTTAAACCTGAACAGGAAGTGGTTGCTAAACCTTATCAGCCACAAGCTGAAGCTCAACCTGGACAAGCTGCGCCTAAACCAGCAACAGCTGCTCAACCTGCGGCTCAGCAAGAAAAAAACAGTGAACAAAAATCTACTTCACATGCTTAAGGGGTAGACTGAATGGCTCAATTCTTTATTCATCGTCCGATTTTTGCATGGGTAATTGCACTCGTCATTATGTTAGCGGGTGTACTCACGCTGACAAAAATGCCCATTGCACAATATCCGACGATTGCACCACCGACTGTCACAATTTCTGCGACATATCCAGGTGCATCTGCTGAAACTGTTGAAAATACAGTTACACAGATTATCGAACAACAAATGAATGGTTTGGATGGCTTACGCTACATCTCGTCTAACAGTGCGGGGAACGGTCAGGCTTCCATCCAAATAAACTTTGAACAAGGTGTCGATCCCGATATCGCCCAAGTTCAAGTACAAAATAAATTACAGTCAGCAACTGCTCTTTTACCTGAAGATGTACAACGTCAAGGGGTAAAAGTGACCAAGTCTGGCGCAAGTTTCTTACAGGTACTTGCATTCTATTCAACAAAAGACAGTCTTTCTGCAAATGACATTAAGGACTATGTAAACTCGAATATTTCAGAACCGCTAAGCCGTGTGGCAGGTGTAGGTGAAGTGCAAGTGTTTGGTGGTTCTTATGCGATGCGTATTTGGCTTGATCCTGCAAAATTAACCAGTTTAGGGCTTACACCAAGTGATGTGGCTGCCGCAATTCGTGCTCAAAACTCACAGGTTGCTGTAGGTCAGTTGGGTGGTGCACCATCTGTTGATGGACAAGTACTCAATGCAACTGTCAATGCACAAAGCATGTTGACGACACCTGAGCAATTCAGAAATATTTTCTTGAAGAACACCAGTGAGGGTGCTCAAGTTCGTTTAGGTGATGTTGCTCGTGTTGAATTAGGTGCAGACAACTATCAATTTGATTCTAAATACAATGGTAAACCTGCGGGTGGTGTTGCAATTAAACTTGCGACAGGTGCAAATGCACTAGATACAGCAAAAGCTGTTGAAGCACGTTTAGTTGATTTACGTAAGAACTACCCAGATGGCATGAAAGATGAATTGGCATTTGATACAACGCCATTCATTCAATTGTCGATCGAAAGTGTAGTCCACACCTTAATTGAAGCTGTTATTCTTGTATTCTTTGTCATGTTCCTGTTCTTACAGAACTGGCGTGCAACGATTATTCCAACAATGGCTGTACCAGTGGTTGTATTGGGTACCTTTGCCATCATCAACCTATTTGGATTCTCAATCAATACACTGACCATGTTTGCGATGGTACTGGCGATTGGTCTCTTGGTAGATGATGCGATCGTGGTCGTTGAGAACGTTGAACGTGTCATGCAGGAAGATCATTTGGATCCAGTCACTGCAACAGAGCTTTCAATGAAACAGATTTCTGGGGCATTGGTTGGTATTACCTCTGTATTGACAGCTGTATTCGTTCCGATGGCGTTCTTTGGCGGTACAACAGGTGTAATTTATCGACAATTCTCGATCACATTGGTAACTGCAATGATCTTGTCGTTGATTGTTGCTTTAACATTTACCCCTGCCCTTTGTGCAACGATTCTTAAACAGCATGATCCGAACAAAGAACAAAGCAATAACATCTTTGCTCGCTTCTTCCGTTGGTTCAACAATGCTTTTGATCGTACTGCTGAAAAGTACCAAAACGGCGTAAACCGTATGACGCATCATAAAATATTCTCTGGAATTATTTATGCAGTCGTTGTCGGTGTATTGGTTACTGTATTTATCAAAATGCCATCATCATTCTTACCTGAAGAAGATCAGGGTATTGTAATGACTTTGGTACAGTTACCCCCAAATGCAACCTTGGACCGTACAGGGAAAACAATTGACACGATGACCAACTATTTCTTGAATAAAGAAAAAGATTCGGTTCAATCTGTCTTTAGTGTTGCGGGTTTCTCTTTCACAGGGGTCGGGCAAAATGCGGGTCTTGCTTTCATCCGATTAAAAGACTGGGAAGAACGAAGCACGCCTGAACAACAGATTGGTGCAGTGATTCAACGTGGCATGGCACTCAACATGATCATCAAAGATGCGTCATATGTGATGCCACTTCAATTGCCTGCAATGCCTGAATTGGGTGTGACTGCTGGTTTTAACTTGCAGTTAAAAGATCCAGGTGGTCAAGGTCATGACAAACTGATTGCTGCACGTAATGCGATCTTAGGCATGGCATCACAAGACAAACGTCTTGTCGGTGTACGACCAAATGGTCAAGAAGACACACCTCAATATCAAATCACGATTGACCAAGCGCAAGCAGGTGCGATGGGTGTAAGCATTGCTGACATCAACTCAACCATGAGCATGGCTTGGGGCGGTTCTTATATCAATGACTTCGTTGACCGTGGTCGTGTCAAGAAAGTTTATGTTCAAGGTGATGCGAACACTCGTATGATGCCTGAGGACTTAAACAAATGGTATGTGCGTAACAGCAAAGGAGAGATGGTTCCATTCTCTGCTTTTGCAACAGGTAAATGGACCTATGGTTCCCCTCGTCTAGAACGTTACAATGGTGTTGCTTCAGTCAACATTCAAGGTACACCTGCTCCTGGTGTCAGCTCCGGTGATGCGATGGCAGCAATGGAAGAAATCATTGCCAAATTACCATCTATGGGCTTAGCCGGTTATGATTATGAATGGACAGGTTTATCATTAGAAGAACGTGAGTCTGGCGCTCAAGCACCATTCTTATATGCGCTTTCTTTATTGATTGTATTCTTGTGTCTTGCAGCACTCTATGAAAGCTGGTCGATTCCATTCTCAGTATTACTTGTAGTTCCATTAGGTGTATTGGGTGCGGTGTTATTGACCTATTTCGGTATGATCATTAAAGGTGATCCAAATCTTTCCAATAACATTTACTTCCAAGTGGCACTCATTGCAGTCATCGGTTTGTCTGCGAAGAATGCAATTTTGATTGTAGAATTTGCGAAAGAGTTGCAAGAAAAAGGCGAAGAGCTGTTTGAAGCTACATTGCATGCTGCAAAAATGCGTTTACGTCCAATCATTATGACAACTTTAGCGTTTGGTTTCGGTGTACTCCCTCTTGCTCTGTCAACAGGTGCAGGCGCTGGTAGTCAACACTCAGTCGGATATGGTGTGTTGGGTGGTGTGATTAGTTCAACACTTTTAGGTATCTTCTTTATTCCTGTATTCTTCGTATGGATTCGTAGTATCTTTAAGTACAAACCTAAAAATCAAAATATTCAGGAGCATAAATCGTGATGCAAAACGTATGGTCTATTTCAGGTCGTAGCATTGCGGTATCTGCACTTGCGCTTGCTTTGACAGCTTGTCAAAGCATGCGTGGCCCAGAACCGGTAGCTCAAGCGAACATACCTACGAGTTATATTGATAATGGCACGGGTACGTCCATTGCTTCACAAGGCTATAAAGAGTTTTTTGCAGATCAACGCTTGCTTCAAGTGCTTGATCTTGCTTTAGCCAACAACCGTGATTTACGTACAGCAACATTGAATATTCAACGTGCACAACAAGCTTATCAAATCACTGAAAATAATCAGTTACCTACGATTGGTGCAAGTGGCGGTGTTTTACGCCAAGACCAAGGTATGGGGGCTCAGACACGTTATAATGTTGGTCTAGGTGTAACTTCTTATGAGTTGGACTTTTGGGGTCGTGTAAAAAGTTTAAAAGACAATGCACTAGATACTTATCTATCGACTGCAAGTGCACGTGATGCAACGCAAATCAGCTTAATAGGTCAAGTCGCACAGGCTTGGTTAAATTATTCTTTTGCGACAGCACAACTTAAACTGGCTGACCAAACACTCAAAGCTCAACTCGATTCTTACAATCTCAACAAAAAACGTTTTGATGTGGGTATCGACAGTGAAGTGCCTGTTCGTCAGGCACAGATCTCCGTTGAAACTGCTCGAAATGATGTTGCGAACTATAAGACACAAATTGCTCAAGCTCAAAACTTGTTGAACTTACTTGTTGGGCAACCTGTTCCTGACAATTTGCTGCCTAAACAACGTGTAACACGTATTACCACGAATTCAGCATTTGCTGCTGGCTTGCCAAGCGACTTGTTGAACAACCGTCCTGATGTTAAAGCAGCTGAATATAAACTTTCAGCTGCGGGTGCGAATATTGGTGCTGCTAAAGCACGTTTATTCCCCACCATCAGCTTGACTGGTTCTGCGGGTTATGCGTCGACGGATTTAAGTGATTTGTTTAAATCTGGTTCATTTGTTTGGTCTTTAGGTCCTAGCCTTGATATTCCACTGTGGGATTGGGGTACACGTAAAGCGAACATTAAAATTTCAGAAACAGATCAACAAATTGCGTTATCTGACTATGAAAAATCAATTCAATCTGCTTTCCGTGAAGTGAATGATGCTTTAGCGACACGTCAGAATATTGGTGATCGTCTCTCTGCACAGAAACGTTTAGTGGATGCAACCAATACCACTTACAAACTTTCAAATGCCCGCTTCCGCGCAGGTATTGACAGTTTCTTATCGGTATTAGATGCACAACGTACTTCATACTCTGCTGAACAAGGTTTATTGCTTTTAGAACAAGCCAATCTAAACAATCAAATTGAAGTGTATAAAACCTTAGGTGGTGGTCTGAAAGCCAATACCTCAGATCAAATTGCACAACCTGCTTCTTCGTCTGAATTGAAATATCATCCTAACGACAAAAAGTAGGTCAAATCAAATTGATCATAAAAGCTCACTACGGTGGGCTTTTTTTATTGCATTTTGAAGCAGAATTTCCTATGTTGGAAACAGATCATCTTTGTTGAATATTGAAAAAAATGAAATTAAGTAATTTGGAAACCGTCCCTGCCCACAGTATTAAGCAACAACTTGATGTAGTTTACGGGAGCACTGTTCGAAGTAAACATGTCGGGCGTGATTTGATGGCCGGCTTAAAAAATATTGTGGGGGGTGAACTGAAAGGCTATACCGAACTCTTGGAAGAATCGCGCCAAGAAGCTATGAATCGAATGATTGAAAAAGCACAAGCGCTGGGTGCCAATGCGATTGTGGGAATTCGCTTTTCAACGTCCAATATAGCACAAGGGGCGTCAGAACTTTTTGTCTATGGTACAGCGGTGATTGTGGAGCCGACCCAGACACAACTTCCAGACCCATTTTCAAATTAGGCAACATACATGGATGGTTTAATTTTTAAAATCGGATTAACGCTGGCTCTGTTTTTTATAGGATGGGGCTTCGGTCGATTCATTGAACAAAAGCATCTCAAAGAATTGGTGGAAAAAGAACAGCGCCTTGCACATATTCGTATCGATACCAACAAGTTCCAAACGTCTGAACGTTATGGGCAGTTGATCAGTAGTAATGTGGTCATTTCTCATGATTACTTTAAATACATCATTGCACAGATTCAGAATTTTTTTGGTGGACGTTTAACAACTTATGAAACTGTGGTTGATCGTGCACGGCGTGAAGCCATCGTGCGCTTAAAACAAGAAGCTGAAAATATCGGATCAACACATATCATGGGTTTACGCCTAAGCACGACCGAACTTGGCATGCAAGGCGGCATGGTTGAAGTATTTGCTTATGGTACAGCAACATAAATACAGTATGAAACCAATCAAGAATCATTCATTTTAGTCTGTGACGAACTGAATGATCTTGATTTTCTTCATCCAGCCACATCATGATTATCCTATACTTGATTCAGCTGTGATATCCAAAATTGAACTGTAAAATAATAATTTCTTGATGATTCACATAGGCTTGGCTGTATGAAAAATCTAGCATTCCAAATCAGCATAGGATTGATCGCCATGCTTCCATTGAGCATTCAAGCAGAATTTATTGTACTTGCTTCACCACAAAGCAAGGATAAATATTATGCAAAAGTTATCCATGACATTTTTGATTTTCACATCGAATATGCGAAAAAAATTATTCAACATGGTGATCATGTTCTGATTTTAACCGATCAGCAGCTTTATGCAGACTATGTCAAAGCTTTGGGAAAACAGCATGTTGCGATTGCACCAATGCACGATATTTGGATGCGTGATTTCAGTAGCGCCAATCCCGCTCAACCTGTTCTTTTCCGCTATACGGCAGCAGGACAAGGTGGCGGCAAGAAAGCTCAAGCCATTTCCGATACTGTCCAGTCTGAGTTTAAAGCATATAGTCAAAAAGCAGGACTTCAATTTATCCAAACGCCATTACTGAATGATGGCGGTAATTGGGTTGAAGATGGTCATGGTAATGTGGTGATCAGTACTAAATTTTTATCTGATAATCAGTTATCAGAATCTGTTGCTCGGCAAAAACTGATGCAAATGACGGGTGCAAAACATATTGCATTTATTGATGCAGATGAACAAGGTGGCTTAGAACATGCTGACGGAGTGGTGAGCTTTATTGAAAAAGACACGGTTATCATCAACGCTTATCCAGAAGATCCAGAATATTCAAAACAACTCAAGGCTGATTTGAAACGAGGTATTCCAAATATCAAAATTCATGAAATTGTAACACCCTATGATGGTAGTCTAATTTATGATGAAAAGTTTGGTTCAGCATGTGGCTTATATACCAATATGCTGGTCACCCCTGAACGGATTTATTTTCCACAATTCGGGATCAAGCAAGATGCTGTTGCACTACAACAGATTCGTCAACTGACCAAGCGTACGGTTATTCCTGTTCAGTCTGCACAAGTCTGCCACATGGGTGGGGGCGTTCGTTGTATGTCATGGCAGTTAAGAGGAAAAAATGCTGAATTGCTATCTCAATATTTAAACAAAGTACCTTAACAGTTAGCCAAAACTGCAGACGATAAACCAAGATCTACTTTGTTATTATACTATTTAAGAAAACTTAGATAATATATAGTGAATCTGTTGAAACACTCATATAGTAAAAATATCATTTCTCTTGATCACTAAAGTGAATGTAATCAATGTATTGTTTAATGATTTTAAGCTTGCACTGCCACGTAATAAATCCAAAGTTTAAATCGTTTTGCACAGGCAATACCCCACTTTTCAGAGATGAAAAGTGACAAAAATCTTTCTTTGAGCGAGGAGTACATCCTATCCCCCGCTCAACATCGCGACATTCATATCGCCTCACGATAGCAAAACCATCTTTAATTCAAAAGTATAAAATAAATGAATCATCAAAATCTTATAAAAAACATTCATTTCTCTGGATATCAAAGTACTCGTATGAGTCATTAGACGGTTGGAGTATATGTTGAGTAATGAATATTAATTGGTGCTAATATTGATATTCATCTTTAAAATTTTTAGGAATTTGATATTGATTGCCATCAAATTTTAAAGTGAAACGTTGCTGGCTGAATTGTTGATTCACCTCTTGGCACTCTTCTGAGATCACTTGCGTCTGGTAGCGTTTAATTTTGCTGTTGACAAGAATATCCGTATATTTTTTGGTTTGACTTCTTTGCATTACAAGTGTGGAAGCACGCTCTTCTGCATCTGCATTGCAATGCATATCTGTTTCTGCACGATCACGGGTCACAACCAAACTGTCCAATATTTGTTTCTTACTTTTCAAATCGTACAAATTTAAAAGTTGCATAGAAAATGGATTGGGTTGTGAATGTCCTGAATAATTTAATCTTAACCCTAAAGCACGATTTAATTCAGTGACTTTATAATTCGCTGTATCCAATGTTATTGAATCTAAACTGATTGCATCAGAAACCAACCGATCTGCAACACGATAGTGATCAACAACTTTTAAATTATGGGGGTTAAACTGAATTAAATCTAAAGCATAATCCCCCTCTTCGGGATGCCCTTTTACCGAAAGCCATGATGCATAAGCCATAATCATCCTTGAATCATCAACAGGATCTAATTTACAGTCGAGCAATGACTGTTCAACCTTAGCGATTTTGGCTTGCTTTAATATCTTTGTAATGACGTTGGAATCATCACAAAAACCTGCATAGGCTACACCACTGATAAAGAAATTTAGGCTTATAATTTTAAAGAAATTTCTTATTGATTTTCTCATACTTTGTTCTACATTTTCAGGTCACTCAAATAGAGGAATACATTTATAAAATATATCGCTTCCTCTGTATAATAAAATGAAGGATTTAATTATTTCACTTTCATCTTACGGATCATTTTATATAAGGTTTCAGGAGATAAGCGTGATACCCATACCCCCAACTTTTCTTTGGCTCCACCAACCACGATATACTCTTCACCGTTTAAAAGCGCTGCAACAGTTTGCTTTGCAAAATCATCAGCCTCCAGACCATTTTCAATTGCTTGATCTTGATGTGCTTGTGGCTTACCTGCCCCATTTAAAGCATTAAAAGAAACATTGGTTTTGACAAAACCAGGGAAAATCACCGACACTTTTACGCCATCCTGCGCTACTTCTGCTCGTAGACTGTTTGCCCACATATGGATAGCCGCCTTTGCTGCAGAGTATGTGGCACGATATTGTGTTCCCAACAGCCCCGCAACACTTGAGATATAGGCAATTCGTCCCGATTTCTGAGCAATAAATGTAGGCAATGCCAGTTTGGTCAAAAAAACTTGTGAAAAATAATCTATTTCCATGATAGCGCGTTCAGTTTGCATACTGGTTTCTGTAATCAATGCTCTTTGACTTAAACCCGCATTATTAATCAACAAATCTATACGCCCTTTTTGGTCAAGAACCTGTTCATAAGCATGACGAACTTGTGCTTCATCGGTAATATCCATGGCTATTGAAATATGATGATCTGGATGAAGCAGACTTACACGAACTTTTTCTAGCTCTTCCAGACGTCTTGCGCTTAAAATCACTTGCGCACCCTGTAACGCACATTCAGCAGCTAAAGCTTTACCAATGCCTGATGATGCACCTGTAATCCAAACCACCTTTCCATCTAAACTTTCCATGTAATCATGCTCTTGAATATGATGAATAAATATTAGACCACGAGGCAGGTCAAATCAATCAGACATCTTTGTTTCGCCTTTAAGCCTCAACCAAAAACTTACTAAAATGCTTCGCATAATGTTGAGCTTTTTCAGGGTTGCTTGGATTATATTCTTCACCTACTTTTTCTAAACGTTTATAACCCGTACTGGTAATCATATTGATGACACCATTTAAGGTCTTATCAACGACAAAATTAAATTTTAGCAATGTTTTAGGATCTCGAATAAATTCAGATACGCCAAGATCAATGATTTTGACTAGATTTTTTAAGGTTGCAGGTAAAGCATGCGTGTCACCAGCAATCACTTTCTGAATATTACTCGTTGCTTCTTCTCCAAGATGGCGATCCAATTGATAATACATCACCACTTCACTTGCCTCTGAATCCTCAAACTTCTTAAGAATATGATTTGCAACTGGTTTTAAACGATCATTACTAAAAAATGAAATCGACCAAGGCATATATTTTTTAAAAGCCCCTTCGATTTGAGAAAAAATCTGTTCAGCCTCTTTCAGCTTTTTTTGACCCGTTGCATCTAAAGTTGGGTTATTACGCTGCTCTTCGAGTAAAGCGCCAAAAACCTGATCTAATACTTGGCAAGACATATCCGTAAATACATTGCCCAATTGTT
This sequence comes from Acinetobacter nematophilus, assembly GCF_026344175.1. Taxonomy (NCBI): domain Bacteria; kingdom Pseudomonadati; phylum Pseudomonadota; class Gammaproteobacteria; order Moraxellales; family Moraxellaceae; genus Acinetobacter; species Acinetobacter nematophilus. The sequence continues at coordinate 481,853 of NZ_JAPKMY010000001.1, forward strand.
TTGCCAAATCCCGCTTTTCCCCATTATTTAAATTTTGAGTAATAGTCTTCAACTCTTGATAAGTGTCTTGTTTGATCAATAAATCAATTTTATATTGCATTGCGCGATGTCCTGTTGTTGTTTTATCCGACTAAATCTGATCTTAACAAAACCACAAAAATCTTGCATTGTCTTTAATTACTGCCAGCAATGTCATAAATCAATAAAATAATACCAATAAATCAAATGGCTAAAAAAACAATTTGTAAATGTGACTGAGTTACAGCTTTTATTTTCCAACATTTGTCATATTTTATAGCAAAAAATACAGTCAAAATTGAGATTATTCATATTTCATTTATTCCTCGTAAATACTCCACAACAGGATTCAACATTCCTGAAGAATATTTGCTACAATGAATGCAATTTTTTACTTACTTTTGATCTGTTTTACTATGACTGATTCAGCGCAAAACATTGCTACGACCTACGATCCTACCGAGATCGAAAAAAAATGGTACAAGACTTGGGAAGAGAAAGGTTATTTTCAGCCTTCTCGTAAAGGCGATTCATTCTGTATCATGATTCCGCCACCTAACGTCACAGGTAGCTTGCACATGGGTCATGGTTTTAACAATGCCATCATGGATGCATTGACACGCTATAACCGCATGTCTGGTAAAAATACCTTGTGGCAGCCAGGTACAGACCATGCTGGCATTGCGACGCAGATGGTGGTTGAACGTCAACTGGCTGCGCAAGACATCAGCCGTCATGACCTTGGTCGTGAGAAATTCATTGATAAAATCTGGGAATGGAAAGAACAATCTGGCGGCACAATTACCCGTCAAATTCGCCGTCTTGGTTCATCTGTAGACTGGTCACGTGAACGCTTTACCATGGATGAGGGTTTATCCAATGCAGTTAAAGAAGTCTTTGTAAAACTGCATGAGCAAGGCTTGATTTATCGTGGGAAACGTCTTGTTAACTGGGATCCAAAACTACAAACCGCGCTTTCTGATTTAGAAGTTGAGTCTGATAAAGAAGAACAGGGTTCATTGTGGCACTTCAAATATTTCTTTGAAGATCAATCATTACGCACTCACGACGGTAAAAACTATATCGTCGTTGCAACAACACGTCCAGAAACTTTACTCGGCGATACTGCTGTTGCTGTTGCACCAGATGATGAACGTTATGCACATCTCGTGGGTAAAAATATCATTTTGCCAATCACAGGTCGTGCGGTTGCGATTGTCAAAGATGAATATGTAGATAAAGAATTCGGTACAGGCTGTGTAAAAATCACCCCTGCCCATGACTTTAATGACTATGAAGTAGGCAAGCGTTGCGAACTCGCAATCATCAATATTTTCAACAAAAATGCCGAAATTCTGGCTGAGTTTGAATACATTGCCAAAGCCGGTGAAGCGATTTCCAAAACGATTCCTGCACCAGTAGACTATGTTGGTTTAGAACGTTTTGCTGCGCGTAAAAAGTTAGTTGAGCAAGCTGAAGTAGAAGGTTGGTTAGAACAAATTCAACCCTATACATTGAAGCCACCTCGTGGTGACCGTTCTGGCGTCATTATTGAACCGTTACTGACAGATCAATGGTATGTCAAAATTGCGCCGCTTGCCGAACCTGCGATCCAAGCAGTAAAAGATGGCGAAATCAAATTCGTTCCAGAGCAATACAGCAACATGTATATGGCTTGGATGAACAACATTCAAGATTGGTGTATTTCACGCCAACTCTGGTGGGGACACCGTATTCCGGCTTGGTATGATGCTGAAGGCAATATTTATGTTGGTCGTTCAGAAGAAGAAGTTCGTACGAAAAACAATATCGCTGCTGATGTTGAATTAAACCAAGATGAAGATGTACTTGATACATGGTTCTCTTCAGGTCTTTGGACATTCTCAACATTGGGTTGGACAGGCGATGACGCGAAAGATAAAGAAAACTATTTCTTAAATACTTTCCACCCTACTGATGTTTTGGTCACTGGTTTTGACATCATTTTCTTCTGGGTTGCCCGAATGATCATGATGACCATGCACTTCATGAAAAATGAAGATGGTACACCGCAAGTTCCATTTAAAACTGTGTATGTTCATGGTTTGGTACGTGACGGTGAAGGTCAAAAAATGTCTAAATCTAAAGGGAACGTGCTTGATCCGTTAGATTTGATCGATGGTGTAGATCTTGAAACCTTAGTACAAAAACGTACCACAGGTTTGATGAACCCTAAACAAGCTGCCAAGATCGAGAAATCAACACGTAAAGAATTCCCGGAAGGTATTCAAGCCTACGGTACAGATGCAGTCCGTTTCACTTTCTGCGCCTTAGCCAATACGGGTCGCGACATCAAGTTCGACATGAAGCGTGTTGAAGGCTACCGTAACTTTGCCAACAAAATCTGGAATGCAACTCGTTTCGTGATGATGAACTGTGAACAACAGCCAATTGGTCAAGAAATCCGTCAGGATCTGTGGGAGCTTCCTGAACAGTGGATTGTCAGTCGTTTACAAAAAGCGGAAGCTGCTGTCCAACAGGCATTTGCGACTTATCGTTTGGATTTGGCTGCGCAAGCAATCTATGAGTTCATCTGGAATGAATACTGTGACTGGTATGTAGAACTGACTAAACCTGTACTCAATGATGAAAACGTATCGAATGAGCGTAAAGCAGAAGTTCGCCGTGTTCTTCTTTCTGTGATGGAAGCATCTTTACGTCTTGCGCATCCAATCATGCCATTTTTGACTGAAGAAATTTGGCAAACCCTTGCACCAATGATTGGTATTCAAGGTGAAACCATCATGTTGGCGCAATACCCTGTGCCAAATCCTGAACGGATCAATGAACAGGCTGAAGCAGACATGCTTGGATTGCAAGGTTTGATTGGTGCGGTACGTAATATCCGTGGTGAAATGGGCTTAGGTAATGCACGTCTGTTACCCGTATTGCTGCAAAACACAACAGATGCTGAAAAGGCGCAGATTGCACGTATTGAACCGTTGTTTAAAGCACTGGCTAAAGTTGAAAGCATAACGTTCCTAACCGATGCTGAGCAACCGCCATTGTCATCATCCTCTGTGGTGGGTCGTATTTCTGTATTTGTTCCAATGAAAGGCTTGATTGATCCTAAAGCTGAACTGGGTCGTTTGCAAAAAGACTTGGACAAAGTGCAAAAGCAACATGATCAGATTGCGACTAAACTTGCCAATGAAGGTTTTGTGGCAAAGGCACCAGCTGCGGTGGTTGAAGGTGAAAAAGCCAAGCTTGCTGAGTTTGCTGATCAGTTGGCGAAGATTAAAGCCAATATGGAACAGATTGCAGCGCTTTAATTTGAGCTTGTAATTTTCCATTCAAAGAAGGAAGCTTAATCAAGCTTCCTTCTTTTTTGATTAGAATAATTATGCTTATTCCCCAATCTAAACAAAATTTCATCAATCAAAATTTATCTTTCAATCATCCGAGGACACTGTTAGAAATATTAAAATTCGAACAAAACTATGGGGTTAAACTTCCATAAATTTTTAAACTATATTTTATTCAATGGTACAGGTAAGCCAATTTCGGTAATGAAGGTCGTTCTTTCTTTCGCTGAATGTAGACCTGTAAAAGAATTAAAAGGCATTAAAAAATTTGCTTATGCAAATTGTTTTTGTATTTTCAGAATTCTTACTTTGGATCACTGTATATGCCGTCAAACTAGATGAATTTGGCAATGGATTGGGTACTTATGAAATCTGTAATATACACGATAAAGTCTGTCATTGTTTTGAATGAGTTTATCACAATGATTATGACAAATGATTGCGATCACCTGTCATAACAATGAAACTGAATTGAATAATTTCTTGATTTATATAGAGTCAGTATTCTGAATACAGATCACTACAAGAATTAAAAAGTAGATCCTATGATCTACTTTTTATCCTAAACTATTCTAAAATCAGTCGTGCACCAATGGATTGTATTGGTCGATTATTCGGATGTCCCATTAATTGCGTAAATGCCCCGATCTGGTCACTTGATGCTTGCTGAATTTCTTTAAGCACCACCCATCTGACACCTTCTGTACATGGTGGTGTCGTTAAAGAACCATTAAAACGATAATAATCTAACCTTTGAGGTAAATAACTGTCAGCATTGTTTTTGGAATAAAGCTGATTACTTTCACCCAACTTTGTAGGCAATACACTCCAAATATGATTGAGTTTTTCATTTTCTAATCCTTGTTGAAACATTAATGCAATAACCGCCAACTCACCTTGCTCTGAAGCATGCACTAAGTGCAGTTCCATCGGATAGCTTTGACCATTAATATTGTTTTCACTCGGACTATGTACATGGAATTGTTCCAGATAAAAATTCTGCCCGTCTAACTCCAGACTAGCACCTTTGTTAAAGTCAATCTGCATCGTATGACCCGTATTTTGGACGGACTTTGCTGTTGTATGATAATTCAGTTTCAATGGTGGCAGATGAGCACTTACTGTATCTCGTATATCAATTGGAGATTGATTTACGCCTGCACATGCTTGATATTTTTGATTGGTATTTGCCCAATCTCTGGAATTGTTATAATCCCAATCTGCTCCAGCCCACAGTATTGTTGAAACAAATAAACCCATTATTGTAAAACTATATTTTAAAAACATAAAAACCCCTTAATTATTCGAATATTTTTAGCGTAAGACGCTTTATTTATAAATGCTCTGGTGATAGGAAAAGTAATTCAGCTACAGAGCTTGACACGACTTTGGTAAATAATTTTTTTAAGTTTTACCAACAAGTCTTATTAGATAATAAGAAATATTATCATTCTAATTCAAGTCTTTTTTGATAACAGCTACAAACAACTCTATTTGCTACTCATTGTTTTCAATTCTAAAAAAGCGCTTCATTGCTGACAAAAAAATGATGATTGCTGAACTATGACATTCGTCATACGAAATACAAAGGTGGTCTTCGGTCTTCTTTTTATTTGGTACTGTTTTTATAGTGAGTGCACCTTAATCATGATTTATTTGTATCTTTTCATCTCTGAAAAGAGAAGCATCACCAACTTCAATCTATTTAAACTTTAGATGTAAAGCGTAGCAGTATAAGCTTTGGATCATCAAACAATCTATATCACCCTGATTTTATTGATCTGGAAATTATATTTACTGTAAGAGTTTTTCAATAGTTTGATTATAGTAACATCCTAGAGCGCGACAAAATATCGCTTACTGAATGAAGCTTTTGCAAAGTTATTTTTTAATAAACCTCAAATTTAAATCAAAACACTAATCTTTCAGTTGATCCAAAGCCGTCCCCTGCACAGGATTTCTTTTCCAATAATAAGGTTGAAAAAAACGAAGCAACAAACGCCACGGTGTCATCCAGACAATACGGGCATTGCGCTTATTATTCTGACTGATACGTTTTGCCAAATAACCACACACTTGCTCAGGTGGATCGATCACAAACATAAATAACCATTTCATTTTATGCCAGTTTTTAACATCGCCCTGCTGCCAAGAAGAAATCAACAGATCTGTTGCCACCATTCCGGGGCTGAGTGTTCCAATCAAAATATTACTATTCTTGGCTTCTTTATTTAACGCATAATTTAGATAGGCAACTGCTCGCTTACTGGTTGCATAAGGCGTCATCCCTGCACTCCATTCTCCACGACTGCCCCATCCTTCCATGTTAAAAATCTGTCCAAAACCCTGTTGAGTCATGCCTTTTAACGCCACTTGTGAACCTAGCATCGTACCAAGTACATTGGTTTTAACCACATTTTCTATATCGGTATGAGTGATGTCCGTAAAGCCCCTTGCTGCATTGCTGGTTCCTGCATTATTGATCCAGACATTGACCTGACCAAGTTTTAAAATTGTTTCATTCCATAACTTTTGCAGGTCTTCATACTGAGCTACATCACAACATATGCCATAAATTCGTTGAGCTGAATAATGTGCCCCTAAATCAGCAACCACTTGATTGAGTTGTGTACTGTTCCGTGCTGAAATCATAACGGACCAACCCAGCTTTAAGAAAGCCTCGGCTAAACCTAAACCAATTCCGCGTGTTCCACCGGTAATCACAACAGATAAAATTTGATCAGAATTTGAAACACTCAAGATATTCTCCACCGACCTGTTCAATCAAGCTAAGTAAATGTGAATCTACAATCATACAACCTATGTTCAATTTAGGACATTTGACCTGACAAAAGCAATTTTTAAGATAGAATCTGAGGCATCGAAAATAAATAAATCGCTTAAATTATATGAATCATCATTTTTTTCTTGGAACTTTACTCATTTTTCTGATTGGCTGTCATGAAAAGCCTGCCACGTCAATAGAAGATAAAGCAACTGCCCAAGCGGCAGTACAAAAAAATTCACAGCAAGCTAAAGCTGTTGTGAATACTGGTCAATCATTGCCACCGCAATCTCACACCCAGCGACCGGTCAATAACCCTGTAGCATTGCCACAAGGCTACCATGTAGACACGACTTATTTAAAACAGCCATTATTAGTTGACCTTAATGGAGATGGGAAACTAGATAGCTTCCAAGTCTTAAAAAATCCAAATCAAAAAGGCATGAAATATCTTTTTGAATTTCGGATCTCCGACAGCGACAAGGTTTATTACTATAAAAGTGAAGAAGAAGGTGAAGATCTTGATATTTTTGGACGCTTTGAAATTACGCCAAAAACAGGTATCTATATTGATGAAAAATATCGCTTCGGTGAAAACGGAGACATCATCGCTGATGAGCAAATTGATCCCAAACACTATCTAAAATTTAAAGGTGATGGTGTAAAAGTAAATGTCATTGAAGAAACCTGTGGGGCATCAGTGTTCTTCTTAGACAACAATAAAATCAAGCGAATTTATTTGTGCTAACTTTATTCTTCATCTGCAAAAATCGCATTTGCACCGACTACTTTAGAAATTTTAAGTTTATTTTGTTCACTCAACATATAAATTTTTTGTTTGATTGAATCACTGGTGAAGCTTCCATTCAGATTTAATACAATAGGGGCTTCACTCAATGAACCTTTGCCCCGATACTCTTGATTGATATCGTTGGTCGTGGCTTGATTCACAATCACAAAATAACCTGTGATGCCCTGTGCTTGACCACATGCCAAACTTTGTGGTGCCCAATCGCCGAATTGAATAGTCGCTTTTAGATGGTAACCTTGATTTTCCAATAATTTTTTCTGTTGTGGTGTGCTAATTGGGAAATTCAAAACTTTCTGTTGCCCTTTCCAATTCATCAATAATTGACTGGATGAACAAGAGTCACGTATCTGCCCCGCACTCCCTGATTCTGCTCCGTCGGTTGAGGCAAGACATTGTGAAACAACTTGCATTGTGACTTCACCACAGTTCAGGACTTGAGAACGATAAGTCCTGTATTCAATAGTATGAGCTAATAGTGAATCAGACAAAGAGCTGAATACAAAAGCACAGGTCATGACTTTAAAAAAACGAGTGGAGAAATGAGAAATCATACTTCTTATATCGATCATTGACTCTTTTCAATTCTATATCAAATATTTACTTACAACTCTTAAAAATATCACCCAACACATCTAAATGTATGAAATTATTCATGATAAAAAAATAATTGAGTGTTGAGATTTTTTTAGGCGTGCAATCACATAATAAAAGCTTGATTAAAATACATATTTTAAAAATAATGATAATCAAATCACAATATAATTAGGTAAAATGATGAAAAATATCATAATTTTTATTTCAGGTATTCTGTCCTTATTGTTAACTCATACGAGTCATGCCAAACTACCTAAAATACCTGAAGAAATCCAAGTCGAAATTTTTAAAAGCGCAAAGTTTAAAAAAACCAATCTTGGTTGGGAAAGTCGCTGTAGCTTGGGCAATATTTCATATTATGGTGATCTGAATAAAGATGGCCGACCTGATGCAATTGTTGTGGATGGTGGTGCTGGGTGCTATGCAAAGACAGGAATTGGTTTTTATGTGGTGACTCAACAAAGCGATCAAAAATGGGTTCGAATTTTTAATAGCCAAGGTCAGCCTGAATTTCTTTCAACGTTAGGAAGACATGGTTGGCCAGATATTGCCATCAATGATGGATCACAATGTTTTAATGTTTATAAATGGAATGGGAAAAAATTTGAAAAAGATCGCCAAGAATACAGAAACAAAGCATGTGCTAGCCCAACATTGCGAAAATAATACTCATTTTTAAATTTCATTCCTACAACTGATCGGATTATTTTTTGAGGGAGAAATTGAATTGTTGATATTCAATATTAAACCAAAATTCTATTTATATAAATATCAATAACTTAAAAATAATACATATTATTTTATTGCATCAACTTAGTGCAGGCATTCCAATTTAGTGCATGCTTTTGCTTTATATCGAGTCTTCATAATATTTTGAATTTTTTGATCTATTTTTTCATACGGTCAGATGCTTCACGAATAGATTTGGTTGGTTATACTTGAACCAATTTGTGACATATAGCACCAAAAAGAATCGTATATGCAAAACGTTGATCTTCTCTTTCTTTTGCTTGGCGCAGTGCTTGTACTCGCTATGCATGCGGGATTTGCTTTTTTAGAATTGGGAACAGTTCGTCATAAGAACCAAGTCAATGCACTCAGTAAAATCATTACTGACTTTTCAATCTCGGCAATCGCCTATTTTTTTATTGGCTATTATATTGCTTATGGACAGCATTTTTTTCATACGAGTACCACTTTGTCCGCTGAACATGGCTACAATTTGATGCGTTGTTTTTTCTTGTTGACCTTTGCTGCTGCAATCCCTGCAATTGTTTCAGGGGGTATTGCAGAGCGTGCTAAAATGCGTTCTCAAGCCCTTGCAACGCTATTTATTGTCGCTTTGGTTTATCCTTTTTTTGAAGGCATTGCCTGGAATGGCAACCTTGGATTACAAAAATGGTTAGCTGATACATTTGGTGCAGGATTCCATGATTTTGCAGGATCTGTCGTTGTCCATGCAATGGGGGGATGGATTGCATTGGCAGCAGTTTTACTCCTCGGAGCACGCAATGGACGTTATAAAAAAGATGGACGTATCAGTGCACATCCACCCTCTTCGATTCCTTTTCTTGCATTGGGTTCTTGGATCTTAATTGTTGGTTGGTTTGGCTTTAACGTGATGAGTGCTCAACGTGTTGATGCGATTTCAGGTTTAGTTGCGATTAATTCACTCATGGCTATGGTCGGCGGCACACTTTCTGCAAATTTTTTTGGCAAAGAAGATCCTGGCTTTTTACATAATGGTCCACTGGCTGGCTTGGTTGCAATCTGCGCCGGTTCAGATGTGGTTCATCCAATCGGTGCTTTATTCATTGGTATTTGTGCAGGTTTTATCTTTGTTAAACTGTTCACTTATACACAAAACAAACTTAAAGTAGATGATGTGTTAGGTGTATGGCCTTTGCATGGTGTATGCGGTGCATTTGGCGGTATCGCCGTGGGTTTATTTGGACAACAGTGGCTGGGCGGAATGGGCGGAGTATCTATGATCTCTCAAATCATAGGGACACTGCTTGCCATTTTGCTTGCACTGGCAGGTGGATTTGCTGTGTATGGTATGCTCAAAGTCACTATGGGTATTCGCCTATCCCAAGAAGATGAGTTTCGCGGGGCAGATTTATCAATACATAAAATTTCTGCAAACTCTGAAGATGCTATGTTTTAATCATTAAAATCATATTTTGCCTTTCATTTTGAGCGGCTTTAACAGCCGCTTTTCTATATTTTCTTAAAATGACAATAAATTAATCTTACCGTTCATGATTTATCATTAATATTTGATTATCATGAGTTGCTATTTTAAAGCACTTTTTACTAGAATAATAAATAAAATGATAAATGCGTCAAGTTGAATCATTTGTTATTAGGACTAGAAATTACACTCATCAGCTCATTGAATGATTTAATTAGTTAAGTCTGATTTAAGTTTATTTTTTTTAAATAGCAAACGATTAAAATGATTCAATTGAGTGATCCTTTTCATGCCTTTTTCAGAAGCTAATAAATTCTTTTTAAAAAACAGCTTATTACTAGGAATACTATTTTTAATATTATTGTTTGTGTTCCCGATTGGTGGCACTATTGATATGCAACTGATTCACCCTTGGATAGATTCTACCGGAAATTTTCCTTTAAAAAACAACTGGTTTCTGGTGGAAATCAATCACAAACTATTAAAAAATCTGGTTATCGTATTTTATGTCACTGTACTTGTTACATGGATTACCTCGTTTAAACTGGAAAAATTAAAAACGTATAGATGGCAGTTAGGTTATTTATTTTGGGTTAGTGTTTTATCTACTGTTGTAATTGGACTATTAAAATCTCATTCAGCACATGCTTGTCCATGGTCTATGACCGAATCTACAGCTTTAGGTTATGTCTGGGACTTTTCCGCAACCAAAGGTCATTGTTTTCCAGGTGGTCATGCCAGTACAGGTTTTTCACTGGTCACAGGTTTCTTTGTTTTTAGAAAATCGAATCCTAAAATCGCCTATTTTTTTCTATGTTTAGGGCTTATTCTTGGTTTTATTACAGGTTGGGGACAGATGATGCGAGGAGCACATTTCCTGAGTCATAATCTTTGGACAGGTTGGATTATTTATACTTTTAATTTAATAGTCTATCGTATTTTCTCTCATAAATTTAAACCCTCTATTCAATAGGAGCAGCTCATTATAGGGTTTAGGTGGCAAGGTAACACTTTGACTGCATTAAATCATCATCAGTTAGAATCTTTATACATTAGAGATTGATACAAAAAAATATTGATGGATGCTCAGATATGCCCAAGCCATCTTGTTATTGAAATGTCTAATCTATTTAAACTTAAAGATATAAGGCATGGCAATCAAAGTACTCAACTATCGAACAATCAATTCATCGCATTGATTTTATTAATTCAGTGAAATTATATTTTTCTGTATGATTTTTCAACAGCTTGACTCTCCCCCCATTCCCCCCTAAAAATCGAATCATAAAATCAATGAATTGATCACAAATAAAGCTTTCATCCATTTCTTTATCTAAACACTTAAGTTTAATTTATAAGAATACATTGCTTGCAGATCTATAAAATAAATTATGCAAAAATGGAGTAAATTTCACAAAATTTAAATATTAAATTATTAAAGTAATCTTAATTTTTGCAATTTTCTATATTTTGATTATACTCAAAAACAATTTAGTAATGTTATGCGTGTAAATATGAGTAATTTTTCTAAATTCCTCCGCAATACTCTTAAAGCTCAAGATTCAAATATTCAACCTTATCAACTAGATGATAGCAAAGTGTGGCTTAAAAAAGCTTCAGAGCGACATTCTGCATGGATTTATATGCCATTAAAATGGGCTGCACGCATTCTTAATATTGAAGCTTTGACTCCAATTCCAAACTATGGTGGAAGTAAGTCAATTTACTGTGAGGTTCATCGTCTAACTGAATTACAGTCATTGGGTATTCCAACTCCGCAGATTTTAGCAAATTGCTCTCAAGGTCTCTTGATTGAAGACGCTGGTGATCAAGTCATGCAACTTGACCAAGCACTGATCCGAATGGAAGGTCATACAGCGAAAAAATTAGAATTTTTTCGCGAAGCTATTGCGGCAATTCAATCAGTCCATCAAAAAGGAAGCTATTTAAGCGAAGCTTTTGCGCGCAATATTTTAGTCAATCGCCATAAAGAGTTTACATTTATCGACTTTGAGACTGATCCTGGTGAAATGTTGGATCTAGAAACTTGCCAAATCCGTGATTGGTTATGTTTTATTTTTTCAACAGCATTCCGTTTCAATGATGATGAAATAGCACAGGCATGTGAGATTTTTATTGCAGAGATTTATCCAAATAAATCAAAATACAATGAAATCTGCCGAATTGGAAACAAACTCAACTGGGTTGCAAATTTCAGTTTAGAAAAATTGGGAAGTGATGGGCGAAGAATGCATAAATGTCTGACATTTTTCCAATATATGAAAAAGAATGAACCACTGCCTTTGATTTAAAAGGACATGGTTCATGCTTTGGGTAATTTGAGTTTATTCACTGGATTTGATATTGAGCTCAACAGGCACTTTAACCAGAACACTTAAACCACCTAATTCTTCACTACGTGATAGTGATAATTCACCACCTAAATGTTGTATGGCTTTATCTACGATAGATAGACCTAAACCACTCCCCACCTCTAGATGATGGTGTACACGATAAAAACGTTTTAACACTTTATCGTACATATCCGTGTCTATACCTGGACCACTGTCTTCTATTAAAACATACGCAAAATTGTGAATATCTGCAAAAACTGAAATATTAATTATTCCTGAAACAGGAGTATATTTAATTGCATTATCAATTAAATTAAAAATAATCGAGTGAAGACTGTGTTCGACGCTTTTTAAAATAACGGTTTCATTACGTACAAAACCCAAATCAATATCTTTCTCCATGGCAAGATTCATCAGTTGCTCGACGCAATTGAGTGCAACATCATTAAGTTTAAATTGCGTGACCTGTACTTCATGATTCAGCGAAGCATCCTGTTTTGCCAAAGCCAGCAACTGCGTCACCAAATGCTGCATACGCGCCAAACCTTTACTGAGATTTTTTAGATTTTCCTCTTCAGGAAACTGACTCATTAAAATTTTAGTTTGTAAATTCAATGCTGTTATGGGTGTCCGGAGTTCATGTGCAGCATCTGCGACGAATTGTCGCTGCTCATGCTGTGCTTCAGAAATTCGCTCAAACAAATGGTTCATTTCCTGAATTGTGGGTAATAATTCTTCTGGGTAATGCGCATTTTGAATCGCCACCAAAGAGTTAGAATCACGCTTTGCCAATTCAGATTTAAAGTCTTCTAGGGGCTTTAAGCTGCGGCGAATAATATAGACCAAACCCAATAAAGCAAATGGAATAATCAACAAATAAGGTAGAAACATGCTCCCTGCAAGTTCCAAGGCCAAATGCTCTCTGACTTTTTCCTGTTGGCTAATTTGAATCTGGAAGTCTGCTGTCGGTAAAATATAGGTAATCCATGTCCCGTTTGCGGTCTCTTGACGATAAAATCCAGCTTTATGCTTAGGTTGAATAATCACATGATGAGGAGTGTTTGGAACCTGTTGAGAGTTTGCATAAGACCAAACATCAATAAATAGATCCTCTTCATGATAGCGTTTATGTTCGTCAAAATGGCTTTGAATAGGTCGAGGGTTAAGTTCAACCCGCTCTGCCAAATAAACCATTTGCGCATCTAGAATTTCATTAATTTCTTCTAAAGAAATCTTATAGGCCGAAAAAACCAACACACAGCCCAATAAAATACTAAAGATAGACGTATAACGAATTAAACGCTTTCTTAAAGAAAATGCAGTTCCCATATTATTCTGTTTTATGCGCTTGCCCCAAACGATAGCCTAAACCACGAATCGTTCGAATAATATCTTTTCCCAATTTCGAACGGATGTGATGGACATAAACTTCAATTGTATTACTATTTATTTCACTATCAAAAGCATATAACTTATCTTCTAAATTTGCTTTAGAAAATATCTTGTTGGGATGAGTCATCAATGGAATCAAAATCGCCCATTCTCGATTAGAAAGTTCGACTGGCTCACCTTTCAAAGTTGCAATATGTTGTTCAACATCTAAAACAATCTCACCATTCTTTAGCAAATTTGATGATTGCCCCATCACTTCTTTTGCAGCATCTCCAGAACGACGTAATAATGCATGTATACGTGCAACAAGCTCATCGAACTCATAAGGTTTAATCAAGTAATCATCTGCGCCTTGGTTTAAACCATCAACCCTGTTTTGTAATTGATCACGTGCTGAGATAATCAGTACAGGTAGACCTGAACGTTGGCGGATTTGCTTTAAAACCTGCATTCCATCCATCATTGGTAAGCCTAAATCAAGTAAAACCAAATCAAATTGTTTTTCTGAGATGAGTTTTAAACCGTCTAAGCCGTTATTGACCCATTCAACATCAAAGCCTTGGTATTTCAACAATGTTTTCGATGATTCTGCAATCATAAAATCATCTTCAATCATTAAAATTTTGGTCATGCTCTATGTCCTTTCAATCAACTGTTGACTGCACATTGGTGCAACATATTGTTCTTTTGATCAATCACCTGAGTTTGAATATTCAATAAACTCAAAAGACTCGGAAATAAATTATCTTGACTCAATTTTGCTGCTTTTTGTTGAGTTAAACAATTAATTTGTTTTGCAGAAGCAGTTTTCCAACTCTCTGAAAACCACATCAGCATAGGGACATGGGTCTGTTGAGTAGGCGCAATGGCATATGGTGCACCATGTAAATACATGCCACGCTCACCTGTGGACTCCCCATGATCAGACAAATACCAGAAACCAGTCCGATAGTTGTTTTGCTGCTTTAAGCTTTCAATCACTTGATTCAAAATATGGTCGGTATAGACAATCGAATTATCATATGTATTAATTAATTCAGTTGAAGAACAGCCTTGAATTGCGTTGGTTTCACAGGTTGGTTTAAATTTCTTAAACTCATTTGGTGCACGCTTATAATAGGCTGGTCCATGACTGCCCATTTGATGCAGAACAATCAAATGGGGCTGTTTGTCATCTTGGGATAATTGTTTGAGATATACATTTAAACTATCAACCAAGATACCATCTAGACACTCACCGCTTTGACACCATTTTTTTTCTAATTCCTGAGGAATAACAAACTTTTCAACACGATCACAAGCGCCTTTACAGCCAGAATTGTTATCAATCCAAGTCACCTTATAACCTGCACGTTGTGCAATATCGAGTAATCCTTCTCGGTGACTCGCAAGTTGCTCATCATAATTTAAACGTGGCATACCTGAAAACATACAAGGTACAGATACAGCTGTTGCAGTACCGCATGAACTCACTTGAGAAAAATTGATGATACCGGTCTGTTTAGAAAGTTCTGGATTGGTATTTTTGGCATAACCATTCAACGAGAAACTTTCTGCTCGTGCTGTTTCACCCACCACCAAAACCATCAGTTTTGGTTTATGTTGTAAAGCAATGTCCTCAACGATATGTGCATCTTCACCATAACGAATCAAAGGTAAATTCTTTTTAGGTGCTTTTTTATGAAAGTATGAAAGTGTTGAAGCCACTGTATTTTGAGGCGAAATCATTCCTTTTAGATCACGATGCTCACGAAAAATAGCAGCATAATCCACATAGAATACAAATAATAATCCACCAATAACTGCTAAAGAACCAACAATATTAAGCCCTTTAAAAAGTACAACTCTGGTTATTTTTTCAGGTTTATTACGTATCCATAAAATCAAAAGAATAGGTAGAATTACAAATCCAAAAGTCCAAGCAAAAAATTGAAAAGAAAGTAAATCAGCAATTTCAGCTGGATCAGTCTGTGCTACATTTTGAATTTGATCTGGTGAAATCACTACACCTAATGAATTGACAAAATAAGCACTAAAACCACCAATAAACACCAGAATAATTGCAAAGAATTTTGCAGTCCATTTCCAATTTAAGATATGTAGCAAGAGATTGTATAAAGCAATTAATACAAGTGCCGTAGCAATCAGAAAGAGCTGGGCTTTCATACCTTGATAAGGTGTAAGCGCTTGAACTTTACTGAGAAAACTAAAGTTCAGACATAACCCCAACCATACTGCAACAATAAAATTAAAGGCAGTAAGGGAAATTGAGACTTCTCGTTGTTTGATACGCTGTATTAAATTAGACATTACTGTAACAATACTCTCTTCAATGATCTTAAGTTAAAAAATGAAGCTTAAATTGAACTTAAAAGCATTCTTTGAGTACCTAGCAGCATTAATCTCAAATTTTAATCCTTTAAAATTTCTCATTATTCGAGAAATTAAAACCAGAATAAATATTAATAATGATTATTACGTATTATTTTATAACCTATAGATAATCTATCCTGCCCATTCAATTTGAATTGGCTCATTCTTCGGTGTCAAAAGAATGAGCCAATAAAAATCATACAGCAATTAATCCCCATACTTTCAAAACTGACAAAAAAGTAATTTTTGTCCTATCTAAATGTAATGTAAAATAATGATCTTTAAATCACAAATAAAATGCTATTCTCTACGTTAATTTTTAAATTCTGTTTTAAAATAAGAAAATTCAAAAAAATAATCAATATCTTAATAATGAATAATCTTTTTTTTCTCAGTATCATTACTTTTTATACATATTTCTTATCCAATATATAATAGGAATTAAACAGATCACCCCAATAAGTAAAATAAAACTTAAGAATTTTAGATAGCCAAGTTGGTCCCCAATCATTCCACTTAGTGTATATAAGACACCACTGATGGTTGCCATGATTGAAACTTGAAAAGTGAAATCAGTTCCCGCATATTCACTTCGACTATACTGCATCACTAAGGTTAAAATCACCACCAATAGCATTGCAGCAAACATGTCTTCCAAAGCATTAATCACATAAATTATCCACGGCTCAACAGGCACAGCTTGCTCATACAAGACAGCCAACCAAACAAAACCTGCTAAACTGAGTAATTTCAAGATAGAAAATAACAACAAGGCTTGATGACGTTTTATTTTCTTTAATAGCCATCCTGCCAACCCAGCACCGAATAAGGCAGAAAATGCGCCCAGCATTGTAATGTAAATACCAATTTGAGAAAGGCTCAATTTCAAATCAACCAATAATGGTTTAGTGATCGGACCAGCAAATCCATCTGTAATTTTGATTGTGCAAAGGACAAAAAACCACGCTGTTAATTTCTTATTTTCAAAAAAATAGCTTAAATAATTTTTAAACCATTCAAAGCGGCTCATGTTTGTTTGATCGGGTCTCTGCCTGCGGTCAATATGTGGGTGTTTAGGTTCCTGATAAAACCAAATGGGGAGTGTATTGACGGCAACAATAGCGGCTAAAACAAGAAAAGTCGTCTGCCAGCTGAGCCAATCCATTGCCCATAAAATCGCGCCCCCACCCACAATAAATCCTAGACGGGAACCAATGACCTGAAACATATTGCCGAAATGTTGCTGTTTTTCTTTTAGTATACTGACTGCCAAACCGTCAGTTGCAATATCTTGAGTTGCACCGATGCCATTCATACACAGCAAAGCAATAAAAAACAGGAATAAAAACCGTGGTTCATTTAAAGATTGAATAGGTAAGAAAGATAAAATAACCAGAATGGCAATGGTTAAAAACTGTGTGGGAATAATCCAACTGCGATAATGCCCTGCGTGATGGTGTCCATAACGATCCACCAAGGGTGCCCATAAAATTTTAATTGCCCATGGTGCCATCAACAGTCCGAAACCACCAATATGAGCCAATGAAACACCTTGAGCCCGTAAGATCACTGGCAACGCATGGGTCATAAATCCCACTGGTAAACCTTGAGCCCAATATAAAGAGAATAACAATAAATAATGATATGGCATGCTAACTTGACTCAAGAATAATCAACATTTATTCACCTGTAATGATTGAATACTTTAAATTTGATATATTGCTTTAATTTGCAAATTTTGTAATATTTACATTTTGCGGATATCCAATGGATGGATATCTATGTTGTATTAAGCAAAAAATTAATATCATTACAAGAGCAGTCACATAAAAAACGATGTCACAGAATTTTCCAGATCTACCCGATCAAGTGCCTCAACGTGGCAATACCACCAGCCGCAATATATTTAAAAACCTTTATCTGGTTCAAGGCTGGGGATTTGAAGGTGAGTTCCCCAACTTACCTAAAGCTGTGGTATTTATTGCCCCCCATACCTCCAACTATGATGGCTTATATGCTTTTCTTGCGATGTTAGGAATTGGCGTTAAAGTTACTATTTTCGGCAAAGACAGCCTGTTTAAAACACCTTTGAAATCACTTTTTGAGTGGATTGGTGTTATTCCCGTGCATCGCGACTCTCCACATGGACTGACACAACAAATCATCAAAGTGATTCAACAACAGGAAAAAATTTGGATTGCAATTGCACCTGAGGGCACCCGAAAAAGAGCAGAAAAGATTAAAAGCGGTTTTTATCATATCGCCATGGGGGCGGATATTCCAATTGCTATCTTTTCATTAGATTATGAAAAGAAACGTATTCACTGTTTAGGTACATTACAGCCTACAGGTGACTATGAAAAAAATTTAGATGATATTTTAGCGCGTTTTAAAGGAAACTTTTCACCTAAACGTCCGCATTTATTATCGCTTCCTTTACAAAAACTATGGAAAAATGGCTAGAAAAATAAGATGCAATCTGTTCAGATGTGCAGCATATATTTTTGATCAAAAGTAATTCCCATGCGTGTTAAACAACTTGGTTTTATAGGCTTATTGGGTCTAGCCCTCGTTGGCTGTGACAAGACGGCAAAAACTCCAACCCAAACCACAGCAATTAAAGCTCGTGAACCTGTGATTGCCATCGCACTAGGTGGCGGTGGTGCAAAAGGTTTTGCCCACATTGGTGTTCTCAAGGTTCTAGAATCTCATGGAATTAAACCCAAAATTGTGACAGGTACCAGCGCAGGTAGCTTTGTGGGTAGCATCTATGCCAGTGGTAAAACCCCTTATCAAATGCAACAAATTGCCCAACAATTAAAAGAATCCGATCTACGTGATTTAACTTTAAATAGCCAAGGTATTGTGCTTGGCCAAAAACTACAAGATTATGTTAATCGGAATGTCGCCAATAAATCGATTGAACAGTTTCCGATTCGTTTTGCAGCAGTTGCAACACGTTTAGACAATGGTAAGAAAGCAGAATTTATTAAAGGTAATGCAGGTCAGGCTGTCCGTGCTTCTTGTAGTATTCCCAATGTATTTGTGCCAGCAACAATTGGAAATACCAAATATGTTGATGGAGGATTAGTGAGCCCGATTCCAGTACAAACTGCGCGTGATATGGGGGCAGATATTGTCATCGCTGTTGATATTTCAGCTCGACCAAGTGGCAGTCAACCTATGAATATGTGGGGATTATTAGATCAAACCATCAATATTATGGGACAACAAAGTATCAATAATGAACTGGCTCAAGCCAATATTGTGATACAACCTAAAGTCGGGCATTTAGGGACACTTGACCTTAAATCAAGTAATCAGGCAATTTTAGAAGGTGAAAAAGCTGCGCAAGGTAAAATTATTGCGATTCAGAATGCGATCACAAATTTTAAAAAATCCCCTGCTGCTTTAAAACCTGCTCCACGAGCAAAGTTTTAACAGGATCATGAACTACGTCACTTCACCCTAATTGAATATAAGAATAAACACGTTTTTATATGCAGTATTAAAATGATCTGCTACATTGGTAGAGATGATTCGTCATCTATACCAATGATAATCACTAGGGTAGATTATGGACTTTATTTTTGAACCGTGGCATTGGTTTGTACTTGGCATATTGCTGATCTTATCTGAACTTATTCTACCTGCATTTGCTGCCTTGTGGTTTGGTATCGCTGCAGTTGTGGTCAGTATTTTGTTTTGGCTGTTTCCAGGTATGAGCTTTGCCTTACAAGTGGTGTGCTGGATTATCTTATCCATCATCTGTACTGTCGCTTGGTTTAAATTCGTCAAACCACTTTCTATAGATAAAACCAAAGCTGGGCTTCCACGTGAAGCAACGATCGGACAAACCGGTATGGTCATTCAAACTGGACTCAGTCATGATCAGATTCGCGTTCGCTTTCCGATGCCCGTTTTAGGTTCTGATGAATGGAACTGCCGTACCTTATCACCTGTACAAGTGGGTGACCGCGTACGTGTGACAGATATATTAGGTAATGATTTAGTTGTACAGCTACATTCATCATCTCAATAATGAAGAATAAAGAGGAAAATTAAATGGGTTTTGGTTCTATTGTTGTTTTAGTCTTATTTGTATTTGTCGCTGTAACCATTTTTAAGGGGGTACGTATTGTCCCTCAAGGTTACAAATGGATTGTACAACGTTTAGGTAAATATCATTCTACTTTAAGCCCTGGCTTAAACTTCGTCATCCCTTATGTTGATGAAGTTGCTTATAAAGTGACAACCAAAGATATCGTTTTAGATATCCCGTCGCAAGAAGTGATCACACGTGATAATGCTGTTTTGGTGATGAATGCAGTTGCCTATATCAACCTTACTACACCTGAAAAAGCAGTCTATGGTATTGAGAACTATACATGGGCGATTCAAAATCTAGTACAAACTTCACTCCGTTCGATCGTTGGTGAAATGGATTTGGATGATGCTTTGTCTTCGCGAGACCACATCAAAGCAAAATTAAAAGCCGCAATTTCTGATGATATTTCAGATTGGGGAATTACGCTCAAAACTGTAGAAATTCAGGATATTCAACCTTCTCATACCATGCAAGCTGCCATGGAAGCTCAAGCCGCTGCCGAGCGTCAACGTCGAGCAACAGTGACCAAAGCAGATGGTGAAAAACAAGCGGCCATTTTAGAGGCAGATGGTCGTTTAGAAGCATCTCGTCGTGATGCAGAAGCACAAGTCGTTCTTGCTGAATCATCTCAACGTGCGATTGAAATGGTAACTTCTGCTGTTGGAGACAAAGAAGTTCCAGTTGCCTATCTACTTGGCGAGCAATATGTTAAAGCAATGCAAGATATGGCGAAATCTAATAATGCCAAAACTGTTGTGTTGCCAGCCGACATCATGAATACCATTCGTGGTGTAATGGGCAGAAACAATTAAGTTTTCATCCCGAAGAAGTCAAAATAGGTAACTCAAGGTTACCTATTTTTTTAACTGAGAAATTTGGGGCTCTGTTTTAACGTTTAAGAAATGATCAGCATTTTTTTGTAATTTATGGTTAAATTTCACGTTATTTTAGATTCCACCTTGAATCTGAATTTTTCCACGTTATATGGATATCGTATGAGCTCCCTAAACCCCACGTTAATTACCTTTCTATTTTATATAGTTGCAATGGTCATCATTGGCTTAGTCGCTTACCGTGCCACAAGCAGTTTTGATGATTATATTCTAGGTGGACGTCGTTTAGGCAGTTTTGTTACTGCGCTGTCTGCAGGTGCATCTGATATGAGCGGCTGGTTGCTGATGGGTTTACCTGGTGCAATTTATTTATCCGGTCTATCTGAAATGTGGATTGCAATTGGTTTAGTCACGGGTGCTTGGTTAAACTGGTTATTGGTTGCAGGTCGCTTACGTGTCCATACCGAGATTCAAAACAACTCACTTACACTACCTGATTATTTTTCAAATCGTTTTAATGATCACAAAAAGATTTTAAGAGTTGCATCTGCGGTCATTATTCTGATCTTTTTTGCGATTTACTGTGCTTCTGGCATGGTGGCAGGTGCGC
Source organism: Acinetobacter nematophilus (assembly GCF_026344175.1). Lineage (NCBI taxonomy): Bacteria > Pseudomonadati > Pseudomonadota > Gammaproteobacteria > Moraxellales > Moraxellaceae > Acinetobacter > Acinetobacter nematophilus. The sequence goes on from NZ_JAPKMY010000001.1 coordinate 503,269, forward strand.
GTTTATTCGAAAGCATGTTCAACATGACTTACAGTACTGCTCTTTGGATCAGTGCAATTGCAACGATTAGCTACGTATTTATTGGTGGATTTCTAGCTGTCAGCTGGACAGATACAATTCAAGCAGGATTGATGATTTTTGCACTACTGCTTACTCCAATCGTCACCATACTCAGTTTGGGTGATATGAGTACAGTAAATGCAGCTTTAGAAGCAGCACGTCCTCAAGCCTACAGTTTATTTGCTGATTTGAGTGGTATTGCGGTAATCTCGCTGTTGGCATGGGGCTTAGGCTATTTTGGGCAACCTCATATTCTGGTTCGCTTTATGGCAGCAGATTCTGTGAAATCAATCCCAAACGCTCGTCGTATTGGTATGACCTGGATGACACTTTGCCTTGGCGGTGCAGTTGCTGCAGGTTTCTTTGGAATTGCCTACTTCCAAACGCATCCTGAATTAACGGCAGTTGTAAATGCAAACCCTGAAACCGTATTTATGGAATTAACCAAAATTTTATTTAATCCATGGATTGCAGGTATCGTTCTGGCAGCCATTCTGGCAGCTGTCATGAGTACCCTAAGCTGCCAATTACTGGTTTGCTCAAGTACCTTAACAGAAGACTTTTATAAGGCATTTATCCGTAAAACGGCATCACAAAAAGAATTGGTTTGGGTAGGGCGTTTAATGGTGTTATTGATCGCGATTCTTGCAATTGTCTTGGCAAGTAATCCAGAAGCTAAGGTTTTAGGTTTAGTGGCTTATGCATGGGCCGGTTTCGGCGCTGCATTTGGTCCATTGATTATTCTTTCTGTTTTCTGGAAACGAATGACTTTGTCTGGCGCTCTTGCTGGTATGATTGTGGGTGCAGTTGTCGTGATTCTTTGGAAAAATATTCCAGTATTTGCAACAACAGGTCTTTATGAAATTATCCCAGGCTTTATTTGTTCTTTTATCACTATTCTTCTATTCAGTTTGATCAGCAAAGCACCATCATCAGATATGATTGAACGTTTTGAAAAAGCCGATACAATTTATAAAGAATCTGTTTAAGCCCGTTGCCCCCTTTTCATAAAGGGGGAGTCTTGAGAATTTTAATGATTTACAAGCTTTATATACGCTGAATTATCACAACTGTAATATGACGTATCTTGCTCTTTAAATACCTCTGTTAGCTTTTTCGAGCCAAAAGGAATTGTGAGATCTGATTGAGCTCTTGGGCATCATCTCCAAAATAAGCAAGCGCTTTAAATGCTTGATCATGTAATTGTTGCGCATAAATTTGAGCATTTTCCAACCCCATTAAAGCAGGATATGTTGATTTATCTACTTGCTCATCTTTACCCGCAGTTTTTCCTAAAGATTCAGTATCAGAAATAACATCTAAGATATCGTCTTGCACTTGAAATGCTAGACCAATCGCTTGACCATACTGGCGCAGCTGCGGAATCGCCTGATCCGTGCCTGAAAAAATGGTCACAGCAGCCATCATAATTGCTGCTTGAATGAGTGCACCTGTCTTATTACGGTGAATATTTTCCAGATGTTCCTGATCAACATGTTGTCCTTCGGCCTGTAAATCTAAAACCTGTCCACACACCATTTTCGAGCTCGCAGTCGCCAAAATCTGCATTTGTTTGAGAATAATGGCTTGATCTACTGTTTGTCCCTGATCAAAAAGCCGGCTCCCCAAAACCTCGAATGCCATGGATTGCAAAATATCACCTGCCAGTAACGCAGTGTCTTCACCGTAAGCGACATGACATGTTGGTTGTCCACGACGCAATAAATCATTATCCATACAAGGTAAGTCATCATGTGCCAATGAATAACAATGTATAAATTCAATCGCTACTGCAGCGCGTCGTACTGCAGCAAAATTTGGATTATCTGCTTTTAATTGAGATGTTGCATAACTCAAAGCAGGTCTAACCCTTTTCCCCCCTAACATCACAGTATGATGCACAGCCGATTTTAATGGTTCAGGCAAAGAAAAAGCATCTAATGCTGTTTGTAAATCTTGCTGAATTTGCACTTGTGCCTGTTGTAAAATTTCTGCATTTACATGGGGAATTGAAGTCACATCTGCCTCGTTTTGCACAAATTTTTAAAACTAAAAAATCAAGTTTTAAAGAAATGGATATATTGGATGAGTCAGAGACATTCTACTATGAGTGATTATAATTCTCACCCATTTATTGGCATACCTAAAAGAAATACAGAGCTCAGCTCTATTTAATCCAAACCTAAATTTTTAAATAAAAATAACGAATTCTTTCCTTTTTTCTTTGCATAACGCACTGCGAAATCGAGCTCTTTTTTAACATCAACTTCCAGAGTTTGATGATCTGGTTCTAAATGCACAATCCCGATAGAAGCTGTTAGATATTCATCATTTTTACCAAAAAAGATTTTCTCTTCAGTAATGGCAAACCTAAATCTTTCAGCAAGAGTCATGACTGCCCACTCAGTGAGCTGTTCGATCACCACCACAAAACTTGCTGAATTTAGACGAAAAATCTGCCCTTCAGTTTGGCTGATGGCATCGCTAAGTACAGCCCCCAATCGAATTAAAATATCATCTCCAGCGGTATAACTATTGAGTTGGTTAAAACGTTTAAAGTCATCTAAATCAATTTTAATGAATGAAATCGTTGTTTGCTGATTCTTTTGCCATTTTTCACTTAGATAATGATCAAAAGCAAACGCATTTTGTAAACCTGTTACCAAATCTAGATAAAGGTGATTGTGTAACTTTCGATTGTTATTTAATAAAACATTTTCACGTCGTTTTAATCGTGTGATATCAGAACAAACCACAACAACCCTTTCAATTTCATTGTCTTGGTTACGAATTGCTTTAAAATAAGAAAGATAGAACTTTCCTTTAACATAAAATTCTTGTTCAAAATCATTTTGATTTTTTGCAAAATGACGCATTGCTTCATTAAAATGGGCAAACACCACTGTGGAAAATGTATTTAACAATTTATCAAACAAATACAGTGCATCACTTTCATAAATATCCGCAAACTTTTGATTCACTCCTAAAAAGCGTGCTTCTTGATCAAGCAAAGCAATCGGTAAAGGAATCTGCGAGATAAACGAAACCAAATGCAATTTATCTATATCTTGTAAATATTCAAAAACCTTCAAACTTTCAAGGCTCGCTTGTAGTTTTATAAGCTCTTGTTCCATACACCACCTCAGCGCTGATTTATTTTGAATAAAGTGAAATCAGCGTTGAATTCACCTCTAAATACAAGATTGAATACGTAGAAAAAGCATTCAATAAAATAAGTTTCTATATAATATAATTAATATTATGCAATACACCACTCAAAAATAATGCAATTGACGACAAACGTCACAAAATAACAAAACCTTGCATAAGCAAGGTTTTTTGTCGAAATGGATGAAATTGATGGATAAAACTTTAAGTCTTTAAAAGATCAAAAACTATCCGCAGGGATGCGTACCCAACCTTCCATAAGCACTCGTGCACTACGACTCATGATGGCTTTTTTTACAACCCATTGACCATTTTCATTTAAAGCTTGTGCCCCAACTCGAAGTGTTCCTGACGGATGACCAAAGCGTACTGCTTCGCGCTCACCGCCTCCAGCAGCCAAGTTCACCAAAGTTTGTGGAATCGCAGCAGCTGTACCAATTGCTACTGCTGCGGTTCCCATCATGGCATGATGTAATTTACCCATTGATAGCGCACGCACCAATAAATCTGTATCTGATTGAGCCACTTGTTTACCACTTGAAGAAGTATAACTTTTAGGTTTAGACACGAATGCTACTTTCGGAGTATGTTGACGATTTGCAGCTTCAGCAACGTCCTGAATTAAACCCATTTTTAATGCACCATAAGCACGAATCTTTTCAAAACGATCTAAAGCAGCACCATCAGCATTAATATCATCCTGTAATTCTGTGCCTGTATAACCAATGTCTTCAGCATTTAAGAAAATTGTTGGAATTCCAGCATTGATTAAAGTGGCTTGGAATGTACCTATTTCTGGGACTTCCAAGGTATCAACCACATTTCCTGTGGGAAACATTGCTCCACCATCTTCACCATCATCAGCAGGATCTAAAAATTCAATTTGTACCTCTGCTGCCGGAAAGGTTACGCCATCTAATTCAAAGTTCCCCGTTTCTTGGACTTGACCGTGAATTATTGGAACATGTGCAATAATCGTTTTGCGAATATTCACCTGCCATATACGAACAGTACATACCCCATTTTCTGGAATTCGATCCGCTGAAATCAAACCATTACTTATTGCAAAGGAACCCACTGCTGCAGTCAAATTTCCGCAATTTCCACTCCAATCTACAAATGCTTTATCAATTGAAACTTGCCCAAAAAGATAATCTACATCATGCTCAGGCTGGTTACTCTTTGACAAAATCACCGTTTTACTGGTACTCGATGTTGCACCACCCATACCATCAATTTGCTTTCCATAAGGATCTGGACTGCCGATCACCCGAAGTAATAATTGATCACGTGCCTGTCCAGCTGATTGCGCACGTTCTGGCAGGTCCTCTAACTTAAAGAACACACCTTTACTGGTCCCCCCACGCATATAAGTTGCTGGGATTTTGATTTGCGGTGCAAAACTCATTTTATCGCATTCCTTTCAATTATCTTTGTTGTCTAAAATAATGAATCACTGTTCAGTTTTATATTACCCTTTTTTTTTGAAAAAACACGGATTGATTGACTTAAGTATGAAATAAAAAATCGAAAAATGAATAAATATCCACCAGTTTAAATATAAATTCGAATACCTAAAATAAAACTTATTATATTGAAAATTAAACGAAAACTTAAATATATTGTTTTTTGACTTTACAGTTCTCCTTTATAAATCAATCCGATACTAGGCTAAAAGTAACCAATCTATTACAATATTTAAATCCGTATAAATAGAGCTGTATACATTGAGCAACGAGTCTACACAATTACAACGTGGACTTAAAAATCGTCATATTCAATTGATTGCCATGGGTGGCGCTATTGGAACAGGACTGTTTTTGGGTTCAGCACATGTCATCGAAAAAGCTGGGCCATCCATTATTTTGGGTTATGCAATTGGCGGTTTGATCGTTTTTTTAATTATGCGTCAACTGGGGGAAATGATTGTTCATGAACCTGTTGCGGGTTCTTTTAGCCACTTTGCCAATAAATACTGGGGGAAATTTCCAGGTTTTTTGACAGGCTGGAATTACTGGATGCTTTATGTTCTGGTCGCAATGACAGAACTCACGGCCGTGGGTAAATATATCAACTATTGGTGGCCTGAAATTCCCAATTGGATTTCGGTATTATTTTTCTTTGTTCTGATTACTCTCATCAACTTAGGAAATGTTAAATTCTACGGCGAATCAGAATTTTGGCTATCCATTGTCAAAGTCACAGCAATTATTGCAATGATTGTTTTTGGTATTTATCTAGTGCTCACAGCAGATGCAACTTCAGGGATCGCATTTTCAAATCTGTGGTCACATGGTGGTTTCTTCCCTAATGGATTTGAAGGCTTATTCTTCATGTTGGCTTTCCTCATGTTTGGCTTTGGGGGAATCGAATTAGTTGGTATGGCTGCAGCCGAAGCAAAAGATCCAGAGAAAACCATTCCTAAAGCAATCAATCAAGTTGTGCCACGTATTCTGATTTTTTATGTGGGTTCAATGATTATTCTCTTATCTTTGGTGCCTTGGAACCAGTTAAATTTTGGTGGTTTAGATAAAAGTCCTTTCGTGATGGTCTTCAGTATGATTGGGATCGCCTGGGCAGCTCATTTGGTAAATTTCATTATCTTGACCGCAGCACTTTCTGTATATAACAGTGGTATGTATGCCAATAGCCGTATGCTTTATGGTTTAGCCAAACAAGGAAATGCACCTAAAATCTTTACAAAAACCAATAAACATGGTGTACCTATTCCAGCAGTATTGCTTTCTGCGTTTTTGATTTTGGGTTGTGTGCCATTAAATTATTACTTACCAGAAGATGCTTTAAGTCACTTGATGTATGTAGTTGTTGGTGCTTTAGTACTCAACTGGCTGATGATTACACTCACCCATTTGAAATTTAAGCGTGCTCTTCGCTTGACCAACCAAACCAGTAAATACCCTGCGTTATGGGCGCCGATCAGTAACTTTGTGGTGATTATCTTTATTGGTGTAGTTTTATATATCATGTGGGATCAAGGCTTTAAAGAATCGGTATTGATGATTCCAGTATGGATCACGTTGATGTTAATTTTATTTGATATCTTGAATCCAAATGAAATAAAACCCGAAGAAAAATAGATCGAATACAAAGCTATTATCACGATAATAGCTTTTTTTTCATAGATATATACGGTAAATTATTCGCTTGTCGCGCCCTTAGCTTAACTGGATAGAGCAGTTGCCTCCTAAGCGACCGACGTGGGTTCGAGTCCCGCAGGGCGCACTTTTAATTTTCAACATAAAATATGACATTCTACATAAAAATGAGCATTATCTTCGTCTAATTCTATTTATATAAAATGAATTTTAACCAAATCTCACTTTATTTTATTGCTTAAATTTCACACAAATAAGTCATATATAAAATATCAAAAATTTACAAAAATTAAGATAAAAGTTCATATATGCAACTGAAAAATAAATATTTTTTAATTTAACTCAGTTTTATTGTTTATAAATTAAACTTTATAGTTCATTTTTTTTTCAAGAATTAGCGCCTTAGAGTATTTACTCTTATTTTTTATATGTTATTTTGTAACTAGGAGTAACTTTGAGTTGTTATTTAGGTATCAAAATTATTTCTCACTCAAAACTTAAGTACTTCAAAGTATTCATTTTATTATATTAGGGAAAAATTAAAATGAAATTAAAAAATCTATCGGTCGCATTGATTGTTGCAACTTTGCCAGCAACTGGCGTTTTTGCCGCAGCCTTAGATCGTTCAGGTCAATCTATTTCTGCTTTTTTACAGCCAGGCAATTATTTTGAAGCAGGAATTTCTGTACTAGACCCAACTGTTGAAGGAAAAGAAACTGCAGCAATGGGTGGACGCAACATTAATGATATGGGCGATGATTACTATTTCCCATCTGCTGCATTAAAGCTTCAGCTTACAGATAATTTTTCATTTGGTTTACTCTATGATCAACCATTTGGTGCAGATGCTGCCTACAATGGAACCAATGAATTTGTTGCAGCTCCAACTGATCCAGTATTGACTGGTTTGCCAATTACTACCACTCAACTTGGTGGCGTAACTGGAAACACTAAAGTTAAAGTTGATACCCAAAATATTTCAATGATTTTTGGTTTCCAACCCAATGAAAACTTTAATTTCTATGGCGGTGGTGTTTACCAAACAGTTAAAGGCAATGTAAGTCTTCGCGGTAAAGCATATAGCTTATACAATGGTTATGATGCAAAAATTAAAGAAACAAGTGGTGCAGGTTGGTTAGCGGGCGCTGCTTTTCAGATTCCTGATATCGCTTTAAAAGCATCTGTAACTTATCGCTCTGAAATTGATCATGATGCAGATACTACAGAAACTATTGCTATTGCTGATGCATTGGGTGCAATGCCTGCATCACAATTACAAGGCTTACTTGCAAGCTTAGGCAATACTGGTGCAGCAATGACACCAGCATTAATGAAAGCATTAGCTGCCAATAAAGAGTCTGGGAAAACTAAAATTACGACACCACAATCTGTAAATTTAGATTTCCAAACAGGGATCATGGAAAATACTGTCGCGTTTGCGAATTTACGTTGGGTAGATTGGTCTAGCTTCTCTATTCGTCCTTACAAATTTGGTAATGTTTCAACTGCAGTTGGCCCATTATTAGGTTTAGCAAATCCAAACAATGCACGTCCAAATGGTTTTAATCTTGTTGAATATTCTAAAGATCAATTCTCTGCAACAGTTGGTGTTGGTCGTAAGCTGAATGAACAATGGGCTGGAAATGTATCCGTTGGTTGGGACTCAGGTGCTGGTAACCCGATTACCACTTTAGGTCCAACTGAAGGTTACTGGAACCTTGGTTTAGGTGTTCAATATAGCCCTACTCCATCAACATTTATTGCTGGCGGTGTGAAATATTTCTGGTTAGGCGATGCTAAAGCGCAGACTGGTGCTCAAGCTGGTGGTAATGATTACGTTGCTGAATTTAAAGACAACAATGCAATCGCTTATGGTTTAAAAATGGGTTATAGATTCTAAGCAATCTATAGACATAAAAAATCCCACCTAGTGTGGGATTTTTTATGTCATCTATAAAACACTATGATTAAAAATCATAAAACGAAACTTCACCTGTTTCTAAAGAATATTCAGCACCGACAACTTTCAGTTTACCTTGCGCAATTAAACTCTCTAAAACTGCTGAACCATGACGTAATTGATTTACAGAGGCAAAAACATTTGATTTCACAGCATGCATAGATAATTTTTCTAAATCATCTTTTAATTCTGTCTGCATCAGAATCTCAACGGACGGACGTACACGATTGACAATTGACATGAGATTTGCAGATGGCGGCGTATTTGGATTTTTGAGCGCCTCAATGGTGGAATGTATCGCACCACAATGACTATGTCCCAAAACCACAACTAAAGGACAACCAAAGCTATCTGCGGCAAACTCAACACTACCGACTTGTGAAGGTGCAACGATATTTCCTGCCACGCGAATCACAAATAAATCACCAAATCCTTGGTCAAATACCATTTCTGCTGGAACACGTGAGTCTGAACAACCCAGAATAATGGCAAAAGGTTCCTGACTGTCCACCATTTCAGATCGTTGCTGATGCGTCAAAAATTTAGTCAGATTGGTTTCACCATGTGCAAAACGTTCATTACCTTGTTTTAATCGTTCTAAAGCTTCTTGAGCAGTGAGCATATCCTATGTTCCATTGTGCGGAGATTTGGACTATTTTAATGCTGTAAAATTTGAATGTCACTGACTAAAAATAAACTCTGTTACAATTTTTGTTATTGTTGAGACTCTTCTTAAAATCATAAAAATATATAGATATAATTCACAATTTTACTTAAATTATTTAAATACATTACAAAATAGTTATTTAATTTGCTCATTTCTTATCTACTCTGTTGGCAAAAAAATGACAAATATTACTTTCAGAGCAAATGCTGAAAAAATTATGATCATGAATAATATTTTTACTTTATATAATGCCAAGTCTTTTGTTAGGAACTCTATGCATGTCTGATCTGCCCCTAAAGAAAATTCTTCATTTTTTGAATAACATGTTATTAAGTTTGACAGCAATCAGTAGCATTCTTTTGGCAAGCCAGACTTATGCAGCTTCCAATACCCCCGAATATGTCGACTATTTAAAAATCGTACAAGAAGAACGTGCTTGGGCAGGGCTAAGTTCTAAAACATTACGTGTGGGTGATGTGGTATGGTCTTACAGTGAAGGTGGTCCAAAAGATAAACCGACTGTTTTATTGATTCATGGTCTTGCCAGTAGCCGAGATACGTGGAACGACATTGCACGCTCATTAACCCCTTTCTATCATGTGGTTATCCCTGATTTACCCTCTGCAGGTAGTACACAGGTTCCAGCAAATTTTGATTTATCTGTACCCAATGTCACGGAACAACTTCGACGCTTTATTGAAGCTGCACACATTCAAGATAACCTGAATATTGCAGGTCATTCATTGGGTGGAACAATCGCCATGTTTTACGCATCTCAATATCCTTTTGATACCAAAAGTTTATTTCTGATGAGTACTGGGGGTATTTTTAAATCAATCAATACCAATTACTTAAAAAATCCAATCTATCTGAAGCAGTTGCTCATCACCCAGAAAGGTGATCTGGATTTTGTTATGAAAAAAGTTATGTTCAATCCTCCATTTACAGCCAGTGTCATTAAGGAGGAACAAGAAAAATTATTTATCGCTAAATCACAAGATACAGCAAAAATCATCAATCAAATTGATGCTCTCAATCGACTATACACCCCTACAACATTCACCACCATGTTAAAAAACATTGAAGCACCCACATTAATTTTATGGGGGCAGCAAGATCAGATTGTCAATGCTGATGTTGCCAATGAATTAAAATCCGTGCTAAAACGACCTGAAACACCTGTGCTTTTACCTCGTGTTGGTCATATGCCATTATTAGAAGCGCCAGAACGGGTTGCAGACCACTATTTAAGTTTTTTAAATAGAGTACAGCCCCTGCAAAATCCATTGTCTGAGCCTAAACATACACAAATCGAGTTCAAAAAATGAAACATCCGCTCATTGAACAATTAATCGACGCTCAGTTGGTGTTTTTAGATCAGACTTTTTCTCAGCCTGAAACTATTAAAGATGAATTTACTGCGTTTTATCACTGGTTTAGAAAACAGCCTTTAAAAGAAATTTGGTCATTTTCACAGATCAATGACTTATTATATAAGCAGGTTTTAGCAACAGCGGCGAGTGATTTCCTGATTGAACAGATTGCTGAACATATACGGTTTGCTTTGATTCATCCAAGCAATGACGAAACCTTGATTGAAGATATTATCCCTGTTACTACGATTGATAAAATCGCCCAATATGTTGCGAGCAAATCAGGTCATCGCCAAGCTTTGATTAAACGTATTGTGAACAACCCCGCGTTTTCGAGTATGTTGACTCAGTTGATTCACCATTCTATTCAAGACTATATTGATAATTCAGTCATGAATAAAAAAGTTCCAGGTGTTGGGCGTTTTATGAAGATGGGTAAATCCGTCTTAGAGTCTGTCACGGATACGAATTTAGATGATACTGTTAAGCATTATTTGCAAAAAAATATCATCAAAATCAGCCAGCTCAGTGAACAAGTGATTAATCAACAGTTTGATGACAACAAGCTTTATCATTTTCAAGCCAATCTATGGCATAAGATTAAAAAAATTCCGATTGGTGTACTTCGTCAGTATGTAGAGGTTAATGACTTAACCAAAACAGTCGGTATGGGACATGAGATTTGGGAACATATTCGCCAAACTGACTATCTAAAGAAACAAGTTCATGATGGCATATTGACGTGGTATGTTCGAAACCAAGAGCGTTCCTTTGATTTAATTTTGTCAGACATCAATATCAATGAGGCATTGATTCAACATGAATTACAGGCTTTACTCGATCCAGTGATCCAGAAGATGATTTCATCAACGCATTTAAAAAATCGTGCACGGATCTATTTAGAGCAGTTCTACTATTCGGATGAGACTTTAAATATTTTAAAATTAGAAAAAGGCGCTTAAAGCGCCTTTTTCTCACTCAATCTCATGAGATATTAGAATTTATAAATTAAACCTAGATTGTAACGGCGACCATCCAAAACATAATTATAAGTTGCAGTATCGATCGTTTTATCAAATAAATTATAAATTCCTGCATTGAACTGCAATACATTCGAAGGTTTATAGTTTAATCCGACATCTACCATTGCATAAGCAGGTTTACCGTTACTCATCGATGTACGGCTTAAATAGTCAGATGTTTTACTTCTGACGTTTAAGCGACTCCACATCCCGACTTGATCATTAGTTTGCCAATCTATAGTGGTATTGAACATATGTTTAGGCATTTCATTTAATGGTTTACCTTTAAATGCCCCACTCTTCTGTTCAGTATCTGTAAAGGTATAGTTCGTTGTCCATCGAACATCCGGGGTGATTGTCCAAGCAAAAGTTGCCTCAATACCTTGCATATTTGCTTTATCAACATTTATCCGTTGACTGACAAAGTCAAAATTTTGCCCCAGCCAAGGACAATTCATACTTCCAGAGTCACCTTGGCAAGTACGGATTTCGGTAATTTTATCTTTAAATTCACTACTGAATACAGTGAAGCCTGCATCCAAATTATCATTATTGTCCCAATTGATTGATGCTTCATAGTTTACACTGGTTTCTGGTTTTAAGTCTGGGTTGCCCACAATCATACCATTCGACTGACCACCACCTGTTGCTTGCCCCCATCCTGCAACGGTGGCACGTAATGCTGGTGTTTTATAGCCGGTAGATACACCACCTTTGATAATCCAGTTATCATTCAGTGTCCATACACCATATACTTTCGGGCTGAAATGATCACCGAATTTTTCATCTTTATCATAGCGTAATGATGCAGTGACAGTGAATGGATCTACAATATTCCATGCATCCTCAGCGAACAGTGCCCAACTATAACGGTCTAAGTTTGTTAATTTTGTTCCCCCCACACTCAATTGGTTTCCAAAATCTTCAAGCTCTTCTTTTAAATAACTTCCCCCAAAACTCAAAGCATGAGAACCCAAATTGATTTGGTTCAAGGTATTAAAGGTTGTATTGATGGCTTCCATGCTACGTGAAGGATTATCATTTTCTTCACGCTGAATATAAGAATGGGTTTTTAAATCACCAATTTCACCACGATGAGTCAAACTATATTCGGTGCGGTAATAATCCGTATATGAATCAGTCGGAAGCTTGCCATTTCGTCCTGGCACATTGGCAATGGTTTTACCGACAGTCTGATCACGATTTTGGATAGATCGTTGATACTCTAAATCAATAGTATGTTCAGCGTTTGGTGTCAAACTCAGTGTTGCACCACCTGCACGTATACGTTGTTTATTATATCCACCAATAATTTCATCTTCATTGCGTTGTGAGAATGTTCCATTGGCTTTCAATCCCAATAAATTACGGATCAAAGGTCCAGAAACATATAGGTTTGCCTGATGAATATCCCCAGAATCCCTATTTTCTTGAAGCGTTGTGTCTAATTTAACTGAGCTGGTCCATGTATCTGCAACCTTTTTGGTAATAATGTTGATGACACCCCCCATCGCATCAGAACCGTATAAACCCGACATCGGACCACGAATAACTTCAATGCGTTCAATACTTTCAATACTCGGCATCCATCCTTGCTCAATACCTGAGTTATCACTATTCGGTCGAACTGAACGCGTATTTACTTTTTTACCATCAATCAGGATAACCGTATAAGCACTTCCCATCCCACGAATACTAATATCACTTGAACTTCCCCCACCTGTGACCACAACGCCTGGCACATCTTTCAATGCATCTGTGATATCTCGATATGCTTTTTTATTGATATCTTCCTGACTTAAGACTGAGATAGATGCAGCAGCTTGTTTTACTTCTTGTTCAAAACCACTTGCAGTCACAACTATTGTGTCTAGTTTTGTCGCTTCTGTTGACTGATTTTCTGCTTTGTTTGCAGTTACTTGTGAATTTGCTGCATATGCAGTGCCCATCATAACGGTAACAATGGAGAGAGATAACGCAGATTGGATGATACGGTGAGTCGACATAAGGTATTCCAAAGAGGCTAAGCAAAGAACAAAAAATGGAGATTGAGATACACTGTGTAATAAAAATACCATAGCATTATAAACAATATTAATAATTATTCTCATTTTTGTTATTTGTTTGATTATTTATTATACATTTTTACGCTTATTTTTAAGATTTTCCTAATTTTTTAAGTTTCATTTAAGGTTGTTAAAATTAAAAAAGATTGAATCAGAAATAAATTTTCCATAAAAAAACCTCCGAAATTTTTCGGAGGTTTTAAAATTATTTTTGAATCAATTCATTCTATTGATAAGGCTAATTATTTGAAATAAGCACCTTCAGTTTGACTGTGATCAGTTTGATCGACCACACGGCCTAATTCAGGAATGTGTTGCTTTAACGTGGTTTCAACACCTTGTTTCAGTGTGACATCAATTGCTGAACAACCTTGGCAGCCACCACCGAATTTTAATACTGCTGTCAGACCATGCTCTTCATCTTCGACAACCTCAACCAAAGCACAGTTACCACCATGCCCTGCTAGCCCTGGGTTAATATCGGCTTGAAGAATATAGGTAATTCTTTCTTCAATAGATGCATCTGGTCCAACACGCGGCACTTTAGAGTTTGGTGCACGGAATGTTAATTGACCACCAAAGCGATCTTTGTTGTAATCAATTACAGCATCTTTAAGATACGGAATAGAAGGCGTATCAATAAATGCTGGAAAATCAGCATAATCCTGTTTGTAATCTGTTGGAGTGACTTCATCAGGTGCACTATATGCCATACAACATTCAGCACGTGGAGTACCCGGATTTTCAACAAATACACGAACGCCAATTCCTGGAGTATTCTGCTTATCCAAAAGCTCTTTTAAATACTCCTGCGCATTTGGAGTAATCAATAAATTTGGAATTTCTTCTGCAACCGCAGTATTGGTGTTCTCAGTCGACATAACTCTATCCTCAAGCTGAAGTCGGTATTTTAACTGAAGATGAGGCTGAATGACCAAAAATCAACTAAAATTGTCGGAATTAAATTAAAAAGATGTAAAAAGATAAGATATTCAAAATTCTAAACAAAAATTACCCTCATTCACATCAAACAAAGAGCTCCACTATCGCTCAATTTTTACCGGTTAGATCAGGTTTAATACATCAATTCCAAAGCAATGTATGACTGAAATATATGAAATACACTGACTCAGCTAAAGTATTTTAACAACCCAATCTCATCTCAACATTTCGTTTGATTTGACATTACAATCGGACAACCAATTGAGCTACATTTTGTCAGATTATGCCATCCGATTCCTGCATTTGGCATGGATAATGTATACATCTGTATATTAATGATGAAGTAAAACGAGATATTTTGCATGTCCAGTTCAAATGATGGTTTACAATTCACGGTTCATCCTGACACCCAAAAAAGCAGTAGCTCCCAAGTAGGCAAGGAAATTATTGCTGAGGCACTGTCATTGGTTGACAATATCAATGCTCAAAAGGTGTTGGATGAAAAAAACTGGCGCAAAAATTATCCCATTTATTTTAAAGCCTTGGTAGAAAACGGTATTCAATCCACACACAACGCCATCACTATTGCTCGACAAGGCTTGCATAAAGCACAACATAGTTTTGACTTTTATAGAGATGGACAACGTTATTCATTAAAAGATGTGATGTCCGTTCCCCTCTTAGACAAGATCCAAACTATTACGATTAAGGGACAATCGAAAGCACAACCTGAATGGTTTGTTCCTTATCATGGGCAGAAACTTGCGGGTGAAGCCTTAGTCAAACAAATTCAGACATGGCAAGAAACAGGTATTATTGAAGCCAGCCATGCAGATGCGCTTAGAGAAGTTATTGCCCACCCTGAATGGTTTGATTTGTCTGACCGTACACTGGTTTTGTTTGGCGCAGCCTCAGAAGCAGGTCCTTTGACTTGGTTATCTCAATGGAAAGCCAATATTGTTGCCGTCGATTTGCCGAATGAACGAGTTTGGGGAAAAATTCTTGATATTATTCAAAATGGTAATGCCACCCTATATGCACCCAGCTTACAACAAATCAATGACTGTAACGATCTGAATGAACTCAAAACCAAACTTGGCGCAAATTTACTGACTCAAATTCCAGAAATTACACAGTGGTTATGTGAAAATCCACATAAGTTGGACTTGGCTTCTATTGCATATCTTGATGGTGAAAAGCATGTGCGTGTCTCAATCGCAATGGATAGTATCATGAGTCATGTCAGTGAACAGAAGACGGACTCATCATTGATGTATATGTGTACACCAACTGACGTTTATGCTGTACCCAAGGCAGTCATTGAAGGTTCAACTGAAAAATTTAAGCAACGATCAAAATTTGAAACAATACTCAGCCAAAGTATCTCAATGCTTTCTCTAAAACAGTTTTTTAAAAATAATAATCAACGATTGATAGATTCTGAAAATGGAAAAGCTTATGGCATTGCAGACTGTCTAGTGGTTGAACAAGGTCCGAACTATGCCTTGGCAAAACGTATTCAGCAGTGGCGGGCTACGCTTGCACGGCATCAAGGACAACATGTCAGTATCAATATTGCCCCTTCTACCACGACTCACTCTGTCACTAAAAATCCATTACTTAAAGCCGCGTTTAATGGTGCAAGTTTATTCGATGTTGAAGCATTTAGCCCAGAAACCACCAATTCAATCATGGCGGCATTATGGGTTCATGATCTAAAAAATCCAAACTCGATAGCCAACCCTGAAACACATATGGAACACCCATTAGAGTTAATGATGGAAGGTGCGAATCATGGTGGTTTATGGCGTGTTGCCTACCTTGCCCGCACAGCCCTTCCTTTTGCAGCAATTTATGGCTTTGCTACAGATAAACTTCCCATCCAAAAGCTTTTAGGGAAAATCAAAAAGTAGTTTATCAACTTTTAAAAGTTTTCAGGCAATGCCCATTTTTTTTACCATAAATGGGCATTTCTTTAAAATATAAAAATCTTTCACTGTTCAAAGCATTGATCACATGACTATGGGGTTTACAAGCTGAGCTGACTTGGTTTAAATAAATTTGATCAGTTCAATGCTTAAAAAATATGTTATACAAAGTTAGACGATAGCGTCATTTTTAAACAATTGACAGTTTTCTAACGATCGTTTAAAAACAATTAAAACAGCCCATGCGAGAACAATGACATGTCAAATTCACGAGGAAAGGTTAGCCGGGAAATCCGTAATCATATTTTCTTGATCGGTCTAGATCGTGTTGATAAGCGTAATGCTTTTGATAGCCATATGATTCATGATCTATCACTTGCACTCACAGAATATGAAAACAATCCTGAACTTCGCTGCGCAGTGATTTTTGCGCATGGGGATCATTTTACAGCAGGTTTAGATTTGGTTGAGTTACAACCTAAATTAGCTGATGGTGTATTTAGTTTTAATGATGATATTGTGAATCCTTGGGGAACTGTGGGTCGTCAAAGAACTAAACCCTTAGTCACCGCAGTACAAGGTTATTGCTATACCGCAGGGATTGAACTGATGTTGAATTCAGATATCGTAGTGGCCAATGAAAATACCCAGTTTACACAGATTGAGGTGCAACGCGGTATCTTGCCTTTTGGGGGGGCGACCGTCCGTTTTGTACAAGCTGCAGGCTGGGCAAAAGCCATGAAATATGTACTCACTGGTGATTTGTTCTATGCACAAACCGCCTATGAAATGAATTTGGTCACCGAAGTCGTTGAAGGCAACAATCAATTGATTCGTGCATTGGAACTGGCTGAACGTATTGCCAGTGCGGCACCACTCGCTGTTCAAGCAGCACTGCATTCAGCCCATCAGGCCTTTTTGCACAGTCCTGAGGTTGCATTTGGCAATTTACAAAATCTGCTTAGCCCCCTACTCCGATCTGAAGATGCACAAGAAGGCGTAAGGGCGATGATTGAACGTCGTGCTCCACAATTCAAGGGAAAATAAATCACTATTTTTAAATTTAGCAATGCCCAAAAAGTGCAGCCAATCTTTTGAAAAAACGACAGTAAATATAGTTTCCAGATCAATAAAATGAATGTGTTAAATATATTACTTGTTGATATGAAGCTTTCAATGCCACGCTTTACATCTAAAGTTTAAATCATTTTGTGTAGGCGATACCTCACTTTTCAGAGATGAAAAGTGACAAAAAATCCTTGCTGAAGTAAAGCTTTTAAAAATTCATGTAAAGCTTGAAATTCATTTAAAAAATAATAGCTTGAATGAATGCTTAAGCTATTTTTACTCTAGAGATGAGATGATGCCAAATTTACCCCCTCTTGCAAAAACGCAGACCTCGAATAAAAATGGTTTTCAATGCCAGTCCGTTACTTTTCAAGCCTTGGATGGTTATACACTTGTTGGCACTCTATACACGCCAACTATCCATCCGATTAAAGCCAATTTATTGATTTCCAGTGCAACAGGTGTTCCACAGGCATTTTATCGTCGATTCTCTGAATATGCCTCGCAATTAGGCTATCAAGTACTTTGCTTTGATTACCGTGGTGTAGACAGGTCGGCGCCCCGACAGCTAAAAGGATTTAAAATGTCTTATCTGGACTGGGGAAAATTGGATCTCGCAGGCGCAATTGAGTACTTTTTTAAAGCCGATACAGCTTTATTTTTAGTTGGACATTCCTATGGGGGGCAAGCGCTTGGGCTGACGCCCAATCATGACAAAGTCACCGCAATGTTTTGTTTTGGTACAGGTGCAGGATGGCATGGCTATATGCCATTGAAAGAAAAAATTAAAGTCCAAGTAATTTGGAATATCGTGTTTCCGCCAATGGTCGCCATCGCTGGGTATTTACCTTGGAGTAAGCTGAAGATGGGAACTGATCTTCCGAAAGGTGTCTATCAGCAATGGCGTAAATGGTGTAAAAATCCAACTTATTTTTTTGCTGACCCTGAACAACAGGTACTACATGACCTATATGCACAAGTCAAAACACCCATTTATGCTGTCGCAGCTTTGGATGATGATTGGGCTTTACCGAATTCTCGCTATGCTTTTATGCAGCATTACAAAAATGCACCCATGCATTTTATCAATATTTCAGCAGACGAGTTCGGACTTCAACACATAGGACACATGGGATATTTCCGTAAAGGTTCAGAACAGATTTGGGATAAAATGTTAGATACTTTCGAAAGTTTAATACCACATTCGTCATAAATGCAGAGCAATATAAATCTAAATATCTTCAAGGTAAGTTATGCGTCCTCCAAAACTCTCTCCTGAACAAATACTCAACATCTGTGCTTTACAATTTAAAGCACATGGTTATGCAGGAACAAGTATGGACATGTTGGCTAAGGCATGCGGACTGAGTAAAGCCGCTTTTTATTATTATTACCCAAACAAAGAAGCTTTATTGATACAGGTTTTAGAACATACACATCAATTTCTAAATCACTCTTTATTTAAGCTTGAGGACTTTAATGTCATTGATGCCTCCACCCAGTTTCAAGTCATACATGAAAAAGCGGTGCTTTTTTTTAGTTATGAAATAAAAGGCTGTCTCATAGGCATACTTTCCTTAGAAGCCAATGATATATCCAAAGCTGTGCTACAAAAGATTCGCACGATTTTTCAGGATTGGCAGCATGTTTTATATCAATTATTTAAGCAGAAACTCAATGAACCAGATGCTCTAAATGCAGCCAAAATAAGTGTGGCAGATTATGAAGGCGCAATTTTAATGTACCGTCTCAATCAGGATATATTCTATTTAGATCAAGTCAAAAAACGTATTCTGCAACAACTATAAAATATTTTACCTCGTCTTTAACCAAATATAATTTTAGTGATTCAAACAATGAAATATTTAACCTGCTTAATTTTTTACACCTTTCTTACAACCAGTATCTGTAGCATCGCTTATGCAAAATGTAGCCAGAACGACCAACAGCAGACCTATCGCTGCATGGAACAGCAGCTTAAAACAGATCAGGCAGAAATGAATAAAATCTACCAACGGGTTTACCAACAGTACGATGCTCAAAATAAAGTATTGTTGGAGAAATCACAAAAAGCTTGGCTTAACTATCGAAATACACAATGCACTGAACTTACTGGAAACTTATATTATGGTGCAATGGGCTTAGCCTCAGGTTTTGCACATTTAGACTGTGAAATCAATGCAACACTCTACCGACTTAAAGAATTGACCAGTTTATTGGAAGATCAATAACGATCTTTGAACTCGGCTTTATGTTCTATGCCCTGATGATCGACATGGGCATAGAATACACCGTAACGTCCGACATAATATTCAAGTGATTGGTCATGATAATTCCAAAAAATAGACCATTCACCAAAGTCAAATGAACCCACTTGACTTTGTGTATTCATTGGCATCTTACTCAATACCTCATACTGGATATGCCCCGCTTGAGAAAAATCTTTGGTCTGCAAAGCTTGCTCAAAAAATAATTGTGCTGCGGCATCAAATAGGCGTTGGTCTTCATCGGTAATTTGCGATTCTTCTACACGCTCAAGTTCAGTTATAGAGGGTTGTTGAACTTCTTGGACGTCTAACGGAGTCGCTAAAACTGTACTGGTCTTTTGACGCTCTTCATCAATCATTTGCTTAATTAACTTGGTTTTTTCAGGCAAATCATTCTCTTCAGATGGATTTTTGATTAATCTAGATAATTCTTGTCGTTGTTGTTCAAAAGCCGCATTGATTTTATGTTTGGCAACCAAACGCCATAACACATAGAGTGTAATCAAAATGAGTAAAACAATGATTAATTTCAACATAGACTCATCTCAAACATAAAATACAGCTTCGTTCAGACGTATTTGCCAAGTTTAAAGCCAGATCTTTTGATTGTTTTTTAGTGATAAACTTTTTAAATTGTATAACGATCAAAATCATCAGGTCAGCTTTAAACGTAACAATTTCTTTCTTTAAAATGTTTAATCGGCTGTTGTTTGAAATAACTTTAAGTTTCCGGCTGAAAATTGAAGCCCTTTGTTTGGAATCTTCTTTAAAGTAATGGGTTTCCCTACATTTTTATAAATCGGCTTATCACCATCAAGTTCTTTTAAATCAATCTTTTGAATGTATATTTGATTGTTTCGATTATAGAGTTTTACTCCTCCTTCATCGGATGCCATATAATGAACTTTTAGATGATGAATATGTTGTAAGTCTTCTACCCATACTATAATTAGATCACCACCACGTTCATACATACCATCAAAATAAACCGTATCTGCATCGATTTTTTCTGCTTTCAATCCAACATAACCAATTGCATCAACATCATCATCGACAAAATAGACGGATTTTTTGCCATTAAACTGTAATCCATACGCTGAATAATATTGTTCTTTATTTTGCTTTTTAGTTTGGCATGAATAGCTCTTTAATCCGACTTTTTCCGAATGCAACTGATAAGTTTGTGTTGTAAATATTTCGCTCTCATCTTGGGTGCATTCCTTAGAGAGCTTGGTTTGCACAGTTAATTGTTCAAAAGGTTTGGCGTGGATTTGTGCCGTTGTCACTAAACCACACATCAGTAAAAAGGATGGGAATGATCGTATTTTCATGTCGACTTTCTGTATTTTTAGAATAAAGGATGATTACTTCAGTATCTTAGCAAAGAAATGATGAATTCAACCATCATTGTATCAATATTTAAATCATACAACATCCTATCGAAATAGAATGCTTTAAATTAACCTGAATTCTATATAGAAATCTTGATAAAACATGATATTCGGAAGCGTCATCCGCAACTGTTTGGGACAGGACTGCTTTTATAAGATATTGTTTATGCGACCAATTAAATGTGCTGCTGGTGGTTGACGAGTTTTGCGGTGAGCAGCGATGCCGCTGCGCAAGAGGGTTGCTCTTGCGAAGCTTTGCTTTTCATCCCGAAAAAAAGTAGGGCTAACCCGCAGGCTGATCCTGAAATTGCATGAAAACTCAGTAAGACTCAGCACAGTTTTATTTTTTCAACAGGTCAAAAATGTGGCTGTATCGAACTCACGTTAAATTAACTATTGTAAAGTCTTTAACCGTGCTAAGCGTTGCTGTTCCTGCAATTGTTGTTCAAATTCCATTTGGCCTTTAGCGGCATAGTTTTGTAGTCCATTCGGATCAATAAATGCATTTTGATCGCCTGATTTCAGTCTGGCCAATTTCTGTTTCATATTGAAACGATCGGCTTTATTCGCCAGAAAGATATCCGCATGAATCGCATTTAAAGTTTGAAATGTATGGCGCATGTCTGGAACGATCTGAGGATAATTTTTGTTATTCAATAAATGATATCCTCCCGTAAATAAACTATCGGCATAAACAACTTTATAATTTTTAAAATGATAATGAATCTCGGTTGTCCAAGAAGTTGCACCAGGTAAATGACCTGGGGTGGCATGCGCAGTAAATACTTGATTACCTAGCTTCAACTGTTCGCCATCTTTAAAAATCAGGTCTGCTTTTACAGAAGGAAATGGCAATTGATTTCCCAAAGCAAAGTCAGTTCTTGCGCCATTTGCCAGCATTTCAGCATTTTCTGCACTCGCAATCAATTTTGCCCCACTCCATTGTTTTAATTTGGCAAAACCACCTGCTTGATCCAAACGTGCATGACTATTCAATAAATACTTAACATCTGTGATTTTAAAACCCAGTTTTTCAATACTATTTTTGATCTGCTCGGCAGATTGATCAATTCCACTATCAATCAAAACCAAGCCTGCCCCTGTATCAAATAAAATTGAAGATAGATTGTCTGTACCAACATAATAAACATGATGAAAAATTTCAAAGGGCTCAATTGGAGCATTCCACCGCTCAAACAGACTCATCGGTGGGGCTTCAGTCAGTGCTTGTTGTGCGTTTAATGTTGCAGCTTGGGTAAATTGAAGACTCATTGTCATCAATGAAACAACGATTAATTTGATCAGACGCATATAAGCGATCCATGCTGATAAAGAGTCGCTATACTTTCTCAAATCCTGATATTATTCAAACTTTAACTGATTAAAAAACAGCTAAATACATTATCAATTGTAAAAAACCTTTACAGTCATATCTTAATGCTGTGGAGGTGGATTTAAGATTTTACTGGCAATCCGATTGCTGGTATCAATCGCAAATTGATCAACATAGCGGCTATAAAAATTGGCCACGATTAAAGTCATACCAATTGCGCTTAGACCGGAAACAAGCACAGATGCCGAATAACTCCAATGCCAACTCAAAAATAAGTTAAACAGAGGAATACAGACTAAATACAACATCAACAAATGCAGTAAATAGATAGAAAAAGATAATTTCCCAAGCCAAACCAAAATAGGATGATCTAAATGCCGCGATAAAAGAGGACTCATCAATACACTATAAACAATCAAGATTCCCGCCATAAAATTGCAATAATCATAAGTTTTTTCCCCTAAAATATGATGTAGTCCAACATAGGCTGTACTGGTATTATGCGCCCCGGCAAAGTATAAGCCGATCAGTAGCATGATGATTGCTACGAGGTTGGGTAACGTTTTTGCATATAGATAGATATAAATTCCGATAATAAAACTTGATATTCCAAAACTAAATCCTTGTCCACGCCAGATAAATGCAAGACAAGGGATCAGGAGTGAAGCCAACCAGAATGCGGCTTTTTTATAGTGATAGAGATAGAGTAAAAAGAATAAGACAAAAGATCCCATCAATTCGATAGTCATTGTCCATAATACCCAATTGATATCACTTTCTGAAAACAAAAACGCGCCAATCGTTCCTTCATAGAGTGCATGGGTAAAACTAAAGTTTTGTACTGTAAAGGCGTGTAGCCATGCACCTACATGACTGCCGTCGATATGAATGATTTTAAAGACGGACCAGATCAATAAACATGATGTCAGGGCAGGAATCATTAAACGTGGATAACGCTTAATCATCATATTTTTAATTTTTGAATGAAACTGCTGAGGACTCTTTAAAATCGCGTAACTCAGAACATATCCACTCAGCACAAAAAATACAAAAACAGCAGCATCGCCCGAATATAAAAATCCAAATGGCAAATGATGGACATGATATACCCACTTGAGATCAGTTGTTTCCTGAGGATCAAAATGGTGTAGATATGGAAAAAAACTCATGGCAAGATGAGAAAATACCACAGCTAAACAGGCTAAGCCTCGGATGCTTTCTGCCGAATTTATTTTTGCGGACATCTGTTTTTCCCTATTAAAACAAAAGCCCCAACATGTGGGACTTTTATTGACTCAACCCTTAGTCAATGTATGTAATACGACCATCTGCATCATGGTGAACTGTCGCCACTTTTTGCTGACGTGCATGAACCAGTGCATCAGCATTCAAGCTAAAATAATCCGCATATTCTTGGGTAGATTTTGCTTCTGCTTCTTTCTTTGTCTTAGCAGGCACAAAATTACTCCACAACCACAATGAAATTGCACAAGCAATTAAAGCAAACAACCCACTTTCTAAAGCTTTCGCAAAAGCATTAAAAAAGTAATGTACCAATTGTGGCTTTTCTAGAGACAGATAGCCAATCAAAATAACAATAGGTCTCCAAAGCAACAACCAAAATGCCCATAACATGGCAGTGATTGTTGTTGAAAAATAACGGCGATGCCACGGTAATTGTTTACGTACATCAATAATCAAAGATTCTGTTTTCATTTAAATATCTCAAAAGCACTGTTTTGGCTTAAGTCATTCAACCTCTTAATCATCTTGTCGCATTCCACGGTCTGGACTCACCCAACGTGCTCTCTTACTCTCACCACGTAAAAGAACTTTGGGAAAAGCCACAATACTTGCCGTTACGGTAATCAACCAAAATACAAAAGGATACCAAATCATCCAATAATAGTTTTTTGCCAAACTTGACTCATAACGACTGTCCATCCATTTGCTGATTGCAAACTGTAATAAACAGGTCGTACCGAGCAGAATGCCTGTCCCCATAGGTAATAATGGTGAACTCATTGCCGGGAAACCTGCGTATGGGAGAACCAAATGTAATATCCACAAAATCACCATGATCAACATTAAATATGACCAGACCAGCGTTAAAATCAACTCAATAATCAAAGGCCATAAAAAATTCAGTTTCGGTTTGAATAATACATCTATATTCTTAATTAAAACTTGCGCACCACCCATTGCCCAACGTAACCGTTGTTTCCATAAACCATTAAAGGTTTCAGGCATCAAAATCCACACCAATGCATTGGGTTCAAATTTGACATCCCAACCTGCCCGATGCAATTTCCAAGTCACATCAATATCTTCGGTCAACATATTCGGTGACCAGTATCCGACTTCATGCACTGCACTTTTACGAAAAGCAGTAATCACCCCAGAAACAGTAAACAGGCGCCCAAAAGTTCTTTGCGCACGTTTAATCATCCCGACAATCGAGGAAAACTCACCCACTTGGATTCGCCCAAGCAAGGTTGAACGAGTACGGATACGCGGATTACCTGTCACTGCTGCCACAGTTGGATTATTCAGGAAATGGCGAATCATCCATTGCGCAGCATGTGGATCAAGCAAAGCATCACCATCTATCCCGATCAAAAACTCAGCTTCTGTCAGCAAACTTCCTGCTTGTAAAGCCATTGCTTTACCTTGGTTCTCTGCCAAATGAACAACACGCAGTTTGTCGTACTTCAAAGCCAATTCATTGAGAATCTCGGCTGTATTGTCAGAGCTTCCGTCATTGATTGCAATGACTTCAAAATTGGGATAATTCAACTTCAATGCATGACTGATCGTTTCATCAGCATTATCCTGTTCGTTAAAACAAGGAACAAGCACTGCAACTAAAGGATATTCTTTTAAATCTGCGGGTTGAGTATATGGAGGCTCTTTACGCTCTTTCCAATAGAAAATTAAAGCGCCTATCATCCAGAGATATGACATAAACAATGGATAATAGAAGATAAAATTTAATAAGGACTGCCACAGGTGCTGGATTGCGCTCATATCAAACCTTAAGGAACCAATCGTTGTGGTTTAGAATCAAATACTTTACGCATCTCAGCTGTGTTTGGATGATCTTCAATTGGATCATCTGGATAATACCCCACATGCATCACCCCTTGTTGATACAAGGATTGAATTGTTTGAGTAATTTCCGATGTTGGTATTTTCTGATTATTGCGCCAGTTGACTGCCTGCAACTCAAAAATTGTCTTTTTGATCCCATTGGGTTGCTTCTTCACGCGTTGCACTAAATCTTTATAGAATTTAGTTGCATCAGGAGCTTGCTCCATATAAGGCATCGCCATGATTGCAGTGAAGTCATAATTTTTAAGTGACTGTTCTAAAGACTGTGCATACCAGTTTTCAGAATATGCAGACAGCGCAACCTGCGCATACAGATTACGTGCTGTCAATAAAAATGGCTGGTAATAACGAGCTTTTTGTGCCAAATCCATTGCAAAACTGTCAATTGTTTTGGTTTTAAAATCGGTCCATTTTTGCAATTTTGCATCATCATTACGAATTTCTTCTAAATCCGCAGGTAAGCCAATTTTTTGATAAGCCTGAATGGCCTGAGGGCTTGCATCTTCATAATCGGATAATGTTGCATCATCATGGAATAAAATCCCATCAAAAGTCGTCGACTTTGCCAAATCCTGATATAAACCTTCAATCACTTTACGTGCTTCAGGAGAATATGGGCTTAAACGATGGTACCCCATATTTAAATGATCACTGTCTTTCGCTTGTTGCGTCACCACCACATCTTTCGATGCAGGATTGGATGTCGGTAAATCCCAAGCCAATAACGGCATCCAAGCATATAAACGACTCACATGAGTACGGGTTTGAATTTGCCAAGCAACACGATTAAATAAATCCGCACGCATCGGAAGATAGCGATTCGGGAAATACACCATGTCAGCTGAACCATTTGCGTCAGGATCAGCAAATGCTTGCAAGAAAACTGTAGTCACGTTCATTTCACGAATACGATCTAACAAATGCCCTAAATTCTTCTCTTGCTGAGCTTCGTCTGGATCATAAATATAATCCAAATCGACATGCATGACTTTTTGCGGACGGTTATTGTCCGTAAAATTCATTTGACGGCTTTGGATTTCTTGAGCCAAAGCATCTGTGGTCATATTGCCTTCAACCAAAATACGATTTAAATGACCTAAAGATTTTTCGATATGATCAGGACCGTCATCCAAGCTGATGGTAATTGGCATACCGACTTTTTTAGCCAATGCCACTGTTTCCATATTATAACGACCGTATGGCCACACCATCACCCGTGGTGCTTTTAAACCATGTGATTGCAATACTTTATTGTTCTTTTTTAAATCATTGAAAATACGATCTGCATAGACTTTGTCAGATTCATAGGTTTTAGTTTTTGGATAATATTCACGTGTTACCGCAGCAGGCTCAGAATTCCCTTGGGGATTGCCTAAAATACCACGATGTAAATTATAGCTGTGACTGCCAATTTCAACATAACCACTCTTTTGCATGGTTTTAAGCTCATCCCATGACAAGAGTTTTTTACGTGATAATTTTTCATCACCAAATTGAACCATTTCATTGGCTTTAGGCTCTAACCAAGAACCAACAACCGCCAATACAACTGGAATCTTGCGTTGCTTAATCACAGGAAAGCCATATTGATAAAAAGACTGATAACCATCGTCTACAGTCAATAAAACAGGCTTGGTCGGTAATTTAAACTTACCTTCATTGGCTTTAATGATTTGATCAACGTTGACAAAGTGATAACCGTTTTTCTGTAACCAATCTAAATGCAGTTCAAATTGCTTTGTCGTTACGGCATAGTCAGGAATCACCGCATCATGATTTGGTGTAATTTCATGATAGCCAATAATTGTCAGCGTATTTAAGTCAATTTTAGGTAATTCATGCTCAATAGGCGTTTCAGTAGCAACTTGGTCTACTTCTGCCATAGCACTATTATAAAAGGATGAAAACAATAGTGTTACGCATATCATCGCTGAAGGAGAAAAGTAACGGCTTAGCATATATTTAAATACTCAATCATCATTGTTTTAAATCTGAATCCACCCATAGCACTTCATTTCTGAAACACTAAAATCCTTTTTTTAGGCGAATTAAAACAGACGTTTTACAGCGATGATTTAAAAGAATAAAACTGAAACGAATCTTAAAAAATAACTCTGAACAGAATTATTTATTTGCATCATTTAAACACTTTTAGCACTAAAGTATTGTAGAGGATTGTTAAACACCGATCAATTAACAAACAATAAATAACTTAAATTGTGTTTATAATCACACTATTAGCAAGGTTAAGCTCATTTAAACAGCTTTGCCATTGTATTTTTATAGCATTGAAATATGAAGAAAAAATGGAGCGTTGTTTACTCTTCTCATCATATAGATATCAGTGAATCTATGTTCATTTTAAATACAAAAATAGAGGTCAATTGACCTCTAAAGTTGGCTTGAATTTTGATGATCCAAGAACTCTGGATATTTAATTCATTTAGTCACGTGTTTTAACATCAAAAAGTTCAATTTCAAAAATTAGATTAGAGTTTGCTGGAATGATTTTACCCATTTTACGTTCACCGTAGGCCAAGTGAGAAGGAACGATTAACTTACGCTTTCCTCCAACCTTCATACCAAGAATACCTTGATCCCAACCCTTAATTACACGGCCAGTACCAATCACGGTTTCAAAATAATTTCCACGATCAATTGAAGAATCAAATTTCGTTCCATCTTCCAACCAACCTGTATAATGTGTGGTAATCAGAGCACCTTTTACTGCTTCTTTACCTTCACCAACTTTTAGATCAATGATTTCTAATTCATTTGACATACATTATTCCTACTCATCATTAATTCATGATTAAATGATCATTTAGACAGTTTGTTTGGGTTCGCCATACCAGCGTAACTTTGACAAAAGTGTTGATAATCTTGCTCAACTTGTTGTGGATAATTATACGTGTATTTCAACAATTGCGTTTTCAAAAGTTCTACATGTTGTGCAAAATTGATTAATTCATCTGCATTTGGTGAACCTTTACGCCCAACAGAGCACAATTGAGCATAGGCAAGTAAGCGTGCCATTTTATAGCAAGCATCTGTAAATCTTTTGGGTTTATTTACGTACTGTTTAAAATCAATTTAATCCTGTTCTGGCCGTAAGACTTTGACAATATAAGTTTGATCATCAAAATCAACCCTAGATAATTTAGCAGGTATTTCATCGCAGTAAATTGAACATCTCGTGACTGATTAAAACTAAAAATACGTTCAAAAGGATCTCGCATCAGTCAAATCCGGTGTTTTAATAAAAATTAAACTACTCGGTTAAGCTGAATGTTCGATGAATAAATCTAATCGCTGCCCTATCTTTCATCTCAGTTAAAAACTGAGCTCCTTAATATCTTGATCTAATAATAAATAATGGGTTAATTTTTTATGATTTTGGGCAGATCCAATTAAAACCCAACGCCCAATGATTTGTTTTTCTGTTTTATTTTGTACCCCACGTAAAATCTTCATATTGTATTGTTTAAATAATTCTTCATATTTATCCAAAGTTTCTTGTTGGTAATCACACAAAATTCGATAATTACGAGATTGGTGAATGGCTTCAATTTTATCTTGGAAATACACCAAGAATACCAAAACTATCAGGACCAATATTGTTCCAATACATGCTAAATATTCATAACCTGCACCAGCAGCCATACCCAAAGCGGCCACCATCCATATTGTGGTCGCTGTGGTAATTCCTGAAATGCGATTGTCATCTTTAAAAATGACACCTGCACCTAAGAAGCCTAACCCTGTCAAAATATTGGCAGCCAGACGATCTGGATTTTCCACCCCGATTTTAATCGAAAGTATGGTGAATAAACATGACGCAAGACTCACCATGATCATGGTTCTTAAACCAGCCGACTTACTGCGATACTCACGTTCCGCACCAATGATTGCGCCAATTGCCAAAGCCATAAGTAAATGATAAATGTCGTTGTTCATACGGCAGTCAACTTGCTGAGGTTTGATCAATCTAGATATACGAAATTTAGGCAAAAAAAAGCAAGCGATTCGCCTGCTTTTTCTCAGTAAATTTATTTTATGCAATGGATCACTGAAGTTGCGTCCATTCGATCACGGCTTGAGCATCATCACCAATTAAAGTCCACTCACCATCCATTACGTTTAACTGTAATTGCATGGTCCGTTGGCATAAGGCTTGGACCGCAGTTGTACTTGCTTCAGACAATTGCCAAACTTGAACGTTAGACAAAGTTTTTAGCTTGGAACTTCTTTTATACCACTCTGCAACAGCTGAACCATAAGTCACTACGGCTACCTCTTTACAACGTGCTGCTGCTTTTTTGACTTTATCTTCATCAGGTAACCCCACCTCAATCCATTTGACCAATTGCCCCGTCAGGTCCTTTTCCCATAGTGCAGGCTCATCTGTCTCAAACAAATCTTTGGTAAACTCTAGTTGCTCACCTGCAAAACGAGCAAAAGACAGTACTCGAACCATCAAACGTTCAATTGTTTCAGATGGATGTAAAGCCATCGTCAACTGATAATCCTCATATTGATGTACATCCATATTGGCAATATTAAGATCAGCCTTATAAATTGTTGCTTTTAATGCCATGAAAGTTCCAAAAAGTTCTTCAATTTGGCGCACAGTCTATAAGATTTCTGAACGGATTACTGCGTTTTTTCTGATTGGTCAATCCGACAGTTTAATAAAGCCATTTCAAACGTTTCCCAATCGCGGTTATGCAGCGTAATAAGCTCAATACGATTGTCCAGACTTTGTTCCCCTGATTTATAATTCAAATGGTCAGGATTAAAATTAAAAACCATCCAACCTTGATCGGTATTGAAAATACCTTTAATTCTTAACCAATCTGTTTGTTCACACAACACATCCAAGAGTTCATAAAAATCGAATTGCCACCGTTTTGAAAATTTCCAACCAACCACAGTATAACCATTCGAAGTTTCAACATAGTGATAAGGCAACTGTTTTACAGTAGGAAGCTGTTCTGTGGAATTTAATTTTTTTTGGACTTGGATTAAGGGTACAACTTTTCGCTGAGTTGCTTGATGTGGTATATCCAATTGTTGAATATTCAAATGCCCCTGTTTCGCCAATAGCCATGTTTGGATAGAAACAAAATAGTCACTTTTAAATTGGGTCAATACCAAATCATCCATTTCCGACATGGTATCGACATGAGATACCACAACCAATTGGGCAGCTTTTAATTGATCTTGATAAAGTTCTTGATTCACCCATGCAGCATCATGTAAACGGCTACCATCGATCACCGTCACTAACGCACGCATATCTATTTGCACCTGCCACTGTGGCTCCATCAATTGTTCCAAAAGTTGCGCGGGATGTCCTAAACCTGTAGGCTCAATAAATAATCGGTCTGGACGCTTATCAAAAATTAAGCGAGATAATGCAATTTGCATGGGAAGTTGACCAGCACAACATAAGCAACCGCCCAATAACTCTTTCACTTCATAGCCGGAGTCTTGTGGTAAAAGCTGTTGATCAATACCAATATGTCCAAACTCATTCATTAAAACTGCCCAAATTTCCCCTTCAGGCTTTTGTTGCAGTAAATGCTGTAATAGGGTTGTTTTTCCTGCCCCTAAAAATCCAGAAATAATGTGAGTTTTAACTGCTTTCTCAGTAAAAATCTTCAAAATATCACCCGACCTAATAAAATAAATATATGAATAGTTATACTCGACTCTTTCTATTATCACGTAAAATTTGCCAAGAGTTTCAAATTTTAAATCTATTTTTTAAATTAAAATTAAAAGAACAATTCAAAAGTTCAATATACCATTCACTCAGATCACATAATCAATGTTAATTACAGTAACCAATCGGTATGTTTTTTAATCATTTTTTCATATTTACATACATTTTAGCATTGTAAAAAAAGTATAATAATCACAAAAAAACAACACAATACAATGATTTGTTTTAAATGTGTAATTGACCTTGTTATGCTTTGTTGCTGAGGTTGCCCAATTTTTCATCTGCACTTAGCATGATTCTACTCCCTGTGAACTGCAACGCATTTAACAACTGACTGTTTTCACAGGTCGCTTTATGATCAATTCTATGAATTAAGGATGCCAAAATGAAACTTGTTAAAACACTTTTAGCAACTACGCTTGCTTTTACTGCTTTCTCAACTTTTGCCGCTACAGATACATCTGCTACTGAAGCAGAAAAAGTTGTCGTATCAACTCAAGAGCAACCAGCTGCTACTGAAGATGCTCAAGCTGCTGGACAACCAACTGCTCAGCCAACAACTGAAAGTGCTGCTGAAGCACCTGCAACTTCAGCACCACAAGCTGGTCAATAAGATCTAACTCCTCCCGAGTAAACAATTAAATTGCCATTTATGGCAATTTAAAACAAAAAGACTGAATCATGCTGCGATTCAGTCTTTTTTATTTACTTTTTAAGCTAATCTGCACTCATTGATGAATCTTTTCAGTCTTGTCTAAATGTATTTGCTGAGATCAATTCAAAAAAATCTTGCTCTAAGCATCTTTGTCGCCCCCAAATCGCACCAAGCGTATTTAGAATAATTCTAAATCTCAGAATATTGAGCTAAATAATAGTAAAAAACAATCATTGAGTTCTATTTCCATATACCTCAATTTATCAGATCAACATAAAAAACAATGTATTACACTATACCTTAAGCAGCCACCCCATTACAGAATCTCAATCTATCCACTATGGCATAGCTTGGAAGAAGCCATGTTTTCAGTCATTAATGACTTATTATTGTGACTGGAATGGAATAATTGCTGTGAGTTCAAAGATTGATTACACCACACAAGTGGCTATTTTGGGTGCGGGACCAGTGGGTTTGACCATTGCCAATTATCTCAGTAAGCAAGGGGTGCAAGTCACTGTGATTGAACAGTTAGATCATTTAATTGATTACCCCCGTGCAATCGGTATCGATGATGAATCTTTACGTACCATCCAATCGTTGGGCTTAGTGGACAAAGTTCTTCCGCACACAACACCTTATCATGCCATGCGTTTTTTAACGCCCAAAGGACGATGCTTTGCTGATATTCAGCCATTAACACGTGAATTTGGCTTTTCACGACGTAATGCATTTATTCAACCCCAAGTTGATCAAGTCCTCTTACAAGGTTTAAATCAATATCCAAAAACACAAGTCCTGTTTGCTCGTGAGTTGAGTACATTTAGCCAAGATGATCAGGGTGTTACCCTAATATTGCAAAATAAAGATCAAAAACAAGAAATAGTTTATGCCCAATATTTAATTGCCTGTGATGGAGGAAATTCAATTGTACGTCGCCGCCTAAATATCGGCTTTGAAGGCAAAACAGCACCCAATCAGTGGATTGTGATTGACATTGAAAATGATCCTCTTGCCAAACCACATATTTATTTGTGCTGTGATCCTGTACGCCCTTATGTATCGGCAGCCCTACCTCATGGAATTCGTCGATTTGAGTTTATGGTGATGCCTGGAGAAACACAGGAAGAGTTAAGTAAAGCCGAAAATATAACAAAATTACTTTCTAAGGTTTTACCCCATACAGATGGTATCGAAGTCATTCGTCAACGAGTCTATACCCACAATGCACGTATTGCAGATAAATTTCGAGTAGATCGTATCTTACTTGCAGGTGATGCAGCCCATATTATGCCCGTTTGGCAAGGTCAAGGTTACAATAGTGGTATGCGCGACGCATTTAACTTGGCGTGGAAAATGGCACTCGTTGTTCAAAACAAGGCAAGCCCAGAATTACTGGATTCATACCAGATCGAACGTAAAGATCATGCCAAAGCAATGATTGATCTATCGGTGATGGCTGGCCATGTTCTCGCGCCACCCAAAAAATGGCAAGGATTCGTGCGTGATGGTATCGCATACATGCTGAACTATATAAAACCAGTCCAACAATATTTATTAGAAATGCGTTTTAAGCCAATGCCTAAATATCATGCAGGTGCTTTGGTCAAAGACCATTATAAAAACTCTCCTGTAGGCAAAATGTTTATTCAACCCATGGTACAACTTGAGAACGGACAAACATGCCTACTGGATGAAGTCATTGGAAATGACTTTGCCATAATTGCTTGGGGTGTTGATCCGCAATGGGGACTAGATGAAACCAATATCAAAAAATGGCATGCTTTAGGAGTAAAATTTATTCAGGTACTTCCCGTTGTTCAGCTCAATAATGAAAAACGTAAACTGTATGAAAATGTGATTACGATTGGAGACCCGGCTACAGAAATTCGATCGTGGTTTAGTCAAACAGATCAAGCGATTGCAATCTTGCGTCCAGATCGATTTGTTGCTGCGTTGGCTATTCCGCAAACCGTGAATTCAATAAGCCAGCAATTATTTACCCAGCTCCATGCAAAATAAATATTCTCAGCACACCACGCTCAAGCGTGGTGTGCTGTATAAATACCCAACTTTATTGACTGTTGAACATTGTTATTGAAGATTCAGCAGATTGAAACAACCCCAATAAGCTTCGCAGTTTCCATTAAATCATCTGAATCCAGGCGATGTCTTTAACTGTTTCACGCTTTTGAACCATCTGAATAAACGGTTTGAATTCATCTAAATAGGGTACAATTTTAAAGGATATCGCATAGATCAACCAATATGCCAAAAAAAGATCTGCGGCAGAAATCCTATCTCCGAGTAAATAAGGATTGGCTTGACCTAGACCAGATTGAATAAACCGATAGACACTTTGTTCTGTTCCAAAAGCTAGACTTCTCCGTTTTTCCTGGATTTGTTCTGCTGAAACACCCAAGCTTTTTATATCCATAAATTCAGTTAAAGGTCCATGACAAAAAAATAGCCACTTCAAATATTCCCCGCGTTTTGGGTCATTTAAAGTCGGAGCAAAGCCCTTTTCGATATATTTATCTGCCAAATAAGCAAAAATAGCTGGCGTTTCTGAAATCACTGAACCTTGATCCACTAAAAACGGTAGCTTTGCCATTGGGTTTAAAGCCAAATATTCTGGTTGATTTAAATTTGCATAATCAACTTGAATAATATCAACTTGATCTTCTATTTCTAACTCTTTTAATAAGGGTAAAACAGTATTTCCACGAGAATGTGCATTGGTATAAAGTTTCATTATGTTCAATCCCATTTTTTATGTTTTAAATATAGCCAAATTGAATTTGCTAAGCAAAGCAATCTAGACCATTTCAGTTTATTTTTGATATGGGAAAGTTCTCGATATTCCTGATCAGAACATCTCTGTATAAAACTGTTCTTTTAAAATTTTTAAAATCATACTGATAACCTCATTTTTCTGTTGCTTACGATAACTCGCATACAATCCAATCACTGGCAAAGGTTCAAGTGTATTTTTGACAACAATTTTATCTCCCAATAATGGAATAACATAAGCAGGTACTAAACTCCAGCCTACCCCCATTCCCACTAAGTTTACATTAAGTAAAATATTGGTCGACTTCTGGACCACATTGATGGCTAATTTAGACTGTCTAAAAAATGCCTGAATAATTTTGTATAACTGTGGAGATGCTGCTTCATCGCTAATCACGAAATCTTGCTGATCAAATGCTTTGATACTGATATGTCTTTGATCTGCTAAAGAAGAACTTTTAGGAATAATCAATGCTAAAGGTTCTTGAAAAATTTGAACATGCTCAAATTCCTCACAATCTTCGGTATAACGCGTAAAAGCAATATCAATCTCACCTTTTTTCAGTGCGATAAACTGCTCATGATCTGTCAGACTTTGAAAATCGATTTTGAGCTTAGGAAAGTGAGCTCGAATATTGGGCATGATATATGGAAAAACCTTCATTTCAGCAACAGGAACAAAACCAATTTTTAATTGATCTTTGTGCATATTCGCAACTTGACGCGCCTCATAAATTGCTCTTTCTGCATGTTCCAAACTTAATAATGCTTGCTTTAAAAAAGCACGCCCCTCTTCTGTCAGTTCAACCTTACGATTTGATCGAATCAGTAACTGCACGCCCACTTCATGTTCAAGATCTTTAATCTGCTGGCTTAAAGAGGGTTGTACTGTAAACATTCTTTGCGCAGCTTTGGTAAAATTTAATTCTTCAGCCACTGCAACAAAATACCTTAAATGACGTAATTCCATAGTATTTCCTTCTAGCGCGGAGTAAGTTGTGGTGCAACTTTGGTTGTATAAAACAGCATCGTGATCAACATCACGAAGGCACAAAATAAATAAGTCAATGAATACCCACAATGAGCGATCAATACTCCCATTACGATTGAACCTACTGCCATCCCCACATCAAATAAAGTAAAAAAGGTCGCAACTGAATGCCCCATTCGCTCATCAGAAACAGACTGAATTGCAACAGTTTGAAAACATGGAAATAGCGACCCATAACCTACCCCAATAAAAACCGCAGCTAACCACAAAGTCCATTGACTCGAGACTAAAGCCACTATCACGAGTCCGATAATGAAGAAAATAAAGCATGGATAAATAACAAAATTTGCGCCTTTGCGATCAAAAAATTTACCAACCCAAGGGCGAACAAGCAACATCGACATGGCAAAGATAATAAAGAATAAACCGACGGCACTCATTAAATGTTTAGACTCAGCATAGGTGCTGATAAAACTCATGACACTGGAGTATGCAAAAGCGGTAAGTAAAGCCACCAAGCCGATTGGAATCACTTTAAATTCGACAATATCGTGAATGGAAAGCGTTGATTTCTTATCGGGTGTTAAATTTTTTTCCAGTCGATCCTCATATACAGGCAAAATCAAGCAAAAAATCAAGCCAATCACCATCATCAATATTAAAACTTTAAATAAGGTCATAAAGTCAAAGTATTGCAAAATGGTCAGTGCAATAAATGGTCCAAAAACAACTCCCAGATTGGTCGACATTACAAAATATCCCATCCCTTCTCCTTTACGACGATGAGGAATAAATGCATGTACGATCGGAACAGTCACGGTGGTTAAAATACTAAACCACACCCCATGAATGAAACGTACTACTAACAGAATCCATAATTGATCTGCGATTAAATAAGTAAAAGCGATCAACACAAAGAACAATGCAGAACCCCGAAACAGCCGCTTTTTACCAATCTTTTCTATGAGCAAACCAGAGAAAGGACGAATTGCAATTGAAGACATCAGAAATAAGGTTAAAGCCAACCCGGCTTCACTTATCGAGCCGCCTAACGACTTCATGATATAAATAGGCAGTACAGTTAAAAGTGCAAAATAATAAGTAAATAAAAATAAATTATTGACCATACAAAGAATAAAAAATCTATTCCACAAAACATCTATTCCATGATTTGAATCATCAGCACTAGACATATGATTCTCCGCTTCCAGCATAGCGAACAGGAGCTAAAACCAGTGTAAAGGGCCCATCAATATTGGTCGAAGTTGAAATAGAATTAAATGAGATGGTCTGATAGTGAATTGGAGCGTATAAGGTATCAAGCAACAATTCAAAAGCATCATTAATGCTACTTTCCTTAGCTTGGATCACGAGCTGGATTAATTTCCATCTTCGTTCACGGCAGGGCAAAAAATGTTGCTTAATATAATCACCCGCAGCCTCACGACGTTCAGCCTGTACCAGCAATAAAGCACGACTGATTTGATGTGGTAAGACTTTAGGCAATTCGAGCAATTGCTGTCTTGAATTATGTTCAAGATTTTGCTCAAAATCCATGTCAAGCACGTCATCTGCATGTACCTTAAAAGCATCCAATAGCAAATCGGATTTATACTCCCACCATCTATAAATGGTTGATTTTGCGCTCCGTACACGCATAACAACCGCATCAATTGTGAGTTGAGAATCGTCCTGATATGCCAATATACCTATGTCTCTGTCTAAGATATATTGTTTACGACAAGCTTCCGTTGCAATATCCATCATCCCTGCTTTCTCAACAAAACGATATGTCGCGTTTTATTGTAGAGCGCGGTTGATTTTTCCCTAAATCGTTATTTTCTTGTGTATGAGACTTTAAAACGATCAATCTTTTGTTCCGTAATAGCCCTTTACCAAGTTCATTTTCTGTAAAGTGCTACACTTTGTTATTCTGACTGAGCTCGGTTCATAATTCGGCTATAATGTTTTAGCCTCAAATGACACGCTTCAATTTGGGAAATTTATAAATAAAATTTGTGATATAAAGATTAAAGAGGAAAATACAATGTTAAAAAAATTGATGGGTCTTGGTTTATTGACCATCCTACTGACTGCATGTGGAAAACCTTTACCTGTTGATAAACAGGATTATTCAGGTACATGGCAAAGCGAGGATGGTCGTGTAAATTTGAGAATTACTCCTGAAGGGCGCGTTGAATATAGCAACAAACAACCTAATTCAAGTTCGTCTGTATCCGCCCCGATTTCTAAATTTGAAGGCACGAACTTTAGTGCTGGTGTTGGTCCACTTTCCACCGAATTTAAAGTTTCTCAAGCACCAAAACAAACTGAACAAGGAACATGGACAATGACCGTAGATGGCCATGTCCTCAATAAAGTGAATTAATCTATGCTTGAAGATGAGTGATCTGCTCACACTCTCGTTTTAAAACATTTTAACCCTTGAAAAAAACCCGCTTTCAACAAGAGGGTTTCTTTAACTATAAGACAATTAATTGTGCGAAGACTTTTTATAAATACTGCATGAAGGATGATGATTCTCTTGTAAACGTGCCACCTTACGATGCTCAGCAGCTTCAAAACGGCAACGTTTCCAATCATTGTCCAAATTCAATGCAGGAATTTGTTTTGGCTTTCCATTTTCATCAACAGCAACCATGGTGAAATAACAGCTGTTGGTATGGCGGACGGTTCGCTTTTGAATATTTTGTGCTTCAACACGAATACCGATTTCCATTGAGGTACGGCCTACATGGTTGACACTGGCAAGAAATGTCACCATTTCTCCGACATGAATCGGTTCTTTAAAATTCACTTTATCGACAGAAAGCGTAACAACGTAGCTCCCAGAATAACGACTCGCGCAGGCATAGGCGACCTGATCAAGAAGCTTGAGGATGGTTCCACCGTGTACATTACCTGAAAAGTTTGCCATATCTGGGGTCATTAAAACAGACATGGTTAATTCTGATTGGTCATCTGTAGCTGGGATCAATTGATCTAATGGAGACATCGTATACTAGACTCTATTTTAGGCAGGACATTTATATGGCTATTATTATATATCTTTTCTAATAAAAAACATGCTTAATTCGGCAATTGACCATTCTCTCAATTTATGATTACCAATATAATCATTTATTTGGAATATAGCTTATTGTTTTATCCACTTTTTTCAATCTTTTTGAGCATCTCCGCTGCAATATTGCCATATTTAAAAATTTGCCGATCTGACACATAATGCTGAATTTCATATGAATGATCTGGATTGATTTCTACAATTTCAAAAATTGTATTCGGCTGTGTTGCGATTTTTACTTTTTCGCCAATCTTAAATTTATTCATCATCTAACTCGATACTCAAATTTGAGTATAATTAATTAAAATTATCATTAAACGATAAAAGTATAGTATTTAAAAATCTACAGGTAAACGCTGTTTTAAGTAGCAGATGGATCCAGAAACGAAATAAGCTACTTTAAAAATACTTTTAATTCTGTACTTGATATTGCTGCTGGATATTTTCAGAACCATGCTTAGTTGCAATCACCACTTCCAGATCATGAATGCGCTGGTTTGCGGCATCAATACCTGCCTGCATAGTATCTTGACGACCTTTTACATCAAAGATATGTGCTTTTTCCCTTAAATCGGGTTGAATCACAATATCTGCATTTTTTAATTCTTCTGCAGCCAGTTTATTTTGCATGATATTGATGTTTTGATTAAACAAGCCCCAAACATTGCTTGTTTCTGTATTTACAGGCTGTGCCAGAATATCGACAGCAATGACCACATCCGCACCTAACTCCTTGGCAATATTGACAGGTACAGGACTGACTAAACCACCATCTACGTATTCTTTGCCTTTGATCTTGGTCGGAATAAACATACTGGGAATCGAGACAGAAGCCCGTACTGCTTGCCCTGTATTACCATAATTAAAAATAGTTTTTTCTCCATGTTGTAATTCAGTTGCCACAACATACATTGGAATTTTCATC
This sequence comes from Acinetobacter nematophilus, assembly GCF_026344175.1. Classification (NCBI taxonomy): domain Bacteria; kingdom Pseudomonadati; phylum Pseudomonadota; class Gammaproteobacteria; order Moraxellales; family Moraxellaceae; genus Acinetobacter; species Acinetobacter nematophilus. The sequence continues at coordinate 542,915 of NZ_JAPKMY010000001.1, forward strand.
TTTTCTAAAGGTACTTGATTGATTTGCTTGTTGACATAGTCCTCAACTTTTTGCCCATCAAAAAAACCTTTCATACCAATCTTGAAGTCACGCACATCCCCTACTTTCATATCCAAGGCGATTTGACGTAATTGTTCAGCTGATTTACCACTGGCGTAAATTGAACCAACGATACTGCCCGCACTGGTCCCCACAATAAAGTCAGGTTTAATACCATGTTGTTCCAATACTTCAATCACACCAATATGGGCATAACCACGCGCGCCGCCACTCCCTAAAACAAGTGCAATCACTGGTTTTTTCTTTGGGGACTGTTGATACTGATAAAAGCTTTTATCCAATCTAGACGATGCTTCAGAAACCGGATGAATGGATGCTCCCTTAGTCTGTAAATTTTTTATAGGTGAATGCGTACATGCAGCTAAAGAAAGACTACAAAGCAGAGGAATTAAAGCTTTATTTAACAATGACATATATTATCAGATCAGGGTATAATCCAAAGGTGCATGTATCTAAGCATATTTTTTATGATTTTGCTGTTGTATTTATTTAAACTGTCATCATTTCTGGCTATGTGATCAAAATTTTTGAGTGCAAAATACTCATGCTGAAATCAGCACATTTCTATTCTTCAAGGTATTGATTACAACATTTTTAATTTTTCAGCATTGCCTTACTGGGCAAAATTATTCAGCACGCCTTCGCTTCAAAACTCAATCAGCTGAATCAATGCAATTGTAGTTGGCTTTGTTCTTCCCAATCATTATGCTGATGCCAGAGAAAAACCTGGATAAGCGATCAAAGATATTCAATACAGTGTTGAGGGTATCTCGTTCAAAATAAATATTTCAGTGCCTGTCTGTGCTGCTATCATTTTTTACTGTGTGATGTGGGAAATACATTGACATAAAAAAGCCAGTGATTCACTGGCTCAACAATACAATCAGATTAAGCAATAAATTTAAGAATCAATTGAATCACTGTCGCATTAATTAAATCGACAAAAAAAGCACCACATAAAGGGACAATCAAAAATGCTTTATGGGAAGGACCATACATATTGGTAATTGCTTGCATATTGGCAACCGCTGTTGGCGTTGCTCCCATACCAAAACCACAATGACCTGCTGCTAACACTGCTGCATCGTAGTTTTTCCCCATGACTCTGAATGTCACAAATGCAGCATACAGGGCCATTGTTAGTGTCTGGGCAGAAAGAATCACCACTAAAGGACCCGCTAGATCTGCCAATTGCCAAAGTTTTAACGATAACAGAGCCATTGCCAAATAAAGTGATAATGCTGCGTTGCCAAATACATCAATCGCACGGTCGAACATTTTAATGCGAAGAACACCTTCCAGTACATTACGAAGGATAACTCCTCCTGCAAGTGCCCATACGAATGTCGGTAACTCAAACCATTGTCCTTTGCTGTACCCTGTCATAAATTCTGCAAAAGCCAAACACGCAGCAAAAAGACCAAGCGTGGTAATTGCATTGTCAGCAGTGATTAAGCGGACCTGATGCGGGTACTCAAATGGAACATATTCACCCAGTTCAGTTACTGCCTGCTGATTGGTTTCATCCACTTCTTTTTGTGTCTTAGGACTGGATAACTGATAACGGTTGATCAACAATTTTGCCAATGGACCGCCGATAATTCCCCCAATAATCAAACCAAAAGTCGCACTTGCCATACCCAATGCCAATGCACCTTGTATGCCATGCTGGGTTTCAAGAATTTCACCCCAAGCACCCGCAGTACCATGACCACCTGTAAGCGTGATTGATCCTGCAATCAAACCAACAAGCGGATCTAAGCCCAGTGCAGTGGCCAAGCCCATTCCGACAAAGTCTTGTACCACGATAAATGAAGCAACGCAGACCAGAAAAATGACTAAGCCCAAGCCACCTTCTTTTAATTTAGCAAAATTGGCACTTAAACCAATTGAAGCAAAAAATACCAACATAAAACTGGTTTGTAGTTCACTACTGGTGGTAATGCTATAACCCCAGAAATTGTGTACCAACAACGACAATATTGCAGCAACCAGACCACCTGCGACAGGCTCAGGAATATTGTACTTGCGCAAAAACTCAATTTTATTAACAAGGAAGCGCCCCAATAACAATACAATGACTGCAGCAATCAAGGTATAAAAGGCATTGAAAGAAAATTCCATAATAATTATCCATGCTTTGGCTATATTTTTTTGCTGTAAAGTGATGCAATTTTATCCTACTAAACTTTGTAATCAGATACGCTTAGCAGTTACTGAATCACTTGATAGACACAACAAAAAATAAATAAAAGGCAGATTTTCGATCTTGAAAATCCAAAGTTTTCTCTAAAAATAAGCTTAGAGATAAACTGAATTACAATGTTGTAGAAATTTTGGAAAGAAAATGGTCATGATGTTACTCCTATTATTGATAAAAGATCATTTCATCAAACAATGAGAAATACAGTCCTGATAAGTCATTCACTTTACAGAACAGGCCAAAACATGTGATTCATCTATCTGACAGCATCAACATGCAAAAAAAAGAGCGTCAATTATGCATTTTTTTTGACAAATGTCTAACGAAACATTTAAAAAATTTTGTTATCAAAATCTATCTTCGGCAAACTTTATGGATGCAATAAAAATAGAGAAGCCGAGGAAAATCCTCGGCTTTTAAACTAAATAAAAATCTAAATTAGAAGTTATATTTAGCCATTAAACCAACACGGTTATCTTTATACGATTGACCTGCAAAAGTTTCACGCTTACCGTTGATATACTCGATACCTAAATCAATTGGCTTAGCTGGTGAGTAAATTACGTTTAACCAAGCTTGTTGAATTTTTTCATTTGCAGTTTGGTTGGCTTTTGCGAAGTCTGTACCATTGTCAGCAAACAATGCGCCATACGCTAAAGTTGAACGTAGGTTCGGTAAAATTTTATAAGTACCGCCCACTTGAACTGCTGTGAATTCATTCTGTTCAATATCACCATTTACAACAGAGTAAGCATTGTTACTGCCATATAGGTAGTTGCTATTGCCTACAACATAAGAAGCATCAGCAAAAAGCTTTAAAGGATCAGCAACTTTAAAGTCTGTACCAACTGCAACACCCCAACCTGTCTTGTCTTTGCCAACATTATTGTCTTTGTAGTTTTCTACTAAAACACGTGCAGATGCATTACCGTTACCATCAGCATATGATTGTACAATTTTACCAGTTAACACAGGAAGACTGTATTTAACAGCTGTACCTGTAGCGCCAGCACTGTTACCTTCTTCAGCTGCAACCAGTAATTTTGTTGTAGGCGCTAGATTATATGCATAACGTACTTGTGGAATACGTGTAGTACCACCACCAGCATTCGTTGCAAAGTCAATCATTTCTGGCGCATGGCTAGATAAGAAGTTAGATGTTGTTTGACCGAATAACCAGTTGTTATAGGTTAAGTAAGCATGACGGATACGAAGGTTTTCATTTACGCCATTACCCGCAAAGTCAACCTCAACCTTACCGCCAACTTTAGCATCACCTACTGGTGTATTAAAATCTAAGCCGATACGTGTTGTTTTTGCTGTAGCACGAAGTTTGTCCTTCGCTTCGCCATTGGTTGAACTAATTTTGTTGAAATCGTCGTCACCGCCTTCAATGATATAGTTCGCATCACCGCGTACAAAACCATAAATGTTAATATCAGCACCAGATTTTGATTTTAAACCTGAAGATGATGCAGGTGCAGATTCAACTTTAGATTCGACTAAACGAACTTGCTGTTGCTGCTGTTGAAGCAATGCTTTTAATTCTTGAACTTCGTTGCGTAATTGTTGAATCTCTTGGCTGTCAGAAGCAGCTTGAGCTGTATTTACCATCAAAGCAGTGACTGTTAATGCTAAGCTTTTGATAATAAATGACTTGCGATTTGTGAATAGACTCATGAAATACTCCTAGCCTTATTTATGATGTGCATCCGTACAATTTGACCTTTTAACCCCAGAACTTTGCTAAAAAATCAATTTTTCTTGTTTTCTTCAGTAGTCTCTCAAACACCACATTAAAAAAACATTGCACATATATGCTTGCTATTAAATTATGAAAGCGTTGAAACTAAGTTAAAACCCAAAAGTAACAATTTGTGTATAATTCTTACACTGTTGTAATCTAGCCTAACTCAACCCCTTAGTTAAAATCAGTTTTACCGAATAAGACTTTGATTTCAATTCTTTTTTCAGATTAACATTTCTATAATTATTATATAATCGGGGGCTTAGCGAAATCTTGACAAATGCCCATCACTCAATATACGACTATCGTATATAGTCTAATTGATGGAAAACCAAGCTTTTTAGAGAAATTGAAAGGACAATGAACCGCTTTTAAATTATATTTTCCTTATTTTATGTCTTTAATCATCTTACTGTACCTCTAAGATGACAGACTTTTTATCTAAATTTTAAAAGATGCTAAAGAGCATTCACCAATATCTTACGATGTGGGAATTAATCAAAATTAAAATTGTGCAATTCAATTCATCATATTTATCTTAATTTAAATCATACTTTCCTCCTCCAAGTCTTATTTTAAAATTGAAGGAAATTTTAGTAAATCAATCTTCTGCTGGAGTTGATCTTGTATTCAGCATTGTCATGATCATTGATACTTTTTAAGCACATTCAGCAAATAATTTTAAAAATTATTATATAACAAATATTTAAAACAAAAAAATAAACTCAAATCACTTCAACCCATCTCATTGTAATCTTTTGTAAGTGGCACTTGTTAATTAAATAGGCTTTATGACACTATATATGTATTGGCAATAAGCCACTTTATTGGAGTCTATGCAATGCCTATCCAAGTTAAAGATTCAAAACAGAAAGTGATACCTATACAGAATATTCAATTTGCAGGGGGTGAAAGACATATCCAAGTTCCGGCAGATATTTTGAATTCTTTGAAAGGTACAGTTCAAGTTCAAGCAAAAATTGCCAATAGCCAAGATTTGATGGATTACCTATTACTCGAAAATGTATTGCTCCATCAAGGTTTAGAAATTGATTTAGAAATCCCTTATTTTCCCTATGCACGTCAAGACCGTATTTGCGCCACTGGACAAGCTTTTTCATTAGAAGTTATGACCAGACTGTTAAATATCAACCATGAAAAGTTTCCGCAGCAACGCAAATCTATCAAGGTCTGGGATGCTCATAGTGGTGTGACTGAAAAACTTTTACAGGAAAACACACACTTTTTTGAAATTGAAAATGTCCAGCCCAGTGAAATGATTTTAAAAAATGCATCACTGCAAGCTTATTTAACAGCACAAGAAAGTGTTTTGGTTTGCCCAGATGCAGGTGCAAAACAGCGAACAAAAGCGATCGCCAATGCTGTGAATCGGTTACGTGATGATGAAATTGGCATGGTTTACTGTGAAAAAAGACGTGATCCGATCACTGGCAAAATCCAGAATGCTCAAGTCAACGCAGAAGATTTAACAGGTAAAACAGCGGTTATCACAGATGATATTTGTGATGGTGGCGCAACTTTTATTGGTATTGCACAAGAGCTAAAAAAATTAAATTGTCAGCAGGTGATCTTATACGTCACACACGGCATTTTTAGTAAAGGTTTAAAGGTTTTTGATGGTTTAGTCGATCAAATTTTTACAACAAACAGCTTCCCTCAAATCGAAAACCCAAAACTCAACATCATTGAATTCAGCCGATTCAGTACATTTTAATCATCCAGGAGAACAATAATGAGCTTAAAAATTAATCCACTCAATGCCATCGATTTTTATAAAGCAGACCACAGACGTCAATACCCTGCTGGTACTGAATATGTTTATGCCAATTTTACTCCGCGTTCTTCACGTTTAGCTCAAATGCTACCGGACTTTGACGATAAGATCGTGTTTTTTGGTTTGCAGGGTTTTATCAAACATTTTTTAATCGAGACATGGAACGAAGGCTTTTTCCAACAAGATAAAAACAAAGTGATCACTGCCTATAAACGTCGAATGGACAATGCATTAGGTGAAGGTTCTATCCCAGTCGATCATATTGAAGCCTTATATGATTTAGGCTATTTACCGATCCGGATCAAAGCTTTAGCTGAAGGTAGTCGAGTGAATATGAGAGTTCCTGTGCTGACGATTGTAAATACTTTACCTGAATTCTTTTGGTTGACCAATTACTTGGAAACTGTACTCAGTGCAGAATTATGGAAGAGTTGTACCACGGCAACAATCGCTTTTGAATATAAACGTCTACTCACAGCGTATGCGATCAAAACTGGCGCAGCTTTGGATTTCGTTCCAGTGCAAGGTCATGACTTTAGTAGTCGTGGAATGAGTGGAATTTATGATGCTACACAGAATGGCATGGGTCACTTAACCAGCTTTATCGGTACAGATGCCGTTTCAGCTATAGATTACGCTGAAGAGTATTACAATGCAGACGGTGTTATTGGTGTTTCTGTTCCTGCAACAGAACACAGTGTGATGTGTATGGGCAGTGAAGATGATGAAATTGGAACATTCAAACGTCTAATCACTGAACTTTATCCATCTGGCGTGGTCAGTATTGTGTCTGATACTTGGGACTTTTGGCGAGTCATTACAGAGTTTACTGTTGAATTAAAAGATGAAATTCTTGCTCGTCAGCCAAATGCTTTAGGACTGGCCAAACTGGTTTTCCGACCTGACTCAGGAGATCCTGTAAAAATCATTTGTGGTGATCCTGATGCAGAAGTTGGCAGCCCTGCCTATAAAGGTGCGGTGGAATGTTTATGGGAAATCTTCGGAGGGACTGAAACAGACCAAGGCTATAAAATCCTCAATGAACGTGTTGGTCTAATCTATGGTGATTCAATTACATTGGAACGTGCTTTAAACATCCTGCAAGGATTAGAAGCCAAAGGCTTTGCTTCCAATAATCTTGTGTTTGGAATTGGTAGTTATACTTATAACTATTTAACTCGTGACACTTTTGGCTTTGCGGTTAAAGCAACCTGGGGACAAGTGAATGGTGTTCCACGTGAATTGTTTAAAGATCCTATCACTGATTCTGGAACAAAAAAATCAGCCAAGGGGCTACTTCGTGTTGAAAAAACTGAAACAGGCTTTGTAATGTTTGATCAACAAACAGTAGAGCAAGAACAACAAGGAGAGCTAAACACAGTGTTTGAAAACGGTCAGTTGATTCAAGAATGCTCATTGAATGAAATTCGTGAGCGATTACAGAATGAATTATAGCTATTTGGTATAAGCCCTGCTTTCCTGTAGGGCTTATATGCGTTCACACTTAGAAGACTTCTCTCATTTTAATCAAGAAATTTTCTACTTGGAGAAACGCCTTCACCCTGCAATAATCAAAGACAATCCATGACTTTCATAAAATTAAGTGAGCCTTATTATGACTTTAAATGCTGAACAGGAATTTCTGTCAAGTTATAATAAAAAAGACTTCGATGCTCCCCTTTTCACAGTCGATATGGCTATTTTTTCTGTGGATGCAGGACAACTACAGGTTTTATTGATTAAACGTTCAAATTTTCCGCAAAAAGATAAATGGGCACTCCCAGGTGGCTTTGTTGATTTAAGCCAAGATGCTGATTTAATGGCTTCTGCGCAACGTAAATTGGTTGAAAAAACGGGGCTTCAATCTCCCCATTTAGAGCAAGTTGCAACAGTGGGTAATGCAAGGCGTGATCCTCGTGGTTGGGCTGTCACTGCCTTGTACTTTGCACTGATTGATTTCAAAGAATTTCAGCAAGTCGCTACCGAACAAACAGAATATAGTGAATGGGTTTCCGTTACAGAAGCAAAAAAACTGGATTTGGCCTTTGATCATTTACAGCTTTTAGACATGGCAATTGAACGTTTGAGCAGTAAAGCGCGTTACACCGCTCTACCGGTCAGTTTGATGCCAAAACTATTTACCTTGACTGAATTACAGCAGATTTATGAAATAATTTTGGGTCAAAGCCTAGAAAAGAAATCCTTTAGACGACGTATGATTGAAGCCGGTGCAGTTGAAGAAACAGATCAATCTAAAATTGCAGGTAAACGCCCTGCCCAACTGTATAAATATGCTTTGGAGAATTATGATTTCCATTTTCCAAGAATTCTGGAATACCCACGAGAATCCAGTCCATCATGATAGCCCTACGATGAGTTCAAGCTTTTCCACGAGAACTCATTGAGGATGTTATTACGGTAGTTCAATATCTCGAAAACCAGAAAATCCAGCTTCATGACAATACTCAATGTGAAGTGATGGTTCATCAAGCGTTCATCAAGATACCTGCCAGAATCTATATCAACGCTGTACAATCTGTTGAGTTTCAAAATTTCCGATTGAGACAACGATAGATTTTGTAGTTTATTTTTACATGTCACCATGATGGCTATGTCCGGCAAAAAGCACTGGAAAAACTATTTCAACAAAATTTGAATACTTTATGACACCATCTATCTTTCACTTGATTGGTGAATGTGGGGGTGAAATTTTGAAAATCATTGAGCCACATCTCAATAAAGATAATCAAAACAAATGGAGTGATTTTATATTAGAAAATTGTCAGTATTTTCAAACGACACAAAGCAGAATAGTCTGTTATTGGAATGAATACTATTGGTCAAGCTATCCTGATTTTAAAACTATATTGGTCATCAAATTTTAACCAAGCTCAAAAAATATGAGGAATCACGATTTAAATGAAATCTATAATTTAAGTTTGATTTATTGGTTACCAAAAACAATCACATAAGTTCCAATCTGTATTTTTTCTTCTAAGCAGCATGCCAGATGCTCTAAAAAATTCATTATTTTTATATCTTCAAAAGACAAATCTCTAAGATCTGAAACAATTTTCTGTACTGCATTGTAATCAAAATAATTAACGGAACAAGGATCAAAACGACCTTCGAATTCATTTCTCTGCAGGCTCCACAATGGAAATATAGATTTAAATATTTCAATCACATAAGCAAAATCATCCTGTGGAATAAAATAAGTTCTATTCTTTTCATGTTGGACCTCGACTAAGTTTTCATCTTCTGCCCAAATAAAGAAACCCACTTTATTAACATATTTGGGGTTTTCCGCTATGGTCAATTTAATTGGACGTCGATTAAATTCATCAATCTTTTCAATAATTTTTTCAACATTCTGCTGATATACAGGATGTGTGTAATATGCTTTTGCGAGCGTTTCATTACACCCCGTTGTTAAACAAATTTCGTTGAGTCTATTTTGATGAAACATTGCAATCGATTGTTCAATATCGTCATTATTTTGTTTAAGTAACGACAATGCTTCTATCAAAGGAATGTCCACTTTCTCACGAAATGCCTTAAGTTTTTCCTTATTCATAGCACTCTCTTTTATTTATTCTTGCTCTCATTTTCAATATTTATACATCGTCGTTGATCAAATTATCTTATGTTAATAACTCGATCAAACATCGATGGAAAATAATAATGAATAACCTATGCTATTTTGAAATTCAGTCTTCAAACCCTGAACGTGAAGTTAAGTTTTATCATGAAGTCTTCGGCTGGAAGTTTAGCAAAATTGAAGGTTTACCGATTCAATATTATCAAATTGAAACAGCAACACTCCATGGGGGTTTACTGGAACGTCCAGCCCAGACACCACCTACCCACTGCGGAACCAATGCTTTTACCTGTTCTTTTGAAGTAGAAGATTTTGATCAAACAGCTGAAAAAATTTTAGCCTTGGGTGGTCGTGTTGCCATGGAAAAATTCGCCATTCCCAACAAATGTTGGCAAGGCTACTTTTTAGATGCAGACCATAATACATTTGGCTTGGTTCAAGTTGATCCAAATGCACAATGATTTTCAAAACATGAAAGATATTTTTAAAATCAACTCAGGTAATGAATAAATAGATTTTATATTGCCGTGTGTCTGTTTTTCACAGCTTGACGAAACTGCTGATTGAGTTGAACACAAGGGACGAGTGGCTGTTTACTCAATCAATTTCAGTCGAGGTGAGCAATAAAATATATGCTTATTCAATCAACACAAAAAAACTTCTTATCTCTTTCATCTCTGAATTTATGCTACCTTATTTTACAACGCATTAAGATCAAACACGCACATGACTGTACGCTTTCTTCATACTTCAGACTGGCATCTGGGACAATTCTTTTATAACCACTCGCGCCAGTATGAACATGAACATTTTTTAGCGTGGTTATTGCTGCAGATTCAAGAAAGACAACCCAATGCCTTGTTGATTGCTGGTGACATTTTTGATGTGATTAATCCAGCCTCATCGGCTCAAAAACAGTTATATCAATTTCTTGCAGATGCACATGATCTTGCACCGCATATGCAAACCCTCATGATTGCAGGAAATCATGATTCAGGTTACCGCATTGAGCAAGTGGAACCTTTACTTGAGAAATATCACGCCAAAACAGTGGGGGTTATCCATAAAAATAGTCAGGGTCAAATTGACTTAGATCGTTTACTCATTCCGATTTATGATCCACAACGCAATATTATAGCATGGTGTCTCAGTCTGCCCTTTTTACGCCCAGCTGAAATTACAGGATTTAATGAGCAAACCCATAACAGTCAAAATGCGATTGCCTATTTACATCAACAGTTGATCTCAGAAGCCAGAAAAAGAAAAACTGATGAGCAAGCGCTGATTTTAATGTCGCATGCGCATATACAGGGTGGTGAAACTTCCGACTCCGAGCGCCCAATTATTGTGGGCAATGAAGAAGCGCTTTCAACAGCATTATTTGAAGATATTCTCGATTATGTGGCACTTGGACATTTACATAAACCACAAAAAGTAGAGCAAGCACATATCCGTTACAGTGGTTCGCCAATTCCACTGTCATTTAGTGAAATCCACTACAAACATCAAATTATAGACGTACGGATTGACCCATCAAACACAGATGAATCCCGTTTTGAGTTTGAAAGTGTCTATATTCCTCGAAGTGTACAACTCCATAAAATCAAAGGTGAATTGAACGCGATCTTCGCTCAGTTAAATGCTTTGCCAAGCGGAGAAATTGACAATATTGACCATCGTGAATATGTCGATATTGAATATCATACTGATGTTCCCCCACCACCAAATTTGCGTCAACAATTTGAACAAGCTTTGCCCAAAGACCGTTACCGTTTGGTCCGTATTTCGCGACAATACTTAACTAATGAAAATGATGGGAATGCACCGCGTACAATCCATCTAGAGCCACCTACCCCTGAGAAACTGTTCCAACAACTTTGGGAAAAAAATGGTTATGCAAATGATGATGCTGTTTTCAAAGACTTTTTAAATTTGCTGCAAGAAGCGGAGAAGGCACTCGAAAATGAACCTGAAGCATAGGAGTTTGCTGTGAAAATTTTATCCATACGACTTAAAAATTTAGCCTCGCTTTCTGGTGAACATTTTATTGATTTTGAATCCGAACCATTGGCTTCAGCTGGTTTAGTCGCAATTGTTGGAAAAACGGGGGCTGGGAAGTCAACGATTCTGGATGCAATGTGTCTTGCCCTGTTTAATAAAATTCCACGCTTAAAAGACAGTGATGGCAAGTTACAAGATGTAGATGGCTCAGAGCTTTTAACAAACTCCCCGCTGACAGTACTTCGTCGGGGTACGGCGCATGGTTTTGCAGAACTTTGTTTTGTTGCACAGGATCAAAAACATTATTTGGCCCGTTGGGAACTAAAACGTTCACGAGAAAAAGCAGATGGGAAACTGCAAAGCGTACAACGCTATTTAAAATGTCTGACTGATGCAACGGTGATTGCGGATAAAGCCAAAGCCGTAGACAGCAGTATCTATAAAATTACGCAATTAAGTTTTGAGCAATTTACCCGTGCTGTACTTTTGGCTCAATCTGAGGTTACAGCCTTTTTAAAAGCACGTGATAATGAACGTGGAGAGCTACTTGAATATTTAACCAATTCAGCAATTTTTGGAAAAATTGGTCAATTGGCGTATGAGAAAACCAAATTGGTGGCTTCAAAACGCAAAGAACTGGAAAATCTACTTGGTCACATTGACCTGTTGTCTGATGAAGATCTGGCCGAACTATCGGCTCAATTTCAACACATCGAATCAACCTATCAAACATTAGAAGCGGAAAAAACGCGACTTGAAAAACAATGGCTCTGGTTTGAACGCAAACAGAAATTAGAACATGAAATGATTCTAAAACAGCAATTTGTCGATGTACAGCTTAAAGCACAACATGACTTAATGCCTGAACGTAAACGTTTAAATCGTTTAGAAGAGTTTTCTGAAATTCGCCCAATTGTTGTTCAACAGCAACAGTTCTTCAAAAACCAACAGCAGCTTACGCCACAACTGCAGAAGCAACAGCAATTGTTTGATGAGCTGAATGTTCAATTTGAACAGCAAAAGCAAAATTTTACTCAAGTGGAAGCAACTTTAAATGATATACAGAATTTTGAAACTACACATTTTGAAGCATTAAAAGAGGTACGCAAATGTATTCAAGAACGTGACTTTATTGGAACAGAATTTAAAAAAATTCAATCTAAACTTAATCAATTAGAACAATCACAACACCCTTTGCAAAGTCAGCAACAGGACGTTGCACAGCATATTCAACAGCTTACTCAACAACAGATACATTTAAGTCAAAAACTTGTTGAGACAGAACAATTTTCAAGTCTGGACAAAGGTTTAACGGCACATTTACAACAACTCAGCCAATTTATCCAGCATTATCCAAGCATCGAAAATCAACTTGGAAATTTGAACCAAGCCGAAGCTAAACTCACTGAGCAAAGTACGCAATTACAAGCTTTAATTGATCAATTTGGCAAAATAGACCAGCTAGAAACGTTGCTTGAACAAACTCGTCAACAACGTGAAATAACACTCTACCAACTCAATCAATTTGATGTCCTTCAACAAAAATTACAGCAATTTTTTGAGTTGCAGTCAGAGTCTCAACAACTTACAGCTCAAATTCATCAGCGTGATACACAATGTCAGCAACTTGAAAAAGCGACCGTTCAAGCTGAACAGGACTATCACACAGCAAAAGAGGCTCGAATCAAGCTTCAAGATATCCTTCAACAACAACGTTTATTGCATGCAGAAAATATCGAAAATTTAAGAGCAGCGTTAACCGTAGATCAACCTTGTGTGGTCTGTGGAAGTACCACGCATCCTTATAAAATGGGTGACTCCGTTGTTTCTAAAGCGCTGTTTGATTTACAGCTGCAACAAGAACAGAAAGCCACGCTTCAAGAACAAGATATGCTTAAAATCTGGCAACTCAACCAACAGCATTTAACCAAATTAAATGCCGAACAACAGCAGCAGCAGACTTTATTAAAACGACTTGTTGAACGAATTACTGCGACTCAACAGACGTGTACCGAACAAATCGATGCGCTTAAAATTAAGCTTGATCTTACTCAAACGCAGTCTGAAATCATGTTGCAGTTACGGCAGTTGACTGAACAATTCCAACAGCAGATTAAGCAAATGGATTTACAGTCCAAACAATGGATGCAAACCATTAAAATGCAGCAGCAATTGATGCAAAGTACTCAACACGCGGTCAATTTATTACAGCAAGCCAAAAGTTTACAGCAGCAAATTCAGCATATCGTTTTATGCTTGCCTGAGAAAGAACAAGACATGTGGCAACTGCAGACGATCACCACCGCAGAAAATGTCTGTATTCGTTTAAAACAACGTGCGCAACAACTTGATCAACAGGAACAGTACGGCAAACAATTAGATCTCTACACTCAACAACAGCTTAACATTCAACTCAATCTAGACAATATCTTCAAACATATTACTGAAACCTCTCAAAGCTTGGCTGAGATTAAGCTCCAAGGACTACAAAATACCCAAACTGCGAATCAATTGATTTATCGCATGACCGGATTAAGTGAGGTCAAACCAAATGAATGGTTATTACAGCATGACCTGCAACGTCAGCAATGCCAACAGCATTATCAGCAACTCAAGCAAAGCTTTGAACACCTGCGCAACCAATTCGAACAAGAAAAAAGTCAACTTGAACAGCTTAAAGTACAGTGCACACAAAATTTAAACCATTTGAATCAAGTGAATCTAGAAATTCAGCAATGGTTAACACAACATCCAGATTTTCAGTCTGATGATTTGGAAAAATTAGCTCAAATTACACCGCTACAGGAACAGCAAATCCGACAGCAGTTACAGCAAGCCGAACGTACCTTGAATGAAGCCAATTCAGCACTTAAAACCATTCAAGAACAACTCACAGAGCATGAAACACTGCAACCACAAATAGAGAGTGGACAGTTGCAACAATTACTCCTAGACAATATTGATGCACTTAAAATTCAAGTTGAGATTCGTGATCAACTTAAGCTTAAACTTGAACTTCATCAGCAAAACCTCATAAAACAAAAACAATTCGCCGATCAGATTCAAAGCGTACAGCAAGAGGAACATCGTTGGGGGAAAATTTCTGGTTTAATGGGGGATGCAACTGGTAAAAAATTCCGTGATTACGCACAACAATATAATTTGGATATTTTACTTGAACACGCCAATCAACAATTGGCAATGCTGTCTCAACGCTATACCCTAAAGCGTCTCGAAAACTCACTCAGCCTAGCCATAATTGACCATGATATGGATGGAGAAACCCGATCTGTTGCGTCTTTGTCTGGTGGTGAGTCTTTCTTGACCGCACTTGCACTTTCTCTTGCAATTGCCAACATGGCTTCCGGTTCAATGAAAATTGAATCCTTGTTTATTGATGAAGGTTTTGGAACACTTGATGCTTCATCATTACATATGGTGATGAATGCTTTGGATCAACTACAGAACCAAGGACGAAAAGTTGTATTGATTTCACATATACAGGACATGCATGAACGTATTCCCGTACAGATTCAGGTCAAACCTTTAGGTGCTGGTGCCAGTACCATAGAAGTGGTCAGTTAAAAAGAGGAGGAAGTGACCTCCTCTAAACTCGATTTAACGCATTCAGTGCTGCGCTAAATATTCTTTTTTGGCTTGATCACAAATTGCTTTTTTATCGCTCAAACCTTGTGTTGCCGATGCAAGGGTTTCATCAAAGGTCGTATCAAACTGTTTATAGTCACGATCGTACTGCGCTTTGTATTTTTGGTTGTTTTTCAATACCGTGATTGAACTCTGAATTGCAACGCACATCGGATAAAGTTCCGCTCGATCTTGAGTCTGAGTTGCACGTTCAGTGATTTCTTCGATTTTTCCCAAAATCGTATTAAAGTTCTTTTGAAATTTAGCATAACTCGGCTGAGGAGCAACAAGAGCTTTATATTGATCTTCTATTGGATTGGCAAATGCTGGTATGGAAGCCATGCCCAGTAAAGTGATCACACAAACTTTGAGTAATTTCATTGTATCTTGACTCTTTTGTTTTTAATGGATTTAAGTTTTTTAAAAGCATAGATGGTTTTCATAAATACGCTATGCTTGCTCAAAAGATGATTTATCGGTCTGCTGGAAATGCATTCGGTGGAGGCGCATATTTATTTACTGGTTTAGCTTTTTCTTCTGGCGCTTCCAACTCATAGACCACTGTACCGATTACACCTGTATTCTGGATAGAGCCTTGATCAGAATTTGCAGCATAGGCATCTTTCGGTTTACTAAAGGTAAAAGACGCAACAGCCGAATCACTCTTACGGAAACCCTCAATTTTCAAGGTGTCATGTGCATGCAATACATAACCAGCATTGGCCCGGGAAGCTTCACTGCCATTGATTACATCAATACCATCAACACTGGCCACAATTTCAAAGGTCTTACCTGTATTATTTTCATACTGTAATTGATAACTTTGTCCTTCTCGTCCTGACAAATAATAATTTTGCCCAACACGATGCATCGGAATATATTGACCATGATCATCGACCACAGAGAAACTCACTTTCCCTGCCGCCATTGAAATAGAATTCACTGCTTTTCCTTGATAATTTTTATCAGCATATTGCACAATTGTTTCAGCCAAAGATTCGTCAGATTTACGTTTTAACTGCACTTCTGTCACTTTGGAATCAAT
This sequence comes from Acinetobacter nematophilus, assembly GCF_026344175.1. Classification (NCBI taxonomy): domain Bacteria; kingdom Pseudomonadati; phylum Pseudomonadota; class Gammaproteobacteria; order Moraxellales; family Moraxellaceae; genus Acinetobacter; species Acinetobacter nematophilus. The sequence continues at coordinate 559,012 of NZ_JAPKMY010000001.1, forward strand.
TTCATCGCCCCACTTGGTTCCCAGTTTTTCATCAGCAGAGACTTGATTATTGGCAGCTTCAGCAGCAGCATCGGTATTGGTCGTTTCAACGGAAGAGTTGGATGAACTTTCATCTGCTTTTTTCGAACAAGCAGCAAGAAAAATACACAACAAAAGACAGAGAAATATATTTATATTTTTCATTATAAAAACCTATTTTAAAGTAATAAGTTGCAATCCAATCATTATAATGTCTTGTATCTATTCAATAACATTGAACAATTAGAAAGATGAGTCCTGAGATTATTATCGGGCTCATCATAACCGAGTGCAACTGAGTGTACTATTTTTTAATTATTGCAATTGTGTAACATTATAACATCCCAGAGTATTCTAGAATGCTATAAATCCATAGCTCTTCTGAACTCAATGTCTTAATCTGCTGGAAACGCATTTGGAGCAGGTGCATAACCCTTGTTTGAGTTTTTAGCTGGCTGATATTGAGGTGCTTTTAATTCATAAACCACGGTTCCAATCACACCTGTATTTTGAACAGATCCATTTGCAGAATTGGCAGCATATGCATCTTTGGGACGGCTAAAAGTAAATGAGGCCACGGAAGAATTACTCTTTCTAAATCCCTCAATTGCGAATGAACTGTATGGACGTAATACATAGCCACTATTCGATCGTGAAGCTCGACTGCCATCTAAAACGTCCAAACCGTCTACGCTTGCAACAATTTCGAATGTTTGGTTGCTGGTATTTGAATAGCGAAGTTGATAGCTTTGCCCATCTATCGCTGAAAGGTAATAATTTTGCCCATCACGATAAAGTGGCAAGATTCGACCACGATCATCAACAATCGAAAAACTCACTTTCCCCGCTGCCAAAGAAATACTGTTGATACTACGCCCCGAGAATTGCTTATTGGCGTAGCGCACTTGAGTTTCATCCATTGGACGATTGCTTAAGCGTTTTAAATCCACTTGGGTGACATACGAATTTAGATCATCCCCCCATTTTGTCCCCAAACGTTCGTCCGATCGAACCTGGTTTTGTTTGGATGTCATACTAGCAGGTCGAGGTGCGGGTTTGGCTGAAGGTGCAGGTTGCGTCTCTAAACTCACAGTATCATTGGATGGCGTATATTTTGTCGTGCTACAAGCAGTGATCAAAGCACAAAGACTTAACCACAATAATATTTTGGATTTATTCATATTTTATTCCCAGTTTATAAATTTTATTTTAATGAGTATAGTCAACTTGAGAACAGCTGTGCATTGAGAATTGTAGAATATATTTTAAAAAACGGATTCTGTTGTCTGGGACAAATAACGCCTTGCATTTGTCCTCAACAAACTGTCTATGATGATGCTGTAATGCTCGAACTCCCTTTAACTCAAAACTAAAACGACACTGGCAAAACCAATACAATAAAAACCAAACAAGTGCCAACGCCCATGTTCAAGCCAACTGGATAACCATTTTAAAGCAGCAAGACCTGCAATAAAGCTAAACACCATACCAAGTACACTTGGTAAAAGCAGTTGAGTTAAATGCATATTTTGAAAGTTTTCCGCATGCATGAGACGATAGAATTCTTTAACAACCACAGCAGGGGTAAGCACGACAGCCAACGCAAAACTGAACTCTTCCGCTTTTTGCCGAGTAACCCCCAAGAATAATCCTGTTGAAATGGTTGCACCTGAACGAGAAAATCCACGAAATGGCAAACATAATGCCTGTATCGCACCAATCCATGCCGCACTTTTCCCGCTGATTACACCTGTTTGTCCACGATCTAAACGCGCAGATAAAATAATCAAGATCCCTGCTGAAACCAAGGCAACGGCCATTAATTTTGAATTGCTAAATAGCTGTTCTATTTCAAAATGATTTGCGCCTGCAAAAAAGACATGTTTAATCACGGCTTGTAGAGTCAATCCAAGTACGCAGGTAATGCCTGTGGCAAGAATAATAAAACCAGCTTGTTTCTTAAAATCAGCCTTTGATGAAAAATATGTTTTACGCCAAGATGACCAAAAATAGACAATCACAGCAAACATTGTTCCTGTATGTAGCATGACCAACAGAAAAGTCATATCAGGTGCAGAGGGATCAAAGCCCATTAATTTTTCGGCCAAAATGACATGAGCAGAACTCGATACAGGAAGTAACTCGGCCAAGCCTTGTATGATGGCAAGAATAAGCACATGAAAAATCGTCATTAATGCTCTCAGTTTTTTAAAATGATGCATGCCTTATACGGTTACAGCATTAAAAATAAATTAAAATAGACTTAAAACCATCACAAATACAGTGTTCTACTTCAAGCATTTCGCTGGATATGGCTTTATTTTTTATTTGAATAATCTCGTGCACCAAACAATGCCGTACCAATCCGTACCAAAGTTGAGCCCGCTGCGATGGCTTCAATCATATCCCCTGACATTCCCATACTCAAGGTATCCCAGTCTTCAGGATGAGCATGGTGAACTTTAGCTTGATTAAATAGCTGCTTGGCATCTTGAAATGCCTGAGTATGATGCGGTGCAGGAATCACCATAAGCCCTCTTAACTTTAGATGAGGCAACAGACTGACTTGCTTTACCAACTCAACGACCTCCTCAGGCTGACAACCATCTTTGCTGTCTTGCGCATCAATATTCACTTGCAAACAGATATTTAAAGGAGCTTGAGCTGCTTCTCTTTGTTTTGATAAACGTTCGGCAATAAGAAAACGATCTACCCCATGTACCCATGCAAATTTTTCAGCCAGATGTTTGGTCTTGTTGCGTTGTACATGACCGATAAAATGCCACTCGATATTCAGATCTTTTAAATCTTCAATTTTATCCAAAGCTTCTTGTAAATAGTTTTCTCCAAACGACTGTTGCCCTGTGCTATACATTTCTCGTAATAATGAACTCGGATGTGTTTTAGAAACCGCCAATAATTGCACTTCTCCCAGATCACGATTTGCAGCCAAACAGGCATCCTGAATTTGCGCTAATACATGATTTCGAGCTTGATTTAGATCATTCATTGACGGGGTTCTCATTTCATAAAAATTTCAGCTTCCAAGCAATTAAATTGTTGGTTATGCTGAGTGAAAAGCCTTATTATTCTACAAAATAATCAGGGTATGTTGACTGTACATCAATGGCTTGTATGTGGCAGGTAAAAAATTAATCAAACCATGAGTGAAATATAAAGAATAGCAAAACTATTTTAAAATTTCATAACACAGTTTGAAATAATTTTAGCCATAACCAGTGTAAGAACAAAGCATTACTTTGTTCTTCATGCACGACAAAACCAGAAGTTTGGATATTTTTAGTGTTGCATTGTTACTTTGCGAAATGTAGTTTCTCATCATTTAGAATAACTAAATTTGCTCCTGCACGCAGAGTAACACTAAAGAATATGCTGAATCACAGACATAGATGAATCATCTTCACCCTAGGCAAATAGTTTTTTATTCGGGGACATTATGGATATTACAGAATTATTGGCGTTTTCCGTTAAAAATGGTGCGTCTGACTTACATCTTTCAGCAGGTATGCCACCGATGATTCGTGTTGATGGTGAAGTCCGCCGTATCAATTTACCAGCGTTGGAACATAAAGAAGTTCACCGACTGGTCTATGACATCATGAACGATAAACAACGCCGTGATTTTGAGGAACAATTAGAAACGGACTTCTCTTTCGAAGTTCCCGGCGTTGCCCGTTTCCGTGTCAACGCCTTTAACCAAAACCGCGGTGCGGGTGCAGTATTCCGTACCATTCCATCCAAAGTTCTGACGATGGAAGATTTAGGTCTAGGGCAAATTTTTAAAGACCTCTGCGACCTGCCTCGTGGTTTGATTTTGGTTACCGGCCCAACAGGTTCTGGTAAATCCACCACGTTGGCTTCAATGATTGACTTCATCAATGACAATCGTTATGACCATATTTTAACTGTTGAAGATCCAATCGAATTTGTACACCAGTCTAAAAAGTGCTTGATCAATCAGCGAGAAGTACATCGTGATACACATGGCTTTAACGAAGCACTACGTTCTGCACTCCGTGAAGATCCAGACATTATTCTGGTCGGTGAGATGCGTGACCTTGAAACCATTCGTCTTGCACTTACTGCAGCAGAAACAGGTCACTTGGTATTTGGTACCCTGCATACCACTTCTGCGGCAAAAACCATTGACCGTGTGATTGACGTATTCCCTGCTGAAGAAAAGGACATGGTACGTGCCATGCTTTCAGAGTCTTTACAGGCCGTTATTTCTCAAACTCTGTTAAAGAAAAATGGAGGGGGGCGTGTTGCTGCGCATGAAATCATGATTGGTATTCCAGCAATCCGTAACTTAATCCGCGAAAATAAAGTTGCACAGATGTATTCAGCAATTCAAACAGGTGCAAATTATGGTATGACAACGCTAGATCAGAGCCTGAAAGCACTGGTTGCCAAAGGCGTGATTAGTCCTCAAGTGGCACGAAATGTCGCAAAACAACCAGAATCATTCCTATAAATAAGATGGATTATTGAGGCTTAGAAGATGGACTTTAATGACTTGCTCAACATGATGATTGAGCAGAAAGCATCCGACTTATTTATTACCGCAGATGTTGAACCATCCATGAAAATTAATGGTCAAATTGTCCCGGTAGTAAAAACCAAGTTAAACGGTGAAATCATCATGCAGTTGCTTAACTCAATCATGAGTGAAAAGCAGCGTAAAGAATTTGCCGATACGCGCGAATGCAACTTTGCGATTACCAACCGGGATAAAACGGCTCGTTTCCGTGTCAGCGCTTTTCAACAGCGTGACATGCCAGGTATGGTTTTACGTCGTATCGAAACCAAAATTCCGACCATGGATGAGCTGAAGTTGCCGCCTATTCTCAAAGATCTTGCCATGACAAAACGTGGAATTATCATCTTTGTTGGAGCAACAGGTACAGGTAAATCGACATCGCTCGCCTCAATTATTGGTTATCGTAATCAGAACTCTAAAGGTCATATCATTACCATTGAAGATCCGATCGAATTTGTCCACGAACATGCAGGCTGTATTATCACTCAACGTGAAGTCGGTATAGATACCGACTCTTTTGAAATTGCCTTGAAGAACACCTTACGTCAAGCCCCTGATGTTATTCTGATTGGTGAGATTCGTTCACGTGAAACAATGGATTATGCGATCGCTTTCGCTGAAACAGGACATCTGGTTTTTGCCACTCTGCACGCCAACAATGCCAACCAAGCCATTGACCGTATTATTCACTTCTTTGAATCTGACCGTCATAGTCAATTGTTTATGGATTTATCGCTCAATCTTAAAGCCATGGTTGCACAGCAGTTAATTCCAACACCTGATGGCAACTCACGTCGTGCAGCGATCGAGATTCTGATCAACTCCCCTCTTGTTTCAGATCTGATTCGTAAAGGTGATGTACATGAAATTAAAGATTTGATGAAACGTTCTCGCGAATTGGGCATGCAAACTTTTGACCAAGCCTTATTTGATCTTTATAAAGCAGGTCAGATTACCTATAAAGATGCGCTAAAACATGCCGATTCACCCAACGATTTACGTTTACAGATCAAACTGGATGAAGAAGGTGGTGCACAGTTATTGAATGCCAACAGCAAATTGACTTTTGATGGTCAATAAACGCGACAAAATCTTTAAAATAAAAAGGGAGCTTCTAAAAGCTCCCTTTTCATTTGTTGTATTTATGTGATTTTAACGCTTACGATAAGCTTCCTGACATTCAGGCTCATCACAGTAACCATATAGATTTAGAGAATGACCAGTCAACTGGAAGCCATGCTTCTCAGCAACTGCATGCTGTTCATGCTCGATGGTATCATTAGTAAATTCAACGACTTTATTACAATTTTGGCAAACCAAATGATCATGATGATCTTCTTGCATAATTTCGAAAACAGAATGATTGTTTTCAAAATGATGACGCTGAATAATTCCAGCAGCCTCAAATTGTGTTAACACACGATATACGGTCGCTAGACCAACATCTTCACCTTGTTCGAGTAATGTTTTATAAATGTCTTCCGCGCTCAAGTGGTGTTGTCTTGAATTTTCTAATAATTCCAAAATCTTGATTCGTGGTAGGGTAACTTTAAGTCCAGCTTTGCGTAAATCTTGATTTGAAATAGGCATATAAAAAGGTCTCTCAACAAATTTTAAGTTGGAATATGCAACAGAGTTGAGATGCAGTATGATCTATCCTTGGATCAATTGCATCATAATTAATTTGGGATAGTGTAGCAAAATGCAAAAAATCATGCTGACGTTATTCGTCGCTTCTTTACTTGGTGGTTGTTCTGTATTTGGAGTATACAAAGTTGATATTCCTCAAGGAACACCATTAACCCAAGCTCAAGCTTCAAAAATTCAAGTCGGTATGACCTACCAGCAAGTGAGATTCTTACTCGGTAGCCCAACAATTTCAGATCCAATGAATCCTGGACGTTGGGATTACATTTACAACTATATCCCTGGAACCTATGCAAAAAAAGCAAAAATTCCAGCAGCACATGGTCAACACTTAAAGGTTTATTTTGATCAATCAGGCATTGTAAACAAAATCGAAGGTTTGGAAACCATTCCTGAGTCACAACCTGGTTTACCCGCTTCTAAAGAAGCGATATTGAATGCGCCCCCACTATAGACACTTTGTCATAAAAAGAAACCCCTCATTGAGGGGTTTTTCATATGCATTCAATTGTTTAAAGCGATAAGCTTAACCAGTTAAGATTTGAATAACAGCTGCTGATAACGATTACCGCGACAATAACGTCCAACAGGATTGGCTTTGGCGCGATTACGACGAATGTCTTTGGGGTTAATGGTTAGAGCTCTATAAATTTCAACGCGATCGCCTGCTTGCAGCAGATGGGATTGATCTTTAATCTTGACACCAAAGATGCCGAAATTAAAATTTTCAGGCAGTTCTACTTGCTCAGTCAGACCACTTTGGGCAATTGCATCAGCAATACTCATCCCCTGAGAAAATTGTAACTCAATGTGAAATTGTTGCTTTTCGGTTGCATAAGCCACCCAAATTTTATCCACTTGATTCACCATTGCCCTTAAATAAATTGTCCGATATAAGCAACCAATGCCAGTAAAATGGCTAAAGGTAAAATAATCCGCACAGCAATACGCCAAATATTATAAAAGGCTTCTGAACTAAAATTAATCGCTTTTCGTAAGTGGCTAATTTTCATCATCCAACCCACAAAAATTGAATAAATCAAACAAATCACCAAGCCCCAGACCATTAGCAATGGATTAAATATCACCACAATGTTTGGAATCGCCCAAATAAATAATGCCACCAAAAGCACTGCAAATTGAATCACCACAGCCACTTGGCGTTGCACTAACTGTTCTCTGCCCAATTGTAATAATAGAGCAGCGGAAATAATCGCAGTCAACAATAAGGTATAAGCAGGAATTTGTGATGAAACCGCAAAGAAACCAAATGCAATCACTGCAATCAATTGCGCAATCCAGATCGGTATGGCCGTTTTGGTCGCCTCATTGCTCTGTTGTACATTGAGTAAACTTGTTTGCCAATACAATCCTAAGCCCAACCCTGTAGCAACCAAAGCTAAAATTGTGGCATTACCCCACTCTTTGAACTCAACAGGTGTCACATGCCAAGTTTGTAAACCTGTTCCAAAAACCTGAGCCATAACCAAAGCAACCAGTACACCGACTGTTGTTAAACCAACTAAAAACTGCCGCGGAATAAAAGATAAGGCAAAAGCAACCACAGCACTGCCAATAAAAAGCAAATGCGGAGCAACTTGAATTTGCACAATATTTACAGCACTGGCGCTAATATTTGAAAGTATGCCCCCTGCAAGGAATGGAATAAAAATGACTGCCAACCACCCAACAATACGCCAGGATTGTGATGCATCTGCGTCACGAGTTAAGCTAGACAAGGCATTAAGTGCGGTTGTTTTAGAGCGTTTTGCTAAAGCTACTTCTAAATAGGTAATCGGCAATGCCAAAATCAGCATTGACACTAACCACAATATCCAAAAATCAATTTGTCGATCAATTTGAATATCCAAACTTGGTGCTAAGCCTGCAATAATCATAAATGATAGACAAAATGCCATGAGCGGCGATAACCATCGTGACATAGAATTATCCTGCATGAGGTGTTTCGTAAAAAGTTCTGCTATTTTGCCTTTGTCGATGCTGAAAATCAAAGCTTAAAAGAAAAAAGCAAACCACCCCTCGATGATTTGCTGCGCTAGACTTTTTTATAATCGCTGTTATTTCTTTTTATCCCCTCTGAATTTTTTTAATTAGAGAGCTGGTCATTTTCATAACTTAGGCTGAAATCAGCATGAGGCTATGAAAAAAATCGTGCAAACCAATTTTTGCCTTTTTTCTTTTCATTTTCCTTGATGATTCCCATCATATTTAATTTCACAGCCCCAACATAATCAGCATCATCGTGCTGAATATGATTAATTAACCATTTAGACAAGACTTCATGTAATTCTTTTTCGATTGAATGACCTTGTTCAAAACTTTCACGGTAACTCTCAATACGTTTAATAAATAAATCATGTACACGTTTATGAGGCACACGATATTTATACCCCGCTTCTTCTTGTAAACTTTCTTCAAATGTAAAATGTGATTGCGTATAGTCGATAATATTATCGAGTATTTGTTTAATACGAACACGATCCGTTGCGATACCAATTTCATCAATCTCATTGATGTAATCCAAAATCCTTCTATGCTGATCGTCAATCACATCGATACCAGTATTATATTCTGGAATCCATTTCATCTTCATACGATCACCTTAAAAATAATATCTTGACCTTTAAAATTCATATTAACGAGAATTAAGTCAAATAAAAATGAACTGTATTACTCGGGATTCATTAAAAAAAACGCATTATTATTTAAGCTATTGTTTATACTGAATATATATTATTAATCAAACTAAAAGAGTAAGATATTTTTTAACCAATATTAAAATTTAAATGATTTATATTAATTATTCAATTATATATTTACAGGTTTAATTCATTAGAATAAATACATAGTTATTTCAATTCATCAATTAATATTAAACTAATATTGATCTGCCTTGGTTATTCTGATCAAACTCGGATCATCAGCTTCTCGCGCCAAACGCTCCACATGGGTTGTTGCTGTTTTTATCACCCTACCATCTTTAAATAAAATCATTTCACCGGGTTTATACGCTGTCCATACTTCATTTTGAGTTAATGGTTCTGTCGTTATAACAGCAACACGATCTTCTTTGGTGGTAAATTGACTGAAATCAATATCGACATCGATATCAATTAGACGTGCATATTTAAATGGATACTCTCGAACAATCCAATGCAATTTTGTGGTCGCATAACTGAATAAAGCTTGCCCATTTGAAAGACAGAAATTAAAAGTGCCATATTCAGCAATTCTAGGAGAGATTTCTTCAAGCAAAGCAAAAATATCATTTAAACTCGGTTCAAAATAACCAAATCTTAAAACCAATTGCTCAAGTAAATAGCAAAATGCCAATTCACTGTCTGTACTGCCTACAGGCGTAAAGCGCCCTGATAAATGTGGATGAAAATTATGTAAGTCACCATTGTGTGCGAAAATCCATTGTCTTCCCCACAGTTCCCGAATAAAAGGATGTGAATTTTCTAAGGTGATTTTACCTTGTGTTGCTTTACGAATATGCGCAATCACATTTCGCGATTTAATCGGATAATTACGTACCAACTCAGCAATCGGTGATACCACTGCCGATTGATTATCTACAAATAGACGGCAGGCTTTATCTTCAAAAAATGCGATACCAAAACCATCAGAATGATCGGAGGTAATTCCTGCACGTTGAGAAAACCCACGAAACGAAAATGTAATATCGGTAGGTGTAGCACAGTTCATTCCAAGCAATTGGCACATAATGTATTCATACAGCGTTTTATTTATAAGAATATTGTGCATGACTCCGACTCGGCTTGCAAATCTCAATAACTGAAAATAACAGCAACCAAGCGGATATTAGACCAATAAATTAAATCCATTAATGGCAAAAAAGGGACAGTATTCAGTTTCCACCCCAATCCTGCCCCAATAAAAACTAAAAAATATCCCAATGAATTAAGCTTAACGATTGACCATTTTATTGAGCACAAATTTCTTTGCGACTTCATTTACATCTAGAAATACAAAATAATCCAGGCAGTTGAATGCTTCATCATGATATGCCTGTTTTGATAAGCGCGCATTCATTTTTAAATACACATCAAATAGTTTTGGAATTCTTTCATCTTGCGGAAAACTATATTCTGGATGGCTGGGTTCAAAAGCGGGTTTAGCCTTAACATCAATCGACTGTTTGGCATTCATTTTTTTAAGATGTTGATGTGTGTAGTAAGCGCGTGCTTTATTGTCTTCCAAGCGGATGCTGACACAGCCCATCAGATGTTTGGCTTTCATTTTCCAAAGTACCGTAGGAACTAAATTTAACCATAACATCGACAGTGCACGTCCATTACGATAGCGAGGGTGGACACAGGTACGCCCAATTTCAACAATATTTGATAAGTCTGAGAACTGTGAAACATCAAATTCTTGCGCGCTATAGCTACGCGCAAGTTCATGTCCTTGGATCAATTTTAAACGGGTATAAGCCACAATTTCATTGCTCCACTTGTCTCGTAGTACGGCATGTTCACAATCAAGGTCATAAAGATCTTGGTCTAAACCGTTTTCAAATTGAATACCAAACTGATCTGCAAATTGAACTGCTCGGAATTTTTGTACTTCTTTAAGCTGTTTAAGGTCTTCAACCCATTCAAATTTATATTGTGACTGTGCTTTTTTAGGTTTTGGTAAAGGTAAATTGAAGTTCTGGAAGTTCTGGCGATACTGATTTAATTTTGCGAACATATTTTAGACTCCTTGAGCTTTTACTTACACTAGGCAATCCACATGACACTTATATGACGAAAAAATGACCATTTTAAAACACAGTACAAATGGTCAATAGGCGATAAATCCATGAACCAATAAAAAGCCAGTGTAGAAACACTGGCTTTGCTCATATCAAAACTAAATTTATACTTTATTGGGCTTTGAGCGATTGGTAATCAAAGTCCCTACACCATGATCGGTAAAGATTTCCAACAAGGTTGCATGAGGCACTCGCCCATCAACAATATGTGCACTGACGACACCGCCTTTCACAGCATCTAAAGCACATCCCACTTTTGGAATCATGCCGCCATAGATCACCCCTGTTTCAATTAGACGATCAACTTCTTGCGTACTGAGGCCAGTCAGTAGATTTTTATTTTCATCTAAAACACCACTAATATTGGTCAACAAGATCAGTTTTTCAGCGCCCAAAGCTTCTGCCACTTTACCTGCCACCAAATCCGCATTGATGTTATAAGTCTGACCATCCTCATCCACACCAAGTGGTGCAATGACAGGAATAAAATCACTTTGTGTGAACATTTCCAAGACATCCGTCTTTACGCCAGTCACTTCTCCAACAAGACCTAAGTCAATCTGAGCCACTGTACCATCTTCTTTGGTTTTTTCCATCAACAGCTTTTTGGCACGTAATAAATTGCCATCTTTACCGGTTAAACCAATTGCGCGACCGCCATGCTTATTGATCAGGTTGACGATTGATTTATTCACACTCCCGCCTAAAACCATTTCAACCACTTCCATGGTCGCTGGATCAGTGACACGCATGCCATCAATACGATCAGACTCACGCCCCAACTGTTTTAATAAGGAATCCACTTGCGGACCACCGCCATGTACAACAATCGGATTTAAACCGACAGTCTTCAACAAAACAATATCGCGTGCAAATGAACTTTCCAATGCCGGGTCAGTCATTGCATTGCCACCATACTTCACCACTAGCGTTTTACCTGAAAAGCGTTGAATATACGGCAAAGCTTCTGTCAAAATTTGTGCTTTGTCGATGCCAGTGTGCTGGTGTGGCATTCGTCTCTCCTTAAATGAGCTATAGCGACTAGACCGATGGATACGGATCGTATAAGAAATCAGTGCGCCTGTAAAATATCTTGGGCGATCATAGGATAGCGATGACTGAGCATAGACGCAAATGTCTGACGGATCTCATCTAAACGATTTTGACAGTCCGCATCAAAACGGACGGTAAAATATTCCCCCGTATTGGATGCGCGAATAATGCCGAATCCATGTTCAAAATCAAGTCGAACTCCATCAATTTTACTTAATTCAGCACCAAACTGATGACTGAGATGCTCAATTTCATTCAGGACAATTTTTGGATCAGTATGATGGGTACTGATATAGGTATCTTCAGTATAAAAACGATCAGGGTAAGATGCTAAAATTTCTGACAATGTGGCTTGCGGAAAATGGCATAAGTATTCCATCACACGCAAAGCCGCATATAAACCATCGTCATAGCCAAGACCACGCCCGTCATTAAACACATAATGACCCGCATATTCTCCACCGAACACGGCATGTCCTTTGGACTGAGACATATACTTGCGTAAAAAACTACTGCCTGTACGAATCATTTTCGCTTGTCCACCCAAGCACTCAACAGCCTGACGTACCATAGAAGAACATTTCACATCAAAAACAATTTCATGTTGCGGATGATCTTTTAAACACATTTGTGCAAATAATGCCAAGAGTCGATCAGCCGAAATGATATGCGCATTTTCATCGAGTAAAACAACCCGATCTCCATCACCATCCAAGGCAATCCCAATATCAGCTTGATGATTGAGTACATTCTGGCGTAATAATTCCAGATGTGTCGCTTGTGATGGATCAGGTGCATGATCGGGAAAGTTGCCATCTGCGTTACAACGCAATGCAATCACTTCGCAGCCGAGTTTCTTCAACACAAGATTGGCACAAAATCCAGCTGAACCATTCAAGCCATCAATTACCACTTTTAAAGGTCTTTTTAATTGAATATCGTTCAGTAATGTAGATTGATAAGATAAACAGAACTCGGATTTAATTTGATGCGATGGGGTTGGAAACTGTGATTGTTGCACGAATTCCACAGACTGCAAATTTTGCAGATATTGTTCGGCTTGAACCCCAATATGTTGGATCATTTCTGGAGATGGTGGCTCAGACTGGATAATCCATTTTATGCCATTATCCGTTTTAGGGTTATGACTGGCAGTCACCATAATGCCATTTCCCTGCGTATCACGTGCGGCAAAATACAACTGCGGTGTGGAACAACAGCCTATTTCCGTTACATCTATGTCTTTATTTTGAAATACTTGTCTGATAATTTGAGCAAAAACTGGGCTGCTTAAACGTGCATCGTAGCCCAAAGCCACTTGTGATTGACCCTTTTCAATGAGTTGATTTGCCAAGGCATCAGCAATGCCCTGAATTAACTCAGGCTTCATCGTTTCAACTTTTCCACGAATGTCGTATGCACGGAAAATTTGAAAAGGAAAATCATTCATTTTCATCATAAGCAAAAACTTCTATTTGCCAGCCCACTATTATTACTCAACTTCCATTTGGGTCATGATGAGTAAACAATTCATTTATTTAAGAATTTATTATAGGGTTCTATGCAATTTATCCACAAATTCTTCATAATATATTCAGTTTTCTACAGGGTTTTATACATACTTTTTGTTACATATCAAAAAAACACCTTAAAAAGCCTGATCACTCAGGCTTTTTAAACAATTATTAAGACGGCTAGTTTTTGCCTGTGTGACCAAAGCCACCAGCGCCGCGTTCTGTCGCCTCAAACTCATCCACAATATCAAATTGTGCTTGAATCACAGGAACCAACACATACTGTGCTAAGCGCTCACCTGGTTCTAAAGTAAAGGTTGTTTGACCACGATTCCACACCGAAACCATCAATTCACCTTGATAATCTGAATCAATCAATCCAACTAAATTACCCAATACAATCCCATGCTTATGACCTAAGCCCGAACGCGGTAAAATTAAGCCGGCAAATTGAGGATCTTCGATATAGATAGCCATTCCTGTTTTCACTAAAACGGTTTGACCCGGTTCAATTTGAATCTCCTCATCTACACATGCGCGCAAATCCAAACCCGCAGAACCTGTGGTTGCATATGTAGGCATCGGCCATGCCTGACCTAAACGTTGATCAAGTACCTTTACCTGAACTTTCATATTGAAATCCTTGCTTAAATAAAAAAGTTAAACGCACTTTGCTTTCTTGCAAAGTTGACTGTGTATTGACAAACAGGTCAACAAGGCAAGCAAAGTGCATATTTTAAAATTAGCGCTTTAATAACGCTTTTAGATTCTGTAAATACTGTTGAGCCTGTTGTTTAGGATCAACATTTTCAGCAAGTTTTTTCTTACGACCTAACCAATCCAATTCGTCTTGCGGGAGTTCATCTAAAAAACGACTCGGTGTCATTTGCTTCATTTGCCCACCGTTTTTACGCTGCTCAGCCAAGGTTAAAGTCAAACCTTGTTGGGCACGGGTAATGCCCACATACATCAGACGGCGTTCTTCCTCAATGGTTTCTGCAGCAATCGAGTTCTTATGCGGCAACAGCTCTTCTTCTAAGCCCATGATGTAAACAAAAGGGAATTCCAAACCTTTTGAAGCATGCAATGTCAAAAGATTGACTTTGTCTGTGTCTTCATCTTCCTGTTGCTGTTCCAACATATCCAGTAAAACCATTTTACGAATCACACTTTCAATGTTCTTTTCATCTACATCTTCTGCACGATTGATTAAACTCTGGATACTGGTATACAGCATTTCAACGTTATCAAGTTTGGTTTTTTCTTGCGCTGGTGTCGCCGCAGTTTCACGGAGATAGTCAATATAACCAGCTTCATTCATCATTTGACGAATTTTAGGCACAGGTTCATCGTCATCCAAAAGCTCACGGGTAAAATCATTGATAAAACCCGCGAATTCTGCCAACTGTGTTGTTGCCTTTTTTGGCATCACCATCGTCAAACGCTGATCGCTGGCTGCAGCTAATAAAGACAGATGATTTTCCTGTGCGAACAGTCCCAATTTTTCCAATGTCACTGGTCCAATGGCGCGTTTAGGTGTATTGATAATACGTAAGAATGCACTGTCATCTTCAGGGTTGATAATGACACGTAAATAGCTCATGACATCCTTAATTTCAGCACGTCCAAAGAACGATTGTCCGCCGGATAACTTATAGGGAATCTGCATTTGTCGAAGTTGGGTTTCCAACACACGAGCTTGGAAGTTACCGCGATAAAGCACCGCATAATCCTTCCAATTCTTACCATTCATTAATTTATGCGTAAGCAGATCTTTTACAACACGTTCCGATTCATCATCATCATTACGGCAAGTAATGACTCGAATCACTTCACCATGTCCTTTATCACTCCATAATTTTTTATCAAAAATATGTGGATTGTTTTCGATTACATGGTTGGCTGCTTTTAGAATACGGCTGGTTGAACGATAGTTTTGTTCAAGCTTGATCACTTTTAAATTACGAAAATCTTCTTTAAGCAATGCCATGTTTTCAGGTTTTGCCCCACGCCATGCATAAATGGACTGGTCATCATCGCCTACGGCAGTGAATTGCCCCATCACGCCAACCAATAATTTCACCAAAATATATTGGGCAGTATTGGTATCTTGATATTCGTCTACCAACAAATAACGCACTCGATTCTGCCAACGATCGCGCACTTCTGCATTTTCTTGCAATAGACGTGTTGGCATCACAATCAAATCATCAAAATCTACTGCATTATAAGCACGCAGATTGCGCTCATATAACTGATACAAATGGGCGAATTGGACATCTTCGGGTGTTTCACACGTTGTATGAGCTTGCTCAGGAACAATCAGATCATTTTTCCAGTCTGATATCTTTTTCATGGCTTTGGCAATCAAATCTTTGCTCTCTGCACCTGATAAGTTATCACGGTGCATTAAATCCATGAGGATTCGTTTACAGTCATCCGAATCAAGAATAGAAAAATTATTTTTAAGTGGGGTATTTTTAAGCTCTATACGCAGTAGATTTAAACCGAAGGTATGGAATGTAGATACAGAAAGTCCTTTACCTTCTTCTTTACCCAACAATTTCCCTACACGCTCTTTCATTTCACGTGCAGCTTTATTGGTAAAGGTCATCGCTGTAATCCTGTGAGCAGGAATACCACACTGTTGAACAAGATAGGCAATTTTTCTTGTAATTACTGAGGTTTTACCTGAACCCGCCCCCGCAAGTACTAACAAGGGTCCTTGAGTATATTTCATGGCTTCAAGTTGCTTGTCATTCAGTTGACTTGCTTTCGACATTGTTCATCCTCTTAAAACTTCGAGCTCGATTATAGTCATCTAAAGTAGACTTGCAAAACGCTTAATTAGAATTTTTCCGACTATTGATCCAAGTCAAGATGATTCACTTTAAAATCGGAACATACGATGTTCTGTCCTATTTATTAAAGTTTCATCAATCTTCATGTTGGTATGATGAAAAACATTGTTTCAACATCAAAAATTAAAAGTGTCTGGCAAATAGCCGTTTTTCAATGCAAATGCATAAAAAAAGGAATCATCACAACGATGATTCCTTTTGGAGATTTAAACTAGAAAAATGAAAGATTATTTTTCTTAGTTTGCAGCGTAGATGCTGATCTCTACACGACGGTTTTGCTCACGACCAGCAGCAGTTGAGTTATCTGCGATTGGGTTCTGAGCACCATAACCTTGAGTATCGATACGGCTAGCTACACCTTTGCCTTTCAGATAGTTTGCTACTGAATACGCACGGTTTTGAGACAATGGAATATTGATTGAATCATTACCAGTATTATCAGTATAACCCGTTACAAGAATTACACTCTTGTTATCTTCCATTAATGTTTGAGCAACTTTATTCAAAGTACCGTAGAAGTTTGGTTTAATTGTTGATTTATTGGTATCAAAAGTAATGCTACCAGGCATAATCAATGCCACAGAACCATCTGGATTACGGTTAACTTCTACACCAGTACCCTGCATTTGTTGGCGTAATTTTTTCTCTTTATTATCAAGGTAAAGACCAGCACCCGCACCTAAAAGTGCGCCAATTGCTGCTGCACGGTTATTTTGCGAAGATGAATTCGCATTACCACGAGATAAACCGTAACCTGCCGCCGCACCGATCAAACCACCTAAAGCAGATTTGTCGTATTCCATACCGCCAATGTTATTGCCAGTTGTTTGACAGCCAGAAAGTACGAGAGCCCCAGCTGTAAGTGTTGTAATTACTAGTGCACGCATTGCATGCCTCCAAGTTGTGTTTTTTGTTGAACTAATTTTGGTATAAAAAACAAAGCGCCACTATAGACATTTTGTTAAAATTCACATTTTTTTTTACATTTTGTAATATTTGCAACAATATTAACAAAACTGATCATCATAATTTATACATAGTCGTTAAATGTACCTTTTTAAATTAAATCGTAACGACTATATTGTGTACTTTGAGCACACATTCACAATAAATCACTAGGACTGTTTTATGTCATCTCAGCAGCAGAAGCAACCTATTTTAAAAAAAATTACGAAAGGTCTAACCGTGGGTACAGTGATCACTGGGAGTACTTTTTTTCATGGTCCGCCAGTTCTTGCTTTAGGTCTGACCAAATTGTTTAAAAAGTCCAAGAAAGTGGATGAAACCAATATTAATATCACCAATAGCTGGCTTGGTATTAACAACTGGTTGATTGACCATGTTCTACCAGAAACACAATGGGATATCAGTGTCGATGACAACCTAGATCTCAATATGCAGGGACGTTATTTAATGACCTGTAATCACCAAAGCTGGGTAGATACCACCGTTAACCAATACTTTGGTTTAACCCGTATGCCTTTGACCCGTTTTTTCACGAAATGGGAACTTATTTTTATTCCTTTCGTTGGGCAAGCTTTTAAAATTCTGGGCTTCCCAATGATGAAGCGACATAGTAAGGAACAAATTGCAAAAAATCCAGAACTCAAATATCGGGATATGGAGGAAGCCCGAAAAGCCTGTGAGCAATTACTCAGCCAACCATTTACTCTTTTAAACTATTTGGAAGGTACTCGATTTACCCAACAAAAGCACGATCAACAAAACTCTCCTTTTACACACTTACTCAAACCCAAAGCTGGTGGATTAGCTCTTGCTTTAAATATTTTGGGTGATCAAATTGATGCATTGGTGGACATGACCATTGTTTATCCAGATGGCGCGCCTGGTTATGGTGAATTTTGGCTGGGTGAAGTCCCCCGCATCGCTGTAAATATGCGTAAAATTGAAATTCCAGATTGGGTACTGGGCGGGAACTATGAAGACGATGCGGAATATCGTCAACGTTTTCAAAATTGGGTGGATGAGTTATGGGCTGAAAAAGATCAGTTGATCAGCACCATTAAAGAAAAATATAAAAGCTAATCTCAGCTTTTTATAAATTCAATGTAAAGGATTGGCATGACAGAGCAAGTTAACGCCCCTCAACAGGGAACACAACCCAAACAGGAGATGTCACGAGGATGGTGGATTTCATTTGGTTATGACATCTTTATGATGTTTATTATTGTTTTTAACTTGTTCTGTTTATGTGCCAATGCCTTTTTGATGAGCAATTTTGGCGATTGGCTGTTTAATGAAATTCGCCTGCCACAAGTGTTACACTACTACAAAACGGATTTACATCCTTGGGTAATAAAAACAGAAAGTTGGTTTATTACTTTCTTAGTCGTTGAATTAGGTATCCGTTGGTTGATTGCGATCATCAACAAACATCATGCACGATGGTTCTTTTTTCCCTTTATTCACTGGTATGAAATTTTAGCCATTATCCCCTATCTACGTTTTTTACGTTTAATTCGGGCAGGCATCATTGCTTATCATTTTCATGAACTAGGCTATAAGGTCATTCCTGACAGCATCATGAAACGCATTATCTTTTATTACCGTGTCTTGATGGAAGAACTTTCTGACCGTGTTGTGATCACTGTGATTGATGGTATCAAACATGAACTTGACACCAGTTCAAGTCATAAAAAGATCATTCATGATTTGGTAGATCATCACCGAGAACGTTTTGCACAGACGCTGGCTGAAATTTTACAAGAATCTTTGGCTGTAGAATTAAAAGCGCAAAGCGCTCAAATGACCCACAATGTCGGTCAAATTGTTCGCCAAGCCATTGAGGATACCCCCCAACTCACCCAATTATTAAGATTGATTCCTATTGCTGGCAGTAGAATTGAAAATCAAATTCAAAATATTGGACAACAGCTGGGAGAAAACATTACTCAAGGGTTAGTGCAGCCATTTATCCAAGGCAGCGCCCAAAATCCAAATGCAACCTATCAACTTATTTCTACGAAACTTAGCCAGATAAATATTGAAAATCAGCATCTTGAAGAATTAGTTGAATCTGTCGTCTATGAAAGTTTAGAATCATTGAGAAAGCAAGTGAAAGTAAAACAATGGCAAATTGAATTAGAAAAAAATGATCAGATCAAAGATTGAGTGATTCAAAGAATAAGCAATTCATTGAAAATATTTGTATCTTTGCTAGAGAAATCATTGAATATGTTCTAGCATTTGCCCTAATTTACAATTTGACTTTAGATAGAAAAATTTAGGTCACAAGCCTTTTAAGGAACAATTATGGCTGATATACGGATTACAGGCAGAATGGTTAATTTTACCCGATTAACCTTCGATACTAATGATCATGATGCCATCCGCCAGCAATTAACATCAATGATGAGCGAAACCTCTTATCAAGGGGCTTTGGTCATTATTGATACCACAGTTGAACAAGAGCTTATTGCATTGATTCAATTGATCATCAGCTTAGACTTACAGCCAATGGCTGTGATTGATGGTTTGTTGGGTGATCAAGCCAGAGCAATTCAGTTCCCTGTTTTGCCTGCCGATCGTCCTTTACAGCGCATTAAACCCACCAAAGAACAAGTGCTTGAAACACCTGTAAAGCAGCCTGACGAACCAGCAAAAACTGCAACAGCGAATACGTCTAAAACATTAAGTCATGCAACCTCATATCATGATGAAATTTTAAGAACTGGACAATGTATTGTTCAAGATCATGGCGATATCATCCTAAATGCTGGAATCAATAGTGGTTCAGAAGTCATTGCTTCAGGAAATATACATATCTATGGCAGTGTTCGTGGTAGAGTCATCGCTGGTGCAGGTGGGAATACCACTGCAAGAATTTTTTGTCATTCATTAGAAGCCGAATTGGTTTCTATAGCAGGAACATATTGTGTAGCAGATGACATTCCACAAGATGTGATTAAAAAAGCTGTACAAATTTACTTGAATGATCAGCAAGAGCTAGTATTTGAAGCTTTGCAATTTTAAGGTATAAATTAAACACCATATAAAACTCGATCAATCGAGTAAATGACCATAACAGGAGTGGATTCGGTGGCCAAAATTGTTGTCGTTACATCAGGCAAAGGTGGCGTAGGTAAAACTACGACGAGTGCATCTTTTGCAACAGGATTAGCCCTACGTGGTCATAAAACTGTTGTTATTGATTTCGATGTAGGGTTGCGTAATCTTGATTTGATTATGGGCTGTGAACGTCGTGTCGTTTATGACTTTGTCAATGTCATCAATAACGAAGCGCGCTTACAACAAGCCTTGATTCGTGATAAAGATATTGAAAACTTATATATTTTACCTGCATCACAAACGCGTGATAAAGATGCCCTAAGTGATGATGGTGTCGCACGTGTGATTGATGAACTTTCTCAAGAGTTTGATTACATTATTTGTGACTCACCTGCCGGGATTGAACGTGGTGCGATTTTAGCCATGTATCATGCAGATGAAGCCATTATTGTGACCAACCCTGAGATTTCTTCCGTTCGAGATTCTGACCGTATTATTGGAATGCTCGACAGCAAAACGAAAAAAGTTGAAAACAACGAAGGACGTGTTCGTAAACATTTATGTATCACACGTTTTAACCCTGAACGTGCCGATAAGCAAGAAATGTTGACCATTGACGATATTTCTAAAGATATCTTACGTGTTCCTACTCTTGGTGTTATTCCAGAGTGCCCAAGTGTGCTTCAGGCATCGAATGAAGGTAAACCTGTCATTCTTTATCAAGAAGCTTCTGCTGGACAAGCGTATGATGATTTAGTTGCTCGTTTCTTGGGTGAGGAACGTCCTTATCGTCATATTACAGTGAAACCTAAGGGTTGGTTAGCACGATTATTTGGAGCGTAGAAATGGCAGGATTTTGGAGTAAACTTTTTAGCAACGATGACAAACCATCTAGCGCCCAAACTGCTAAAGATCGCTTAAAAGTTATTGTTGCTTCTGAAAATGGTTTGGGCAAACGCCTGAGCCAAGACAAGATTGATCAAATGAAAAAAGAAATCATGCAAGTGGTCAATCGTTATGTACGTGGTGTGGATGAACAGCACATTCAGATGCAAGTTCGTTCAGAAGCCAACATTGAAATGTTGGAAATGAATATCAATTTACCTGAAGAACGATAATTTCATTATTGATTAGTCAAGTGAATTGATTCAGGGCAAAATATGTTGCGGAGTTAGAAAAGCACTGTTTTTACTCTTGCTGGATATTTTGCCCTTTTTATTTTAGATTTTATTCAGCTAAATATTGTATTTATCTTTATTCGCGTAAATATCAATAGCTTTTATATAATGCTGCAAACTAAGATAATCGATTAGATTTAGATTTTTTTGAGGAGATGCTGTTATGGCACTTTCACAGCCAGCAACGTTCAATGAAGAATGGTCAGACGAGCGTGTTTTTGCCTATTTAGATCAACTTCCTCCTGAAGGGATCAACACAGATTTCCATGTGTTGTATCACGCATTTAAACACATGCGCCCTTTTGACTATGAACGCTTGTTGACGAAGTTTGTTGCTGATGGTCGCGACATCAATGCAACCAATCCTGAAGGTCAGCGTATTCATGATGTGATTGCTGAATATCCGCGTCAAAAAGAAGGTTTCTTGGCAGTTTTGGCAAAGTTTGCTTAAACATGGTAAAGAAATGATGACTCGGTTTTGAAAAAACTTAGACTTATTTTTATACAAATGCTCAATAAATATCATTGGGCATTTTTTATTTTTCTTGATCATAGCACTCCTCTGAATCAGTTAAATTAGTGTGACCTCAGGTGAATTCCATTTGGTCAAAAAATTTATATAAGACTGAGGTTGAAAATAATATGGCTTTTGGTTTCCGCTCTGTCAATTGCACCTGACTTGCTATCTTGGTCAGTGGCATGGATATATCTTTTCGACCTGAGCAAAAACAAAGCAACACTTTGTTTGTAGCGCAAGCTTTAGAACTTCCCTTGAAAAGCAAAGCATCGTCAAGGCAAATCGATCAAAACTTTTCTCAAAATATGAGGCTGTGAAAATGCCCTGTCTATATGAGACAAGCTTTACATAAGGATATTGATTGATTTAACTTATTTTGACTTTGATATGACAAAACCAAAGCAACAAATACATCATTGGGTATTCATTTTTTGTGTTAGTCATAAATATTGATTAAGTTCTGGCATCAAAGACAGCAGCATAAAAGTTCAGTTGCTTTTGTGTCGTTATTCACCCCAACAATCCGTTGTTGAAATAAAAGCATAGAACTATTTAAAACATTTACCTATTTGCTTTATAAATATGTTTTGAAAGATCTAACTTACCATCAGGCATAAAAAAACCCAGCTTGCGCTGGGTTTTTCGAATCCATTCTCAGCTTAGTGCGCTGCGAATTGGTTCATCGTGTTTTTAGCATCGTCATGCGCTTTAAGTGCATTGTCACCAGAGAAGATTTCTTTGTGATCATCACCGATGTCAGAACCAGCCATTGCTTGGTGTTTAACACAAGCGATACCACCGCGGATTTCTTTACGTTGTACGCCAGCAACATAAGCCAACATACCTTCAGAACCGAAGTAACCTTGTGCAAGCTCATGAGTAGAAAGCGCAGCAGTGTGGTAAGTCGGAAGTGTGATCAAATGATGGAACACACCTGCTTCACGAGAAGCATCTGCTTGGAAAGTACGGATTTTCGCATCAGCATCAGCAGCTAATTCAGTGTTGTCATACTCAGCGCTCATTAATTTAGCACGGTCGTAAGCAGAAACGTCTTTACCTTCAGCAACCCAACGGTCGTAAGCTTGTTGACGGAAGTTCAAAGTCCAGTTGAATGATGGGCTGTTGTTATAAACCAGCTTCGCATTTGGAACAGTTTCACGTACACGATTCACCATGTGAGCAATTTCTTCAACGTTTGGAGTCGCTGTTTCGATCCAAAGAAGATCTGCACCATTTTGTAAGCTAGACACACAGTCAAGTACAACACGGTCAATTTGAGTGCCTTCACGGAATTGATACAAGCCAGAAGCAAGACGCTTAGGACGGTGTAATTTACCATCGCGTTTGATCAAGATTTCATCTTCTTGAGCATCCGCAATATCAATTTCTTGAGTATCTAAGTAGCTGATATATTGAGAAGCGATATCGCCTGGCTCTTTAACCACTGGGATTTTTTGAGTCAAGTCAGCGCCTTCAGAGTCAGTACGTGCAACGATGATACCGTCATCAAGACCCATTTCTAAGAATGCATAACGTAATGCATGGATTTTAGCAATGAAGTCTTCGTGTGGAACTGTTACTTTACCAGCTTGGTGACCACATTGTTTTGCATCAGATACTTGGTTTTCGATTTGAAGCGCACAAGCACCAGCTTCAATCATTTTACGAGCAAGCAAATAAGTTGCTTCTTCGTTACCGAAACCAGCATCGATGTCCGCAATGATTGGCACAACGTGAGTTTGGAAACCGTCGATTTGCGCAGTAATTTCAGCAGCTTTAGCAGTATCACCCGCTTCATTTGCTTTTTTAAGTGCACGGAATAAATCGTTTAGTTCTTTCGCATCAGCTTGACGCAAGAATGTGTAGATCTCTTCGATCAATGCAGGTACAGACGTTTTTTCGTGCATAGATTGGTCAGGAAGAGGACCGAATTCTGAACGAAGTGCAGCAACCATCCAACCAGAAAGGTAGATATAACGTTTGCTTGTGGTACCGAAATATTTTTTGTTCGCGATCATTTTTTGTTGCGCGATGAAACCATGCCAGCAACCTAATGATTGAGTATATTTGCTAGAATCAGCATCATATTCAGCCATATCACGACGCATGATCGCAGCTGTATATTTAGCGATATCTAAACCAGTTTTGAATTGGTTTTGCATTTGCATACGCGCAGCATCTTCTGGGCTAATATCGCGCCAAGTGCTTCCGAATTTTGCTTTTAATTCACGGATTGCATCAATCGCTGTTTGGTATGTAGTCATGATATGTTCCTGTAATAATATTAGGATTTCATCAATCGAAGAGCCAAATCCACTCGCTATTTGATTGTTCAGATTTAGAACACTTCGTTGTTATGGACTTAGCTTAGATTGACTGCCCTAATTAATCCAATATTCTAGGTTAATTTTCAGTATTTATTTAAAAAATATATAGATCAAAGTCGTATTATAATTATGTAATAATTTTTTAAGTATTTATTTTTAAATTAATTTTAAATTATCTCAATTAAACTATTTTGACTAATAATCCATCAAAATGGTTGTTTTATATTTATTAGACTTAAGTCTCAACGAGTTAAAAATACACTTGACCTTGTTTTTTTTGATGTAAAAATGGACAAACATTGAACTTATCATGGCTTAAATGAGTACCATGTCTGCTGCTTGAAAAGCACATCTCTCATTCCCGCAATACGCTATATTGTATAATCTCAAAAAAGATGATTTGTGTTTTGAAAGTGTTTAAACCCATTAAACAGAAATACACTCAGAAATCTCATAATAAGTACCATCTGTTGGTGTTTTTTCATCTACTTTTTACACAAATGCATTTCCTTATGGCATAATCACATGTGATTTCTAAATTTTATTTTCGGTATTTTTTTTATGAATCTGGAGCGGGTCGATCTAAACCTCTTAATTTACCTTGACGTTCTTTTACGTGAAAAAAATGTGACTCGTGCAGCAGAGCAGTTGGGTGTAACGCAACCAGCAATGAGTAATATTTTACGTCGTCTCCGTAACTTATTTAATGATCCACTTTTGATTCGCTCATCTGAAGGTATGACGCCAACAGAACGTGCGCTTGAATTGCAACCGCGAATCCGTGATGCACTCTCGGACTTGTCGATGATTTTGGAGCCTCGTACTGAGTTTAGACCATATACCAGTAATCGGGTCTTCCGTATCATGACTTCAGACTATGCTGAAGCAACTTTAGTTCCTCGTCTAGTCAAAGCACTACGCTCAGAAGCACCGAACGTTGTTCTCGACTTTCTTACCCCAAGTGATGTGTCTTATCGAGATATGGAACAAGGCAAAGTTGATTTGGCAATCAACCGTTTCAATGAGATTCCACAAAGCTTTCACCAAGTTCTGGTGTGGCGCGACAGCTTTTCTTGCCTACTTAACAACAAACATCCAGCTTCAAGCAACCTAAATCTTAAAAGCTATTTAGATGCACAGCACATTTGGGTTTCAAAAACAGGGATGGGGGTTGGATTTGGTGTAAACCCTGAAAAACAAGCCGGATTAGGTTGGATTGATCAAGCCTTAGAACGTATTGGCCAAAAACGTAAAATTTCAGTCTTTACCCGTCATTATCAAATGCCTGCATTATTGGCATCCAATGTCGATTTGATTGCAACCTTACCTACACGCATTGCGCGCTTACAGGCGAAAAGCCAGAATTTATTAATCAAAGATCCTCCATTTTATATTCCAGAGTTTGAATTAAAAATGGCGTGGTGTCCTTTACTGCACCACCACCCTGCCCACCGTTGGTTACGTCAACTGATCCTCTATGTTGCACGTCAAATGATTGAAGAAGAAAATCGTGAATTCATGCAGAATAATTCACATTTTTCTCAATATTAAGATAATTTTTCTTAAATTCTTATCATTTCAAGCTTATACTCATTTTAAATCGGTAGTGATTAATCACTACCGCCCTTTTTTGTGTTAACTTATTATGTATTCATAACATCTCATAATAATGATGATCCACAGGTGGATTCGTGAGCCTCTTCCAGAATATCCTAGTTATTGTCGTACTCATTGCAGGAGCTGGTTTTTTATCTTTAACTGAAATCGCACTTGCAGGTGCGCGTAAAGTTAAACTCAAAATTCTTGCCGAATCTGGCGATGAACGTGCACAAAAAGTCCTAGACTTGCAGCAAAACTCAGCCGATTTCTTTGCTGCCTCCCAAATCGGGTTAAATGCGGTCGCTATTCTAGGTGGTATTTTAGGTGAAGGCGCATTTCGTCCTTATTTTTTCGAATTCGTTGCTCGCTTTTATGTGGGTCCGTGGGCTGAAACCATCAGTTTTGCACTGTCCTTTACTTTAGTGACCTCACTATTTATTCTTTTTGCAGACTTAATGCCAAAACGCATGGCAATGATCGCACCTGAAAAAATTGCAGTTGCAGTCATCAATCCGATTCAAGTTTTTATTATTGTCTGTAAACCTTTGGCTTGGTTTATTAATGCTGTTGCAAACTTACTGTTCCGTCTGTTTAAGGTGAATACCACCCGCGAAGACAACATTACTTTCGATGATATTTCAGCAGTAATGGATGCAGGTGCACAGGCAGGTGTATTGCAAAAACAAGAACATCATTTTATTGAGAATGTATTTGAACTTGAAGAGCGTAATGTACCCTCAAGTATGACACCACGTGAAAATGTGGTGTTTTTTACATTAAAAGAACCAGAAGAAAGCATTCGCCAAAAATTAGCTGAATATCCCTATTCAAAGTTTTTAGTTTGTAATGAAACGATTGACCAAGTCATTGGCTATGTCGATGCCAAAGATATATTGGTACGTATTCTCAACAATCAAAAAATCAATCAATTGAATGAATCCACCATCCGTACTGTATTAAGTATCCCCGACACCTTGACACTGTCTGAATTACTGGATCGTTTTAGATCAAGTAAAGAAAAATTTGCTGTGGTGTTCAACGAATATGCACTGGTGGTTGGTGTCATAACCCTTTCTGACATTATGATTACGGTCATGGGAGATTGGGTAACACCTATGGAAGAAGATCAGCAGATTATCAAACGCGATAATAATTCCTGGCTGATTGATGGCAGTACACCGATTGAAGACATGAAACATGCTCTGGAAATTGATGAAATGCCTGATGAAGATAATTATGAAACCCTGGCAGGTTTTATGATGTACCAGTTAAGAAAAATTCCGAAACCTGCTGATACCGTTATTTATGGCGGATATAAATTTGAAGTGGTGGATGTCGATCATTTTAAGATTGACCAACTTTTGGTGACCCGTTTGCTTGAAAAAGCAGAAGCACCACTTTCTGAAGAAAGTCCATCTTAGCCGTTTATTTTCTCAATCAAAGCTCAAGTCTATTTACTGAGCTTTGATCGCAGTTTATGGCTCTTAATGACAAAATTTTATCATTTTATGATAGTGACATCACATTTATTCATAATATTTTAAAATATGAAAATTAACATGAATTCATCAATTAAAATAACCATTAAAATAAAAACATATAAATCAATATCTTAAATTTTATAACCATTTTGGTGCATAAAATTATTCAAATTTTAACTATCTGTTTTAAATAATCTATTTATTTAAAAAATAGTTGCTCATTTAATATTTCTACAAATATATTTAAATTTAATCAAATAACTATTAGCATGCTTTTGCTCAAAAAACTAAAAGACTTCTGTATTAAAAGTCTCATTCAAGGATTGAACTATGCTAACCGTATTAGGTTTAGGCATGATTTTATGCTTTATGTATTTAATCATGTCTAGACGAATGACTGCACTTGCTGCACTTACACTTATCCCAATTCTATTCGCACTTATCGCTTACGGTCTTGGCTTCTACGTGGACAGTCTAGGGCATATTGAAATCAAAGAACTTGGCGAAATGATGTTAGAGGGCGTTAAAAAGCTTGCCCCTACTGGCGTTATGCTGTTATTCGCCATTCTCTACTTTGCCATCATGATTGATACAGGTCTGTTTGATCCTTCAGTCAAATTCATCTTGAAACTGGTTAAAGGTGATCCGTTAAAAGTTGTAATTGGGACGATTACTTTAACTTTAATCGTGTCTTTAGATGGTGATGGCTCAACCACCTATATGATCTGTGTAGCCGCAATGCTCCCGCTCTATAAACGACTGGGTATGAGTCCACTCATCATGGCTTGTCTAATGATGCTTGCAAGTGGAATTATGAATCTTACCCCCTGGGGTGGTCCAACTGCTCGTGCTGCCAGTGCTTTGCATGTAGAAGCAAGTGATATCTTTGTACCTATGGTCTTACCGATGCTGATTGCGATTGTTTGGTTATACTTTGTTGGCTTTATGTATGGTCGTATGGAACGTAAGCGTTTAGGGATCATTGAACTTGATGTCAGCCATGGTGATAACATTCAGATTTCAACCAACCCTGAAGCGAATCGTGCACATTTAAGATGGTTTAATGGTTTATTAACTGTTGTATTGATGATTTGTTTGGTAAAAGGCGTTCTACCTTTACCCATTCTATTTATGATTGCACTGTGTATTGCACTTGTTGTGAACTATAAAGATGTCGATATGCAAAAATCTTTAGTCGCTCATCATGCCGGTAGTGCGCTGAATGTTGTGGGTATCATTTTCGCAGCAGGGATCTTTACTGGAATCTTGACAGGCACAGGCATGGTTGATGCCATGTCTAAAGAATTGGTTGCGATTATTCCACAAAGTATGGGACCATTTTTAGCACCGATTACTGCTGTTATCAGTATGCCGTTGACTTTCTTTATGTCAAATGATGCATTTTATTATGGTGTTTTACCTATTCTTTCTGAAGCCGCAAGCCACTATGGAATTACACCTGTAGAAATGGCACGTGCTTCAATTGTGGGTCAGCCTGTACATTTACTTTCTCCACTGGTTCCATCAACTTATTTGTTATGTGGACTGGCAGGAATTGAATTTGGGCAACACCAAAAATTTACGATTAAATGGGCAATTCTCACCTGCTTGGTCATGTTGGTTGCAGCAATGTTACTTGGTGTATTCCCATTATATTCATCTATGCACTGATCAAAAATATTCTCACCAAAATACACAAAAGCCGATATAAATATCGGCTTTTTCGACTCAAATCATCAATAAAGACAATCTAGTCTGAGCTATTCATCAGACTTAAGCTACAACTTTCAATAGAGATAAAGAGTGACCAAAATTAAGGATGAATTAATACATCGAGTAATGCTTGGTAATGAATTGAAATATCATCTTCCAAAATTTTATAAGCACTATCAAATTGTACCATTGGCCATCCTTCTTTCCAGAATGGGAAAATATTGTGCAGATCATGTGTCACAATTGCATCTTCGCGAACAATTGCCTGTGCGACTTGTGACAGCACTTGAGCTGTCTCGGCACCATCAATCGCCAAATAATCAATGCCTTTGGCTTTTAAAATTCGGACACGGTCTTTTTTATAACGGATTTTCTTTGCTTGCGCTTCATTCAGATTTAAAGCTAATGTTACCGCTTCAACAAATTTATCCTCAAAGCTCTGATTTAGCGCAACCAATGCCTGTTTATGTGCTTCTTGACGCCCCGCTTTTCCGCCCTCACGAATGATTTTTTTTGCATCAACATTCAATTCATCCGATTTCATCGACTGAAGAATGTCTAAAATTTCAATATCGCTTAATGATGCAGAAGAATCTGTCATGGGAGTCCTAAAAACAAAATAAATAGAATCCTTATTTTCGCATAATTTTAAAATTAAAACAGAGTTAATATTCACTGCTGATCAGGAGAAGATTGAACTTAAAATATTATGCTAAAATGATTTTTGCATGCAATTTTGATTTATACACATATATGTAGTTTACTGATTTTTTTATTATCGAATTTTTGAGTTTAAGCGCCTTCAATCAAATTTCCCAGATAATCATAAGCTCACAAATTTATGCTTTCCTAAAAGCATTTTTTTTGCTATTGATTTAATAACGCAATAAAAAATAGTGAACCTCATGAAAGCTGTTGCTTATAAGAAACCTCTCGCAATTTCAGAAGCCAATGTTTTTTCTGAAGTTGACATTGATCCCCCTATCGCAACAGGCCACGATCTTTTGGTTGAAATCAAAGCGATTTCAATTAATCCTGTAGATATTAAAATGCGCCAACGTACCTCACCTGAGAATGAAACATGGAAAATTCTGGGCCATGATGCAGTCGGAATTGTCAAAGCCATCGGTGACCAAGTTCAAAACTTTAAAGTCGGTGATGAAGTATTTTATGCTGGCTCTAACCAAAGACAAGGTTCTTATGCAGAATATCAATTGGTTGATGAACGAATCGTAGGTTTAAAACCTCAATCAATCAGCAGTGCTGAAGCTGCCGCTCTACCTTTAACGTCATTAACCGCCTACGAAATGCTATTTGACCGTTTAAAAATTCAAGATACCAAGCAAGAAAAACCCGTCATTTTAGTGATTGGTGCAGCCGGGGGTGTGGGATCAATTACTGTCCAATTGCTCAAAGTTTTGACTGAATTTACAGTGATTGCCACTGCATCTCGACCAGAAACTAAAGCATGGCTACAAGAGATTGGCGCAGATTTTATCGTAGATCACAGTCAGCCCTTAGAACAACAAATTTTAGACCTTAATATTGGTTCGCCGCATTATGTATTTTCAATCAATGGCACTGGACGTTATACACAGCAAATTGCCAATCTAATTGCACCACAAGGGCATTTTGGTCTGATTGATGATCCTGAGAATTTTGTTATTCATCCTTTTAAAATCAAATCAGTCTCTATTCATTGGGAATCTATGTTTACCCGATCTACGTTTCAGACCAAAGACATGACACGACAAGGCGATATTCTCAATAAAATTTCCAAATTAATTGATGACCATAGGATTAAAACGACCTTGGGTCAAAACTTGGGAACCATCAATGTGGAGCATGTAACTCAAGCGCACAGAATGATTGAGTCAGGACAAAGCATTGGAAAAATAGTTTTGGAAGGCTTTTGATTTTTCTGGATCATATTGATTTTTGTTGATCGCTTAAATCTACATGTACAGATTTAAGCGATACTATTCATTTAGATTTAGAACATCAAAGAGACTAAAATCGTGCTAGTCACAGCATGATTTTAAATGACTTCTACTACAACTTTACCTATATGCTCACCGGTATCCATAGATGCATGTGCAGCTTGAATTTGATCAAACTTAAATGTCTTATAAACCATTGGCAAACACTCACCTTTTTCCCAAAGAGGCACCACATGCGTCATCAAACCACGAGCAATTTCTGCTTTTTCGGCTGTATTGCGTGCCCGCATAGTCGAACCTGTGATGGTAAGGCGCTTCATCATGATTTGTCCAAGTTTTACATCTTTGGCTTTTGCGCCACCAAGAAAAGCGATATAGACCAAACGTCCATCTCTACGCAGCAAGTTTAAGTTTCGTTCCAGATAAGGCGCCCCAACCATATCAAGAATAATATCAACTCCTGCATTTTCAGTCTTTTCTAGAATAACCTTTTCAAAATCTTCAGTTTTATAGTTGATCGCATCGGTTAAGTGCGCAATCGCACGAACTTTTTCATCAGAGCCGACGGTAGCAAAGCTTTTCAAACCCAGAGATTGAGCTAGCATTAAGGCAGTAGTACCAATACCACTGGCGCCACCATGTACCAGAAGTGTTTCTCCGTTTTTGGCATGTGCCATTTGAAACACATTCGCCCAAACGGTAAAAAAAGTTTCCGGGATTGCAGCAGCTTGAACAAAGCTCACCGCATTAGGAATCGTGATGGTTTGAGATTCTGGTACAACACAATACTCCGCATAGCCACCACCATTGGTCAATCCACAAACCTTATCTCCAATGTTGAATAACCGAACATCTTCCCCTATAGCAACGATCTCACCGGCAACTTCTAGTCCAGGTACAGGTGTCACACCTTTTGGCATTGGATATAAGCCCTGTCTTTGCAAAATATCGGGGCGATTAATCCCAAACGCATGAACCTTGATTAGGACTTCATCTGCTTTAGGTTGTGGAACTGCCACATGTTCATATGCGAGCTTTTCTACGCCGCCTGGCTCTGTAATAATGACCTGTTGCATAGACTCTGTAGACATATTTTTCTTTCCTGATCCATGAATTTAACGATTTTGGATATTTGAACATAAACCCGAAGATCTGCAAATATTTCTTCACGAAGGTCTATAAAGAATAGACTTAAAATTCATTAGAAAAAGTAAAAAAACTTCTTATTAAAAATTTATCATTTAATACTTGATTCAAACTCTAATTTTGATATGTTCAAACTAATCATAGCGAATATGATTAAGCATTAATCAATAAAGCGCCATAAAAATAATTTCAAAGTATATTGTCAAGGAGACGATAAATATGCGAATCAATAAAGTACTCATCGCAATGATGTCCATTTATCTTCCAAGCTCTGCACTTTACGCAGCAGCACTAGATAGATCAGGACAGTCTATGTCAGCATTTTTACAGCCAGATAATTATTTTGAAGCAGGTATCTCTGTTTTAGATCCCACTGTAGAAGGACGTGAAGCTGACACATCGGAAAGCCGTAGACATATCTCAGATATGGGAGATGACTATTACTTTCCTTCCGCAGCAATCAAATTACAAGTCACAGACAATGTTTCATTCGGTTTATTATATGACCAACCTTTTGGAGCGGATGCAGCATATAATGGTAATAATGTTTTTGTTTCGTCGCCAAATGATACGGTGCTACCACAAGCTCGCTTAAGTGCAATTCGTGCCAGTACAATTGATGCGACATTTAAAGGACTGGTCAGTGCAGGACAAGCTGATCCAACCAAAGGGGTAGTTGCTACGGCTCTGAAAGCTCAAAATCCTAATATAGACTTCTCTACCACCGCAGGGTCACTGCTACTAAATAGTACGATTGCTGCATATAACGCCAATCCCACAATTAAAGCAGGAATTGATGCCGCAGTACAAAATGGGATTACTAACCGAGTGGACCAGGGAATTGCAGCAGCAAATGCCAGTCTTGGCAAAGGCAACACCAAAGTAGAAGTTGATTCTCAAAACTTATCGATGATTTTTGGTTTCCAACCCAATAAAAACTTCAATATTTACGGTGGTGGCGTGTATCAAACTGTAAAAGGCTCAGTAAGCCTACGTGGTCAGGCCTATAGCTTATATAATGGTTATGATAGCAAAATTAAAGAAACTAGCGGTGTGGGTTGGTTAGCTGGTCTAGCTTTCCAAATTCCTGAAATTGCGTTAAAAGCATCCGTTACTTATCGTTCTGAAATTGATCATGATACTGATGTACAAGAAAGTATTTCAGCATTGGGTGCACTGGCTTTACTTCCTGGTGGACCAGCTGCAATCAATAAAATCCAGAATACCAGTGGAAAAACGCGTATTACCACCCCTCAATCAGTGAACTTGGACTTCCAAACAGGAATCATGGCAAATACGGTGGCTTTTGCAAATCTACGCTGGGTAAACTGGAAAGATTTTTCCATTCGTCCAGTTAAGTTTGGCGCAGTTTCCGAAGCAATTGGGCCTTTAGTGGGTAAACCAAACGGTTTTAACCTTGTAGAATACTCTGATGATCAATATACAGTCACTGCAGGTATTGGTCGTAAACTGAATGAGCAATGGGCTGGAAATGTATCCGTTGGCTGGGACTCTGGTGCAGGTAATCCTGTTACAACTCTAGGTCCAACTGAAGGTTACTGGAACCTTGGCTTAGGTGTTCAATATAGCCCGACTCCTTCAACATTTATTGCCGGCGGTGTGAAATATTTCTGGTTAGGCGATGCTAAGGCGCAAACTGGTGCTCAAGCAGGTAGCAATGATTACGTTGCTGGGTTTAAAGACAACAATGCAATCGCCTATGGTCTAAAAATGGGTTATCGTTTCTAAGCAACTTAATTTTTACCAAGCATGTAACTGCGCAAGCTTTACATGCTTTTTTATTGGCTAAATTTTCGACATCTTAAGCCATTGGCTATTTTTTATTTGCCATCTTAATTTTACCCTGATAATATTCAATCTAAACTCATTTTACCCAGATAAAATCCCAATAGGTTTTAAAATGAAAACTGAAGCAAGCTACACTGCCTTTATCGGTCATCGTCAATTAATTAATGATACGCTACTCAATGTTGCTCTCATGGTTAAGCAACAAGGCAGTATCTCCACGCCTGTGCTGATTTTTAATGATCAGACAGGTCAACAGATTGATGTCAATATCATGGGTTCTGAACTTGATCTACAACAGCGTTATGGCGAGCCAGAAGTCATCAAGAAAGTGGGACGACCAAAGTTGGGAGTCATTTCTCGTGAAATCACCTTGCAGCAAAAACATTGGAATTGGTTAGATCAGCAAAACTCGAGCGCGTCTGCGGTTATTCGAAAATTGATTGATCAGGAGCTGAATAATCCAAATTCTGAAAGTAATAAAATGATGGTAAAACAAGCCATAGATCGCTTTATGTCTGCCATGTCGGGCAATATTCCTCATTATGAAGAGGTCACTCGTGCTTTGTATCGCGGCAATCAGGAAAGCTTTATTGCTTTAATTGACAATTGCCCTAAAGATATCAAGACTTATTTGCTGAAAAAATCAAATGATGCATTTTAAGGACAATTTCCTTAAAAAGACTGAAATGTTCTAAGCCTATTGGACAAGCGCATTTTTTATGACTTATTTTTTGTATTGTCTGCGCATAACGGCCTGTCATCTTTGCTTTTGTGAATCATCACAGGCTTGTTTTAAGCGTTTCATCGCCATCGGGTCCAGAGGTGCTGTCATCATTGCATGGTAGTTCTGACATGCGTTGGATGACTCCTGTATTTTCAGCTGGTTTGAGGCACAGGCTGTGCATAGAAAAACGATAGCAACAAGGAAAAATAGTTTCATTCTATCACCTACAATTAAATTTTAATTTGAATTAAAACTAAATTTTATTGTGTTTACTGTAGTTACTCTGTTTTTATTCAATTTCAACCATGTGCTGATATAGTGATCACGCTCATCTAATTACAGCTTAAATAAAATATTCAAATATTTTTAACAATGCTAACCCTAAATAAAGCCTGTTGTATGGATTTTATATACCCTTTGTTTAGCATTATTTCAAAAAGAAACCCGCCAGATAGCGGGTTTCTTTAAAAATATTCAAACCATTAAAGACGAACTAATTCGACAATTTTTTCTGCCAATTCTTCAACCGCTTCTTGAGCAAATACAACATCCGCACCCTGCTCAACATCAGTCACAACCACCACGCCTGTTTGACGAAGTAGGTTGACTTGATCGCTTGATAGCCCCGCTTTTGCAATCGCAACAACACCTTGCTGAATCAGTAAGCTTTCAAGTGCTTGAGCTTTTTCAAGGGCTTGGGTAGCTACGGCAACAACAGCAGGCTTTTGACCTAAACGTGCGGCACGAGCTTCAGCAGTCACAGGTTCATTATGCGCAGTCCATTCAACTGCTGCTTCAACCATCCCGGCACCAACAGTCACATTGCTTAACCGATCAATGAAAATAAATGAACCTGTATAACGACTGTCATGATAACGATCAAATACCACAGGCGCATCAAACTCAATCGTCACATCAGCTATCGCATTTAAATCAAGCTGTTCAACTTGAATTTTTTCTAAAGTATTCACATTGGTACGATAGTTAATTTTTGCAACTTTCGCAGGAATCGTTTGTGTACCAAACTTCACATTATAAAGTTTGCCCAGAACTAAAGGCTGGTCAGTCATCCATACGACTGTAGCACGGGCAGAACGTGAAATGAGTGGTTGCTCGCCTGCTTTGACCAAGACATTACCACGAGAGATATCAATTTCATCATTCAAGGTCAAAGTCACTGCTTGACCAGCAATGGCATGTGCTAAATTGCCATCAAAAGTGACAATTTCTTTTACTGTTGATTTCTTGCCTGAAGGTAAAGCCACGATTTCATCGCCAACTTTCACTTCCCCCAATGCGATGGTACCGCAAAAACCACGGAAGTCGAGGTTAGGACGATTGACATATTGCACTGGGAAGCGGAATTCATGTTTACTGACATCATGACTAATTTCAACCGTTTCCAACGTTTCCATCAAGGTTTGACCTTGATACCACGGCGTATTCGGCGATTTATTCACAACATTATCACCGTTCAATGCTGAAATTGGCGAGAAGATGATATTGGCAGGTTTACGATCATCCAATTGATTAACAAAATTGTTGTACTCAATTTGAATTTCATTGAAACGTGCTTCAGAAAACTCCACCAAGTCCATTTTGTTAATCGCAACCACAATATTACGAATCCCTAAAAGACTTGCAATAAAAGTATGACGGCGAGTTTGTGTTTGTACGCCATAACGTGCATCAATCAAAATGATCGCAAGGTCAGCAGTCGATGCACCTGTAGCCATGTTACGTGTGTATTGTTCATGCCCGGGTGTATCGGCAATGATAAACTTACGTTTTTCCGTTGAGAAATAACGATAAGCGACATCAATGGTAATTCCCTGCTCACGTTCCGCTTGTAAACCATCTACAAGCAAAGCCAAGTCTGGCGCATCGCCAGTAGTGCCTACTTTTTTAGAGTCACGTGTCACGGCTTGTAATTGATCTTCATAAATCAATTTTGAATCGTAAAGTAAACGACCAATAAGCGTTGATTTACCATCGTCCACATTACCGCACGTTAAAAAACGCAGTAAGTCTTTATTTTCATGCTGTTTTAAATATGCCAAGATATCTTGACTGATCAATTCTGATTGATGAGACATTGCTTAAAGCTCCACAGTATTTTGAAATCGGTTGCTATATTTTTAAATCTCCCTAAGTTCTCCGCTTTATTACTGGAGTCCCCCCGCTTTTATTTTATAAAGAGGGGGTTGGGGAGAGATTCATGTAAAAATACTTAGAAATAGCCTTCTTGCTTTTTCTTCTCCATTGAACCTGCCTCATCATGATCAATCATACGACCTTGACGCTCAGAACTCGTCGCTAGAAGCATTTCTTGAATGATTTCAGGCAATGTCGTTGCAGTTGATTCAACCGCACCTGTTAATGGATAACAGCCTAAAGTACGGAAACGTACCGATTTCATTTGTGGAACTTCACCTTCTTTTAAGCGCATACGCTCATCATCCACCATGATCAGCGTACCACTACGTTCAACCACTGGTCGTTCAGCAGCCAAATATAAAGGCACCAAAGGAATACTTTCCTGATAGATATATTGCCAAATGTCCAACTCTGTCCAGTTTGACAATGGGAATACACGAATACTTTCGCCTTTGTTCACTTTACCGTTATAAAGATTCCAAAGTTCTGGGCGTTGGTTTTTAGGATCCCAGCGATGTTTTGAATCACGGAAAGAATAAACACGTTCTTTAGCACGTGACTTTTCTTCATCACGACGTGCTCCGCCAAATGCAGCATCAAACTGATATTTATCCAAAGCCTGTTTTAAACCCTGGGTTTTCATAATATCAGTATATTTTGAACTGCCATAATCAAATGGGTTTACGCCAGCATCTTTACCTTCTTTGTTTTGATGCACGATCAGATCAAAACCGTGTTCTTTTGCCATGTTGTCACGGAATTTGATCATATCCTTAAACTTCCAGCCTGTGTCGACATGCAACAGTGGGAAAGGAAGTTTTGCCGGATAAAATGCTTTTAAAGCAAGATGCA
Source organism: Acinetobacter nematophilus (assembly GCF_026344175.1). Taxonomy (NCBI): domain Bacteria; kingdom Pseudomonadati; phylum Pseudomonadota; class Gammaproteobacteria; order Moraxellales; family Moraxellaceae; genus Acinetobacter; species Acinetobacter nematophilus. The sequence goes on from NZ_JAPKMY010000001.1 coordinate 596,939, forward strand.
GCATCACAGCTGAGTCTTTACCAATTGAGTAAAGCATCACTGGATTTTCAAACTCAGCAGCAACTTCACGGATAATATGAATACTCTCAGCTTCAAGCTGTTTAAGATGAGTAAGTCTTTCCTCAGATATAGGCATTGACAGCACCAGCTCACAAAAACGTGTACTTATTACACATATTAAAATTTATATTCATTATAGTGATTTACAAGCTAACTCTTTTGCTTGTTTTTTTATATTCATATATAAAAACATCATAAGCAAAAAATATGAGATCGCGATGTCCAGACAAATTATTGCCCTAGAAGAACTTCATTTGGAGCAATGGCTTCCACTTTGGCAGGATTATTTAACTTTTTATAATACACACTTGAATGATGAACAAATAAGATTATTTTGGAAGCGAATCACAAATCCTGATCAAACGGATATGTTTGGCTTTGCCATCAAGATAGATGGTCAGGTGGTTGGTTTTGTACATTTGATTTCCCATCCAAGCATGTGGACGAATTTGCCCTATTGCTATTTACAGGATCTTTTCATCGATGAACAATTTAGAAACCAAGGTTTAGCAACTCAATTAATCCAGCATTGTTATCAGATCTGCAATGGAAAATTTGATCGCGTTTATTGGCTGACTCAAGAGTCAAATATCACGGCTCAATATTTATATGATCACATCGCGTCTAAAACAGGATTTATTCAATATAAAAAAGCGTTAACTTGATCAGCGCATTGATACTGATAAAACATTCAAGTTTGTCTTAGATTTTATAGCTTAAATGAACGTTTTTGATTTAGGTCAATGATCAAGAAATACCTTTAACTTGAGGTCTCATCATCAAACAATATCTCCCTCAAATTAGGAAGATATCGTTTGAATAGAAGGCAACTTAATGACCAAATAATGCTTTATCCAAAGGAATTTCGATACCAACCGAAGCCCCCGCATCATTCCCATGTACATCCGAATCACTGACCCAGCCGTTGATTTTTAAAGGCATAGTCGGCTTAATATAATGTGTCCATGTTAAATCCAAAGCTTTGATCTTATCCTGTTCTGGAAAAGCTAAATTGATTTGTTTGTCAGCAAATAAACTCGCTGATTGATTCACTTTGGCATAGAGTACACGCCCAGACAAACGGTTCATCACATCAAAGCGAATATTACCGCCTACAGAAACCATTTCACCATCCCCACCCATCGCATGCCCCAATGGGAAACCTTGCTGATAGTAACCGTCTTTATAGATATAATGATTATAAGAAATTCCTTTTACATCACCATTGGTTGTTGTATCGGCCCATTCAGCATAAAACTGAACCGGCATATTTTTAAAGTTAGTCGAATAATCAGCACCCGCTAAATACATTTTCTTAGAAGGTAATAATCCTGCTTCATCTTCACCCACATATTGCCCGTAAAAACTAACTGGAACATTTAATAAGGATTGAAGATTTAAACGGGCATCAAAACCTGCAACCTGATTAGATTTATCATCATCACCATTTTCAAAGTTGTCATTGCCTTTGATTGCATTCCATAATGAATCCCAACTTTGTGAACGCCCCTCTCCACCCCATTGTAAAGTACGTGAAGCACCCAATTCTAAATAAGGTAAGGGTTGAACAGTCAAACGAAATCCCAAAAGCTTGGCATCAGGCACGGCTTTATAATCTTCTAACTGTCCTGCAAAGGCTTGATATTGCCAAGGTCCAATCCAAGACAACCATTTAGATTCAAACGCTTTTTGTTCGGCACGTTGCGCTGTAAACCCATAGACTGGACGGCTGGCATCACCACGAATCAAACTTCCATCATGCCCAGGTCCCCAATATGTTGGGATCTGACCAGCAATGACCCATTGATTCCATAACTTTCCTGCAATATATGAACCTTCAACATTGACATCACGACCATTATCAATTTGAGGGTCTTTTTCTCCATTCACACGGAGTTTGGCATCCCAGTTTTCACCACCTGCATTAAACTCAAGTGAACCCACATACTGGGCCTTTTGACTGTCACCAAATGCCTGTGGAATATTCTTCTGATCTGTTTCTGCAAATAAACCCAGTTTTACTGTTTGATTATCCGCTTTTAATGCATTCTGAATCGAATCGATGACTTTTTGTTGTGTATTGTTGGAAATCTTCGCTTGAGATAATGCACGTTGAATTTCATCACCACTCATTGGCCAAGTTGAAGTACTGATTTGAATCACACCTTGTTGATTTAACCAGTTTAAATCTGTACGGATATCTTCATGATTTAATACAATTCCCTGAGCCAAAACAGGTAAAGACATTCCAAATAATACAGCAGCATACAGGGCTTTTCTTAAATACATGCTCATTTTTCTCAAGTGTGATTTACTGCCACACCATAGTTATTTTAAAAGTTTTTTTCAATGGTGAAATTGTGTTATTCACATTGCAAAAACTCATACATTGTTTAAAAAAAAGTGTACCGAAGTACACTTTTTAAGATTTTAGATTTAAATGCCAATCATATCAATATTCATTGTTGAACAAAGCAATAAGACTGATCTTAATTAAATACTTTTAACAATAACCAGAACAGTCCACCGGATAAACAAATGGTCGCAGGTAAGGTAAAGATCCAAGCCGAAAGAATCGTTTTAACCGTCGCAAAATTCAACCCAGATTTGTTGGCAACCATCGTTCCTGCAACCGCACTATTAAGTACATGTGTTGTTGATACAGGCAAACCAAAACCATCCGCAGCTGCAATAGTGGACATTGCGACAAGTTCAGCAGACATCCCTTGACCATAGGTCATATGATGCTTACCGATACGTTCTCCCACAGTCACCACAATACGCTTCCAGCCCACCATCGTACCCAGACCCAAAGCCAAGGCAACAGCAACTTTCACCCAATTTGGAATATACTGTAGAAATGAATCGAGATTTTTACGATAGTCTTTCACGACCTTGGCTTGAGCTTCATCCATTTTTGGAAGTTGATCTGCTTTTTCCAAACGTTTAAATGCTGTTGTGCTTAAATACATATCATTGCGTAAAGAAGAGACTTCAGCTTCTGGAATATCTTGAAGATTCCCAAACTTTCCAACACGCTCACCCAAATGGTCAGTCAAACTTGCCAAAGCGGGTACCACAGCAGTATTCATTTCTTTGGTTTGAATAAACTTAGTGATCGTTGCACGTGCTTGCTCGTCAGGAATATCAGCATGTTCTGCATAAATCGCTGTCGCAGTTTGACCAGACAATTGTGAAAATGACTGTAAATGCTGTTGATCCAAACCACGGTTTAAAGAATAAGCCAAAGGCACAATCCCAATCAAAATCAGCATGATAAGTCCCATACCTTTTTGACCATCATTTGAGCCATGCGCAAAGCTGACACCCGTACAGGTAAAAATAAGAATCGCACGAATCAAAGGTGGTGGTGGCTTATTGCCTTCTGGTGGCTGGAATAGTTCAAGTTGCTTTTTAAATAACTTTTTAACAATCAGGAACACCACTGCTGCAAAAGCAAAGCCAATTAAAGGAGAAAACAACAATGCTTTCCCAACTTTAATGACCTGATCCATGTCTACACCACTTGCACCACTGGAGGCATGCAAAATGTAGTTCATGATCCCCACACCTAAAATTGAACCAATCAAGGTATGAGAACTCGATGCTGGAATACCCAAAAACCAAGTACCTAAATTCCAAAGAATCGCAGCAATCAGCATGGCAAATACCATCGCAAAGCCTGCACCACTCCCAACATTCATGATTAACTCAACAGGAAGTAATGCAATGATTCCGTAAGCAACAGCACCACTTGCGACCATTACCCCAAGGAAATTACAAAAACCAGCCCACATCACTGCAACTGGTGCAGGCAAAGCATTGGTATAAATGACTGTAGCCACAGCATTGGCTGTATCATGGAAACCGTTTACAAATTCAAAGCCTAAAGCAATGAATAAAGCAGTCGCTAAAAGAATGACTGAATAAAGGCTTAAAGGAGGAACATGTGCTAAATCTGCACTAACTTGCACCCCAATATAAATCAAGGTTGCAATAATAATCGTCAGAAACACCGGCATAAAGAATTTCGGTGTAGGTACATGCACATTCGTCGATTTAGCAGCTTGAGACGATGGTGCAGAATCTGAGACGGGAGGTAAATTCGAATTCATGCAGAAGGTAAGCGAATATTAGAATGCGCTTATTGTTCAATTAAATTGTGACAATTATATGACAAATAGCTCTCCAATGAAGTGAATTTTTTACTTTTTTCACTCCATTACTTCGCAGTCCTTGCGACTTATTTTATATTTTTATCAAATATATTCAGCAACTTATAATAATTTAGCGAAATTAATTTTCGAAAAATATTACATTTCTACCTGAAATAATATTTGTAATATTTCAGTCAAATATGACAGATGAATCTATATTTCCATCGAGTATCTACGATATTTGTGACAATTTGATGAAAAAACAGACACATTTTTTGAATAAGCATTCATCAAATTTTGACAATACAACTCAGCGCTATACAAGCATGCAAATTTAAAGCCAATTTTCGTTTAAACTTGAAAATCTATAGTCAAACTGCCAGATCATTCATATAAGTGATTTGATTGCAATCATCCATACGAATCAACTTTATGCTTTTATACAAATTGTTGGAAAATTTGGGGATTCATTTCTTTTGTACTTTTGAACCATTGCTTGTTTTCCAATCATGTGGTTTTGCCTATGCAAATTGATTCAAACTTTAAATGTAAAGTATCGCAATGAAACTCTATATGATTAAACAATAGCTTCTTCGCATTGATTTTATTCAGCAAGAGAAATTATATTTTACTGTATGAGTTTCTCAACAGATTGATTCTCATAAAAAACTCAGCCCTATGAGGGGCTGAGCTTTTGAAAACTTATTTAAGAAATAATAAAATCTAAATTTCTCGTTTAGTTTATTTCCACTGATATCCCACAGATACAGCACCACCAATATTGCTACGACTATCTGCAGAAGCGCCCATTTTCCAGACAATTTTATTGCTCTCGGTAATCGCACTGATGCCTACGGCAACTGCAGTTTCACCACGATAACCAGAAAGACCTGCACTCATCATGCTCATACCTGCTTCAGTCGGTTGCGGTAAATTCCCTACAGCCATTGCACCTGCAATTCCTGCATAAGTATCATTACGTAAATCTTCCATATTTTTATTGGTGTTATAGAATGCTTGTTCTAGATTCGTTACTCGAGCATCAACAGCACCTAAAGCATCTCCTACATTGTGATAAGTTCCACCAGCAACATTATAGGTAGGTGCAGCAATTGTACCATCTGGATTTAGCGCTGAACCTCCACCCAAATATTGAGATACATGGCTGTTGGTTTGGTGCAGCTGTGAGCCATTGACTGCATCCGTAGAATCTTTACTGATTGTCCCATTCGCCAAACCACTGACTTTATTGGTGGTACCATCAATGGTGACTTTACCCACATTGACCTGATTCGCCATCACCTGATTGGCTGTGACTTGGTTTGCGGTTACTTGATTGGAGGTTACAGAGTTCAGTTTAATATCATCAGCCAAAGCCACTTGATAGTTATTTGAACCATCCGCATTGGTACTACTGCTCACTACAGTATTTTTACCAGCAGATACACTGGTTTTAGATCCTGCAACCTGCCCTTGTATTGAGGCAATGGCGTCATGCACATTGTCTTTACCGGTGTTACCAATGTTACTGGTACTGATCGTACCATCAGCATTGACTTTGGCATTTCCACCTAAGCTTGTTGCGATACTTTCAGCAGTACCATGCAATTGACTACCGTTGACCGCTTCATTCGAAGTTGCGCTCACACTACCATCAGCCAAACCTGTAATCTTGTTGGTTTGACCATCTGCTTTAATACCACCGACTGTCACAGAGTCAAAACTCACATCATCTTTAGTCGCCACTTGATAGTCTGTTGAACCATCTGCATTAGTGGTTTTGGTCACTGTAGTATTTTTACCTTCAGAAATTGTACTTTTTGAACCTGCCACTTGATCTTGTAAAGAAGAGATGGCTTGATTCGTTGCATACAATTGTGAACCGTTGACTGCATCTGTACTGGTTGCACTGAGTTGCCCCGCTGCAACATTAATGATTTGACGTTCACCACCGACTTTACCCACACTCACGACACCATTGGCTGCTGAGCCTACGCCTGCAAAAGCATAATCTTGACCAAGAATCGTCACTTTAGACGCTGAAGTCGCTGCTCGATCAGTAGATTCATGACCTAAAACAACACTGTTGGCTTGAGTTGTGGTGATATTACTACCGAATACAGACGTATTGTTTTGAGCCACCTTATTGTTATTGCCAATCGCAATTGCATTTTCACCCGCTGCACTCGCGCCTACACCCATGGCTACAGCATTTTTACCTGTTGCACCATCATTATTGTAGTTAGCACCTTGTTTACCACCATCATTAACACTGACATAGTGGGTTTTGCTGTCCTCTATGGCTTTGTTGGTCGCAAATAATTGTGAACCATTGACCGCATCTGTACTGGTTGCACTCACTTCACCTGCATTCAAGCCAGTGATCTTGCCTGTTGCACTGTCGGTGACCACTGTACCTACAGTGGTCTTGTCAAAGCTAACTTCTTTGGCTGTTGCCACGTTATAAATGCTTTGACCGTTGGCACCTTTGCTTTCGGTCACAACTATGTTGTCACCTTGGGCAACTTCTGTTTTTGCTGTCGCTGCCGATTTACCCACTTCGGTAATCGCTTCATCTACAGTGTTTTTGCCTGTTCCACCAATGTTGCTGGTAGTGATCGTACCGTCTGCATTGACGGTGGTACTGCCACCAATCGCTTTGCTGACACTGTCTGATACACTATAAAGCTGACTGCCATTGATCGCATCTTTAGAGTTGGCACTTACTGTGCCTGCTTCTAAGCCAGTGATCTTGCCTGTTGCACTGTCCGTGATCACTGTACCTACAGTGGTCTTGTCAAAGCTAACTTCTTTGGCTGTTGCCACGTTATAAATGCTTTGACCGTTGGCACCTTTGCTTTCGGTCACAACCATGTTGTCACCTTGGGCAACTTCTGTTTTTGCTGTCGCTGCCGATTTACCCACTTCGGTAATCGCCTGATTGGTTGCATAAAGTTGTGAGCCATTCACAGCATCTGTACTGCTTGCACTGACTTCACCCGCAGCCACATTGATGATTTGACGTTCACCACCGACTTTACCCACGCTGACGACACCATTGGCTGCTGAACCGGCACCTGCAACGAGATAGTCCTGCCCGTTAATACTTATTTTATCTACAACTGTTGCAGCACGGTCAGCCGATGCGTTACCCAATACCACACTGTTGGCTTGGGTCGCAGTAATGTTGTTACCTAGCAGCGCGGTATTACTCACTTCACCTAAACTAAATATCTTGTTCTTATTTCCAAGAACTGTATTATTTCCTAGTTTTGAATCTGGTGATTGAATCTCGTTATCTGAACCAAAAACATTGTTGTTATCATTGGCAATTAATGTGTTATTCCGACCAACCACTGTAGTATTATTCGCGTGAACTTGATTTGAAATCCCCAAAACAATATTATCTGGATTGCCCGAGCCTGTTATATTTTCAAAACCAATTGCAATGCTATGTAACCCATTCGCCTGATTACCAGAGCCTAAGGCAATACCATCTGTTGTAGCGATTGAGCCATTACCAATTGCAGTTGCTCTATCACCATACGCTGCTGCATTTACTCCCACAGCGACAGCATTTTTACCTACAGCCCCATCATTGTTGTAGTTATCGCCTGTTGTATCATCATCATTGATACTGACATAGTGTGTTTTGTTGTCTGTAATGGATTTTGTAATCGCTTGATTAGTCGCATAAAGTTGTGAACCGTTGATTGCATCGGTACTGCTTGCACTCACTTCACCCGCTGCAACATTGATGATCTGACGTTCACCGCCCACTTTACCGACACTGACGACACCATTGGCAACAGCCCCCGTACCCGCAACGCTATAATCTTCGCCATTGATGGTGACTTTATCCACGGCTGTTGCAGCACGATCCGTCGATTCATTACCTAATACAACACTGTTGGCTTGAGTGGTCGTGACTTTGTTACCCAAAACTTGGGTATTTTCCTGCTCTACTTTATTAGCATTACCCAATACTGTACTGTTTTTGGCATTGGTGATCGTATTATTATAACCTGCTGCTAGAGACTGAGTACTGTCAGTTATTTTGTTAAAAGCACCAATGGCAGAACTATATTCACTTGCAGTTGAGATATCATTAGCAACACCAAGACCTAAAGCACGGCGTCCTTGAATCTTATTGTTGGCACCTAAAACAGAGGAGCGCTCTCCCTCAGCCTCATTCCAAACACCAAATGCGGATGACCATTGACCTTTAGTTTTATTTTCTGCACCAACTGCAATTGAGCGATAGCCTTCTGCATTGTTGTAGCTTCCGACAGCGACACCTGAGAAATCTTTTACGGTATTGTTTGTTCCTAAAGCTAAAGCCTCATTACCTGTCACATTGTTATTGGTACCAATCGCTGTACTCGCAACAGCAGTATTACTGAGAACATTATTGGTTCCAATCGCAATACTATTTTTAGCACCACTACTTGCATTACCAATTGCAATCGCGTTATCCGCAGTTGCACTTGCTCCTATACCTACAGCAAGTGCATTTACCCCTGTTGCTCCATCATTATTATAGTTAGCGCCTTGTGTACCATTGTCATTGATACTGACATAGTGGCTAGTTGCTGCGGCTTGGGCTGCTTTAAGTTGTGACAGATTGACTGCATCTGTATCTTGGCTTGCTGCCGCAACATTGGTGATACGACGCTCACTACCCACTGCACCTACGGATACTTCACCACCAGTTGCACTTGCCCCTGCAATGGTTCCACCGACTGGCACATAGGCTGTTTCCTTACTCACATCACGAACCGCTTGACTGTTTGCACCGAGTGCTAAGCTACCGTTTACAGTGGCTTGTGCGCCCGCACCTACTGCAACAGCATCATCTGCACTGGCTTTAGCACTAGTCCCTATGCTAAGTGTACGGTTTGCTTGAACATCATTACCTGCACGATAACCTAGCGCAATATTTTCAGCACCATTGGCTCTGCTGCCTGCTGCGGTACCTAAGCCTAGATTTCTTTCGCCACGTACATCATTCCCTGCTTCACCACCAATCGCAACATTATCGCTTCCTTTCACACGCATCCCAGCTTCAGTACCTATGGCTACAAGATCCACCCCTGAACTAAGAGCACCAGTACCAAAATTTCCACCAGCGACCGAACCATCACCAGCATTACCTATAGCTACACTATTACGAGTATCTTTACTACCGGTTCTCGCCCCTAAAGCTACACTAGCAGTACCTGTAGATGCCCCCAAACCAATAGCTGAAGAGAAAGTGCCTTGAGCGTTAGCACCTACTCCAATAGCCACTGCATATAAGCCTACTGCTCCATCATTATTGTAATTGGTGTCTGGAACACCACCGTCACTAACACTGACATAGTGGGTTTGACTGTCAGCAATCGCTTTATTGGTTGCAAATAATTGTGAACCATTGACTGAATCGGTACTGGTTGCGCTGACTTCACCAGCAGCTACATTTTTAATTTGGCGTTCTTGTCCTGCTTGACCTACAGAAACCTGATCCCCCGCAGCCGTACTCCCCCCACCTGCGAAAGTATAGTTCCTACCATTAATTGTTGTACCTGTGGAGTTTACTGCTGCTACTGCTGTGTTTGAATTAGATCCTATTGCAACTGCACCTGCTTTATCCACTGTCGCACTGCTGCCAATAGCAATCGCATCTGTTTGGTTTGCAGCAACATTTGCACCCGTACCAATCGCGGTTGAATTTGTTGCACCTGCTGCTACAGTCGCACCTGCACCAATGGCCTGTGATGATGTCGCACTGGCTAATGTAGATGCATTCCCCAAAGACAAAGTATCAGCAAAAACATTAAAGGTAGAATTTGTTATTGATCTTGAGTCACCAATTCGAATATTTAAAGCGTCTGTATTATTGGCATTCATACCCGAAAAAAGATTGCGGGTTGGTCCAGATGAACCATTTATACGTGTCTGTAAAACGACACCTTCTGAATAAGATGAATTGGAAGCTCCATCTGAATTGCCTGTTATTATTACACTCGCTTGACTAGAACCTGTACATTCTCGACCTTCTGTGACCGTTCCACCATCTAATGTGTGTGTTGTCATTGTCCCCGTGCCATTAAAGCACTGTGTATCTACAGCCCATGCCGCAGGAGCAAATATGCCCATTGCTACGACCAGAGCCAATTGCTGAAAAGTTCTTGGAATCTGACCTAGAATTAAATCTGTAACTGATTGATCATTTTTCAAATAAATTGTCGAAGTTTTAGTTTTACCTTTCGCCAATTCTGAAACCGCTATCCAGGTACCTAAAGATTCATTCCAAACGACTTTATATGTTCTATTCATTGATAATTACCGTAAGTTATTCGCTTATTTATGAGACATGGTTATCATTATTTACTTGCATTGCAATATTTTTTATAACGTATGCAAAAAAATCAGCTATATCTGAAAATGATTGATTTTTTAGAATGAATAATTGACTTCTTGGTACAATTCTTGAAGTAAAAAACCGACTTTTGTTTGATCAATAACGATTTTTCATTTTTTAAAGCTTCTATGAGAATCATCAACTTCTTATTATTTTGGCTTGAAAATTATCGTCATTTATGAGGAATAACATTTTAGATTTAACCTATTAATTATTTTGTGCCCCATCCAATGAGTTTGACATTCTCACCCTGATAAAAAAAGTCACAATTAATAACTATAACGTGATAAAAATCACTATCTTGTTTTGTATTTTCTTACCTAAATCAGTTATTATTTTTATTGAAAATTAATTAAATTCATTCATTTTTCAAATCATCCTTATCGACAAAGATGAATACCTTGCTACGCTACATTCTGATAACATAGCGCTATTTTTAAAATCCGATTTTATTGAGAGTTTGAATGTCTACGCTTACCACGTTAAAAGAGCTTCTTGCCCAACGTATTCTCATAATTGATGGTGCAATGGGAACCATGATCCAACGCCATAAGCTGGAAGAAGCAGATTATCGGGGCGAGCGTTTTGCGGACTGGGCATCTGATCTCAAAGGCAATAATGACCTTTTGGTGCTGACACAGCCAGACATTATTCAAGGTATTCATGAAGCATACCTGGATGCTGGAGCAGACATTATTGAAACAAACAGCTTTAATGGTACACGCGTATCCATGTCTGACTATCATATGGAAGACTTGGTTCCAGAGATTAACCGTGAAGCTGCCCGTATTGCCAAACAAGCATGTTTAAAATATTCAACACCCGATAAACCACGTTTTGTAGCAGGCGTATTGGGTCCTACATCACGTACCTGCTCGATCTCACCCAACGTGAATGATCCCGCTTTTCGTAATATTACTTTTGATGAACTCAAAGAAAATTATATTGAAGCCACATATGCACTGATTGAGGGTGGCGCAGACATTATTCTGATCGAAACCGTATTTGATACCTTGAACTGTAAGGCTGCGATTTTTGCAGTAAAAGAAGTATTTAAACAGCTTGGTCATGAGCTGCCATTGATGATCTCAGGTACCATCACAGATGCTTCGGGTCGTACGCTAACAGGTCAAACAGCAGAAGCTTTTTGGAACTCTGTGCGCCACGGCGACTTGTTGTCAATCGGCTTTAACTGTGCTTTAGGTGCAGATGCCATGCGTCCGCATGTCAAAACGGTTTCAGACGTCGCTGATGTTTTTGTATCAGCGCATCCAAATGCAGGCTTACCAAATGCTTTCGGTGGCTATGATGAAACGCCTGAACAAACTGCTGCATTTTTAAAAGAGTTTGCTGAAAGTGGATTGATTAATATCACTGGCGGCTGTTGTGGTACAACGCCAGACCATATCCGTGCGATTTATCATGCAGTTAAAGACATCAAACCTCGTCAAGTACCTGAAACCAAACCTGCTTGTCGTTTAAGTGGTTTAGAGCCATTTAACATTTATGATGACTCTTTATTTGTCAATGTCGGTGAACGTACCAATGTCACCGGCTCTAAAAAGTTCTTACGTTTAATTCGTGAAGAAAACTATGCCGAAGCTTTAGATGTTGCTCAACAACAAGTCGAAGCTGGTGCACAAATTATCGACATTAATATGGATGAAGGGATGTTGGATTCAGAAAATGCCATGGTGCATTTTTTAAATCTGGTGGCATCCGAGCCTGAAATCTCTAAAGTTCCCATCATGATTGACTCATCAAAATGGGAAATCATTGAGGCAGGCTTAAAATGCGTGCAAGGCAAGCCCGTTGTAAACTCGATTTCTTTAAAAGAAGGTTATGACGAGTTTGTCCATAAAGCACGCCTATGCCGTCAATACGGTGCAGCGATTATTGTCATGGCATTTGACGAAACAGGTCAGGCGGATACAGCTGCACGTAAGCGCGAAATCTGTAAACGTTCTTATGATGTCTTGGTCAATGATGTCGGCTTTCCTGCTGAAGACATTATTTTTGACCCGAATGTGTTTGCTGTAGCAACAGGGATTGAGGAGCATAATAACTACGCTGTGGACTTTATTGAAGCCACTGGTTGGATCAAACAGAATTTACCGCATGCCATGATTTCTGGTGGTGTCTCTAACGTTTCGTTCTCCTTCCGTGGCAATGAGCCTGTGCGTGAAGCCATTCACTCTGTATTCCTATACCATGCTATTCAACAAGGCATGACCATGGGGATCGTCAATGCAGGTCAAATGGCGATTTATGATGACATTCCTCAACCATTAAAAGATGCGGTTGAAGATGTCATTCTCAATCAAAATCAGGGAGAAAACGGTCAGGAAGCGACAGAAAAATTACTTGAAGTCGCAGAACAATACCGTGGTCAAAGTGCTGCTCAAAAACAAGTTGAAAACTTAGAATGGCGTAATGAATCTGTTGAAAAACGTCTTGAATATGCGCTTGTTAAAGGCATCACCACCTTTATTGATGAAGATACCGAAGAAGCCCGTTTAAAATCAAAACGTCCATTGGATGTGATTGAAGGTCCATTGATGGATGGGATGAACGTTGTTGGTGATTTATTCGGTTCGGGCAAGATGTTCTTGCCACAAGTGGTGAAATCTGCACGGGTGATGAAGCAAGCCGTTGCGTGGCTAAACCCGTACATTGAAGCTGAAAAAACTGGAAGCCAATCCAAAGGCAAAGTGTTAATGGCAACCGTAAAAGGCGATGTTCACGATATTGGCAAAAATATTGTGGGCGTGGTGCTTGGCTGTAATGGCTATGATATTGTTGACCTTGGTGTCATGGTGCCATGCGAAAAAATTCTACAGACCGCAATTGATGAAAAAGTGGATATTATCGGTCTATCTGGTTTAATCACCCCATCCTTAGATGAGATGGTATTTGTTGCTAAAGAGATGCAGCGTAAAGGCTTTAAAATTCCGTTGCTGATTGGAGGAGCGACCACATCAAAAGCGCATACTGCGGTAAAAATTGACCCACAATATTCAAATGATGCAGTGATTTATGTCGCCGATGCTTCTCGTGCAGTGGGTGTTGCGACCACATTACTGTCCCAAGACATGAAGCCTGCATTTGTTGCAGAACATCGTGCTGAATATGAAAAAGTACGTGAGCGTATTGCCAACAAACAGCCCAAAGCTGCCAAGTTGTCTTATGCTGAATCGATTGAGAATGGGTTAAAAATTGATTTTGCGACTCATCCGCCAGCAAAACCAAACTTTATCGGTCTACAAACCATCACCAACTATCCGCTTGAAAAATTAGTCGATTATTTTGACTGGACGCCTTTCTTTATTTCATGGAGTTTGGCAGGCAAATTCCCGAAAATCCTACAAGATGAAGTGGTCGGTGAAGCTGCAACTGATTTATATAATCAAGCTCAAGCCATGCTCAAAGACATTATTGAAAATAAACGCTTTGATGCTCGTGCAGTATTCGGGATTTATCCTGCCAATCGTTCGGCAGCGGACTCAGTTGAAGTTTATGATGAGTCTGGTGCAAGTGTCACCCATACTTTCCACCATATCCGTCAGCAATCTGATAAAGTCACGGGGAAACCTAATTTATCCTTGGCGGATTTTGTGGCGACTCAAGCGCAAGCTCAGGATTACTTGGGAGGCTTCACGGTTTCAATTTTCGGTGCCGAAGAAATGGCGCATGAGTTTAAAGCCAAAGGTGATGACTACTCCGCCATCCTTGCTCAATCCTTAGGTGACCGTTTTGCTGAAGCATTTGCTGAACATTTGCATGAGCGTATTCGTAAAGAGTTTTGGGGCTATCAAGCTGATGAACAACTGTCGAATGAAGAATTGATCAAAGAAAAGTATGTCGGTATTCGTCCTGCACCAGGCTACCCTGCTTGTCCTGAGCATTCTGAAAAAGCATCTTTGTTTGATTGGTTAGGTACGACTGATAAGATTGGTACTCAACTGACCAGCAGTTTTGCCATGTGGCCACCATCAAGTGTCAGTGGTTTTTATTATGCGAACCCTCAATCTGAATACTTTAATGTTGGTAAAATTGCATTAGATCAGTTGGAAGACTACGCAAAACGTAAGAACTGGACTTTGGATGAAGCGAAACGTTGGTTAGCGCCGAATTTGGATGATTCGGTTTCTTAATTCATCATTCATTATATAATATAAGCAAGTTCCTCTTTGTCGAAGGGGGGAACTTGTATACAAATTGGGAGGCTTGATGGCTCCATCATGCCTTTAAAAGCAAATTTGAAAAGCTTTTATACGCACAAACATTAACACCTAAATAATTGAATATTATATCAATATCAGAAAGTTTTAATTAACACCGCAAATGCCTAGGATAAATTTACTCGCTATACAACTCATCATCCTGTAACGGTTAGATTTTATAGCCATCATTATTTCATATATAATTATTTTATTGCATATGCTGAGATAAAACATGTTTGAGATCATTGATGATTTAAAAGCTAAATTGGATCAGCATCGACCTCTTTCTCCTACGATTGTTAAAAATCTACACGAAGACCTCGTTTTACGTTGGACTTATCACTCCAATGCCATTGAGGGTAATACCTTAACTTTGTTAGAAACAAAGGTTGTCCTTGAGGGAATTACAATAGGTGGTAAGGCATTAAGGGAGCATTTTGAAGCGATCAATAATCGTAATGCAATTTTGTATGTTGAAGATATTATCAAAAGCCAAGAACCCTTTTCAGAATGGCAAATTCGTAATATTCATCAACTCATTTTGAAAAATATTGATGACGAAAATGCTGGGCAATATCGCCAACAAAATGTATTAATCTCAGGAGCTACGGCTCTTCCACCAGACCATACATTGCTCAATGATAAAATGACTCGGTTTATTGACTGGTATAATCGCGATGCTCAAAAATTGCATCCTATTGAACGGGCAGCCAAAGTCCACGCAGTTTTTGTAGCGATCCACCCTTTTGTTGATGGAAATGGACGTACATCTCGATTATTGATGAACCTTGAATTGCTTAAATCTGGTTATCCTCCAAGTGTAATTACTGTAGAAAATCGATTAGCTTATTATGAAGCCTTAGGTCAATGGATGGCGAATGATCATACTGAACCATTTATTCATTTGGTAGCTGATGCCGTATTGGATGGATTTAAACCTTATCAGATGATTTTAGGAATTTAAGAGGAAAATCCTATTCTTAATCATACATAGGATAGATTATAGACAAGAAATCGTGAATCCCACACCCGCTTAAAATTCGCAATATTTTTCTGTTTTTAAAAGTCGGGAGTTCAGGGAAATTTTTATAGAAAAAATTAGAGGCATTTTTAAATGCCTCAATTCTCAACGCGAATTACTTTCTAAAATTAGACAACAACGTATTGGTAATGGCTTTATTATTTTCAACTACTCTGGTCTTTTTGGCCTTAGCAGACTGATCTTCTACACGTTCAATTTTAGTTGCTTTGAACTTACCATTATTTTCAACCACGATAAACTTAACTCGTTCGTTACGCTTCGGTTCACCCTCAGCAAGCGGAAAATCAGAAATATGAAAGAAGATATCCTGCTCAAGCCCACCAATAAATCCAAAGCCTCTTTCAGCATCGTATTGTTTAATTTTTCCTTGTTGGAATTCAGGCTTCATACATATTCCTCATCGTGGTACACAATCTGCATATTATAACCTGATCTTGATGAATAGATAAAATACGGCCTATCTGTCAACGAAACATAAAAAAATAGCCACAAAAAAGCCCGCTTTTCAGCAGGCTTTCAATCACAGTTAAAATTTAATGGGCATGTCCTGCGCCCACATTACCTTTCGGCTTTGGGCATAACCAGATAATTAATCCTGCAAAAATAAACACCATCGCAAAAATCAAAAACACATGATTGACTGAAAGTGTTAAAGCTTCCTTATCCACCAAATTGGAAATCGTCCCCAAAGCCATTTCTGGACTAAAACCGCTATTGACCAAATTGCGCTGAGTTTCTTCGACATGCATGGTCGACACGATTTCACTCCGTGCCAACTTGGTGTGGTCATCCCAAATCGTCACAGCCAGAGAAGCACCAATTGCTCCCGCCATGGTTCGCATAAAGTTCATTAGACCCGCAGCAGAAGCGACTTCATCCGGACGAACCACACCCAAGGCAATATTAGACAAGGGAATAAAGAAGAATGGAACAGCAAAACCTTGAATAATCTGTGGCCAAGCCAATGCCATAAAATCTGCATCAGTGGTCCAAAACGAACGCATCAAGGTCACGCCACCCAGAACCATCAAACCAAAACTCGACAATGCTCTTGGATCATATTTGGTTGCCATTTTTGCCACAATCGGTGACATCATCAAACTACCGAAGCCCATCGTTGCAGTGAGATAACCTGCCCAAGAAGCGGTATAGCCCAAGTTAATCTGTAACCATTGTGGAATCAAAACAATACTGCCAAAAAATGCAGCAAAGGCAAACGCCAGCGAAATTGTAGCAATGGTAAAACCACGGTATCTGAAAATCTGTATATTGACGATAGGATGTTTTTCGTAATATTCCCAGATAAAAAAGGCAATAAATCCAACCACCAAAATCACAGCCAAGATACAAATAAAGGTATTATTAAACCAATCTCGCTCATGCCCTAGATCCAGCATGAGCTGTAATGCCCCAATCCAGATAATCAGCAAAGTTAAACCTATCGTATCAATCGGCAATTTTGCAATCGGGGTTTCTGCTGTTTTCATCAAACGCATGACACCCAAAGCACAGATCACCCCTACTGGGATGTTGATAAAGAAAATCCAGTGCCATGACCAGTTATCACTGATCGTTCCTCCCAGAATTGGACCTAAAATCGGACCTACAACCGTGGTCATTGCCCACATCCCCATGGCTTGAGAATGCTTTTCAGGAGGAAAAATACGCATCAACAGTGTTTGGCTGAGTGGCATGATTGGACCACCAAACAAACCTTGACCAATACGACAGATCACCAACATCGCCAAACTATTGGATAAACCACATAAAATGGAGAATGTGGTGAAACCGATCAAACTGATGGTAAATACCCGCACAGCGCCAAAGCGCCCAGCCAGCCAGCCTGTTAAAGGCACACAGATGGCTTCCGCAACGGCATAGGACGTGATGACCCAAGTTCCTTGTGAACTTGAAACCGCTAGGCTTCCCGTAATATGGGGTACAGAAACATTGGCAATGGTCATATCCAGTACGACCATAAAATTGGCGAGGGCTAAAAAGAATGCAGCGAGCAGTAAGCGCCCACCCTTCAGCTCATTTTGAAATGTTGCCGTATTCATAAGCAACTACTTCGCTGATGAGGTATCAACCTCAGCATTCATGGACAAACCCACACGTAACGGGTGTTCAGCCAGCTCCTTAGAATCGAGTTTGATCCGCACGGGTAGACGTTGAACCACTTTAATCCAGTTACCCGTTGCATTTTGTGCAGGAATCAAAGCAAATGCAGAACCTGTTCCTCCAGAAAAACCAATCACTGTACCGTGATATTCAACGTTTTTTCCATATAAATCAGAAGTTAAAGTCGCCTTTTGACCAACTTTGACATTTTTTAACTGGCTTTCTTTAAAGTTTGCATCGACGTATAGGTCAGCAATTGGAACAATCTTCATCAAACTTACACCAGGTGCAACACGCTGCCCAATTTGAATACTGCGGCGTGCCACAACGCCATCGAGCGGCGCTTTAATTTCAGTACGCTGTAAATCTAAAAGTGCCTGATCAAGTTTTGCCTGAGCCACCAAAACATCAGGTGTTGAACTCTGTGAAGTACCACGAATCAAAGCTTCGTTGGCATCCAGATTACTTTGTGCTGCTTTTCGTTTTGATTCAGTTTGCGCAAGCGCAGCTTTTGCCACATCAACGCTGGCCTTGGCATTATTTAAAGCGCTTTGCGCTTTGCTAAATTCTTCCTTCGAAATTGCACCTGTTGCACTTAACTGCTGACGACGAGCAAATTCTTGTTGGGCTTGTTGATAAGCGACTTCAGCTTGTGCCACTTGTGCTTTAGCACTATTTATATCGTCTGTACTGACCAAAATTTGCGAGGACAATGAGCTGCTATTTGCAGAACTTTGTGTATATTGACGTTTGGCTTTGGTTAGCGCGGCTTCTGCTTCAGCAACCGCAATCTTGGCATCACGATTGTCAATAATTGCCAATACATCGCCTTTTTTGACCTGCTGCGTATCACTGACTAAAACTTCAGCCACCTGTCCACTGACCATTGAGGTGATTTCAGCTGTTTCAGCACCGACGTAAGCATTGTCCGTTTCAACCGTATTACTAAACACTAAAGCCCAAATTGCATATAAGATTGCTGCTGCGACAACAATAATGGCAAAAATCTTCAGCATTTTTTTACGTTTTTGTTTAGCTTCCAAATCTGTGCGTGCTTCATTTTCATCATTTGGGGAGACATTCGTCGTTTGCGCTTCAGTCATCGCATATTCCTAGCTTACTTGGACCTGTCAAAACATCAGTGCACTGTAAGGATATAAACTGAACAATAGCTTAATCACTTTTTGGGGTTTTGCTTGATGGTTGAAGAAGTCAAGGTCTTAAAATTGTGGTGCTCAATTTTACAGGTAAAAATCATATTATGAGAATAAAAATATTACTCTAAAGTTTATCTTTATAAAATAGATCAATCTTATTGATATTCATATTTTTTTCAAAAACAACTAAGCCATCCAAATATGCTTTCCGATGACTTATATTGACATAAAGTATACAAAAGTGTACTGATTAGTACACTTCTACATCGTGATCAATAGGCATAGGATGCGATTGCAGTTGCGATCGCCTTACCTTCATTGTTGACCATGGTCATACGCATGGTGCAACCCTTGCGTCCCATTCTTAAGGTTTCAGCTTTTGCGATAAAATATTCACCACGACCCGGGGCAAGATAATCTACACGCATATCCACGGTAGCAAGTCGAGAAACTTTTTTAAGGGTATCGGGCAACTGGTCAGGTTCAGCTCGTTTATACAATTCCCCCATCGCAACAATTCCACCAATACTGTCCAAAAGTGTTGCAGCAACACCCCCGTGTAAAATTTGAAACGCAACATTGCCAATCAAATACGGCTTCATTTCGATATAACCTTCAATTTCGTCATTGACCACACGCATTTGCATATTGTTATGCGAAAAATAAGGCGAACCATTAAACGCTTTGGTCAACTGATTAAGGACAACATTTAAATCTGCTTTCGCACCTAAATGTAAATTTCCAGTCCACTTTTTTTGTGATTCGCTCTGCGCAGAATCGGTTTTTGGAGAATCACTCATCATCATTTCGAAACCAATAATGAGAAAAAACGTCAGCTTTTTCCCAAAAAATATATGAAAGGGCTACAATATGTGCCTAGTTTAATACTGAACATCGAGATTGTTATGACTTATACGTTCAATCGTCCTGCTTTTCCAGCCACTCGTATGCGCCGTATCCGTAAAAACGATAAACTACGCGCGATGGTCAGAGAAACTCAACTCACAGCAGACCATCTCATCTATCCAGTATTCGTACTTCCAGGACAAAACCAGACCCAAGATGTACCAAGTATGCCAAATGTTCAACGCTTATCAGCAGATTTATTGCTGAAAAAGGCGGAAACATTATTAGAACTTGGCGTGTCGAAACTTGCCCTATTTCCAGTCACACCACAAGAAGACAAAAGTTTAACAGCTGAAGCGGCATGGCATGAAGACGGATTAGTTCAAAATACCTTACGTCTTTTGAAAAAAGAACTTCCTGAAATGGTGCTGATCACTGACGGTGCATTAGATCCATATACCACGCATGGTCAGGATGGCATCATCGATGAAACGGGCTATGTGTTGAATGATGAAACTGTACAGTGCCTGATCAAACAAGCCTTAAGTCATGCTGAAGCAGGTGCTGATGTGATTGCGCCAAGCGACATGATGGATGGGCGTATTGGTGCTATTCGCCAAGCATTAGAAAGTAACGGTTTTATTTACACCAACATCATGGCGTATTCCGCAAAATACGCATCAAGCTTTTACGGTCCATTCCGTGATGCAGTGGGCTCATCGTCCAACCTCAAAGGTGGTAATAAGTACAATTACCAAATGGATGTCGGCAATCGTGCAGAAGCTCTCCATGAAATTGCCCTCGATATTCAGGAAGGCGCCGATATGGTGATCGTTAAACCCGGTATGCCGTATTTAGATGTGGTGCGTGAAGTTAAAGATACTTTCGGTGTGCCGACTTTTGTCTATCAGGTCAGTGGTGAATATGCCATGCTGGCTGCTGCGATTCAAAATGGTTGGTTATCCGAGAGTGTCATTATGGAATCATTGATGTGCTTCCGTCGCGCTGGTGCAGATGGGATCTGGACCTATTATGCTGAAGAAGCGGCACGTCAATTAAAAGAGATGAAGTAAATTCGCTCTCTTCTCGTTACCCTACATAAGATCATACGCGTGAATGTCATCCCCTGTTGTCCGAGACAGGGTTGCATTTAAAATGTAACGTTTATGCGATGAACATCTTCACTTATTGGTTGTGAACGCGTTCAGGGGATGACAATGGTTTTCTTGCGAAGCTTCGCTTCTCATTTTGCCGCAACAAAAGTAGGTTGAACCGAAGCTTAATCTGGATATATGAATCATTTTGGTATGACGTCATCGTACAGGAATATACTTTGGACGACCGTAAATTTCGAATTTCATTACATTTACAGAATACACAATGCATATTGCCATTATCGGTGCTGGAGTAAGTGGCTTACTCAGCGCACTTGAACTTATTGAACAAGGCTGTACAGTCACCCTATTCGATCAACAACATGCTGGGCAAGCGGCTTCTTGGGCAGGCGGTGGTATTCTTTCGCCAATGTATCCTTGGCGCTACCCTCGAGAAGTCAATCATCTGGCCCAATATGGCAAACAACTTTATCAAGATTGGAATAAAAAGCTGCTTCCTCAAACAGGCATAGACTTTGAAATTCATGAAACTGGCATGTTGATTTTCGATGAAGCAGATTTTGAGATTGGACTCAATTACAAAGACCAATACCAAGAACCCATGCAGCATTGTGAATACCTATCCAGAGAAAAACTCAAACAAGTCAACCCCCAGATTTCAGAACAATTTCAACACGCGATCTACTTTCCTCAGTTAGCCAATGTGCGAAATCCTCGGTTACTCAAATCACTGGTCAGCTATTTAAAGCAACATCCTTTGGTTGAAATTCGAGAAAACACATGGATCGAGAAATTTAATATTCAAAATCAAAAGATTCAATCTGTTCAAACCACAAATGGGCAACATTTTTCAGCGGATCATTTTGTAATTGCGACAGGTGCTTGGTCGAATTGTTGGAGTGAGCAATTACAGGTATCAATTCCTGTTGAACCGGTTCAGGGACAAATGATGTTGTTTAAATCTCCTGAAAACTGGCTGCCCACCATGTGCATGAACAATGTTATGTATCTGATTCCACGTACAGATGGACATATCGTTTGCGGTTCAAGCATGAACCATCTTGGTTTTGATCATCGCCCGAGCATTACAGTTCAACAAAACATTTATAAAGCGTGTGTTGAAATGGTGCCTGAATTGGCCAATTTTCCAATTGTGAAGCAATGGGCGGGTTTACGTCCAAGCTCGCCCACAGGCATTCCTTATATTGGAAAAATGCCTGAGTTAAATAATTTATGGGCAAACTTTGGACATTATCGCAATGGTTTATGTATGGGACCAGCTTCAGCACGATTACTTAGACAATTGATTTTAAAACAGGAAACACTGGTCGATGCCAAAGCCTATTCGACTCAACGATTGAAGCTCAGTGAAGGAGCAGGAGTGATCCTTTAATTTGCCAGAAAATAGTTTCAAACTGTGTGAGAACGATAATTTATATTTTTCTCCAGTCTAAATAGTGCATTTACCAATAGTTTTCAACAGCAATATTGCCTTCACCACGGCGATTCATGGTTAAACCACGGGCTTTAAGCGCCGCTTTGGTATCATCCACCATTTGTGGATTACCACACAACATCACATGTGTGCTTTCTACATTGAATTGTACGTCTGCGGCTTTTTCCAACGCACCATTTTCAATCAAAATGGGTAAACGATCATGTAAATCAGCATGTGGATCACGGGTGATAATCGGAATAAATTTGAATCCTTCATGGCCTTCACCAAATTGTTCGGCGATCTCATGGATACGATCAACATAGGCCAATTCAGATGCTGTTCTTACACTATAGACCAAATTGATTTTTTTGTATTTTGACCATGTTTCGAAGTCTTGTAACATCGAAATAAATGGGGCCAGTCCCGTACCAGTGGCCAGTAACCACAAATCTTGCGGAAGGGGCAATTGATAGCGGGCCAAAGTTAAGAATCCATAGGGAATTTTTTCCAAATACAGCTCATCACCCACTTTGAGATGTTGTAAATTTGATGTGAATGCACCGTCAGGCACAACAATTGAAAAAAACTCCAGTGTTTCATCAAACGGTGAAGAAACCACTGAATATGCCCTGACCACTAAATCATCACCGACTTTTAAACCGATTCGAGCGAATTGCCCTGCGGTGAATTTAAAATGAGCGGGTCGAGTCATGGTGAAACTGAAAAGCGTATTCGTCCAACGATGAACAGATAAGACCTTTTCTATGCTAAATTTTTCAATTGACATAATTTCTTCGTGGCATGAAACATGGTCCTCATGGTAGCATGACTATATAATGTATGAATATTAAAATGTTAAGGCTCTACTTATGCGAATGACTTTACGCCAATTGGCGGTGTTTGTTGCTGTCGCTCAGGAAGGTACTGTAACCAAAGCCAGTGATGCAGTTCGGTTAACTCAAAGTGCAGCAAGTATGGCTTTGGCAGACTTAGAGGATGGTTTGGGTGCTCCTCTGTTTGACCGTTTAGGCAAACGATTACAATTAAATGATTTGGGACGATTTCTATTGCCTCAAGCCCTCGAAATTTTAGGTCGCTGTGAAGCTTTTGAACAAGCAGCCAAAGGTGAATTACAAAGCATTGACTTACGTATCGGGGCAACACTGACCATTAGTGATTACTTGATGCCCGATTTAATGGCCGACTTTCTACAAATTCAACCTCAGGCCCATTTACAGCTCCAGGTCGGCAATACGCGTCAAATGATTGAAGCAGTAAACCAATTTCAGCTTGATCTCGCTTTAATTGAAGGCTCATGCTTCTTACCGCAGTTACAGTGTATACATTGGCGTGATGATGAGCTTGCGGTATGTTGTTCACCTAGTCATCCACTGGCTAATTTACATCGTGAACTCAGACAATCTGACTTTCAGCATGTTGAATGGATATTACGTGAAGAAGGTTCTGGAACACGTGAAGTTTTTGACAATGCGATTCTTAAAGATCTTGAAGATGCCAATATCCGTTTAACTCTAGGGCATAATGAAGCCATTTTGAAGATTGTGGCGGGGGGATTGGGCATGTCATGTATCTCCAAATTGGCCATTCAGCCTTTATTGGATAAAGGTCAATTGGTGATTCTAAATACTCCTTTCTGGCAACTGACTCGTCCATTGTTCATGTTGGTACACCGTCAAAAGTATCAAGGTCCAGGTTTAAGGGCATTCATGAAATTTTGTGAAAAAAAATAAATTTAAAGCTCCATATGGAGCTTTTATTTTGCTTTTTGAATGGCTTAGTGACCAAACTGCCGCTCACATGGTATGCCATCATGATCTCCATCCATCTGAGTATTTGGACAGTTTCGAATAAAAAACACTGCTTCTTCATAGGAACTCATCTGGCTACAATGGGTTCTTCCATCACAGCGGTAAGGTGAGGGATGCGTGGAGGCGACCTTAACGCTGTTCAGCGAAGTGGTAGAGGTTGGCGCACTGTGTATAGGCAATGAATCACTTTTACCATTTAAAGCATTTTCGGATTTTTCACTAAATTTAACAGCTTTGACATGACCAATGTCTTTACGTTGCTGCTCGATAACTTGTTTCTGCTGCTGTTCAAACAGTGCAAATTTTGCATGTTGCTCGTCTTGGTAACTTTGATATTGGGTCCAAGCCGCAAAACTGAAATAAACAAATCCGAAAACCATCACCAAAATAACGATCGAAACAAATCCGAATTTTCTCCCCTCATTTTGGCTTCGCCTTAAAATATTTTTTTGCTTATCAATATCGACCTTTTTATTTTTTAAATCATTACTCATCGCTACATCCAAACGAATCATTTGATGCGCTTTAAACGTACCTTTATCATTGACCACAACGTATTTTATAGTTTCACCTTTTTTTGGCTGCCCCCCTTCTTTAGGAAAATCGACAATATAAAACGCCACGGTTTGCGCAGAGTGGTGATCCAATAATAGCCCGTATCCTTTATCATCGTGATACTCAATGATTTGCCCCAAATAAAACATAGCATTTCTCTTATAAATACTTATGAATCACAATATATTTTACTCATTTCAGAGACTTAGCGCGAGTATGCCTCACGTTTCTGCTGTTTAATTGCATCTTTTTGTTGCTGTTGATATTGTTGTAACTTCATTACACTTTCAATTTTGTACTGCTTGTAACGATCCATGGCATACATCACACAATTTACACCGATAAATAAAACAATGCCGATAATCACAATCCAGGGATTCAAACGTATAACCGCTTCAGAAGCCGTTTTCTTCTTCGGCTGCTTACGTTTAGCATATAAGAATTGAATTTTGATGTTTTGATAGAATCGTTGCAAGCCATTCAAACTCATATGCTTTTGCAGTACTTTCTGATCAGTCAAATGACTCATCCCCACTGTTTTGGATGTAATCGCTACAGGTAGATCAGCATCGATATCTGATTTTGGCTGTTGCTCTATTACTTGATGTTGCTCTATTGGCTGGGGTTGATCGTGATTTTCACTTCTTTCAGGCATTTGATTAACATATGTAAAATCAAGCAAATCAACACGTTTCGTCTTTGGGATGGGCTTTTCATTCTGAGGGAATTGAAAGGTGTTAAATGATCCAACATTGGAATAATTATCAACAGCTTCTAATTCATTTAGATTTTGCTTATTCTTTGGAAGTTCACTATCTTCTGTTAAAGGCAGGTTTGGAAATACTGCCGTCGCCGCATTTGGCTGAATATCTTTAATGTGATGAGGTGTGATAATTTCTTGAGCTGATTGCCTAGGAGTAATCTGCTCCAACTGCTCATTTTGTAATGATACTAATTGCGTTTGACTAATTTCATAGGCAAGCTGTGATTGCGATGCTGTTGCAGTGTTTTGTTCAGAGTGTTTGGCGATTTGGGAGTAGGACTCATCTTCTACGCTTAGTCGTCTTTTTTTATGTGCCTTTCGGGCTTTTCTTAAATTTTCATAGACATTTTCTTCATATAAATGCAGAACGGGTAAAGATCGGTTTGGATCAGTAACATAGTTTTTATGATCCAGACGTACAATAAATTTAGCTAAAACTTCACCATTCTGTTCCAGCACAACACACTTGATCCGCTCTCCAAGTTGTGGGAGAACAGTCTGGTTTGAAAAATCTTCTAATTTAAAAACAACTTGTTGATGATCGTTTTTTAATTCTATTAAACCCTTAGCAGATTTTTCATCATAGAAAATAACTATCCCCTTACGAAACATTTTTTTCTCATTTATTAGAATAAAAAAAGGAGGCCCCTATCGCCTCCTTTGATCATACTAAATTTTAATCTTTTTGCACACTACCAAAAATTTTATCACCCGCATCGCCTAAGCCTGGTACGATGTAGCCATTTTCATTGAGACCTTGATCGATGGAAGCAGTGAAAATCGTGACATCAGGATGTGCTTCTTCAACACGTTGAATTCCTTCAGGTGCAGCAACCAGTACCATCACACGAATATCTTTACAGCCACTGGCTTTTAATACATCAATTGCAGCAACCAGAGATGATCCTGTTGCCAACATTGGATCAATAATCATTGCCAAACGGTTCTGAACATCTGGAACTAATTTTTTATAGTAGGTACGCGCTTGCAAAGTTTCTTCATCACGCTCAAGACCTAGTACTGAAACTTTAGCACTTGGAATAAGATTTAAAAAACCCTCTAACATGCCAATACCCGCACGTAAAATCGGCACAACCGTAATTTTTTTACCCGCAATGCGGTCTACACTCACTTTACCATTCCAGCCATCAATCTCATGATCACATACGGGTAAATCTTTAGTCGCTTCATAAGTCAAAAGCATAGTCACTTCTTGAGCAAGCTCACGAAAGTTCTTGGTACTTATATCAGCACGGCGCAACAGACCAAGTTTATGACGAATAAGCGGATGACGGATTTCTTGAATTGACACAGGAGATTACCTAAAAGGATAAAAGTAAATTTCCACTATTATAAATGTTTTTCATATAAGAGATAAGAAAAGCCCTCAACAAATGAGGGCTTTTTTTGTTAATAACTTACTTTCATCAAATTATTGCAAAATGATATGCAAAGGAGCAACGATTTGAGCACCATGCGCCAAAGCGATAATCGGATCTGGATAAACACCAAATACCAATACCAACAAGGCAGCAAGAAGCACCATTATACCGCCTGCTTTTTGTCCCCAATGCTTATCTGCATCAATACGTGGTGTATCAGGTGGTGTCATATACAGAACGATCATGACACGTAGGTAGTAGTACAAACCAATACCACTACCAATAATGATCATTGCCGCATAGAACCAGTGTTGTTCAGACACTGTAGTCATCACCAACATAAACTTACCGATGAAACCAGCAGTCAAAGGAATACCTGCTAGAGATAACATCATGACTGTCAAAGTTGCAGTCAGTACAGGGCGACGCCAGAACAGACCACGGTAATCCGCCAGTGACTCTGCTTCATCAACATTATTGTATGGACTTGACATCAAGGCAACGACACCGAAAGCACCGATGGTTGTAATCACATAAGTAAATACATATACACCAATAGATGTCAGGCTAAGGAATGAAGCACTCACTAAACCAAGAAGCAGATAACCAAAATGAGCGATTGATGAATACGCTAAAATACGCTTCAAGTTCACTTGACGTACTGCAAGTAAGTTACCTGCAAGGATTGAAAGAACCGCAATAACGACAATCACAGTTTGAATCGATTCAATGCCAATAACGCCCGAAGATAGTAGATAGCGTACCAACAATCCGATCATTGCAATTTTTGAAACTGTTGCAAGGAATGTCGCAATAGGTGCAGGCGCACCTTGATAAACATCTGGTGTCCATTTATGGAATGGCGCAAGAGAAAGTTTAAATGCAACAGCAGCAATCATCAGACCTAAACCAATAATGACCATTGGTGTTTCGATCAGTTGGTGATATTGCCCTAATGCCGACTGGATTGCCATAATCAGTTCTGGATTCTGAGCTTTAGTCAATTTCCAGAACAAGTCATCAATTTGGCCTGCAAATGAAAGAGAGCCGACTGCTGAATAGACATAAGCCATTCCCATCAACAACATAGCAGACGCTGTCGCAGAAAGTACAAGATACTTCACACCTGCTTCAAGCGATTTACCACGTTGGTAGGTATATGCCAATAAGCCATATACAGGAATTGACATCAATTCAAGGCTGATAAAGAACGATGCAAAATGAGAACTTGCGACCATCAGCATTGCACCAGAAACTGAAATCAGCATCAGCAGGTACAATTCTTCACGGTTGTCTTTATAAGTTTCAATATAGGCATGGGACAATGTACAGCATGCCAATGCTGCAATTAAAATCATCACTTGATAGAACAATGTAAATGGATCAACCATAAACATGTTCATTACAGGTGCAGGGACAAACGCCTTGCCGAACAAAGTAAATAATATATTTGCCAAAGCAAGGTTTAAACCAATCACTGAAACCGTTGCGATCAGATTATGATTACGTTTAATCGCAATCAGAATCATCACCACAATCGCTGTCAATGCAACAATAAAAACTGGTGCTAAAGGCATGAGATCCGAAAATGACATAGTGAAGTTCATGACTATTGGATCTCCACATTTTGTTGAGATACAACTTGCTGAGTTGTATCGACAATTTCTTGAACTGGAATATAGCTATTTGCTAACCACGCCATGCTTGAGTTTGAAATATCAAGGAATGTTTGTGGATGAACGCCTAACCAAAGTAAGCCAAGTGCGCACACCAATAAAATCACAGTTTCACGTGTATTCAAGTCTTTTAACGGACTTTCATAATGTGGTTTCTGTGCTTCATTTGGTGTACCAAACAATGCTTTATGAATCAGGATCAGACCATAAAGACCTGCAAAAACTAAGCTAATCGCAGCAATAATTGTAAATGTTGGGAATTTCGCAAATGAACCCATAAGGATCAGGAATTCACCGATAAAGTTACCTAGACCAGGAATACCTACAAGCGCAGATACAAAGAACATCAAGAAGAATGGTAAATATTGGAACTGACCACGGATACCGCCCATCAAACGTAAATCACGAGTATGCAAGCGTTCATAAACCTGACCGCACATAATGAACAATGCAGCAGATGACAAGCCATGTGCCAACATCATGATCATTAAGCCTTGGAATGTCAGGATATTACCTGCATAAAGTGCAAGTAATACGAAGCCCATATGAGAGATAGACGTATACGCCAACAAACGCTTCATATCTGTTTGCTGGAAAGCACACCAGGCACCGTAGAAAATACCAATCAAACCGAAAATAATTGCAATATCAGCAAACTGTGCAGATGCTGCTGGGAAGAAAGGCATTACAAAACGAAGTAACCCGTATGCAGCAGTTTTAATCAGAATACCCGCTAGGTCTACAGAACCCGCTGTCGGAGCTTGCGCATGGGCATCTGGCAACCAACCATGCAATGGAAAAACTGGAAGTTTTACGGCAAAACCGATAAACAAACAGATCATCAATGCATAAGCATACCCAGCTGTACGAGGATCAGCATCCAATGCATTGGCAACACCCATCAAGTGAGTATAACCAAATTCAATTCGACCATCCGCGCTATAACCAATGATCACCAGCCCCAATATGCCCACAAGCATGATGAGACCTGCAACTTGGGTATAAATAAAGAATTTGGTTGCTGCATAAACACGTGATTTGCCATCTGCGCCTTTATGACCCCAAAGCGCGATCAAGAAGTAGATAGGTACCAGCATCATCTCCCAGAAGAAGAAGAACAAGAACATATCAATTGCAAGGAAAACCCCGATTACGCCACCCAATGACCATAAAAGGTTTAGGTGGAAGAAACCAACGTTCTTTTGGATTTCGCCCCATGAACAGCCTACAGCAAGTACACCGAGTAATGCTGTTAAACCCACCATAAGAAGCGAAAGACCATCGACTGCCAAGTGAATGTTAATACCCAGTGTTTTAATCCAAGGAACATAGAACTCAGCAGCCCAGGTTGGCGCTTTCGCGCCTAAGGCATAATCATATCCACCTTGTTTCCACAATATGAAGGTCAAGCCCAACGTAATGAGCATACCCACCAATGCGATATAACGAGGTAAATGTTTATCCAGTTTATCGACTAACCAACACGCGAAGCCTGCAATAAAAGGTACAAGAATCAGTGCGGGTAAAATCCAATTGTTTGTGATTTCCATCTTATTTCCCCACGACCTGAATCACGATCAAGATCATCAGCAAAACCACTACACCGAGTGACATACTTGATGCATATTCACGTAATGAACCTGTTTGACGGGTACTTGTAAATTTATTACCACCTTTCACGATTGCGGGTAATACAAGCCATAAGCCATCAATTGGATCACGACCTAAGATTTTCGCAATAAGTAAATAAGGTTGAACGAATACAAGGTTATATAAAGAATCGAAACCAAATGCATTGCGGCAAATATTTGCAAGTCCAGCACCCAATGAAGTGGCAGCAAAACCTTTAACTGCTTTATAAGCAAATGCAAATAATACGACACCCACTGCTAATCCAGCCAATGCAATACCAACAGCGAGATGTTCTGCACCATGCATGCCTTCTTCGACTGCTTGTGATACTTCAAATGCAGGAATATGAGCCGCATTTAAAACATTCATGACTGGCGCTTTTAAGAAATAAGCCAAACCAGTTGAAAGAACAGCCAAGATACCTAAAGGCGCCCAATAAGTCGCACCTTTGATTTCGTGATAATGCGTTTTTTCTTCGCCGAAGAATACCACCCAGATTAAACGGAAAGTATAAATCGAAGTCAGGAATGCACCCGCAACACCGACCCAATACAATGAGCCATACAATGCTACAGATTGACCTTGTGCCCAAACAGCGCCCAAGATTGCATCCTTAGAGAAGAAGCCGATCGTAATAAATGGAATTGCAGCAAGTGCACCACCACCAATTGCGAAGCAAGCGAATAAGAATTTGTTTTTGTAGAACAAGCCACCCATTTTAAAGATGTTTTGCTCATGATGGTAAGCCAGAATCACCGCACCAGAAGACAAGAATAAGAGTGCCTTGAAGAATGCATGTGAAAGCATATGGAACAAACCTGCTTGATATGCTTCAGCACCTACAGCCATAAACATATAACCCAACTGACTCATTGTTGAGTAAGCCAAAATACGTTTGATGTCTGTCTGTACCAATGCAGCAAAACCTGCAACTAGCAATGTCACTGCACCAGTAATCGAAATGAACTGCATTACTTCTGGTGTCATTTCAAACACAGAGAACATACGGCAGCACAAGTAAACACCTGCTGTTACCATTGTTGCAGCATGGATCAATGCAGATACTGGTGTAGGACCAGCCATTGCATCTGCCAACCACGTTTGTAATGGGATTTGTGCAGATTTACCCGCAGCACCCAAGAACAACATCAACGATGTCCAAAGTGCAAGGTTGTGATCAAGTGCTAAAACTTGTGAAGCATTGGCAACGATCGTTCCAATATGCAAAGTACCAAACTGTTGATACAGCAAGAACAATGCGATCAGTAAGAATACATCACCCACACGAGTCACTGTAAATGCTTTGATTGCAGCAAAACCGTTTGCAGGATTTTGATAGTAATAACCAATCAATAGGTAAGAACACAGACCTACGCCTTCCCAACCTAAGAATAACAACGCTAAGTTGTCACCCAAAACCAACACCAACATGCTGGCAACGAATAAGTTGAAATATGAGAAGAAACGAGCAAAGTCTTCTTCACCACGCATATACCAAGTTGCAAAGATATGGATCAAGAAACCCACACCTGTGATCATGCCCATCATCAATAATGATAAGCCATCAAGATGCAAACTTACGCCTGGCGCAAAACCACCCACATTAAACCAAGTCCACAAATGCTGTGCTTGAGCAACTGAACCCTGTTTTGCAAAGTCCATGCCTGCAAGCAATGCAAATAATGCTGAAAGACCAACAGAACCTGCACCAATAATGGCTGCTACATTTTCAGGAAGTTTATTACGCCCTGCCGCTAAAAGGACAAAACCAATGAGCGGAAATAAAATTGTTAAATATAAATAGCTCATCCGCGCATCTCACTAGCAGCATCTACATCCAGATGATGGAAGCGATGGTAGAACTGAAGGACGATCGCAAGACCGATACACGCCTCTGCCGCAGCAAGAGTAAGGATCAAAATAAACATAATTTGACCATCAGGTTGTGCCCATGCACTTCCTGCCACAACGAATGCCAATGCGGCTGCATTCATCATGATCTCAAGGCTCATCAACATAAATAATAAATTGCGTCGCACCATTACACCGTAAAAACCCAGTGCAAAAAGAATAGATGCAACGATCAAACCATGTTCTAAAGGAATGTTGCCCATTACTGTTTATCCTCTTCTGCACTTGGTTCACGTTTGCCTAAGTGGAATGCTGCAACCAAGGCTGCAAGCAATAACATCGCGGCAACTTCAACCAATAATAAATAGTGGGTAAAGAGTGCTTGACCAACAACTTTAGGACCAATGACTTGAGTTCCAAGTACAGCACCCTGCTGTACATGATCTGAACCCAATACCCAAACTAAACATAAGCCCATTAAAAAGCTCATGAGTGCTGGATAAGCCCAAGCATCTGAAGTCAACCATTTACGTTCTTGGTCAACTGTATGCTGACCAAGATTGAGCATCATCACAACGAATACGAACAACACCATGATCGCACCGGCATAAACAATCACTTCAAGTGCAGCTGCAAATGGTGCACCAATCGTCAAGAACATACCTGCAACTGCAAGTAATGAAACGATCAAACTTAATAAAGCATGTACAGGATTCGCGTTAGTCACAACACGAACCGTAGAAACAATGGCCACAAGAGCCATTAAATAAAATGGCCACATCATGGTAATAAGCTCCGTACATCTACAGGCGCGCTTTCACGCTGCGCTTGACCTTTTTCTTTACCGTCAATTGCCATACCAGTCACACGGTAGAAATTGTAGTCAGGATATTTTCCTGGGCCTGAAATGAGTAAGTTTTCTTTCTCATACACAAGATCTTGACGTACATATTCACCAAGCTCAAAGTCTGGAGTTAACTGAATTGCAGTTGTTGGACATGCTTCTTCACACATACCGCAGAAAATGCAGCGTGAGAAGTTAATACGGAAGAACTCTGGATACCAACGTCCATCTTCTTTTTCAGCTTTCTGTAATGAAATACAGCCAACAGGACATGCAACCGCACATAAGTTACACGCAACACAACGCTCTTCACCGTCTGGGTCACGTGTTAGTACAATACGACCACGGTAACGTGGAGGTACGATTTGTTCGGCTGGAACTTCTGGATATAAAATCGTATCGCGTTTACGTGTGACATGGCTAAACACCATCCACAACGAACGAACAATTGATCCTACGCCAGCTAGAATTTTATACATTTTGTACTCCCTGCTGTCCTAGGCTTGATTCATCAGAATCACAGCACCAGTCACCAAAAGGTTGACCAATGCAAGTGGTAAACACACTTTCCAACCAAAATTCATCACTTGGTCATAACGTGGGCGCATTAAAGAACCACGAGCCAAGACAAACATCATCACAAAGAATACTGTTTTCGCAATGAACCAGAACGCATCTGGAATGAATGGAATATTTAAATTAAAAGGTGCCAACCAACCGCCGAAGAATAAAGTCACGATCAGTGCTGAAATAAGGATGATGTTGACGTATTCAGCAACGAAGAACATCCCCCATTTCATACCACCATACTCAACGTGGTACCCCTCTGCCAACTCTTGCTCAGCTTCGGGTTGGTCAAATGGGTGACGATGTGTTACTGCAACACCAGCAACCACAAAGATCATGAAACCAATAAATTGTGGAACCACAAACCATACATCACGTTGTGCTTCTACGATTTCACGTAGGTTGAATGAACCAGCGATTGCAACAACCCCCATCAATGAAATCCCTAAGAAGACCTCATAAGAAATGGTTTGTGCTGCTGAACGCAGACCACCAAGCAATGCATATTTGTTGTTTGAAGCCCAACCACCAAATAACACGGCATAAACCGCGATACCTGCCATTGCCATAAAGAACAATAAGCCAATGCTCATATCTGCAACACCTAAATAAGGTGAAACAGGAATGACCATAAATGACAGTACCGCAGTTGCCATCGCAACTGCTGGCGCTAAACGGAAAGTCAGTTTATCAACGAACTTAGGTGTCCAGTCTTCTTTAAACATGATTTTCAACATGTCGGCAACGATCTGGAACATCCCGCCCGGACCTACACGGTTCGGACCGTAACGGTCTTGCCACAGGCCGAGCAAACGACGTTCAATAAATGACATCAATGCTGCAAGCAGAACCACAACCAACAAAATCACAATGGCTTGGATGACTGAATAAGCAATCGGCCAGTCTTGTGCCCATGTCGGTAGGGCGCGTAAAGATTCATTCATGATTACACTCCTACCGTTACAGATACAGGTTCAGCAAGTGAAACGGTTGGTGCTTGTCCAACTGGATAACCGATATAACCTGTTGGTAAATACTCAATCACGTGTACAGGAAGACTGATTGTTGTCTCACCGGCCTGTACGGTCAGTTGTTGACCATCTTGAACATTCAAACGTGCTGCATCCTGTTCACCTACAGCAAAAGCAGCTTCTGGAATACGTGACTCCATCGCTGGTGTTTTTACTGTAAATTCACCAGAAGCAAAAATATGATGCATTGGAACAAGACGGAAACTGTCTGGATTCGTTACAACAGCACTTGGCGCAACATAGCTACGTGCCGGACGTTTCACTAAACGGTCAAATAAACGAATGCCAGAATCACCACCTTTCAGATGTCCACCCACTTCGTCTTGGTATTTATTCCAAGCTTGTGGAGAGTTCCAACCCGGTGCCCATGCAAACGGTACCAATGATGATGCGTTTTGTGGTCCAACATAACCTTCCATTGAGAATGTTAATGCAGTATCCACATCGACAGGTTGTTTTGGCTCATGTACGTTCAATGGCGCACGGATTGCCGTACGTCCTGAATAACGACGTGGTTCACGGGCAATTTTCAAACCATGAACACGATAGCCTGCATCAGGAGCAACATCTTGAATCGCTTCCAACGCTGGAACATTTTTCACGACAGATTCAATTACGTCATCCAACAAGGTCCATGAAATCGCTTTACCTTTGACACCCGTTTCAATGGCATGCAACCAACGCCATGATTCTTTAATGGCATATTCTGGTTTGTAGTAACTTGGATCATAAACTTGGTAGAAACGTTGTGCACGACCTTCTTGACTAACCACTGTACCATCGCCTTCAGCGAAACTCGCAGCAGAAAGAACCACATCTGCAGCATTTACAGTTTCAGTTTCAGAGTGATCAAGAGCGATGACGCTCTTCGCTTTTGCTAAAGCAGCTTGTACTTGTGTTGCTGGTAGACGGCGGAACAAGTCATTTTCAACGATAATGATTGAATCATAATCCTGTGCAAATGCTTGCTCTAAGCTTAAACCACCGAACAATGCCAAGCCCATTGAGTTCACTTCAGGAACCGTCAATGTTAAACCGGCATTTTCACCTAAATTCTGTGCAACCTGCGCGGCAGCTTCCATAATGGCAGCGTCCTGCAAACTTGTTCCAGAGATGATCAATGGTTTTTTCGCTGCTTTCAATGTATCGGCAACAGTTTGAGCAAATGCTTTCGCATCGTCATCCAAACCAAGAATTGCATCACCTTTTACAGCCGCAGCAACAGCAAAACCTAAACGCGCAATATCGTTTGGAGAAGCAACAACTTCACCCGCAGCCACATCAGCTAAACGCGTTTGTGTTGCAGCCAAGATATAGATCGGAGAGTTTTCATCCTGACCAATACGCTTAACAGGTTCAGCCAACCAATCTTGAGTACGTCGATCTGCCGCCATTTGCTTGGCTTTGTTTTTCGCAGCTTGGCGAACTGACAATGCCATACGCGGTGCTGTTTGAGTAAGGTCTTCACCTAGGATCAATACAGCATCAT
This sequence comes from Acinetobacter nematophilus, assembly GCF_026344175.1. Taxonomy (NCBI): domain Bacteria; kingdom Pseudomonadati; phylum Pseudomonadota; class Gammaproteobacteria; order Moraxellales; family Moraxellaceae; genus Acinetobacter; species Acinetobacter nematophilus. The sequence goes on from NZ_JAPKMY010000001.1 coordinate 633,120, forward strand.
AGCTTTCAATCTCACGCATACCCGGGTTATAAACACCCTCAGCCTGCATGATTGAAGCAGCCAACTCAACCAAGTTTTGCTCTTTTTGAGACATGCCTGTTGAGTAGTTTTGCTGACCAACCAATTCACGCAATGCGTAATTTGATTCTAATGATGCACGTGGTGAACCAATACCCAAGACTTTTTTGCCTTGAACATTTGCGATCACTGTATCGAGCGCCATATCTACAGAAACAGTTTCAACATCTGCTCCATTACGGAACTGTGGTTGACGAGGACGATCTTCACGGTTTACATAACCCGTACCAAAACGGCCTTTGTCACACAGGAAGTATTGGTTAACTTCACCATTGAAACGGTTTTCTACACGACGCAACTCACCATAACGTTCCCCTGGTGAAATGTTACAGCCTGAAGAACAGCCTTGGCATACGCTTGGCGCATACTGCATGTCCCATTTACGGTTATAGCGTGCAGAATGTGTTTTATCGGTAAACACACCTGTTGGACAAACTTCAGTCAAGTTACCCGAGAATTCAGACTCTAGCGTTCCTGATTCCGGACGACCGAAGTAAACACGTGATGCATTGGCATAAACACCGAAATCTGTACCGCCCGCATAATCATTATAGTAACGAACACAACGGTAGCATGCGATACAACGGTTCATCTCATGCGCAATGAAAGAACCCAACTCTTGGTTATGGTGTGTACGTTTGGTAAAGCGATAACGACGGCGGTCGTGTTGTGTCATCACAGTCATATCTTGAAGATGACAGTGACCTCCCTCTTCACAGACTGGACAGTCGTGTGGATGGTTGGTCATCAAGAATTCCACGATAGACTCACGGAAATCTTTCGCTTCTTTATCTTCAATCGAAATATAGGTATTGTCAGATGCAGGAGTCATACATGACATTACTAAGCGACCACGAGTATCTTCCGGGTTCGCATATTGAGTAACAGCACATTGACGGCAAGAACCGACAGAACCTAAAGCTGGATGCCAACAAAAATATGGGATGTCGATGCCAAGACTCAAACATGCTTGCAGCAAGTTTTCCGAGCCATTGACTTCGTACGATTTTCCATCGACATGAATTGTAGCCATAGTCGAATTCCTTAAACTTGTTCTACGTGGCTGGCTTGGGCTACAGGACGATCTGTCACTTTAGCTTCAAACTCGCTACGGAAATATTTGAGTGCACCCATCAATGGTTCCATGGCACCTGGTGCGTGAGCACAGAATGTTTTACCAATCCATAACTTACGAGTCAGTTCTTGAAGATGTTGAATGTCTTCCATCTTCCCTTCGCCTTTTTCAATAGCGACAAGTGCTTTCACTGCCCAAGGTAAGCCATCACGGCATGGTGTACAGAAACCACATGATTCACGTGCAAAGAATTCTTCTAAGTTACGGGTTGCAGAAACCATACATTGAGTTTCATCAACCACCATTAACAAACATGTACCTAGACGAGAACCTGCTTTCATAATGCTTTCTGAATCCATTGGAAGATCAATGTGTTCAGCAGCCAAGAAGTCAGTCGATGCGCCACCCGGCAACCATGCTTTAAGTTTTAGACCATCACGCATACCGCCTGCATGTTCTTCAATCACTTCACGCGCAGTTGTACCAAACGGCAATTCCCATAGTCCAGGGAAAGTTACTTTACCTGATGCACCATAGATTTTTGTGCCTGGATCTTTAGATTTACCCGCAGACAAACCGATATACCACTCTGGACCACGCAACATGATTGCAGGCAAGTTGTTATAGGTTTCTACGTTGTTCACGATCGTAGGACGACCCCATGCACCTGCAACTTGCGGGAATGGTGGTTTAGTACGCGGATTGGCACGGCGACCTTCAAGAGAGTTAATCAATGCAGTTTCTTCACCACAGATATAACGCCCTGCACCGGTATGCACATGCAACTCAAAGTTCCAACCTGTACCTAAGATGTTGTCACCCAAATAACCTTTAGCGCGAACTTGCTCTAAAGCTTCATTTAAGTATTGTGCCGCCTCAATATACTCACCACGAATGAAGATATAGCCTTGCGTAGCTTCAAGGGTATAACCAGCAATCAACATCCCTTCGATCAATTGATGTGGAAGTTTTTCCATCAACAAACGGTCTTTGAATGTTCCCGGCTCCATCTCATCGGCATTACAGATCAGGTAACGAGGACCACCATCATTCGGTGCCATCAATGACCATTTAATCCCTGCTGGGAAACCTGCACCACCACGACCTTTTACAGTCGCTGCTTTAATCACTTCAAGCACATCTTTAGGTGGCATAGACAGTGCTTTCTTAAAGCCTGCATAACCTTCTAAAGCTTCATAGTCATCAGCACTACGAACAGATTCTTGCTTACTCAAACGCCATGTTAATGGGTGAGTTTCAGGATTTCCGTCGCCATAAATTGGTTTTGGTTCGGTATTCATACATACTTCTCCAATAACTGTTTCACAGAAGTCACTTCAACCAAACCGTGAGTATCCTCATCAATCATTAGGGTTGGACCTTTGTCACAGTTCCCTAAACAGCAAATTGGCAATAAAGTAAAACGACCATCAGCTGTCGTTTGACCAAATTGGATACCCAACTCACGTTGGAAAGCTTCTGCTAAAGTTTCCGCACCCATCAAGAAACAAGCAATCGAATCACATAATAAAATTACGTGGCGACCAACAGGTTGACGGTAAATACGGTTATAGAATGTTGCAACACCTTCCAAATCAGCAGTTGTAATTGTCAATAATTGAGCAATTGCATGTAACTGCGCATCATCTACCCAACCATTACGGCGTTGCACACACTTCAACGCATCTAAAGATGCTGCACGTGGGTACGGGTAGTGACCAATGTGATGTTCAATTTCATGGATTTCTTCACTGGTCAGAATCCCTTCAACATTCACACGTGGTTTTTTATCAGTCAAAATCATCATAATGCGTTTACCCCTTAGCGATCCACGTCAGCCATAACGACATCAATCGTCGCTAAATAAATGATCAAGTCAGATACAAGACTGCCGTTAATTACGGAAGGAATTTGCTGCAAGTGTGTGAAAGTTGGTGTACGAATACGGGTACGATAACTCATGGTTGACTTATCTGAAGTCAAGTAATAGTTAGACGCACCTTTCACCACTTCTGCCATAACAGATGCTTCACCTGCTGGCATTACAGGACCCCATGACACGCTCAAGAAGTGCGTAATCAAGGTTTCAATATCTTGTAAAGTCTTGTCTTTTGGTGGTGGAACTGCCAATGGGTGATCCGCTTTATAAGCACCTGAAGGCATATTATCCAAACACTGTTTGATAATTTTAAGTGACTCTTCGATTTCACGATAGTGAACCATTACACGGGCATACGCATCGCCTTCATATTCCAATGGCACTTCAAAATCGTAGTTTTCATAACCGCTATAAGGACGGTATTTACGCACATCAAAGTCGATACCTGTCGCACGTAAGCCTGTACCAGTCACACCCCAAGCCAATGCCGATTTCGCATCGTATTGTGCAACATTGCGGGTACGACCAACAAAGACAGAGTTTTTAAGTGCCGCAGTATGATATTCCTTCAAACGTTTTGGCATCCATTCGAGAATTTCACGAATCAATTTTTGCCAGTTGTTTGGAAGATCATGCGCTGTACCGCCAATACGGAACCATGCTGGATGCATACGGAAACCCGTAATGGCTTCAATGGCGTCATAGATTTTTTGACGATCCGCAAACATATAGAATACAGGGGTCATACCACCAGCATCCTGAATCGCAGTACCGATATACAACAAGTGGTTATTGATACGGAATAATTCAGACATCATGACACGGATACATTGTGCTCGATCAGGAACAGTAATTCCTGCCAATTGCTCCACACCCATCACATAAGGCATGTTTTGCGCACAACCACCCAAGTAGTCTACACGGTCAGTATAAGGAATGAACGAATGCCAAGTTTGACGTTCAGCCATCTTTTCCACACCACGGTGGTGATAACCGATATCAGGCACACAGTCTTTAACTTCTTCGCCATCTAACTGCAAAATGACACGGAATGCACCATGCGCAGATGGATGGTTTGGACCCAAGTTCAAGAACATGAAGTCTTCATCTGCGTTGCCGCGTTTTAGACCCCAATCTTCTGGAACAAAACGAAGATGTTCTTGCTCGAAATCCTGTTTCGCTTTGTCCTGCATATACGGCGTATATTCCGTCGCACGTGCAGAGTATTCTTTACGTAACGGATGACCTTCCCAATAGGTTGGCAGCAAAATACGACGAAGCATCGGATGCCCTTCGAAATTGATCCCAAACATATCGTAGGCTTCACGCTCGTACCAGTTGGCATTCGGCCAAATGTTGGTTGCCGTTGGAATGTTAATGTCATTCTCATTCAACGCCACTTTAATACGAATATCACTATTGCGTTCCAATGAAAGCAAGTGATAGAACACTGTGAAGTCTGATGCAGGCAAACCATCACGGTGAGTACGCAAACGCTCATCCACCGCAGATAAGTCAAACAACATCACATAAGGACGTGGCACTGTACGTAGGTACATCAAAACTTCTTGTACACGTGCGCGCTCAACCCAGACCGTTGGAAAGTCTTCAAACGTCGGTTGCACGTAAAAGTTCTCACCAAATTTGGCTTTGAGATCTTCTACAATCGCAAATGCTGGGCGGGAATCAACTGGAGTTGATTCTGGCATAGCAATTTCAGTTTCAGCCATTGGCTTGGCTTCCTATTTAATACAAATTCTGTCAAATTTCCTGATGATCATATCCTTCAGATATGTCAAACATTCATCAGAAAAAATTACTCAATCTCATCCATAGAGCGTAAGTTTTTCACTGCAATACGTTCAGCGTTCTTACGGTCGCGTTCTGGCATCATCTTTGGCTTGTATACTGGCTGAAGATCATCACCAATTACCGCAGAAAGCGGACGACGTTCTAATTGAATTTGGTCTTGCAACAACATCAACGCCTGAATGAGTGCTTCTGGACGTGGTGGGCAACCTGGAACGTACACGTCAACAGGAATGATTTTATCTACGCCTTGCACAACAGAATAAATGTCGTACATACCACCAGAGTTTGCACAGGCACCCATTGAAATTACCCATTTTGGCTCAAGCATTTGTTCATACAAACGTTGAATAACAGGTGCCATTTTGACAAAGCATGTCCCGGCTACAATCATCAAGTCAGCCTGACGTGGCGAAGCACGAATAACCTCAGCACCAAAACGTGACAAATCATGCACACCGGTTAAGGTCGTTGCATATTCTACATAGCAGCACGAAGTACCAAAGTTAAAAGGCCATAATGAGTTTTTACGGCCCCAGTTCACAGCTGTATGCAACACGTCCTCTAAACGAGTCATGAATACATTTTTATTCACTTCTTCTTCAAGTGGATCTGTCACAATCTGACGATCTTGAAGCGGATATTGTTCAGCTTCTGGATTCGCACGGGTTAAGGTATATTTCATTCCCGAGTTACTCCTTGTTCAGAGACATGGTCGGTGTTTTATCTTTCACACGACCAGAAGATTGAGCTGGAATCGTTCCTGTAGGATCAGTCACCAACTCTTCAATTGAATTGAAGCGAGTAATTTCTGCAAGGTCCATATTCGGTGAACCAATTTTAGGTTTAATCCCTGCTATTTTACGTTTATCCGAAGGCGACCAGTTTAAGGCACCTGTTGATAATTCATAAATTAAACCAACGAGTAAAACTAAAATAAATACAGCCGCAGCTGAAAACCCGAACCAACCTACTTCACGCACAGATGTCGCCCACGCGTACAAATACAGGGCTTCCAAATCAAATACAACAAAGAAGATTGCGACGAGGTAGAACTTTGCAGACAAGCGGATACGTGCTCCACCAGCACTAACCACACCTGATTCAAATTGCTCTTGCTTCGCACGTCCCCATGATTTACCCCCAAGGAGCAAAGGAACGGTGAGCATAAAGACACATAAAAATGTCACGCCGATCACGAAGGCAATGATTGCCCAATCGTATGGAGTAATGGCACTCATGCGGGGATAACTCCTGGCAGGCCTATTATTTAACAAAGAATGTATGTATTGGCCTTGCAAATACACCAAACACAAAATAAATCTGGTCAATTGTACCCGATTGATGTCATCTCTTGCTAGTTAATAGCTCTAAGTCTTTCGGATGATTTTTTAGACAAAACACATTATTTTTCATGATTCCACGCATTCGCACGTTCAATTATCGCTTTATCAAATTCCATTGCTATTTTTTATTAATTTTTCCGAAGTATATTTTGTTGAGATGAATTAAAAATGACAAATCAGTAGCTTAATTCTTATTAAAATTTCTGAGACATCACTTTTATGCATCTATTTAGGTTTATTCAACAACAAATTTGCACGCATTCCACAAAATTATATTTAAAATATTTTGTTACATTCTATGTTAAAAACTAATATTTCAGCACTCAACATTTTTAATAAAAAATATCTTCATATGATAAATAATGTCAATTAATTAAATCACCACCATTCACACAACCAACCCATTATCAAAATAGGCATCCTCAGGCTAAAATAGTTTTTTTATTTCTCTTTTCCAAAATATGAGACGCCTACTTTTGACCTACCTTGCCCTGCCAATATTTCATTTTATCAAGATTGATCCAATCTCACTTTTTCTTACAGCCATAGATTAAGATCTACCTATGATGTGTTTTCCCATGTATACATTTCCTTATACTCAGACCTGTATTTGATTGATACTGATATATGGGGCAGCATTTATATGTCCAACAACTATTCGATACTCAATCTGCTCGATCCCCCTGCCCTTCAAGATATCTTTCTTTTCCTGTTCCAGTTTCAGTGCTTCTTTTCATCGCTTCCAGTGCTGCTTTAAACATGAACTCAATGACAAGGTCATTATGGATCTGCTGTACCACTGAATTCAATTACAGCCCCGTCAAAATGATTGATGCTTTGATGGGCAATGAATAAACAATACTTGTTGTCGCAAACATAGACGAATTATCTACACAGCCTATACACATCAAACGATTTTTCCTGTGTATGCTAAATATCATTCACTTTAAATCAATAATTTAGGGGTTAAAACATGGAATTTAGCAGCAAACCAAATTATTTTTTATTTGCACAATTACTTGTTCGTCATATTGAAAATTATGTCAAAAAGCATCCTGATGCACAAAATGCGATTTTTGATCTTCGTGATGTTTATGAACTTTTCCGTCAAGACCTTGCTGCAACCACAACAAATCTGGAAGGTATCTTAAATATTGCAGATGAATATCGAATTGATACGATTCAAGGCGATCAGAAAATTATCAGTGGCTATAAAATTGATGCTGAACAAAACAGCTTGTTGATTGACTTTAATGCAGATGCTTTACAAGCACTGAGAGAAAACAAATCAATTATTGCACCAGATGCAACTCTTCAGGAATAAACTTCAAGGCTGAACGTTATCAGCCTGACTGATTGTTAAACAAAAAACACCGAAATATTTCGGTGTTTTTTTCAGCTTTTTAAAGACAACACTAAGCTTTCTCTTTACTTGCTTGCACTTTCTTTTTCTTAAACCTTTCAACAGGCCAAGACATGGTAAATCTTGCCCCACCGAGCTCTGGGCTTTGATCGACCTCAATCGTACCGCCAAACCAATAAGCAATACGACTGACAATGGACAATCCCAAGCCATAACCACCGGAAGCACGAGTTCGACTGTCGTCCAAACGTGCAAATGCTTCAAATACACGTTTACGGTCTTCTTCAGGAATCCCTGGACCATCATCCTCTACACACACATATGCCATTTTGGTTTGATGATTGACACCACCACTTAAACTGACTTGATGATCACAATAACGTACCGCATTACCCACGAGATTTTGCACAACCCGGTGTAAATAACGACGCTCTGCATCCACCACCACATCAGAAGAAAGTGGATTGAGATGAATGATCTTCTGCGTTTTCAACGCCTCAGTTTCTGTAGCAACCTGCTGTAAAACATCAATCAATGCAATTTTTTCAAAGTCCAAAGAAGGTGTACCCTGTTCCAACTTGGCATAAGTCATGATCTCATCAATCAAGGTATTCAAAGCTTCAATGTCTTTGTCGATCATTTCAACCTGTTGCAAGCGATACTCATGATCGTCTTCATCTGCCAGCATTTCCATACCAAAACGGATCCGCGCTACAGGCGTCCGCAACTCATGCGATACCGCACGCATCAACTCCCGTTGGGCTTCGATCAACCGCTGAATATGATCAGACATGCTGTTATAGCTACTGGCAAGACTCGCCATCTCATCATGCCCTTCAACAGGAACACGCTGAGACATATCACCGGTTTTCATGACATCCAAAGCTTGATTGACCTGCTTCAACTTACGTTGCATAGGCACGATCAAACCGTACACCCCCAAGCAAAGCAAAAACATACTCAACAAGGTTATTCCGGCTGCAAGTTTGACTGGCATCCAGTTAAACATTGGAACAGGTCCGAGTACAAGTACATTGGTTGGTGAGTTTGGCAAAGGAGAGACGATGGAAATGGTTGTGCCACGGACTGTTGCACTGTCACGCCATAAAATTACACTTTGATCGGACCTTAAACGACCGATTTGCTCTGAATCAAGATTGAGCTGAGATATTTTTTCAACACCCACATGGTAGGAAAAGTGCTGTTGAATTTTTTTGAGATATTCTTGTTCCTGTCCCGGATAATAAACCAGATAATCCAAAATAAAGACAGGTAATGCCTTCATCTGGCGTTCGCCAATTTGATCGACTTTGATATAAAGATAGTGTTTGGGATCATTGCGGATTCCCAACACTAAATAGGCAATTCCCTGTTCAGCATCATAACGCACAACTGCTTTCTGATTTTCAATACGTTTTTCTTCGGTACGTGATAAATCAACTTTTTGTGCATCCAAATAATAAATAGGCAATTCCAATAAATCAGAAGCGTCCGAAATCCAATCAAGACGTTGTTGTTCAGTTTGTTGACGTGCTACACCTTCGCTAATCACAAATGAAATACCATCTGTTAAAGATTCGCGATATTCCTGCGCACGTTGGTAGTTAATTATTTGAACAAGCAAGTATCCAAACAACGCCACCAACACCACAAGAATAACCAGTCCAGCATAAATACGCAGGAATATACTGTGTTTAGACACGCAAACTCACCTTCGTTATGCCTGCCTTTCTATAGGCAAGCATGTTAGATGATTGACCCATCATTTATAAGCCAGTCTCTTTAACAAATAGATAACCTTTACTACGTACAGTTTTAATACGTTTTGGATTTTCTGGATCATCGCCAATTTTTGGACGAATACGAGAAATACGGACATCGATGGAACGGTCTTGACCATCGTATTCAATACCACGCAAACGCTCAAAGATGTCTTCACGGGATAAAATACGCCCTGCGTTTGACGCCAACAACCAAAGTAAATCATATTCAGCGCTGGTAAAGTCAACCAACTCACCATTTAAGGTCACTGAACGACCGCCATTGTCAATCACAAGATCATCAAACTCAATGCGTTGAGCCACTTCATCTTCTGGTGCTTTGTCTGTACGACGTAATAAAGCACGGATACGTGCTAGCAATACACGAGGCTGAACAGGTTTAGCAACATAGTCATCTGCCCCCATTTCCAAACCAAGCACTTGATCCATATCTTCAGTACGTGCAGTCAACATCAAAATTGGTTGATGATAATGTGGACGAACTTCACGACAAACGGTTAAACCGTCTGCGCCCGGCAACATCACATCCAATACGACCAAATCTGGTTGCTCCGCAATAATTCGGCGAATTGCACGATTACCATCCGGTTCTACCCCAACCTCAAGACCATTACGAATTAAATATTCTTGAGTTAAGCGAGCAAGACGCTCGTCATCTTCAACAATCAAAATCTTTGGTAACTTTTCTTCTTGGCTCATCTATTTGCCCCTATATTTAATTTGGTCACTGCTACAAATCTCGCAGATTCAAGACACTATGTTTTGCAATATACACACGTTTACAATGTAAACAAGACCTCATTCACCAAACTGATACATGAGCGTATCAATTTGTTATATTTTTATTAACTATTGAATTGTAGACAGTTTTCCAAGTTTTCACACCTTTATGCAGCAATATTCCTAACACAATCAATACGCGGACTATTTTTTATACAAAATATTTCATTGTTCATATTCTGTTTAATCAGTTCATCGCTTTTTGAGTTATCCACATAGTTATCTATAAGCACTCTTGGTGGTCTTTGTTATGCTATGTCCTTGCCAAATAAGGCATATAACAAAAATGATTGTTCAAGGGAAAAAGACACGAATAAAAATTTACTGATTAGAGATAAAACATTCTTAAAATGTCAATATTGATCTGACCTTAAAATTACCGTATCTTGTGTTCTAAATTAAATTAAACCACTAAGTATTGTGTTTAGTCCTCAAACATCGTGACGAACAAAATTGCAACTCGTCCGGTTCAAATGGTCCATAAACATAACAATGATGATGACAATGGAGCTACGCTGACAATGAACGCCATTACAACCCCTGGTCAACTACAAGTGATTAAACGCACTGGTGATGTTGCCGCTTTTGATGCAGATAAAATCGCTGTAGCAATTGGTAAAGCTTTTTTGGCTGTTGAGGGCCAGCAAAGCGCAGACTCAAGCCGAATTCATGACCGTATTACACAATTAACAGAAATGGTTATGAACACTTTTAATCGTCGTTTACCGTCTGGCGGAACAATTCACATTGAAGAAATTCAAGACCAAGTTGAATTGGCGCTTATGCGTACAGGTGAACAAAAAGTTGCGCGTGCTTATGTGATCTATCGTGAGCAACGTTCTGAAGCACGTAAACAAACGGGTGCTCATCATCACCCAACCCTACAAATCACAGATGCGAATGGTCAGCTTCAGCCTCTAGATTTGGGCAAACTTCAAGCCACGATTGAAAAAGCCAGCGAAGGTTTAGAAGGTATTGATGTTCAAGCCATTGTCGATGAAACAGTTAAAAACTTATATAACGGTGTAAAACAGTCAGACATCTCAACCACCATGATGATGGCGACACGTACCCGTATCGAACAAGAACCAAACTACACTTATGTGACGGCACGTTTACTTCGTGATGATTTAGTGGCAACTGGTTTAAAATTCTTAGGTTTAGCGACAGATACCGAAGAAGGCGATGCGCTTGAAACTTACCTGAAAAAAGGGATCGAGCTGGAACTTCTTTCACCAGAACTTTTAAACTTCGACCTTGCTAAATTGGCAGCAGCGATCAAACCAGAACGCTCAAACCAATTTACCTACTTAGGTCTGCAAACTTTGTTTGACCGCTATTTCATTCACTCAAACGATGTACGTTTCGAACTTCCGCAATTGTTCTTTATGCGTGTCTCTATGGGGCTTGCATTAAATGAAGAGCAACGTGAAGATCGTGCAATTGAGTTCTATGACTTATTGTCTAGCTTCGATTATATGGCGTCTACACCGACACTGTTTAACTCAGGTACCTTACGCCCACAATTATCAAGCTGTTACTTAACCACCATTCAAGATGATCTTTATGACATCTATGGTGCTATGCGTGACAATGCCCTACTCTCTAAATGGGCGGGTGGTTTAGGAAATGACTGGACTCCTGTTCGTGCGTTGAACTCATACATCAAAGGCACAAACGGTAAATCTCAAGGTGTTGTTCCTTTCCTCAAAGTTGCCAACGATACTGCAGTTGCAGTCAACCAAGGCGGTAAACGTAAAGGTGCCGTATGTGCATACCTTGAAACTTGGCACTTGGATATTGAAGAATTCCTGGAGCTGCGTAAAAACACAGGTGATGACCGTCGTCGTACACACGATATGAACACTGCAAACTGGGTTCCGGATTTGTTTATGCAACGTGTGTTTGAAGATGCGGAATGGACATTGTTCACACCATCTGAAACACCTGATTTGCATGACCTTACAGGAACTGAGTTTGCTGAACGTTATGCTTACTATGAAAGCGTTGCTAAAGAAAACAACATGCTGCATAAGAAAATCCGTGCGAAAGACTTATGGCGCAAAATGTTATCAATGTTGTTTGAAACAGGTCATCCGTGGATCACATTCAAAGACGTATGTAACTTACGTTCACCACAACAACATGTTGGCGTAGTTCACTCATCTAACTTATGTACAGAAATCACTTTAAATACCAATAAAGATGAAATCGCAGTATGTAACCTAGGTTCGATCAACCTTGTTCAACATGTTCAAGGCGGTAAACTTGACCGTGAAAAACTAGCACGTACTGTAAAAACAGCAGTTCGCATGCTCGACAACGTGATTGACATCAACTACTACGCAGTTGAACAAGCACGTAATTCAAACCTGAAACACCGTCCAGTCGGTATGGGTATCATGGGCTTCCAAGATGCTTTATATGAATTGGGTATGGGTTATGGCTCAGATGAAGCAGTCGACTTTGCTGATGAGTCTATGGAAGTGATCAGCTACTATGCGATCCAAACTTCTAGCGACCTTGCGATTGAACGTGGTGTTTATTCAACATTCAAAGGTTCATTGTGGGATCAAGGGATCTTACCAATCGACTCTTTAGATATTGTTGCAAAATCTCGTCCAGAACGCATGTTCGAAGTTGACCGTACCCAACGTTTGGACTGGGACAGTTTACGTGCCAAAGTACAAAAAGACGGTATGCGTAACTCAAATGTGATGGCGATTGCGCCTACAGCAACCATCTCAAACATTTGTGGTGTTTCACAGTCAATCGAACCAACGTTCCAAAACCTTTATGTAAAATCAAACCTTTCAGGTGAATTTACAGTGATCAACCCGTACTTAGTACGTGCGTTAAAAGATCGTGGTCTTTGGGACGCTGTCATGGTGAACGACCTTAAACATTTCGAAGGTTCTGTACAAAAAATTGCCCGTATTCCTGATGAATTAAAAGCAATTTTTGCAACCGCATTTGAAGTGGATACACGTTGGATCGTGGATGCTGCATCACGTCGTCAAAAATGGATTGATCAAGCACAGTCATTGAACCTATACATCTCAGGTGCAAATGGTAAAAAACTTGACATCACGTATAAGATGGCTTGGTTACGTGGTCTTAAAACGACCTATTACCTCCGTGCATTGGGTGCAACATCTGCGGAAAAATCAACCATTAACACGGGCGCTTTAAACGCAGTAAAAGCAACCACTGTGGCTGCTCCAGTGGCGGCGGTTGCACCAGAAGCTAAACCTGTAGCACCTGCTGAAGAAGAAGGCTTCTCTCAAGCAGCACCAGTGCCACAAGCATGCTCAATCGACAATCCAGATTGTGAAGCTTGTCAGTAAGTCATCCTCCCGACCCTCCCTTTAAAAGGAGGGAGATTTCTCGAAGTAAATGGTGGGATGCAAGTCCCTCCCTTTAAAAAGAGAGATCAGGGGATTGAATAAGTTTGAAATCATAAAAGGCTGAGCCATGTTCCATTTAAGTCATAACTATGAGTTAGGCATAATTGTGCTGATCTTGGCCTTTTTGGTTTTTTATATCCCTGCGGTCTATGCATTTATTGCGATCCGCAAACAGCAAAAGCGTAATCAAAATAAGTAGTGTGGGTATCTGTTCTTTCGAACAAGAACAAAACAACTATCGGCAAAACTTAATTTTGCTTGCACAGAATAAGCGTATAGTAGTGACATCTTTTTTGTGAGATGTCGAACATAGATATTAACAACGAAGAGAGAACAACGATGTCTATCCTAAGTTGGGACGATTTTGAAGATGATGAACCGAAACAAGCTGCACAAGCTCACCAGCCTGCGCCCGTCGAACCGAAAAAAACGACTGATTCGCAAGTGGTATCTGATGCAAAGCAATCATCGCAGAATTTGGCAGCTGCACAATCCGCTGGAACCTATTCAGCAAGATCAACAAATCCAACCGATTCGTTGGCAAGAGCATCTCACGCCTTAGAAAAGTTGGATGTTGCACCGGGCTTGGAAGAGCTTGAAATGGGTGCGCAGCGTGTACAGGTTGATGATAAAGCCATGATCAACTGTCGTGCAGATTTAAACCAGCTTGTACCATTCAAATACGAGTGGGCTTGGCAGAAATACCTAGACGGATGTGCAAACCACTGGATGCCACAAGAAGTCAACATGAACCATGACATCGCACTGTGGAAGTCTGAAAATGGTTTGACTGAAGATGAACGTACTATTGTAATGCGTTCTTTAGGTTTCTTCTCAACCGCAGACTCATTGGTTGCAAACAACCTGGTTTTGGCGATCTACCGTCATATTACCAACCCTGAATGCCGTCAATACATCTTGCGTCAAGCATTTGAAGAAGCGATTCACACCCATGCTTACCAGTACTGTATCGAATCTTTGGGTATGGATGAAGGCGAAGTCTTTAACATGTACCGCGAAGTTCCATCTGTGGCCCGTAAAGCAGCGTGGGGCTTGAAGTATACACAGTCTTTGAGTGATCCTACTTTCCATACGGGTACTCCTGAAAACGATCAGATCTTATTGCGTAACCTGATTGCATTCTATTGTGTACTTGAAGGAATCTTCTTCTACTGTGGTTTCAGCCAAATCTTGTCCATGGGTCGTCGTAACAAGATGAATGGTGTTGCTGAGCAATTCCAATACATCTTGCGTGATGAGTCGATGCACTTGAACTTTGGTATCGACATGATTAACCAAATCAAGATCGAAAACCCACACTTATGGACTGCTGAGTTCCAAGAAGAAATCATTCAAATGATTCTTGAAGGCACCATGCTTGAAATCGAATATGCGCGTGACACCATGCCACGCGGTGTATTGGGTATGAATGCAGCGATGATGGAAGAATATTTGAAATTCATCTGTAACCGTCGTTTAGCACAGCTTGGTCTTCCTGAACAGTTTGCTGGTGTAAACAACCCGTTCCAGTGGATGTCTGAGATGATGGACTTGCGTAAAGAGAAGAACTTCTTTGAAACGCGTGTGACTGATTATCAAACTGGTGGTGCGTTGAGCTGGTAAGGTAGATGTCAACGCTGAATGACAGTTGATATGAGATTTTTGACACATATTTCGAGATTGTTTCAAAAATGCTAGACCAAACTTAAAAAAAACGACAACTGGAATTTTTCTAAAAGAGTCTAAAATTTAGGCTCTTTTTTAATCAAGAGAGGCTTTGTTGCATAAACCTACCTCTTAAGGCTTACTCAGCAATATAATTCTCAGATGAATAAGCCTACACCTAAAATTTATCGTACAACAAATTGGTCATCCTACAATCGTGCTTTGATCAATCGTGGTAATTTAACAATTTGGTTTGATACAAAAACCCAATGGTACGCTCCCCCCAAAGGCAAACATGGTCGAAATCAAACTTATTCCGACACAGCCATTCAATGCTGTTTAATGATCAAATCCTTATTTCGTCTTTCCTTACGGATGGTCACTGGTTTTGTTCAAAGCCTTATTAGACTGTGTGGTCTAAATTGGACAGCTCCAGATTATTCAACCATTTGCAGAAGACAAAAGCATATTGATATTCAAATTTGCTATGAAAAGAGTTGTAATGGATTGCATCTACTCGTCGATTCCACAGGCTTGAAGTTTTTAGGTGAAGGTGAATGGAAACGTAAGAAACATCAGCCTGAATATCGTCGCCAATGGCGTAAACTGCATATCGGTATAGATGCTAAAACCCTGCAAATACGAGCAGTTCAGCTTACAACGAATAATATCAGTGATTCGCAAGTTCTTGGAGATTTACTTGATCAAATCCCATTAGATGAGCAGATTGATTCAGTCTATACAGACGGGGCTTATGACACAAAACAATGCCGTCAGGTCATTGCAGATCGGCAAGCGTATGCAGTGATTCCACTCAGAAAAAATGCAAAGCCTTGGAAAGATAACAAAGTTCATTCGCGAGAGCGAAATGAATTACTTCGAACAGTTAAACGTTTCGGCAGGACACTATGGAAAAAATGGTCAGGCTATCATCACCGAAGTTTGGTCGAAACTAAGATGCATTGCATCAAATTATTAGGCGATAAACTCAGTGCTAGGAACTTTCAAAGCCAAGTCAATGAGGTGCATGCCCGTATAGCTATTTTAAATAAATTTACAGAATTAGGCCGACCTCATACTCAAGTTGTCACTTAAATTTGAGGCGCCTAGGAGAACTTTGCCTTTAAATCCTTTATGCAACAAAGCCGTTGGCAACTAAAACGGCTTGTGAAGCTAGAGCAGCACTGCCAACTGCTGCCCCCAATGCAGCAGATACAGTGGCTTGTTTCCCACGATTCTTTATAAAATCATACTTGGCTTTATGAACAAATAGGTTTTCGATTTGCCCTTCTATTATTTTCATTTTTTCTCAAAGTAATCCTTTGGATAAGGGTTGTTTTCTTTAAATGCATTTTGATATTCAATTACCCATGACATTGTCATAATCTTATTATCATCACCAAAGCTATATTTTCTTAATTTCACCTCTCGATTATTTTCAAAACCTAAAAAATCCATTATCTTTTCAGTTAAAAGTCCTTTTATCTTTTCAGGCTTATACATCGACATAACAAAAAAATAAGAAACAATCAATGATAAAAAAATTGCCAAGATAATGAATTTAAGATCACCATTAGAAAAAAATAAAACAAAAAATGCTATTAAAATACAGCCAAAATACATATATATATATTTCTTTTTGAGTTGTTTAACAGTCTCTCCAGTACCTATTGGGATATACATTTTATTATCTTTAGGGTCTATCAAGACTAAAGCGATATGATCTTGCACTAAACAAATCAATTGAGCATGATTTGAAAAGTAAATATCTTCAAATAAACCTTCATACTTTTGCCCATTCAGTTCAAAACTACACGCTTTTACATCCCATTGACTGTTGGCAACTAAAACGGCTTGTGAAGCCAGAGCAGCACTCCCTACAGCAGCTCCGAGTGCAGCAGATACAGTGGCTTGTTTCCCACGATTCTTTATAAAATCATACTTGGCTTTATAAACAAATAAGTTTTCAATTTGCCCTTCTATTATTTTCATTTTCTCTCAAAGTAATCCTTTGGATATGGGTTGTTTTCTTTAAATGCATTTTGATAATGATAAACCCACGATACTGTAAATCCGTCTTTATCTTTATAGGTGAATTTATCTAAATTCACACCTTCAAAATGTTTAAAATTTAATAATTCAAAAATTCTTTCTGTTAATAAACCTTTGTTTTTTTCATCTTTATACATCCAAAAAACTATAAAAAGACAAACAAAAATTGATAATAAACTACCAACCGTTTGTATAAAAAATTCACCCAAAAATAAAGCTAGCAAAAATACAATTAAATAAAATGTAAAAAAATATTTTATATATTTTCTTTTTAAATTATATATAGTTTCACCTGTGCCTATAGGCATATATATCAGGTCTAGCTGAGGGTCGATCACCACTAAAACAGTATTTGCCTCGACTAGACAAATAACCTCTGAACCCTCTTTGAGATATATCTCATTAAAAATTCCCTCAAACTCTTTTTCATTAAGCGTAAAAGTTAAAGATTCCACATCAATGGATGCATTCATTAACAATACTGCTTGCGAGGCTAAAGCAGCACTGCCAACTGCTGCCCCCAATGCAGCAGATACAGTGGCTTGTTTTCCACTGTTTTTTATAAAATCATACTTGGCTTTATAAACAAATAAGTTTTCAATTTGCCCTTCTATTATTTTCATTTTTTCTCAAAGTAGTCCTTTGGATATGGATTGTTTTCTTTAAATGCATTTTGATATTCAATTACCCATGATTTTGTCATAGTCTGGTTTTTATCAACAAACGCATTTTTTGTAAGATTAATCTCATTCATCTCTTTAACACCCAATAACTCTATTATTTTTTCAGTTAATAAACCTTTCCCCTTTTCTGCTCTATACATTGGTAAAAAATATACCATTATAAAAATACAAAACATACTAAATATTAATAATAGTAAACTTTGCTCTACTGAAATTACTATTATTAGGCCTATGAATAATGAGATAGCATTTAAAATGAGATACTTTTTTTTCAATTGTTTTATTGTTTCACCAGTACCAATTGGAATATACATTTTATTATCTTTAGGATCTATCAAAACTAAAGCAATATGGTCTTGCACTAAACAGATCAGGTGAACATGATTTGAAAAGTAAATATCTTCAAATAAACCTTCATACTTTTTCCCATTGAGTTCAAAACTACATTCTTTTACATCCCATTGACTATTGGCAACTAAAACGGCTTGTGAAGCTAGAGCAGCACTTCCCACAGCCGCCCCCAATGCAGCAGAAACTGTAGCTTGTTTACCACGATTCTTTATAAAATCATACTTGGCTTTATGAACAAATAGGTTTTCGATTTGCCCTTCTATTATTTTCATTTTTTCTCAAAGTAGTCCTTTGGATATGGGTTGTTTTCTTTAAATGCATTTTGATATTCGATTACCCATGATTTTGTCATAGTCTGGTTTTTATCAACAAACGCATT
Source organism: Acinetobacter nematophilus (assembly GCF_026344175.1). Lineage (NCBI taxonomy): Bacteria > Pseudomonadati > Pseudomonadota > Gammaproteobacteria > Moraxellales > Moraxellaceae > Acinetobacter > Acinetobacter nematophilus. Next base: position 651,768 of record NZ_JAPKMY010000001.1, read on the forward strand.
TTTTGTAAGATTAATTTTATTCACATCTGTGACACCCAACAACTCTATTATTCTTTCAGTTAATAAACCTTTTCCCTTTTCCGTTCTATACATTGGTAAAGAAATAAAAAAATAAATTATAGTAGTAGCCACGACTACCCCAATTAAACCAACAATCAAGTTACTATTTAAAAAAAGAAAAACAAAAAATATAATAATTAAATAGAAAAAATTTAATATGAGATACTTTTTTTTCAACTGTTTAATCGTTTCACCAGTACCGATTGGAATATACATTTTATTGTCTTTAGGATCTATTAGTACTAAAGCAATATGGTCTTGCACTAAACAGATCAGTTGAGCATGATTTGAAAAGTAAATATCTTCAAATAAACCTTCATACTTTTGCCCATTCAGTTCAAAACTACACGCTTTGACATCCCATTGGCTATTAGCAACTAAAACGGCTTGTGATGCTAAAGCTGCATTGCCAACTGCTGCCCCCAATGCAGCAGATACAGTGGCTTGTTTCCCACGATTCTTTATAAAATCATACTTGGCTTTATAAACAAATAAGTTTTCGATTTGTCCTTCTATTATTTTCATTTTTTCTCAAAGTAATCCTTTGGATAAGGGTTGTTTTCTTTAAATGCATTTTGATATTCAATTACCCATGATTTTGTCATAGTCTGGTTTTTATCAACAAACGCATTTTTTGTAAGATTAATATCATTCACATCTGTAACACCCAACAACTCTATTATTTTTTCAGTTAATAAGCCTTTTCCCTTTTCTGCTCTATACATTGGCAAAGACATAAAAAAATAAACTATTAAAGCATATAAAAAGGATGTAATTATATTAAAAAAAATATCACTACTTAAAAATAAAATTACTACCAACATGATTAACATATAAAAACCGAACAATATTGTATGTTTTCTCTTTAATTGTTTTATTGTTTCGCCTGTACCAATTGGTATATACATTTTATTATCTTTAGGATCTATTAGTACTAAAGCGATATGATCTTGCACTAAACAGATCAGTTGAGCATGATTTGAAAAGTAAATATCTTCAAATAAACCTTCATACTTTTGCCCATTCAGTTCAAAACTACACTCTTTTACATCCCATTGACTGTTGGCAACTAAAACGGCTTGTGAAGCTAGAGCAGCACTCCCTACAGCTGCCCCCAATGCAGCAGATACAGTGGCTTGTTTCCCACGATTCTTTATAAAATCATACTTGGCTTTATGAACAAATAGATTTTCAATTTGCCCTTCTATTATTTTCATTTTCTCTCAAAGTAATCCTTTGGATAGGGGTTATTTTCTTTAAATGCATTTTGATATTCGATTACCCATGATTTTGTCATAGTCTGGTTTTTATCAACAAACGCATTTTTTGTAAGATTAATTTCATTCACATCTGTAATACCCAACAACTCTATTATTCTTTCAGTTAATAAACCTTTTCCCTTTTCTGCTTTATACATTGGCAAATAAATGAGATAATAAATAAAGAATATTGACAAAATCACTCCAAACAAAGTGAAAGCAACTCCTTCTTTCAAGGATATAAATATAAAAAACATTACAAGAAAAAAAAGCCCATTAATCAAAAGATTTTTCTTCTTTAACTGTTTAATCGTTTCACCAGTACCGATTGGAATATACATTTTATTGTCTTTAGGATCTATTAGTACCAAAGCAATATTATCTTGTACTAAACAGATCAGTTGAGCATGATTTGAAAAGTAAATATCTTCAAATAAACCTTCATACTTTTGCCCATTCAGTTCAAAACTACACGCTTTTACATCCCATTGACTGTTGGCAACTAAAACTGCCTGAGAGGCTAGCGCAGCACTGCCAACTGCTGCCCCCAATGCAGCAGATACAGTGGCTTGTTTCCCACTATTCTTTATAAAATCATACTTGGCTTTATGAACAAATAAGTTTTCGATTTGTCCTTCTACTATTTCCATTAACCATTATCCCAAATTCGTATGTATTGCTGCTTCAAAGGCTTTGCTTTCAGCCATCATATCTTTAAAAGGCGTTTCCGAATTATTCTTTTTAGAACGAAAAGCACACTGTTTACACCATTTTTCTAGTGCATTATCAAAGAAGAATTTTCGTATAAAGATTTCTGCGGCTGTTAGGCCTAATCCAATTAAGTTAAATCTTCCAATATACATTAAAGCAAATTGAAATAATTTACCTAAAACTATTCTTTCAGCAAAATTTTTAAATGCGGATGAAACAACATACTTACTAATAACATTCCCTGTATATCCTAAAGCGATGTATGCCCCAGCTACAGCAGTCATAACCCCTAGCCCTGCTTTAAAAGCAATAATTACTTTTAATAATCTAACTTTTTCCTTCATTGTCGATTGATAATCTAAATACGCCCCTAAAGCCCCACCAACCGTTGCAAAAACTGCGCCTGCGGCTTTTAATCCCCCTGTGACATTAAAACGGCTGTCTTGAAACCATGAGCCAGTCATATCAAGTGAAGCACCAAGCAAACTCATGGTTGCGGCTGTATATTGAGAAACAAATTCAAAGTCCGTTTTTCCCTCATCTATTGCTTTTTCTCTTTGCAATAAAAAGTTTAAAAACTCAAAGAAAGTGACAATCGCAGCAATCCTGTTGGAACTGGAATTTGTTCGTGTAGACAAATCATCTATAGCATCTTTTAAACGACTGTCTAACCATTGCTTTGCCGTGGTCTGAGAGTGAGGACTGAGATTGGTGTTATTGCTGGCTTTCCAGATCTTATAATCAATCCGATAAAAATATGCATTCACACCAAATTTTTCGGCTAAAACACCTGTTTTTGCACGTAATATAAACAACCAACGCGCAAACTCTGTAGGATATTTGCCTGCAATCGATACTTTCGGCGTTCGGTCTATCACATACTTCATCGACTCAGACAACCAATGAAATGCAAAGCCCGTAGATGTTCTTTGCAAATCAGGTAACGCACTCTGCAAAGCAGGGTTCTTTACCCAGTTGTCCCAAGCGGCGTCCGCTGAGGTAAATGCGCCAATCAACCCTTTGCCAATAGACAAAGAATTTTCCCAATTGGACATTTTCCCTTCACGCATGGCTTCATCAAATTTATTCTCAAAATCCTTGATATTAAAGCAATAAGCTTTTAAATATAGGTTTTCAGGTTCAACTTTATCTTTATTTAACCATTGTGTTAAAAAGTCATAGCTGGTTTTATTGCCACTCATTCCTTTCATCAAGTCCGAGACAAGCACATGGTAGTAAAAACCAAATGGGATCAGTGTTTGTGTATCAAACACATAGAGCGCATCTCTTAAATATTTTGATTTCAGCCACGCGATATGATCATTGGCGTAATTGAGTGCTATTTTTTCTGATTCAGCAGAAGTTACTTCATAAGTGTTTTTGAAGTTTCGATAAGCATCCATATCCAACAATTGGCTATAATTATTCTTCCAAGCTTCACTGCCTTTTTGGATACCCAACTTCTTATAATAATCATCTAACTTCACTTTATCCTGTGACCAAGTGTGCTGCTTTTCTTTGATTTTCTTTTCATAATAATCCACCAATACATAATTATTATTCTTTTTCGCCTTTTCTAATTCCAGTTCAAGCGCTGCAATACCTGCGTCATTATTTTGTGCCATTGCTTGTGTGGCTTGTTGTTTTACACCGACAAAATTTCTGATTAATGCTTCTTCTAACCCGTCTATCGTCAGCATGGTATGCAACTTATGATCATTGCTGATATTGTCTTTGTCTTTTGCATCTAAAAAGCCTTTAACCTTTTTAAACGACAAATCATTTCGCGTGTTATTCAGCACTCTGGTTATTCCAATCGCATCATATAAACCCATACACACAAATGCTTTCGGGAACTGTTGAAATTTGGACTTCATCAGCTTGAGGCGATTTTCACCAAATGTATATTTATTATGAATCGCTGAATCAATTTGACTCTCGCCAAAACAATGCGCTTGGTTTGAACCACCCCCAATTTTAACCTTTTGCCATTTGCCTTCTGCAACAAACTGATCTGCATTTTTTTGATATTCTGCACGTTTGACATCACTGATCGGCGCATGTGAAAAAATCAAATAAGCTTCACTTGCTGGATCACTTGGAATTTCTTCTATGGTGATGACAGATGCAGCCAAATGATGCCCTGCATTTTGACAGGCAAACTCAGCAACATTGACTGGCGCAGGTTTGGTCTTTTCAACATTAAAATAAGATAAAAAGCCTTTAGGGGTCACTTTATAGCCAGACCAATTGCCCTTGAATCCACTTTTTGCCCGTTTTGTTAAACAGTAAATATAGCCAGTATTGAGCATTTCTACGGTATAACTAAAATTGCTTAGTGGTACGTCTTTCACATTTTTACCCAAGGTCGCAGGTAAAACTTTTGCTTTGCCAATCACGACTGAATATCTTAGTGGAACGATATTAAATCCTTTACTTCGACAAAAGTTACTACACTCCTTGGCATTTTGTGCAGCGGTTTTCTTATTGGCATCTACACTTCCATACACCATTTCTTTAATTTTGCTTGGATCTCCAAGTCCAACCTTCTTTTCTTTTTGATCAGCGACACCATATTTACCTAAGTTATCTGCCCAAGTGCCATATTTTTTTTGCTGCTCTGTGGTCAACTGCTGATTTTGGAATTCTTTTAAATAATCAAAATTATTGATTGTTGGTATTTTATTTTTATTGTCAGCCATGATAGTTGCCCTCAAATTGACTTAAATCTTGTTTTAATGAAATCCAGTATTCTTCAGCAACAAACTCCATCGCATCTGTAAAATCGTATTTTTCAGGTTCAGTACCCCAATATTGCTGCAATATCTTTTGTATATAAGGATGTTGCATAAAACTTTGCCCTAGTACTTCTGCGTATATCCCATAACTCACTAAATCCATATATCCTTTGATATGGTATTGCTCGTGAGCTTGATATAAATTTTTAACAATCTTTTGTGGTTTTAAATGTTTATGGTCAATTTGTTCCAACTCATGTGCTTTGCTAAAAACAATATTGCTGATTTCAATCAGATCCAATTGTAAAGATTGTTGCGCATTGATTTTATTGATGGCTTTACGCTGTAATTTATTCTGCTCTATATTTTCCCAGTGGAAATAACCCGTAGGATGTATAAAATGCCATTGGGTAAAATTCCCCAATAAACTATTCATTTGCGGTTCATTGAAGATTTGATCTAAATAAATCATCACTCGAGGGTCGTACCAACGAAATAATATTTTAGACTCAACATCTTGCACGACTAAACTTGCTTTAAACTTCTGGTTCAATTCATCGTTGTCATAATCAGAAGTCCCAAAGCCATGAACCAAATACTCATGATTAGCCCTATCAAAATTACCAAACAAATGTTCGGCCAGTTGTAAACCGATGTCTTTTAAAATTTTTTCATCGATGATCTCTATAAAAAAGAGGTTGGTATCTTTATAGCCATTCCCCTTAGCCAAAGGAACATAAATGATATGATGCGCTCTTAAACTGTTTTTTAAATCATCAAAAATATGCGGTACTAGCGTTTGGTCAAGCAACACGATAAGCCGTTGCCTGTGTTGGAACACTGTCTGCATTTTTTGATAAATCCATTCAGCTGAGTGAAGTTCCAAAGGCATCATCGAATGCTGTAAAAAATTTTCACCCATCATAAGATCACCTTCGCAGATCCATCATGAGCAGCTTGCCCTTGTTTTGCTGAACAATCAGGTAAATCAGCCGCAGGCGGGTTGATCGAAGCAGACGATGTCAGCTTCTGCTGTCCAGATTTCACCTCAAACAAACCGCCAGTAGTTACAAACACACCAGAACCATTAAGCTTGACTTCAGTGCCATCACTAATGAGCTTAATTTCTTTCGGACTGATGATATAAACCGTATCTTCAGTTGAAATGATTTGAATGCCTTTACGTGCAATCAAATCCGCACCATCATCCTGTGCTTGGATCTCGACCTTGCCTTTGCCTGCATAAAGCCTCGCACCTTCCTGTGCTGCAAATAGGCTGATCTTGGAACTGGCATGAGCAAGCAAAGATTTTTGCGTGCTCAGGTTAATACTCTCACCTGCACTTTGACTGATCTGACCATCTGCTGAAAGATGAATATCTTCATTGCTTGCAAGCGCAACAGAGTTTGGTGAAGTCAAAATCATTAAAGCTTGTTTAAAAGCTTTTGCTTTTGTCTCACTTTCTTGTTCAATGTGTTCAATAAAAGCCTTTAGACCATCTAACATGTCTAAAGGGTCAGTCTGTTGATGCTTGGCAACTTCACTTAAGGCCTTGGTATTGTTTAAACTACTTTCTAACTGACGCTTTGCCACGCTTGCATCTAGATGATTGCCTGATGCCGAATCCTGGGCATGGGTACTGACCAGTAAGCCTTGTCCTGCACGTACTGCACCCCATCGATCTGTACGTAACTCAAAACCTTCGCCACGTCCTTCACTGCGCTCTGTTTCTTTTGGATGACTCAAATTACCCAGATTGAGTTGACTTGCAGCATGACTACTCTGCAACTGACTGCTGATTTGGTTGGTGGTATCGTCAAAGCGAAGCTGATTGAACCCGTCAGATTGATATTCCTTCGTTTTAATTCCGGATAACGTTTTAGTATCAGGCAGTTTTCCTTGGTCATCAAACTTGGTCGGGGTTCGATGCCCTTCATGAATACGACCGATCACAAAGGGACGGTCAATGTCACCATTACAAAATTGGATCACGACGATCTCTCCGACCCTCGGTAAGAATCGTGCGCCATAGCCTTCACCTGCCCACGGGGTCAGCACATCGACCCAAGCCGAGTCGGTATCATTATCATTCGAGCCTGCCCCGCCATCATGCATGTGGTCTTCATTGCGGGTAAACAGAAAACGAACTTTAATACGCCCCCATTCATCGACATGAATTTCTTCGCTACTCGACCCAACCACTTTGGCACGCTGTGGTGTTGCCATCGGTCTGTGCTTGAGTGGATCATATTCTGGAACAATCGCAATATGTCGTCGTTGTAGTACCAATTGATTGGATTGACGTTGTTCATTATTGTTTATATTGCTTGTGACGATATTGGCTGTTTGCCAATGACTTTGCTTGAGCAAGGTTTCAACCTGATGAGTCAGGTCTTTAGGTAAATTATTTTGGTTATAAAAGTGCTTGGCTATGATCAAGAATTGGTTATCTGGAGAATCTTTTTGATCCAAATGAGGATTTTCATGCAGCTCAAACCAGTAGCCAACATGCGCATCTCTTACTGTGGAGACAGCAGTAAACTGCTTGGCCTGTGAGTCATAGTAGTTGCTCATGTTTTGGTTAAAGCGTTCAATCTGGCTGTTACCCGATGGCGTTGCGTCATCCTCACCATTGAGGTCTGCAACCCATGCAGGACTAAAATGCCATACCTGTTCCATGCCTAGACGGGCATTATTATAGTTGTCACTGTGTTTGTGGTTGCTCAAGACATTGCCAGCACCTTCTTCTGTTTCGAGAACATCGGCTTGCCAACGTTGGATATGCACTGAGGTCGGTTGAAGTGAACGTAAGCCTTTCAATGTCGTAATTGTGTCTTGCTGTTCTACAGTTGAACTACGATGAAAGCGGATCGTGCGACGTTCTAAACTTTTGTATTGAGCGTTATTATCAATCAAACGAAGCTTTTGAGGTTGGATGTGTTCGGTAAAGCGAGAAACTTTAAGTTGTGCTTCGTCAATTAATGTACTCACCCCTTCCGAGGCGAGAAGCCTTTGAACAAGATCTATATCCAGTTCATTGTGCTGCATAATGAATGGTCTGACATCATAGTCTTTGGTTAGACTACTTTTATCCAAAGTCAAACTTGAAGCAAACAGTGGAGATTTTTCTCGCCATTCATTAAATATAACCTCAACCGCTTGCAATGCGGACATATTCATAAACACACGCGAATTTCTACGCTGTTTCCAGAGTGCAGTTGGATCTTCAACCATGAGGCGATAAATTGTTAGTGCACCATCAGAGGCCCCCACCTCAGCTTTGGTAACAATGCCTGAAATTCGATTGAGTTCAGACCGATCATTGACTATATCAACAGCTACACGACAACCGATAAAGTTTTTTAAAGCAATATCATGACGCGTAGACAAACAAATGAGTTTTAAATACAGTCCCTCATTGATCGCATGATGACCGTCTATGCGTTGCAAAAACACTTGGGCAGTCAAGTCAGGTTGACTAAATTGGATATGTAAAGCACGTTTTTGAGCATTTAATCCAAATTTATCCAGCATAAAATAAATATTATTAAACATGAATTATTATGTATTTTTTCTAAACAAAATCTTACTTTATAATAAAAGATTGTATTTTGTCCACCATAAAATATTTTTCACGTGAAATCTAATTTATTGATTATTTGACAATTTTCACAATATTTCCTGAATTACAATATATATTATTCAATTCCATTTATTGCATTGTCTTTTAGCATTTATCAATAATATGTATACAGATGCTATAGTCAAATCACCTGTAGATTCATATAAGTGATTTTTTTTTCAATCATTCACATCCAATGAAATTTATGCCTTTTATAAGAATTTTTAAAAAGTTTTACTTAAACAGTTTTTTTGTATTTTTGATTCACAGATGGTCTTGCTATCGCGAGGCGACAGGGATCTCACCATGTTAAGCGAGGGAATATGAGCAAAAACAAAGCACTGCTTTGTTTGCAGCGCAAGCATGCGGTTAAATGAAAAGTTAGCTGAGCAAAGTGATGCATCACCCATGCAAACCGATTTAAACTTTAGATATAAAGCATGGTATTGCAAGCTTTATTCTAGCAGACAATATATTGATTTTATTGATTTAAAAATTATATTTACTGTATGTTTTTTTTAACAGATTGACTATATCAAAAAAGACATTAACAACCTATAAAAAAACCGAGTTGGTTATACAACTCGGTTTTAAATAAAGAACCATCAATCTTTTTGAAGGCAAAAGAATATGCCTATTAAAGACCTGTCAGCAGCGCAATTGCGGCATATTCCATCACTTTTTCAGCAATGATCAGTGCCAAGATTGCCAAGATAGGAGAAAGATCAATCATTCCCATATTCGGCATAATTCGACGGAACGGCGCCAATAATGGCTCTGCCAACTCTTGAATCACTTCAATATAAGGCGATCTTGATTGAGTAAACATCACCACCCAACTTAAAATTATGGTCGCAAAAATTAAATAACGACAAAAACGAATCAAGTCCTGAATCATGGTCACAAAAGTAAGAATAATGAGGTGTACAGGACTGTTTGGCATCGCACCTTGCAAATACATCATGCCGAAAATTTTTAGTAGGTATAACACCACAACCAGAACCAAGGCAGCAGTATTGACCCGCCCTTTCGCCATCGTTGGAAAAATTCGGCTAAATAGATCTACAATTTTGGTTGCCTTGACTGTCGACATCACCACAGGATTGTATGGACTGACCATCGCCAATTGCATTAAAAAACGAAAGAATACGAGCAAAATCGCTACGTTAATAATAATGCCAAAAATTTGCGCAGAATTTGCACCCATACTTGAACGTTCCTAAAATCAAAAATTATTTAATACTGTCGCTTAATTCTTGAGCCAATTCCTGACTACGCTTTTGCGCAGCAGCCAAAGCTGTTTGAATATTTTGAGAGATTTGAGCGCGATCAAATACTTCTAAAGCCGCTTGAGTTGTACCATTCGGAGAAGTTACGTTTTTACGTAAATCAGATGGAGCGCTAGAACTGGTAATTGCCATTTGCGCTGCTCCCAATGCTGTTTGCAACGTCAATGCTGTTGCTACTTTTTCATCCAGCCCCATATTTTTACCCGCACGGATCATACTTTCCATCATATAGAAGAAATATGCAGGACCTGAACCCGAAACTGCGGTTACAGCATCAATCTGTGCCTCTGAATTTACCCAAATGGTTAAACCTGTTGCCGCAAGAACCTGTGTGGCTAATTCACGGTCTTTTGCAGTCACGTCTTCATTGGCATAGATACCATGCGCACCAGTCTGAACCAATGCAGGCGTATTCGGCATTACACGAACAATTCGCTCACTGCCTGTCAAATCTGCAATTGTTTTAATTTCAGCACCTGCAACAATCGAAATCAGCAGTTTGTCATCCAGCAACCCCTTCAACGGCTTCAGCACACTTCCTAAAACTTGAGGTTTTACAGCAAATACAACAATATCTGCATGTTTAATCGCTTCGATATTGTCCTCAGTGACATGAACATCTTTTTCTTGCAACAACAGTCGAATTTTTTCAAAGGGATCAGAAACTGTAATACGCGTAGCAGGTAATCCACGACTCAATAAACCACCGATTAGGGCTTGAGCCATATTCCCACCACCAATGAAAGTAATATTACAATTTAAAGCTGCACTCATGAATCACACTCGACCTTAGTTTTTATCTTAGAGATTAAATTTGGTTGCCAACCACCGACTTCACAGTATTCAGACTGTGCCAACCAAAAACCATTTGGTGTAAACACCCCAAGCATAACATTATCTACACTTAATATTTGAATTGTATGACGCATCCACGGAAAAATATGTGCTTCTTGAATCGCTTTTTTTAACGGCCAAGTACCTATTCTGCCATAAAGATGAATTTTTTCACCACCTAATCGTGGTTTCAATGTCAGCTTCTGGTCAAATAATGCAAAAGATAGACCTATTTTAGAGCGTTCAATCTGAAATACACCAGATGTGAATTGTAGTTGCTGATGAAGATGAAACTGAAATGTCTGTTCGGGAACTTGCTGTTTCGATTGAGCCGCTAAATACTCTTGTTGTTCAACCCGATATAAATGATTTTGGTAGCGTAAATAGTAGAAATGATTCCAGTGTAATGCTGCTTGCGAGTCTGTTTTAGAGTCTATCACTTCATCCTGTAAGCGTTGTACCATTTCAAAAGCTGGTCGATAGGTGTCCTGCCCTTTCATCCAGGAAGATAAAAGCTGTCGCTGTCTAGCCAATGACAATTGCTTGAGTTTTACTAAATCAAGCTTTTCTTGATCTCCACAAAAAAGGAGATCTTGTTGCAGCACATCATTGAGAATTTCATTGGCGTCCTGCATCAAATAACTGGTGCGTGCCAATGCCTGTTGCATTTTGGGATAGCGGCTTTGCAAAATATGCCAAAGTTCATGCCTACACCACGCACGATCATACTGTGTATCGAGATTAGTCGGATCATTGACATAGGCAATCTGTAACTGTTGCACCCATTGGCAAATCTGCTCACGTGAAATATCCAATAATGGTCGCCAAATGGTCAACTGTTCACGCTGATCTTTTGATTTCATCGCAGATAATCCTGCAACACCTGCACCTGACAATAGCCGTAAAATCAGAGTTTCAGCTTGATCTTGTTGATGATGGGCGAGTACCAATACTTCATCAGTTTTTATATGTTGTAGGTAGGCATCATAACGGGCTTGGCGCGCTTGATTTTCAAGATTGCCTGCTGCAACCTGTACATTTTGAATAATGCAGGGAATTTTTAAGAGGGTACATTGTTGGGCAACAAACTCAGCCCATTCATCACTGGCGGTTTGTAGCTGATGGTTGACGTATATTGCACGAACGTGATGAGGGAAAAACTGTGCCATCAAATGCAGTAATAGCATGGAATCCATGCCACCACTGCATCCGACGAGAAAATGGGTATTTTCAGCAAATTGTGAGTGCTGTTTTAAGAAGCAAGACCTAAATTGTCGCTGCCAAACTTCATTAAACGTTGATAACGTGCTTCGCATCGCTCTTCCGCAGTCATAGGCTGTAATTCATCAAGCGCTTGTTTTAACACATCTTTGAGTTTTTCCATAACCTCAAATGGTTGCAAATGTGCTCCCTCGCCTTCATCGACCACATATTCAACTACACCCAATTCTTTGAGTTTGTCTGCTGTAAGTGCAAGTGCCTCACTGGCTTGTTCTGCTTTGTCGGCTGTTTTCCATAAAATAGAAGCGCAGCCTTCTGGTGAAATCACTGAATAAATGCTATGAGACAGCATAACCACACGATCTGCCACACCAATTCCCAACGCTCCTCCAGAGCCACCTTCACCTAATACTGTTGCAATAACAGGAACTTTAAGACTTGAAAGTTGCGCAAGACTGGTTGCTATCGCTTCCGCTTGTCCGCGTTCTTCAGCACCAATACCCGGGTAAGCCCCCATCGTATCAATAAATGTAAATACCGGAAGATTAAAACGCTCTGCCATGTCCAACAGACGCTGTGACTTACGATAACCTTCTGGATTACACATCCCAAAGTTATGTTGTAATTTTTCACGGGTACTACGACCTCGATGCTGGCCAACGACCATGACAGCCTGACCATTAAAACGCGCCAAACCACCGACCATTGCACCATCATCACCATACAGGCGATCACCATGTAAGGTGTCGAATTCAGTGAAAATTTCGCCTACATAATCCAAAAATTGCGGGCGTTCAGGGTGACGTGCAATTTGAACCGTTTTCCAAGCTTTAGATTGAGCAGCTTTATTTTTCATAAGTCGAGTATTATCCCTAATTCACCGATGCCTCACACATCGGAAGTTCAGGATCAAGTGCTATTGAATGGTTTATACAATTCATTCAATCAGCACATGACCTTTAGTTAATCGATAAACTGTTCCGACTGAATATTCAATTCAATGTCCCAATGCTTAAATTGCACTTGCTCATCATGCAAATCTGCAACCAGTAAAGGCCATTGCTTGGCATCGCCAGAAACGCTGAGTTGCCATTGTTGCGCATTATCCACTGTCAATTCAATGGCAGGAAGCATCTCATCACTGCGACTGTGATTGAGTAAAACAGCGAGACGGAGGAGCAAACACAGATGTATTAGCTTGTTTCCGCCTACTTTTAACACATCAAGTTTGGCATCTGTACGTAATTTACGACGATGGTGAGCGACCAAATGTGACAAATGATTCTGATCAATTTGAGAGAAACCAGGAATATCGGAATGCTGTAAAAGATAAGCACTGTGTTTTTGATAACCACTATGACTAATCGCCAGACCAATTTCATGTAAATAAGCTGCGCGACGCAACAGATCGCTGTCATCACTATTTAAATGTAAGGTATGTGCGACACCATTAAAAAGATGTTGTGCTGTTTCAACCACGCGTTCGGCTTGTTTGGCATCTGCACCATAACGCCCCACCATCGCTTGCACACTACGGTCTCGGATATCTTCATGTTGAAAACGCCCAAGCAAGTCATACATGACACCTTCTCTTAGCGCACCATCCGAATAAACCAGCTTATCTATATTCAGAACTTCGAAAACAGCATAAAGAATTGCAATACCTGCGGGTAAAACAGCACGACGATCTTCTTTTAATCCATCAAACTCCATATCGGAGATATGTTTAAATTTTAGAAGTTTATCTTTTAATTTTTCTAAACCTTCTCGGGTTAAATTTTCTTGTCCATCACTCCAGCCCATATTGACAGCAATTTGGCGACACGCTTTGATGGTTCCACTCGACCCAACCACAGTATCCCAACCTGCTGCCTTATAGGTATTGGCGATCGACGAGAGTTCTTTACGTGCAGCGACAACTGCTTTTTCAAAAGCTTTGCTGTTGATATCGCCTTCTGGGAAATAGGCTTTGGTAAATGCAACACAGCCCATTTGTAAAGATTCAGTATGAATTGGCTCAAATTCTTCACCAATAATCAATTCTGTAGAACCACCACCAATATCAATTACCAGACGGCGCCCACTGTTCACCATGGTATGAGAAACACCTAAATAAATTAATCGTGCTTCCTCGCGTCCTGCAATGATTTCTATCGGCTTAGGTAGAATTTCAGCAGCTTTTTGAATAAATTCATGCCCATTTTTCGCTTGACGCAACGCGTTGGTTGCAACAATTCGTAAACGATTCGGCTGCACTGAGCTTAATCTTCCCACAAAACGTGCCAGACAAGCTAAACCTCGTTGTTGTGCTGCTTCAGTTAAGTTTTTATTCTCGTCCAATCCAGCCGCAAGCTGAACTTTTTCTGACATCGAAGCAACTTTTTTAACTTCACCATGATCCACGCGAGCAATTGCTAAATGGAAGCTATTCGACCCCATATCGATGGCAGCAAGTAATTCTTCATCAATCAAAAAATCAGACATTATTTATACAAACTCATACTGAATTGTTGCTTAGATTAATTCACATGCACGTTTTTTAAAAGCCATTTATTTAGACAATTTGATGAGTCATTATTTTTTCAGCATATATGACAATTATGTGACAATTAGATTGAGTTTTCTAAGGAACCGATTGTAAATATCGTGAGCATCAATTGGACATTCTCATCAATAAGAATGAAAATTTAAATATTCCCCTACATTGTTAAAGATGTCTATGTAATACTTAGCCTCATAGATTGATTCATCTTTAAAATATTTTTGGAGCAAAATCCATGTCTGGCAATATCGTAAACACAACTGATGACAACTTCGCAGCAGACGTACTTGAATCAGATATTCCTGTAATTGTAGATTTCTGGGCAGGTTGGTGTGCACCATGTAAAGCCATCGCACCTGTTCTGGAAGTACTTTCTACAGAATTTGAAGGTAAAGTAAAGATTGTTAAAGTCGATGTGACTGCATGTGAAGCAACTGCGGTCAACTATAATATCCGTAACATTCCAGCATTATTGATGTTTAAAAATGGTGAAGTGGTTGCTCAGCAAATCGGTGCTGTACCAAAATCCAAACTTACGGCTTTCATCGAAGAAAATATTTAATTTGCTGAATTTATAGATTATTTATATAAATCTGCAAAAGCAAAAAATACGCTTGATTTTCTAGCGTATTTTTTTTCGACTATAATTTGACAAACTTGTTGATCTCACTTATATTTCATGCTCAAGGAACATAAGGATTCTCTGCCTGTTTCTTAAAGGACAACACATAAGATCGCCGTTCGGCAACAGAAATTGTTTGACATATTTCTCCTCGAAAGAACTACATAGACTCTGAGTTTGTTTTTGTGTCTATACAACATCAACTCACCTATTGCACTGTTGGCGACTTTTGCTTCTTTTCTCTTTATCTGTGTTCCACACATCCTTATTCAATCTGACCATTTATGAATTTAACTGAACTCAAGAAAAAACCGATTGGCGAACTCATTAAAATTGCTGAGTTTATGGGCCTTGAAGGAATGGCTCGTAACCGTAAGCAAGACATCATTTTTGCCATCCTAAAGCGCCATGCAATGAATGGTGAAGAAATCTTTGGTGATGGTGTTCTTGAAATTTTGTCTGATGGTTTCGGCTTTCTACGCTCGGCTGCAGGTTCTTATCTTGCAGGTCCTGATGACATCTATGTTAGCCCATCACAAATCCGTCGTTTCAACCTCCGCACGGGTGACACGATTACGGGTACGATTCGCCCACCCAAAGAAGGTGAACGTTACTTTGCATTATTAAAAGTTAATCAAATTAACTACGACACACCTGAAAATTCACGTAATAAAATCTTATTCGAAAACTTAACCCCACTGTTTCCCACTGAGCAATTGGTGATGGAACTGGGCAATGGTTCAACGGAAGATTTAACTGCGCGTGTAGTTGACTTAGTTGCTCCTATTGGTAAAGGTCAACGTTCTATTATTGTTGCACCGCCTAAGGCCGGTAAAACAATGTTATTACAGAACATTGCACAGTCTATTGTACGTAACAACCCTGAGTGCTTCTTGATCGTTCTCTTAATTGATGAACGTCCAGAGGAAGTGACTGAAATGGAACGTACTGTTCGCGGCGAGGTTGTTGCATCAACATTTGATGAATCTCCAGCACGTCATGTACAAGTTGCCGAAATGGTGATCGAAAAAGCCAAACGTCTCGTTGAGCATAAGAAAGATGTAGTGATTCTACTAGACTCAATCACTCGTTTAGCACGTGCTTACAACACTGTTGTACCGTCATCAGGCAAAGTATTGACTGGTGGTGTAGATGCACATGCGCTTGAACGCCCGAAACGTTTCTTTGGTGCTGCACGTAACATTGAAGAAGGCGGCTCACTGACAATCATTTCTACTGCTTTGATTGAAACAGGCAGTAAGATGGACGAAGTGATCTACGAAGAATTCAAAGGTACTGGTAACCAAGAGATTACTCTTGATCGTCGTATTGCTGAAAAACGTGTCTTCCCTGCCATGAATATCAAGAAATCTGGTACTCGTCGTGAAGAACGTCTCATGAGTGAAGAAAACCTACGCAAAGTTTGGATCTTACGTAAACTTCTTCACCCAATGGATGAATTAGCTGCGATGGAATTCCTTCTAGATCGTATGAAAGAAACCAAAACCAACGATGATTTCTTCGATCAAATGAAACGTAAAGCTGCAAACTAATTGCAATAAAAGTCAAAAAAGGTCACTGATACAGTGGCCTTTTTTTGGTTGACAGAATTTACATAAATATACAATTGCTGTTTTTTGGCGTAACAGTATTTTGCAAATAATTGAATATAAAAGTCATCCTCCTATATTTTTTATATTTTTTAATAACTTAATTATCAATAAACCAATCTAAAAGTGCGAATTAATTGTAATTAACTGTTAAAAAATCATCATTTTTTCATCAATTTGGTCAGTTTTTTTCATCTAGACAGTAGCAATTCAAAATGCGCAGTGATAGCATATTCGCATACCAGTTAGACTGCTCATGCAAAAAGCAAAAAACAGGCTAACTTGGGTTTTTTGTCTCAATTAATTTTATGAGAGTGATGCCATGTTATTCAAAAAAATCGCTATTGCTGCTGCAGTTGCTACTACTTTAGCTTTCGTTGGTTGTGCTAAAAAAACTGAAGAAGCTGCTGCTGATGCAAACGCTGCTGCTTCTCAAGCTGTAGAAGCTGCTTCTGAAGCTACTGCTGCTGTTGACGCTGCTGCTGCTTCTGCAACTGACGCTGCTGCTACTGCTGCTGCAGACGCTACTGCTGCTGCTTCTGACGCTACTGCTGCTGCTGCTGACGCTTCAGCTGCTGCTTCAGCTGCTCAATAATAATCGCTTAGATTATTATCAAAAAAAGAGAACCTTTGGTTCTCTTTTTTTTGCTTTTAATTTTATGTATTCTTTTCAACTTAACTGACCAATATTTAAATAATAAACATGGGTATACCGAATCAATATAGCCCCGCCAGTTTAGTTCCCTCTTCATTTAAAGTCTATCAATCTCCCCGATTGACATATACTCACTCGATCACTCTTCTCTCACATTAATTATTAAAAAAAATCAGCTATTTGCTTTTATCATCAAAAACGCCTGATTGTTCATAGAGGAGGTTGGATTTCAATCATTGTTATCCAATGAACTTTATGCTTTTTATACAAATTTTTAGAAGATTTTGATGATTCATTTCTCCTGTACTTCCAATCCTAGAGAATTTTCTCTGCTGCGGTGACATGAATGTCGCCATGTTAAACAGGAGTATATGAATAAAACCAAGCACCGCTTTTTTACAATACAGGTATACGATTAAGCAAATAATGGGTTAAGCAGATTAAGGCATTGCCTAGACAAATGCATTGAGACTTTGAAAGTAAAGAGTGACCATGAAATCTTTATACTTTTCAACAATAGACATATCCTATTGATTTTATTGAGCAAGAAAAATTATATTTTACAATATGAGCTTCCAACAGCTGGATGAGATGAGATCACATCAGCGTAAAATTAAACACCACGCTTTTATGCTACAACGAGCTTGGATATTCAAGTCAATACACCACTACAATAAGCCCCCGATGCATGATTCTGAAAAGCCAATATTAAGTGGGTAATAAAAAACCCCAAGCAAAGTGGCTTGGGGTTTTTTCAGAATCAAGGTGGAAAATTAACCTTCTTGTTCTGTGCCTACACGCTGTCTAAACTTCTGTCCTGCGCGGAACGTAACAACTCGACGTGCCGAAATTGGAATTTCTTCGCCAGTTTTAGGGTTTCGACCTGGACGTTGACGCTTGTCACGTAGTTCAAAATTACCAAAACCTGAAAGTTTAACTTGTTCGCCTGCAATTAATGCTTGGCTAATTTCGTCAAAGAACAACTCGACCATTTGTTTTGCTTCACGACGGTTTAAACTCGTAAGCTCACTTAAATGATCAGCCATTTCTGCTTTTGTTAATGCTGTCATGAGGCCCTCAATGTCGCTTGGTAAGTGCTTTCTAACACTTGAATGATATGATCCATACCGGATTTAATTTCAGCATCTTCAAGTGTACGTGATGGATGTTGCCATAACAATGCAAATGCCAAAGAGCGCTTACCTTGCTCAACACCTTGCCCTGTATACACATCGAATAACCATGTAGAGTCTAAAAGCGCTCCACCGGTTTTTTCAATAAGTTGCTGAATTTCACTGACATTAATCTTATCATTAATTACAAGCGCAATATCACGTCTAACCGACGGAAATCGTGATAATTCTGTAAAATTAGATACATAAGTTTGCAAAACAGCCGATTGATCAAGTTCGGCAACCCAGGTCGTGCTCAAATCCAGTGCATTTTCTAAAGATGGATGTAAACGTCCCAAATAACCGATTGATCTTCCATCAATTAAAATTTCTGCTGACTGACCTGGATGCAACCACTCTCGTTCAGAACGTACGTATTCAACCTGAACCCGTCCAGCAGCTAAAACTTCTTCAACTTCTCCTTTAAAGTCAAAGAAATCCATAGGCTGTGCTTTGCCATGCCATGATTCCGCTTGCTTTGGCCCCACAGCAATCATTGCCAAAGTTGGAATCTGGTTCAAGTCATCAATAGTTTGAGCATTTTGATAATCAAAACGTAAACCTAACTCAAAAAAACGCACACGGCTTTGTTGGCGGTTAATATTGTATTGAACGCAAGGGATCAAGCTAGACAGCAAAGTAGAACGCATCACTGCCAAATCACTTGAAATTGGATTTGCCAATGCTAATGGATTAACTTGAGAATTTAATTGCTTTTCAAGTTTTAAATCCGCAAAGCTAAAACTGATTGCTTCCTGATAGCCTAAAGTCACCAGTGTTTGACGCAGTTGAGCCAATTCAAACTGATCTTGATGTTTGGCAAGTTTGACATCAATCACAGGTAAACTAATTTGGATATTGTCATAACCATGAATACGTGCAACTTCTTCAATTAAGTCCTGATAAATGGCCATATCATAGCGATGTGATGGAGGTACGACCGTCCACTTACCTTCAGCTTTGACTGTTACCACACAACCTAAACGCTCAAGGGCATCGGTAATAAATGCTGACTCAACAGGATAACCAAGCAATTGATCAACTTGTGCTTGAGTTAATTCAATGGCTTCACGTTTAGGTAAAAGCTCTGCGCGTTCAGCCACAGTGATTGGACCAAATTCACCACCTGCCAAACTTTGAATCAATTGTGATGCGCGATGCATCGCGATCATTGGCAATTCAAAATCCACACCACGTTCATAACGTTGTGATGCGTCCGTATGTAAGCCATAACGACGTGCACGACCTGCAATGTGCAATGGTGCAAAGAAAGCAGATTCAAGGAAGATCTCTGTGGTTGCATCTGTTACAGAAGAAGATAATCCCCCCATGATCCCGGCAATAGCAAGAGCTTTTGTATCATCGGCAATGACCATGACATCTTCAGTCAATTCGATTTCTTGCTCATTTAATAAAACAAGTTTTTCGTTGGCTGTCGCTTGACGTACATGGACTGAACCTTGAACTTGACCACCATCAAAAGCATGTAATGGCTGTCCTAACTCCATCAAAACATAGTTGGTAATATCCACCAAAATACTGTGTTGACGAATGCCTGAACGTGCCAAAGCCTGCTCCATCCATTCAGGTGTAGCGGCTTTGGTATTGACATTTCTGATGACTCGACCTAAATAACGTGGACATCCTTCAGTGCTGACATGGACTTGTTTTTGATCTGCAATGGTTGCAGCCACTTCTGTAATTTCAGGAGCTGTCACTGGAAGTTGGTTAATTACACCAATTTCACGGGCTACACCACGGATACTAAAACAGTCTCCACGATTTGGAGTAATGCTGATATCAATGACATGGTCATCCAGATTTAAATACTCACGAATATTTACACCAATCGGTGCATCATCGGGAAGCTCCAACAGCCCATCGATTTTATCTTCAAGATCAATTTCCGAAGCACCGCATAACATTCCTTGTGATTCAACGCCACGTAGCTTGCCTTTCTTGATTTTAAAATCACCAGGAAGTACAGCCCCAATTGTCGCAACGGGTGCTTTCATGCCCACACGCACATTCGGTGCACCACAGACGATTTGCAGAGGTTCTCCTGAACCAATGTTTACAGTAGTCACACGTAAACGATCTGCATCAGGATGCTGAATGACCGTTAAAACTTCACCCACCACAACACCGGTAAATGGTTGAGCCGCTGGTAAAAGTTCATCTACTTCAAGCCCCAACATAGTGAGTTGGTCAGATAAAGTATCACTATCAATTGCCGGGTTAACCCATGTGCGAAGCCAATTTTCGCTAATTTTCATTTTTAAAACCTATATTCAATATCTATGGATTCCTCTCTAACTCCCTTTGAAAATCAGGAGCCCCCTTCCTCTTTTTTGTCTATGACATCGCTCTCTGTTGAGTAGAGGTCAGGGAGAGGTATAAATGTGTTAAGCAAATTGGCGTAAAAAACGCACATCGTTTTGATAGAACATTCGTAAATCGTTAATGCCGTAACGCAACATTGCAAAACGTTCTACACCTAAACCAAAGGCAAAACCTTTATATTTTTCAGGATCAATACCCGCTGCTTGCAATACATTTGGGTGCACCATACCGCAACCTAGAACTTCCAACCAACGACCACGCTCATCCATGATATCCACTTCAGCACTTGGCTCAGTGAACGGGAAATATGAAGGACGGAAACGGACTTTCAAGTCTTTTTCAAAAAACTCGTTTAACAAGTTAATCAGCAAGCCTTTTAATTCTGCAAAACTGGTATTTTCAGCAACGTACAAACCTTCGATTTGATGAAACATTGGTGAATGCGTTTGGTCAGAGTCGCAACGATAGACACGACCAGGGCATACAATACGGATCGGGGGCTGATTGTTTTCCATGGTACGGACTTGCACGCCTGAGGTATGCGTACGCAATAAATGATTGGCATCAAAATAAAACGTATCATGCATTGCACGTGCTGGATGATGACCTGGAATATTCAGTGCTTCAAAGTTGTGATAGTCATCCTCAACTTCTGGACCAGTTGCAACAGTAAAGCCAGCTTTGGTAAAAAACTGGCAAATTCGTTCCTGAACTTGAGTAACAGGATGAATACTCCCGACAGCCTGTCCACGACCCGGCAAGGTAATATCAATGGTTTCACTTGCAAGCTTTTGTTCTAGCGCCGCTTTTTGTAATTGCTCTTGGCGCTCTGTCAATGCTGTAGAGATGGCCTCACGTACTGCATGAATCGCTGCACCCTGAACTTTACGTTCTTCAGGATCCATTTTACCAAGTGCCTTAGATTGTTCCGCGAGCTGGCTTTTTTTCCCTGTAAATTGCACTCGTACTTGATCGAGTGTTGCAAGGTCTTGAGCTGCTGCAATCGCAGCGAGCGCTTCAGTGGTCAGGGCTTCCAGTGACATAGTAACTCTCAAAGCAATATTTTAGAAAAATAATATAACTGCATATTCTAACAGTTTTTATGCAGTTGATTGAAGTTTCCTCCTGACGAAAAATACGATTAGTCACAACTAATTCCCAATAATTTGTATATTTCCATGTTTGAATACTGTTGAAACGCTAGAACTCTGATTTATAAACGGTATAAAATAAATCCAATGTCACTGAGATCTATAAAAAATGGCACTTGATCAAATCTGGAAACGCCAACTTGCACTCGTCACTTATGGCAATCAATATCTTAGCCAAGAAATTAGTTTTTCTCGTTGGGTGGACCATGCCATTTTTAATCATCATGCTTTTGGCTTTAGAGATTTAACCACCCAGCATCTTCTAGCCCAACATTTTCAAATCTGGCTTGAGGGTCTAAAAAAGCAAGGTGTATATCGCATCAGCTTACATAGTTCCAGCCTTTTGAATGATGAACAAAATCCCAATGCGAATGTTGAATTATTGGCGATTCCTCACTTTATTGTCAGTCACGAATCTCAAAAGAAATCCGCTTGGATTTTTGGTAAAGAACTGCCGGAATGGTATAGCGCAGACAATGACTATGAAGCGCCAGAACAGCAACGTGCAAATATTCGAACAGAAATATTCTGGCGTTATGATCTTAATGCAAAACTCATTAAACGTATCGAGCAAGATCTCGTTACACCCAACTGGGATGATATTCAGGTATATACGGACAATGAGTTGTTTGACAGCCAATATGCCAAAGGTTTTCCGGAACCAGTAAACAAAGACTTACCTTATTATGGTTTAAATAGCAGTGAATATATCGCGGATGATACCAGTCTTAAACTTGCCCTTTTTCCAAGTGATGATCAAGCTGATTATGCCAATGAAACCCTATACCGTTTCGATGCACTTGAAGAATTTATTTTGGCAAAAATAAAACATCCCTATGATGAAAATGCGCAAAGCCTTAGTCCAGAACAACAAATGAATTTGCGTCACTTCTTACAGAAGATTGAAGATTTAAAAGCAAAATTTATTGTCAAAGTTGCCAATCACTATCAATCGGCACGTTTAACCCCTAAAGCCATTGCATCTCCATTTGACACTGTTGAGAACATTAAAACTGAAAACCGCCAATCTTTTAGTGCTCACCCCTCCCATACAAATCATGAACACAAACCCGCAAAAACAGGCGTTTTTGCTTTAATTGTCGTGACTATTCTTATCTGTCTGGCTGCTTATTATTTTGGATTGTAAACCTTAAACATCCGGATAAAACCAGTACTCAAGAGAAAGCAAGCCTAAAGTTGCTTTCTCACTTCCATCAATGCGAATCCTAATAAATTTAAACCTTGCCATTTTAGTGGATTCATTGCATCTGTATGATCAGCAGCTAAACCAATCCCCCAAATCCGATCCACAGGTGAAGCTTCAACAATGATTTGCTCAGAGGTACTCAACAAAAATTGTTGCAGACTCTTATTTTGGGAAAACTTTGCCAGATTTCCTTGAACCACAATCTCATAACGATGTGCAATCCAAATCTCATCTTGATAGTTTTTGACCTGACGTCCTAATGCTTTGATCTCCTTTGGATCCTTTGTCCATAAAATTTTTTGAAAAACATTTTCGTCCTTGAACAGTTTGGCTTTCTGCGCCATCATATATTGTTCAGTATTTTGATAATCAATACCATCAATGTTAAATTCTGCTGGATACCATTGGCTTAAACAGCTCTTGTCTATCTTTTCTTGCGTCTTTTGACGATGCCCCCAAAAACACAAATAGCTATATTTTTCTCCACGCTTTATCTGTTCTTGTAAAGTTGTTAATAACTCGGAATCGTTCATTTTATTTTCCTGTCTGTCTTTCACTTCTCTTTTTAACCGATGTAACGCAATCATCACAATTGCTATAAGTCACTGATTCAATGGTGGTTTCATCATATCACCTTAAAAAATCAGGACTTATGGGATTTGATGTCGCTCAATAAAAATACAGATCACTTCCAAATCAAAATGATCACAAAATAATTTAAAAATCCTTCATCATCATGCCTGTTCCAATGATTTGTAAAATTTAGCCAAGCATAAATGACTTAGCGCGAACGTAAAAATTGATCGCAATCTTTTCGGGATTTCAAATGTATAAACTGAATATGTGAATATTGAGGATCATTCATCATTGCAATATATTGCTGGCGATTTTTTTGGTGAGTTTTAATCATCCACCAAATAATTGAATCCGTACTGAACATTTTACTAAAACTCTCACGATTATTCGAATGTTCCCAGAGCTTCTTGTTAAAAATTGCCCGTGATAGTGCACGTTTTATAGATTGGTAAAGATTGATATGAAAAGGAAGGTCTAACCAAATAACAGTATCAACTGCCTGCCATTTGATAGGTATTGTTCGCGTATAATTTCCATCGATTACAAATCCATTGCCGGCCAAATCAATTGCCTTTTGAATTTTCAAGAAAAAAGCATTGTCTGGAGTTTCTTCCCAATCATCAAGCCAAAACAAATCATCCAACTCGATATAATTGAGTTGTAGTTTTTCAGCAAGCTTTTTTGCAAATGTTGATTTACCAACAGCAGAGGTTCCCACCACATTAATTTTATTCATTGCAATTCACTTCTTAATAAAAAAAGCAGCCCCAGCAGCTACTTTTTATCACAAGAATTTAAAAAATATTTTATTCAACTGAAAGATCAACTTTCAGAAAAGTGGACGGATCGTCAAGATCACTTTATGTTCATTGGCATGCTGATTAATATAGTGTTCAACAGCAGTAACTTCGCCTTTCACTTCAGCATCTGCACCATACATCACTTTTAAAGTTTCACCGATTCTTGGCAATAATTGTAATTCAACTTCAATGGCACCTTGCTGCAAACCCGCGATTTCTACACGCATAAATACTCCAGAATATTTTTACTTTATCCTTCTACTGTATGCGAGCTATTTTAAAATCTATAATAGTTTCACGTTGATATTATGTAATAACTTCACGTTTCTACTGGACCTATTCAAATTTTTATTCAGTATGTTTATCTCTAGGCTCTTTCATCAGCCAGGTCATCCCCATAATCTAAATCATCTTCATCCACATTGAGATAGTCAGGCGGTGGCGTAATGTCGAAGCGAACGGCATGGATGCTTTGGTGGTTGAGTAATTTTGTCTTGGCAACGCGATGCATCCCATCCATGACTCTTCCATCTGCTGACAGAATAATAGGATAAGCTAAATCAGCCTCTTGGATCAGTTGAACATGTTCAATTATTTGCTGTGTCGTGGGATGTTTATCTGGAAACCAATAAGGTTCGTTCAGTTCCTGTATCTCGGATAATAAAACCTCATGAATTGGCAAGTCTCGGCTCAATGCAACCAAATGCTGTACATCCCAAATATAAGTATCGTTACCCACACGGCGGAAATGGTATTGCCTACGCATAAATGCTCTATAACCTCACGATTAAAAATTAATGCTATTCAAACGCCAACATTCAGTCATAAAAAAGACCGCTAAAAAGCGGTCTCTTTTCAATCATCAAAGATGATTAAGCAGCTAATGCACCTTTAGCTTTTTCAGCTAAAGCAGCAAACGCAACTGAGTCATGCATAGCAATGTCAGCAAGTACGCGACGGTCGATGATCACTTGAGCTTTTTTCAAGCCATCGATCATACGGCTGTACGACAAACCATTTTGACGAGCACCAGCATTGATACGCGCAATCCATAAAGCACGGAATTGACGTTTCTTTTGACGACGGTCACGGTAAGCGTATTGACCTGCTTTAATTACTGCTTGGAACGCTACACGATAAACACGTGAACGCGCGCCATAGTAACCTTTAGCACGAGCAAGAATTTTTTTATGACGGCGATGAGCCTGTACACCACGTTTTACACGAGCCATTTATAATCTCCTTAGATGTATGGGCACATACGACGAACTGAATTCATGTCACTTACGTGAACCATGACACAACCGCGCAATTGACGAATACGTTTAGCAGATTTTTTGGTCAAAATGTGGCGTTTGAACGCTTGTTTACGCTTGAAACCGTTAGCAGTCGCTTTGAAACGCTTAGCTGCACCACGGCGAGTTTTTAACTTAGCCATAACAACCTCTTTAAACACCTGTTCGGTACGTTCGCACCATTGCGAATACGACCTGCAGGTAAGGGAGGCAATATTCTAAATCATCTCTGTACAAAACAAAAGCAAAACCTCGCACTATTTATTGGTTATTCAATGTAATTTCCGATGAAAATTCCATCATTTTTTACAAGGAGAATCCACATTTAATCTTTATAATCGTCACATCATGATAAAACTGGACAGTTATGACCCCTGCACAGGATGCTTTTGCTGCACTTCGCTATCGAGATTTCTCCATCGTCACCATCAATCAATTTTGTTTAACGCTGGCAATTTTGATCCAAGAAATTATTGTCGCTTACTCCCTTTATCAAATTACCAAGGACCCGCTTACGCTGGGTTTGATTGGATTGGCTGAGGCAATTCCTTTTATCGCCTTGTCACTGTGGGGAGGTTATTTTGCCGATAAACTGAATAAACAAAGTATTATGAAAGTCTGTTTATTCTGTTCTTTTCCCTTACCTTTAGTACTTTGGTATTTATTTCACAGTTATGATCATGAACAGATTGGGGTCACCACCCTGTCTTGGGGCATTTATGCTGTAATTTTTGCCTTAGGTACTATTCGCGGTTTCTATAATCCATCTGCAACATCATTAAAACCTTTTTTGATTCCCCGTGAACTGTATGCCAATGGTGCAACTTGGACCACAATTGGGTGGCAAAGTGGTGTCATTATTGGTCCCATGCTTGGCGGTTTTATGCTTGCTGGAATTGGAAGGGAAAATAGTTTACTTTCTGTCTCCATGCTTTTATTTACCTGCTTTTGCTTAATCACACTGTTAAAAAAGCGTACTTTTCCCACCATGGAACAAGACAGTCTCTGGGACAGTTTAAGCGAAGGTTTTCGATTTATCTGGAAAACCAAAATTGTACTTTGGGCAATTTCACTGGATTTAGTTTCAGTGTTGTTTGGTGGTGTTATCGCCTTACTTCCTATCTTTGCTGAAGATATTCTGAAAGTAGGTCCTGAAGGTTTGGGATATCTACGTGCAGCACCGTCAATCGGTGCGCTGATCACCATGATTGCGCTCACTAAATTCCCACCAACGCATCACGCTTGGAGGAATATGCTGATTGCGGTTGCGGGTTTCGGAATCTTTACCATTATTTTCGCATGTTCAAACAATCTATGGCTTTCTTTGTTTGCTTTAGGCATGACAGGTGCATGTGACAGTATTTCTGTGGTGGTGCGCCAAACTATTTTACAAGTCTACCCTCCTGAAAATATGCGTGGTCGCGTTGCAGCTGTGAATGGTATGTTTGTTTCATCGAGTAATGAGCTCGGTGCTTTCGAATCTGGACTCGCAGCAAAATATTTGGGTACGATTACAGCAACTGTATTTGGCGGATGTATGACTATGGCAGTCGTTGCGATCAGTTGGATTAAAACCTCTGATCTATTTTCAGTCGATATCACCCAAGTAAAAAAATAACGATTATCAGCTTAAATAATCGTAAAAAATGCACCTTAAGGTGCATTTTCTATTGCGAGATAAGTAAATTCGATAAATACTCTGCACAATTAAATTAACCTCATGCACACTCAGCTGCATGGAAAGCTAAACTTATGAATAAAGCTCTTTTCATTCCTGGTCTGATATGCCTTTCAACTTATGGCTATAGCGCAGATAAACTTCCAACAATACAAGTTAAAGGAGAGCAATCTGAACGCAATGCTCCTTTACACCTCACGACACGGATACAGTGGATTAAGTTTCCTCAAATTCAATATCATACAGCAGAATTAAAAACACAGGATCGTTCTGCCATCATCCGCGTGAGTGCCAACAGCTCAGGGCAAGTCACAGATGCTGAAGTACAAGAAAGTACCGGAATCACGGCACTCGATCAAAAGCTCATTGATGCTGTAGAAGCTGCCAAAGTAAAACCATATAGTAAAAATGGTAAAGCCGTTCCGATAGTCGGTTATCAAACTTTTACTTTAACTATTGAAAATGCCCAAGACAATACACAGGGTCAGGGACAACTGTCTGAATGTCACTTTACTTTTAATTCAAAACATTGGATAAAGCAGACACAAGATAAGTCTGTTGCCTTCCATTATATGCAACAGCCTCAACTCTCCCTTGATGCTGTTTTACTCAAAAACAAAGATCGAACCGTCAAATTTAAGTTTAAAGTCGATCAACAAGGTAAGGTAAAGCGCGTTAAATTAACTCAATTATCAGGCGTAAATGCAATCGATCAACAAGTCATCCAAGCCGTTGAGCAGACTCAAGTACAAGTAAAACGTTCTTATCGAACCTTATGGACATTCAAACCAAGTTCATTCAACGACGAAATACAATTTAAACTCAAAGACTGCAACTAAATCCATCCGCTAAAAATCAGGTAGATCACAGAATATCTACCTGCTTTAGCAATGGTCACAATCAACAAAAAACGCCAAAATTTTTCTTTCATTAATCCTGCGATAAGCGTAATTGGATCACCAATCACAGGGGTCCAACTGAATAGTAACGACCAAAAACCATACTTTTGATATATTTTTTCCGCTTTGAGCATATTTTTCTCAGAAACAGGAAACCATTTTTTATCTTTGAATTGTTCTATTTTCAGTCCTAAATACCAATTCACACATGAGCCTAATACATTTCCAATGGTTGCAACAAGAACAAGTAAATATGCAGAATGATGTGCTTGTACCAGAAGTCCCACCAATACCGCTTCTGACTGCATTGGCAATAGTGTGGCTGCACCAAATGCGGAGAGAAATAATAAAAGATAAGCCATATTAGGTTGATGAATTTTGTTTGGATTTAAATGTGTAGATCACAAAGGACATGATAAATGGAACCAAAAATGCAAGCCAAAAAGAAAGTTCTGATTTAAGCCATTGCTGCCATAATCTAAGTTGTAATTTTCCTTCAGAAATCGCTTGCCAATCTATTTTCACATGGATAAAACCATAGAATAAAACAATCAAATAAATTGCTAACACACCCGCTAAAATAATCGTAAGCCGAAGATTTTGCTTTAATTTAAACTGATAAATGGCAAATACCACAGAGAAGACAAAACCTGAAACACTCATGATGGCACATATTATGGGCCAGAAAAAATCGTATGCAGAATAAAATTGAAATAACGTACAAAGACTGGTCGCCAACACCATCCAAGCAAAAGACACAAGAAAATGCCGAACTATTATAAATCGCATATATTTTTTCCCATGTCTATCACCCATTACATCATGAAGATTTCTTTATTGACTTTTTGGTTTTACGATATTCAACATTTGACCAAACCAGAGCTAAAATAATCAACGCAATACGTGACCATTGATAACCTTGTGCGATTGGATCAATAACTGTCCGAATAACCGCTGTGTCTTGACCACTCATCTGAGCCAACACATTTTGAATATGCACAATTTCAGCAATATATAAAATCAAACAGCCAACAATACCAACGATAACACTCCAATAAATTTTTGGATTGGTCTCTAATATTTTCGTAAAGTTTAAAAAGAAATCTTTCATGACCAACCCTATCAATTGTGCAAAAATTTACATCTAAAAAAAACCACACAAGGTGGTTTCTCATTTTAACACAAAATGAATTTTACACTTTGATCGAAAGTGCTTTCTGTATGGCGGGCCGAGCAGTTAAACGTTCAACATACTCTTGTACATATGGATAATCATTTAAGTCAATTTGCTGCCATTCATAACGCAAAACCCACGGTAAAATTGCCATGTCCGCGATTGAATATTCGCCTGCAACATATTTTTGCCCAATGAGCTGTTTATTTAAGACACCATATAAACGTTTTGTTTCAGTGACATAACGCTCAATTGCATAAGGAATCTTTTCTTTGGCGAATTTCCCAAAATGATGATTTTGCCCTAACATCGGTCCGAAACCACCCATTTGCCACATGAGCCATTGTTCCACTTCGACGCGATCCTGCTCATGAGTTGGATAATACAAACCGGTTTTACGTCCCAGATATTGTAAAATCGCCCCAGACTCAAATACTGAAATCGGTTCACCATTTGGACCATTTTGATCAACAATCGCTGGAATTTTATTGTTAGGAGAGATACGCAGAAAATCGAGTTGAAATTGATCGTTTTCTAGAATATTGATTGGAAAAATCTGATAATCCAGTCCCATTTCTTCAAGTGCGATGGTAATTTTATGGCCATTGGGTGTACCCCAATAATAGAGATCAATCATATTTCATCCTTCTTCATTTTCACGTATTTTCTGAATTTTATTACGTTAATGGTTTTCTTTTATAACATGAATCCTTCGCCTTCTGTAGGCAATAGACATAGATTATTTTAATAATCTATTCTCAAATTCAGTTATTACATTTTTCTTAACAAGATGATTTCTCATTCTATGACATTTATATTCAAAACATCTTGACTATTGAGATGCTAAAAACTGTTTAGCTTTTTCTCCCACAAAACGACGCCCTGGATTACCCCCTGAAATCCATTCATCAGGACTAAATAAATCGAATAATCCAACTTTAACCAAGGTGGGAATGGCAAGTATGAGTTCTTGTTCAACCTCCCCTCTTGAGCCTTGGTTATATAAATCAATATTGTACAGCATGGTCGCAACAGTTCCTGTTTGCACTTTACTTCCATCTTTCAAGGTGACTGCCGGAAGAACTTCTCCCTCTTGAATAATTTTCTGGTTAATACTGGATAATTCGTTTAAATTTTGAATAGATGACATGTTCAGTCCTCAACATTTAAGTTATTTTCTTTTCAATGATAAAAAAAAGCACCGCTTTAAGCAGTGCTGTTTTTCACAAATGTAACATTACTTTTTCTTTTTAGGTCCAAGTAACATACCCATTTGACGACCTTCCATTTTTGGTGCTTGTTCAACTACACCTGATTCAGCTACATCTGCCTCAATTTTTTGTAATTGCGCAAGACCCAACTGTTGGTGAGCCATTTCACGACCACGGAAACGTAGAGTAATTTTGACTTTGTTGCCTTCTTCAAGAAACTTCAGAATAGCACGCAACTTAACATTGTAATCACCAACGTCTGTACCAGGGCGCAACTTGATTTCTTTCACCTGAACTTGATGCTGTTTCTTTTTCGCATCTTTTTGCTTTTGCTTCAAGTCAAATAAATGTTTGTTGAAATCCATGATTTTACAAACAGGTGGCTCTGCATTTGCCACGATCTCAACAAGATCAAGATCAGCTTCTTCAGCAGCACGCAAAGCTTCAGCAAGTGAAACGATGCCTTTTTGCTCTCCATCTGCAGCAACGAGACGTACTTCTTTAGCTTTGATCTCATCATTTAATGCAGGACGATTGCTTTTAGCACCTTGTTGTTGGTTACGGTCAGGCTGTTTAATCTTTCTTACTCCACAATATACCGGCCACGTTCGGCTACGGCTGCTTTCACTAGGTCAATAAATGCATCTATTGACATAGTACCTAAATTTTTTCCAGAGCGCGTGCGAACATTCACAGTACCATCTTCGACCTCACGATCTCCAAGTACCAATAAGTACGGAATACGCTCTAGTGTACGCTCACGAATCTTAAAGCCGATTTTCTCATTTCTCAAGTCTGAAATTGCTCGAATTCCATTTTCTTTGAGTTTTGCGACGACTTGTTCACAAGCTTGCGCTTGAGAATCTGTAATATTCATGACACATGCTTGGATTGGAGCCAACCATGGTGGCATAAAGCCTGCGTAGTGTTCAATTAGTATACCAATAAAACGCTCAAAACTGCCAAGAATTGCACGATGCAACATCACAGGATGGTCACGATCGTTATCTTCTGTTACATATGAGGCATCTAAACGTAACGGCAAGTTGAAGTCACACTGAATTGTACCGCATTGCCAGATACGACCTAAACAGTCTTTCAGTGAAAATTCAATCTTCGGACCATAAAAAGCGCCCTCGCCAGGTTGTTCTTCCCAATCAAGATTTGCAGCATCTAAAGCATCTGCTAAAGATTTTTCTGCAACATCCCAAAGTTCATCAGCACCTACGCGTTTTTCAGGACGTGTAGACAATTTCATTTGAACGTCTTCAAAGCCAAAGTCTTTATAAACATCTAAAGTGAGTTTAATAAAGTCTGCAACTTCCTTACCGATCTGTTCGGTTGTACAGAAAATATGCGCATCATCTTGGGTAAAACCACGGACACGCATAATGCCGTGCAATGAACCTGATGGTTCGTTACGGTGACAAGAACCAAACTCTGCCAAACGAATTGGAAGATCACGATAAGACTTTAAACCTTGGTTGAACACTTGCACATGACATGGGCAGTTCATTGGTTTTACAGCATAGTTACGACTTTCTGAATGTGTCGTAAACATATTCTCTGCATAGTTTGCAGCATGACCCGACTTTTCCCACAGTGTAAAGTCTACAATCTGCGGGGTTTTAATCTCTTGGTAGCCATTGTCCTGCTGAACTTTACGCATATATTGTTCAAGCACTTGGTAAATCGTCCAGCCATTGGCGTGCCAGAACACCATACCTGGCGCTTCTTCCTGCATATGGAACAAGTCTAATGCTTTACCAATTTTACGATGGTCACGTTTTTCAGCTTCTTCAATACGCTTAATATACGCAGCAAGTTCTTTTTTATCTGCCCAAGCGGTACCATAAATACGCTGTAATTGTTCATTCTTCGCATCACCACGCCAGTAGGCACCAGAGATTTTAGTGAGTTTAAATGATTTTAAGAATTTAGTATTTGGAACGTGGGGACCACGACACATATCTAAATAATCCTGATGATAGTACAAGCCCATTTGAGTTTCTTCAGGCATGTCTGCAATCAAGCGTAATTTATAATCTTCACCGCGTGCAGTAAATTCAGCAATGACTTCATCACGAGGTGTCATCTTTTTAATGACATCGTAATCTTGGTCGATAAGCTTTTTCATGCGCGCTTCGATTGCTGCCATATCATCTAATGTGAACGGACGAGGCATCCAGATGTCATAGTAGAAACCTTCTTCAATGACAGGACCAATCACCATTTTGGCTTCTGGGAAGAGTTGTTTTACCGCATGACCCACCAAGTGTGCACAAGAGTGGCGGATAATCTCCACGCCATCTTGATCTTTTGGAGTGATGATTTGTAATGTTGAATCTTCGGTAATTAAATCACTTGCATCGACTAAGCGACCATTTACTTTCCCTGCAACTGTATTTTTAGCCAGTCCAGGTCCAATACTTTGAGCAACTTCCATAACGGAAACAGCATGATCAAAACTTTTCTGATCGCCATTTGGCAATGTGATAATAGGCATATTTAAAAATCCTTAAGGAGTGATGCCCCGTACAATGGAGCATGTCACCGCGAGATTATGATCGAGGAAGATCCTCAAGATAAAATCGGTGGAACAAAATAAAAAGTGCGTCAAATTTTACACCTTTGCTGAATATTTATAAACCTTTGTCTTCAATTAATCTAAATTTTAGTTTTGATTTCGCACTAATACTCACTTATCATCACAAGGTGAGACATATCTCACAAAAAAACAAAATGTATAAAATAAATGGATAACTCAATGAACTTAACAAAAATTTCGTCCGTATTACTCGTTGGCATTGCATTAACTGCCTGTGGTGGGGGTTCAAGTGATCATCAACAAACATCAAATAATCCCAACATACCTAATCAACCTGAAAAAATTGAGTGTATTGAAGGAATTCCAAAAAATTTAAAAACTGCTGGTTCAGGTTTTTATGATGAGGAATTTTTTTGGCTTAATACCGATTACGATGCACAAAACAATGAACAATTTGTGATTTATTCGAATATTCTGAAAAATGGCGTACTCTTTCAGAATAGTACAAATTTACTTAAAAATGCGCTACCACTCGATGACTACAGTGATTCTATTGATTATACTCTTACACCATCTAAACTTGAAACCACAAATAAAAGTAGGTTAACCAGTTCTGGTATTCCATTAGGCTACATCCTGTCTCAGAATAATGACTCAGCGCAATTTGTCATGTTCACAGATTCATGTAATTTAAGTTCAGACTTCCAAGTTTCAACTCATATAAAACGTATTGATCTTTCAGGTAAGAAAATTTCAGAGCTTTTTGCGTATAAAGTTAACTCAAAAGGTCAAAAAGAATATACATATTTGACCAACAACTTGGTTCATTACATGATTTGGGAAAAACCAGAAATTGGCGAAAAAATTAAAAACAGCCAATTTACTTTTCCTCAAGGATCATTTATCGGTTTCAATGATCAAGAAATTTACAACGTACCAGCTATAACATTCAGTGAGGGTGATAACGTAGATAAAAAAACCTTAGATGATTATATTTCAAGTCATCCTTTACCTACTGGTGAAAGCTGGAAAAAAGATACAATGGGTGGGTTAAACGTACTTTATGCCATCAACTCAAATACTGGAAAATATGTCTATGGTATTGATCCAATCGTAGAGATGAAGGGGAATCTTTATAATACTGAATGGGCGATACCAGGTAACTTTATTCAATATATTAGTGACTACGAAACTGGTCAGGAAGTCAATGAATTATACTTCAATAAAACAGCTATACAAACTATAGCAGATGCGATCAATGCAACGCTTTAACAACTGAGATGCATATTAAAAACCGCCATTTCTATGGCGGTTTTCTTTATATGTAATTACTCTCTAAAGCTTTCCCATTTTTTAAAACTTCGATCTAGATAATAAGTCAGTTGGGCAAACTGAGGAATAACAGCTTCACTTTGAGTCGGTCGTAGAAATACAAAATCATCAACTTCGATTTGAGTTGTTTTTGGAACATTGACCATTTCTTGATTGGTACTACGCCCATATAATACATGTGGATGAATCCCTTGAGGATAGACATAGTCAGCCATCCAGTAGCCCCCATAAACAAATAATGCTTTGGACCGATGTGGAAGCTTATTCAAAATTGGTAAGCCCGGCAATTGGGAATATGGCAATACTTTTAGTACAGGTGTTGCAATCCATAAACACGCCTGTAAAACACGCAATCCTTCACTGTCGAAGTCACTCGGCTTAAGCAACATTGAACCAAAAGCAAGATCATTACACACACTCTGTTTCACATGCAGATAAAAGGTGGGACTTCCTCCCCCATTAAAACAAAGATGAGCATGCCAAAGCTGAGGAAATTGCTGTTGAATCATATCTTTGTAGCGTTGGTAAGTTGCTTGTGACTCTTGATATGCCATCTCAACTTTCTTAATGACGGATGGTAGTTTCGTTACATGGGCATCATACCCCATCAGCCCTGAAAATTTTAAATTGTCAGGATGCTGCTCAATCAACCTGAGTAGATCAATCATTTGCGCTTTTGAATCCACACCGCCACGATGCAAACCTACATCGATCTCAATATTGACCTGAAGTCGAATTTTTAAACATTTCGCAACCTCAAGATATTGTAATAAACGTGCTTTGGTATCAACCAACCACTGAATATTGTTGTGCTTCGATTGAGGATTATGGGTATAAAACTGTTGTACGAGCCTTACAGGCATCGGCTTTCCCAGTAAAACATCAGCTTCTGAAAAATTTTCCAAAATCGGTAGCAATTGAGGTAAATGGAAAACCATAAAACGTTGTGTGGACAACTTAGCACTTACCGTCTTGAGCAATTCCATACATGCTAAAGATTTGACCACAAGACGAGGCTGTAAATGGGTTGCGTATTTAAACTGAGTTGTTGCATATTGCAAATTTTGCGCTAAAGCCTGACCATCAATGATCAATTGCGGTAGCGCATCTGCGGATTGTTTTAAATCACGATTTAATTGTTCAAAAAAATGATTCATTGCATATCCCTATCTTTCACTGTTAATTTTTGAACATCCACCTTATTCAACCTTTTTCATGCACCATGACCTGAATTAGGTATTCAGGAACAGTTTTTCCAAATAAGGATTTAAAAACTTTTGCGTAGGATCCAACTGAGCCCTTAAATGCATAAAATCATCCCATTTTGGGTATAAGGCTTGGAGCTGTGAAGCCCCCATATTATGCATTTTCCCCCAATGTGGGCGACCTCGATAATGCTGAAAAATCGGTTCAATTTCATCAAATAATTGGTTTGGAGCTTGTTTGTAATATTGATGGACTGAAATTGAAATCGAATCCTGCTGATAGAACGGACTCAGCCAAATATCATCACCTTTGACAAAACGAAATTCTACTGGAAAAAATGTTTGTGCTTTCGCATGTTTTAGTGCGGTTAATACTGCTTGTAAACATTCCATACCAGACTGTACAGGAATTTGATACTCCATCTCATTAAACTTTGTTTCGCGTGGAGTCGGAAAAATTTGACTGGACCAATCCACGCAAGTGGTGGGTTTGACAAAGACACCTAATAACTTTTGCAGCTTTGGATTCAATACCGGAAAAGACTTCGTCAAACCACAGCATATCGTAAGCAAGGCATCTTCTGATGGCCAGGATAATTTTCTCGGTTGAATATCTTCATCCGTGATGTCTAGAGTTTTTAATATCAATTGGTCTGCATGTGAAAATGCAAAGCACTCAATATGACGATGTTGCGTTTTCCAAAGATCGATATTTTCAAAAAATTCATTAACCGAACAAAGCCGTACATGTTCTTTTAATTTATAACGCGGTTTGTTTTGCATGGTGATCTTGGTGAGTATCCCTAAACTTCCTAAAGACACTCGCCCTGCTTCAAAAATATCGGGATTGTCTAGGCGACTACACCTCAGTATTTCTCCTGATGCTGTTAAGAGCTCGAAAGCTTCCACATAAGCAGAAATACAGTGCAAGTCCATACCTGTTCCATGTGTTCCAGTCGATACCGCCCCTGCCAAGCTTTGTTGGTCGATATCCCCCTGTTGCATTAAAGACTGTTGTATTGGTTCTAAATATTGATCCAAATTATACAACCGGGTTCCTGACCAAATATTGGCTTGTGTTAATGCTGTATTTACGTTCTCTACACCAGAAAAATGGTCTAAGGACAATAGTGTCGCATCGGTACACACCAACGGGGTAAATGAATGACCAGCACCTACCACACGAATTTTATGATGGTTTTGAACAATATTTTTTAATTCATCTATACTACTGGGTTTTAAAATATGTTCTGGTTGAGAATGTTGAAACCCAGACCAATTGTTCCATTTTTGCTGATTCATAATGCTGATCCTTTAGCGTACTGCAGTTTTTACACTGCCATGATTTGTTCTCAGGTCTATTTCGTGTTGTGGAATTTTTGTAGGGCGAGTGACTTGATCAAACTTGCGTTGCGACTCATCAAGCAATAGTTGGCTTGCCAGATATTGAAATTTGTATTGAATTGCAGCATGTGTCCACTGTCCATACAAGGTATGCGCACCTTCATAGGCTTGCTCTTGATACTCTTCTTGGGTGGTGATATATCCCATATAATCATTGCAATAAGACACCAAAGCCGTGGTTGAAATCATCTGATGAGTTGTCAGTTGCTTTGCCACTGTTTGAATCAAACGCTGCCCTGCTGTCGTGGTAATCTCTCCCGGACAACACACCAATGCCAATGCACCAATGTGAATAATCTGTAAAGGAATAACACTTGGAACAAGTGGACTGGTTTGAATTGCACCTGCTTTCACTTGACGATTCATTTCCGCAATAAGCGGATCAAAAACACTTGGAGAAAAATCCAAATGTTTGCCCAACAACCGATTATCAGGACTCTCAAGCACAATATCTTTGGGAAATTGAGACTCATACAACGCCTTGTATTTGATATAATCTGGTGCATTGGGATCTGCTAAACGTTTCTTACGTACTTGCCTTGACAGCAGTGTTAAAATTTTAAGGATAGGCTTTGCTGCACCTTGACCATCAACGGGTGTCCCCCCCATAAATCCAACACCATGACAGGCAGCACTGGTTCTCACCCTGTAAGGCACCTGACTAAACTCGCTCGGAACCTCAACCTGACTTAAATCAACATAACTCAAGATAGCATCTATACCGCCGTTAAGTTTTATTGGTCCACCTCTCCATTGATTTTGGTGAACTTCCCTTTTTTCTAGACTTTCAGTCAATGCTTTAATCGCCAACTCACTTTGATAGCGACCATTCTGTTGCGCATATTGATATTGTTTTTCACCTTTGATTCTACTGCGAATTATATTTTGTTTCGGACCATGAAAATGTGGAGATACATCCCCAGCAGTGGCTTGTGCAAAAATTGCAACGGGATTTGGAACACCTTGCTGCAATAAATACGCTTCACTCTGTATCGCAGCATAACCTTTGTTATCACCATCATGTGCGTTGAGTTGATTACCCAAACATGTAGCATGTACGCCAAATAATGAGATAAATGCAACAAGTTGCTGATCACGATAAAATCCAATTAATTGCATTTCACGGTTTAAGGCAAGGTGGGTTTCAGCCTCAGTTCGATGTATCACGTCTGGATTTCGATTATAGGCATCTAATGATCGATTCCATGCGACTGGTGTATCTTGAGGAAATTGACAGGTTTGATAAAAAATTTCTGTTTCTTGTTCCGATTGAATTGCTTGAAGAATACTGGACAAAGCAGCATTGATCACAGCATTTAAATGCTCAGGAACAAAACCCGGGGTCGGCATATTATATAATGCTTCATAGGCACAGCCACCTGGTCCAGAATGGGTATGCGTCGCCATCAATACCAATCGTTGCGGATTAAATTGTTCATTCAACTTTTCAGTTAAAGCTTTAACTACACTTTCACGCATTGCATAGGTAATACAACCTAAATCCAAACAGCAAAATAATAGAGGCTGTTCTGAATCTGAACGGCGAATACTGAAACTCCGTGCAAATAAGGCTGTACGTTTTTCATAGGCACGATGCGACCACATGCCATAACCAAACATGGCATAACCCTGTGGTTGAATTTCAATCTCGTGTTTAGCCCAGCCTACCCAAAACATATACGATATTCCTTTATCATTTTTAAGTAGGGTCCGTTGACATTTCATAAATGGCTTGCGGTGTAGGTTAAAATTGAGCAGGCAAAGCAGGAAACGAAGAGAATAGCGAGACTATTTTCAAGTTTCATAACGTAACCTGAGATAATTTTAGCCACAACCCTGAGCAAGAACAAAGCACTGCTTTGTTTGCAGCGCAAGGCGTAGCGGGGACTAGCGTGTTTTTTGCCGCTTCTTCGTTTCGAACTACTTATTTAGAATGACTAAATTTCGTATTTCGCGTCTAAAATCGTCTAAAAACACACCTAGTCGCAAACATAGGCGAATTGTCAACTGCCCCTAATACAACACTAGAACTAGATTGAATATTAATCAAAAATATGCGATACCAACTAGGGTAAAAGCAACAACAATATGGGGGGCTAAACGGACTTTATGGGCTCACAACAAAAGGAATTTACCAATACACAATTTTATATTCCACCTATGATTCTCACCAGTTTGATTCATTATGGGGAACAACAAGATTGGCAATATGAAGATTGGTTTAAACCACAAAATCTTGACTTGGAACAGATTCGCCAAGGGCAAGGTTTTGTTGCGTTTTCGGAACTTTGCAGGGTAATTCAGCAGGCTCTCAACTGTACTCAACAAAAG
This sequence comes from Acinetobacter nematophilus, assembly GCF_026344175.1. Taxonomy (NCBI): domain Bacteria; kingdom Pseudomonadati; phylum Pseudomonadota; class Gammaproteobacteria; order Moraxellales; family Moraxellaceae; genus Acinetobacter; species Acinetobacter nematophilus. Next base: position 691,257 of record NZ_JAPKMY010000001.1, read on the forward strand.
CATCTAGGTTTATTATTGGGTAGCCATGAAGGTCAAATTTCCATTGGTATTTTGGGTTTCGCAATGCAAGCGTGCAAAACTGTTGCAGAAGCACTGGAAACAGCTTTGCAGTATCACCCTATTTCAGGCAGTGTTTTGGATTTAAGTGTTCATTTGAGTCAAAACTATTGTGAAATCGAGCTGATTGAACGCAGTGATTGTGGTTCACTCAAAGCATTTTTTTGCGATGAAGTTTTTGCCAGTATCATGACCTGTTTAAACATGATGTTGGATCAGGATTATGAACTCATCAGCTTAGAACTCAGCTATGATCATTCCGCGTACTTACAAGATTATCAACGTATTTTTCAGTGCCCCGTAATTTTTAAAAGCAACAGAAATGTGATTCGATTTCCAAATACCCTATTAGCCAAACCACTTAAAAATCATAGTCCAGTTAACTACCAAATTGCGATCCAAATGTGTCAGCAAGCATTAAAGCAATTTAATCAAATCAATCAACACAGTATAGTTCATGTATTACAGCATTTAATTGAAAGTCATTTGCCAGAGCGTTTTGATATGCAGCAGGCTGCACAGCATTTCCATTTAAGTGAACGCCACTTAAGGCGTTTACTACTTAACGATGGTCTGAGTTTTCAGCACTTAAAGCAACAAGTTTTAGAACATAAAGCCAAGCAATGGCTTGAAGACAATCAATCAATCAGCCAAATCAGTTTTAATTTAGGCTTTAGTGAGCTGAGAGAGTTTCGTCGCGCATTCAAGAAATGGACAGGATTTTCTCCAACTGAGTATAAAAAAACTAAACTCATAAGTTCAATTTCTTAGTATTTAAATAGGTAAATATCCAGACAGCATCAAGACTTTCGAAGTGTCAAAAATTAATTAAAATATTTATTTAATTCATATTTTTACAATTCAGCTTTAAATCCTAATAGAACTAAACTATGTAAATATATTTACATTTTGACCCATACTCGACTAAAGCATAAATGAATTTTGTTCTTGTTGTGCCTATCTTTTAAGCATGGACATTAGAACAAATAGAGACGGAGCTCAACATGGTCAGTGCATATGATGAATTACCACGCACACCTGCAAATTTTGTAGCATTATCACCTTTACGTTACCTAGAACGCGCGGCTTATATTTATCCCGATCAGGATGCAATCGTCCATGGTCAGCGCCATATTTCTTGGCGACAGACTTATCAACGTTGTCGCCAATTTGCACATCAATTACGCAATCTAGGCATTGAGAAAAATGATACGGTTTCCGTTCTTTTACCGAATATTCCGGCTATGGTCGAAGCGCATTTTGCCGTCCCTATGGCTGGGGCTGTATTAAACACCTTGAATACCCGTTTAGATGCGAAAACCATCGCATTCATGTTAGAACATGCAGAAACCAAAGTACTTTTGGTTGACCCTGAATTTGCGGCATTGGCGCAAGAAGCTGTAAGCATGCTGTCTCAGAGTATCTATATCATTGATGTTGCTGACGTTGAATATGAGAAAAATGATATGTCTCCGCGTATTGGTCAAATCGAATATGAACAATGGCTTCAAGGTGGACATCCCGATTTTGAATGGCACTTACCTCAAGATGAATGGGATGCCATCAGCCTGAATTATACCTCTGGAACAACAGGCAATCCCAAAGGTGTGGTCTATCACCATCGTGGTGCTTATATTAATGCCGCAAGCAATATCATCGCATGTGGTATGACACCCCGTTGTAAATATCTATGGACACTTCCCCTATTTCACTGCAATGGCTGGTGTTTTGCCTGGACTGTAGCAGCCAATGGCGGTACCAATATCTGTTTACGTAAAATTGACCCTGAACTGGTTTACAAACTGATTGATCAATACAAAGTTGATTATTTCTGTGGTGCGCCGATTGTCTTATCAATGTTGATTAACACACCAAAAGATAAGCAGATTAAATTTAAACATCATGTTGAAGTCATGGTGGCTGGCGCGGCACCTCCGGCGGCGATTATTGAGGGTATGCATCATATTGGGGTTCAAGTAAATCATGTTTATGGACTTACAGAAACCTATGGTCCTTCGGCATTATGTGCATCACAAGCGGGATGGAGTGATTTGTCAATACAAGAGCAGGCTCAATTACATTCGCGTCAAGGTGTTCCTTATCCTTTGCAAGATGGTATGCGTGTACTAGATGCAGAAACAATGCAACCTGTTCCAAATGATGGCAAGACCATGGGGGAAATTATGTTCCGTGGCAACATTGTGATGAAAGGTTATTTAAAAAACACCCAAGCGACTGAAGAAGCATTTAAGGGAGGCTGGTTTCATACCGGTGATTTAGCCGTTTGCCAACCCGATGGTTATGCAAAAATCATGGATCGCTCTAAAGACATCATTATTTCCGGTGGTGAGAATATCTCCTCATTGGAGGTAGAAGAAGTACTCTATACCCACCCTGCCATTATGACAGCAGCGGTGGTTGCTCAACCTGATCCCCGTTGGCAAGAAGTGCCTTGCGCTTTTATTGAGCTGAAGCAAGGTGCAGAAACAACTTCTGAGGAAGTGATTGAGTTTTGCAAACAGCATTTGGCACGTTTTAAAGTACCCAAAAGTGTCGTGATTTGTGAGATTCCAAAAACATCAACAGGAAAGTTGCAGAAATTTATCTTGCGTGACTGGGCAAAAGAGCGTTCAGTAGGTGAATTTCAGTCATGATTTAAGCTTCGTAATCTTCTCCTTGATAGAAATCACCTTTGGCTCGTCTAAGTAAAGCAGATGATCCAAAGGAGAGGACACGATTCCCCCCTGACGGCATCCAAAGCGAATTCGATAGGTTCATGATTTTTTAGTCAATGTTTTATACGATAAAATAGACTTCTTTCGTTATAAGTGATTACTTAATTTATTAGCACACTCTAAAGCCGCACAAAATGGTATTTTACAGGGTATTTTTGTGATAAAACCTTTAGAGATTAGCTATAGTCAAAAAATCAGCATTCAATACTTGCAACTCGCATACTTTTAAAAATCGTCCCAAAGCTTATTTTCGCAAGAACTCTAGTAATTAACCATGAATAAACTTCGTACAGAAATAGAACCCGATTTCGAAACGGCACAACAACTTTATCCGACTGTGCTCGAATTGATTGCCAATTACACCCGCATGTGTGATGAATTCGGTGATGAAGACTGCGTAGAATATCAAAAGCTCAGTGAAAAACTTACACAAATCACTCTTAAAGATATCAGTCAATATGATCTTTGGGAGTGGTGGGAAGCCGAAGGCATCGAAAACTTAAGCTTTGATATTTGCCTACCCGAGCCTAAAATGCTCAAGGATATTTCAAGGCAAGAACTGACTGAGATTGTTCAACGAATTAAAAAGTCGGATTTTACTGCCCAACAAGAAAATGCTTTTATTTATTCTTTTTATATTCGTACCGTCTTTCCAGGCGGTTATTTCTATCATTTTTTAGAACTTAATTTTAAATATTTTCATCATCGCTTATTTCAGCGCAATAAAGATCAGAACGGCAAATACTTTGAATATTCAACTGAACAAATTGTAGAACAGCTCTGGGCTGAAAAATCTGAATAATATCCAGCAACACTGAAACTTACAAGCGTAAATGGAATGGCTGATTCACTATAAAATCAGCATCAAACCACTATTTTTATATAGTTTATCATGACTTGAATGATTCCATTATTTTTTAGCCAATTTTCATCTGATAGTTCATAGTTTTTACCCTCATTTTATTGGACACAACTTTTTACGATTTTGACTATTTGTATCCTTATTTTTCAATGAAAACTGTTTACACTCAATGCACTTACAAGTTTCAAGCCATTTTTCTTTGACTTTACAGTCACAGAGAAATAACCATGAAATACTTGTACGTCACTATAAGATGTTGCACGATGTAGCAGAACAAATATGTGTCATAGAAGACACACATCGTATTTATGAAGATTATAAATCTGGTTTAACCAGTATTGAGGAAACCGATATGCCACAATACAAAGCACCCTTACGTGATATGCACTTCGTTCTGCATGAATTATTAAATGCAGAAGAACATTACGCTAAACTCCCTGCGTTTCAAGAAACCGTAAGCCGTGAATTGATTGATCAGTATTTAGAAGCTGGCGCGGATTTCTGTGAAAATGAACTTTCTCCTTTAAACCAAATCGGTGATCGTGAAGGCTGTAAGTGGGATGATGGTGTGGTGACTACCCCTACTGGCTTTAAAGCAGCGTATGACAAATATGTAGAACTCGGTTTCCCTTCTCTTTCAGTTCCTGAAGAACATGGCGGTCAAGGCTTACCAGGTTCATTGGCAACAGCTATTTCTGAAATGGTCGGTGCAGCAAACTGGGCTTGGGGCATGTATCCTGGTCTTTCTCATGGTGCAGTACGTACTATTGAACATCACGGTTCTGCTGAACAAAAAGCAACTTATCTGCCTAAACTGGTTTCAGGTGAGTGGACAGGTACAATGTGTTTGACAGAATCTCATGCAGGTTCTGACCTTGGTATTATCCGTTCTAAAGCTGAACCACAGGCAGATGGCAGTTATGCAATCTCTGGTGAAAAAATCTTTATTTCAGCAGGTGAACACGACATGGCTGAGAACATTGTTCATATTGTTCTCGCACGTTTACCAGGCGCACCTAAAGGCACTAAAGGTATTTCATTATTCATCGTTCCAAAATTCAATGTCAATGCGGACGGTTCTATTGCAGACCGTAATGGCGTTCGTTGTGGTTCAATCGAACACAAAATGGGTATCCATGGTAATGCCACATGTGTGATCAATTTTGACAATGCGAAAGGTTTCTTAATTGGACCAGAAAACAAAGGTCTACACTGCATGTTCACCTTCATGAACACTGCACGTATTGGTACCGCTGTTCAAGGTTTAACTGCATCAGAGTCATCTTTCCAGGGCGCACTTGCATATGCCAAAGATCGTTTGGCAATGCGTTCACTGTCTGGTCCTAAAGCGCCGGAGAAAGAAGCTGATCCAATCATTGTTCACCCTGCTGTGCGCAACATGTTGATGACGCAAAAAGCATTTGCTGAAGGCGGTCGTGCACTGGTTTACTTCTTGTCTCAATATGCAGATATCGTAGAACAAGGCGTAACTGAAGAAGATCGTAAATTCGCTGACAACATCTTGTCTTTATTGACACCAATCGCAAAAGCATTCTTAACTGAAACAGGTTCAGAGTCTGCGAAACATGGTGTACAAGTATTTGGTGGTCACGGCTTTATTTCTGAACATGGTATGGAGCAAATTGTACGTGATACCCGTATCTCCTGCTTATACGAAGGTACGACTGAAATCCAAGCACTTGATTTGTTAGGTCGTAAAGTATTGGGAACTCAAGGTGCAATGTTGAAAGACTTCACCAAGATTATCCATAAATTTGCGGAAGCAAACAAAGACAATGCTGAGCTCAAAGAATTTGTTGAACCATTGGCTGCTCTGAATAAAGAGTGGGGTGATTTAACCATGCAGATCGGTATGAAAGCAATGCAAAACCCTGATGAAGTGGGTGCTGCAGCGGTAGATTACTTATACTTCTCTGGCTATGTAACACTGGCATTCTTATGGGCGCGCATGGCGCTTGTTGCTCAACAGAAATTAGCTGAAGGTTCTACTGAAACTGGTTTCTACAATGCAAAAATCAAGACTGCTCGTTTCTACTTCAAAAAGATTCTTCCACGTGTTCGCTCACATGTAGATGTGATAGCAGGTGGCTTAGATCCTTTGATGTCATTAGATGCTGAAGATTTTGCATTCTAAGTAGAATGTCGAATTAGACATTTAAAAACTGTACTCAAGAGTGCAGAAATAGAGAAAGGACGGTCATAGCTTTGGCAGTCCTTTTTCTTTATAAATAGACCGTAATTTCACTTAGATCATCTAACAACATTCATCATTGTTGATTACACTGGTCTGAGTCTAAGATTCAAACAATAAACAGGTGAACGAAGATGCCAATTTATAATGCGCCACTTGCAGATATGAAATTCATTTTAAATGATGTTTTCAATGCAGAACAATTCTGGCAAGCCAATGAAAAGCTTGCTCATGTTGATGCAGCAACGGCTGAAGCGATTTTAGAAGAAATGGCTAAATTTGCTCAGAATGTTACGCTTCCGCTCAACCGTACCGGTGATGAAGAAGGCGCACATTATGAAAATGGCAAAGTCACTACACCTGCTGGCTTTAAAGAAGCTTTCCAACAATATGCTGAGGGTGGTTGGATCGGTTTAGGCGCAGATGAGGAATGGGGCGGTCAGGCAATGCCGAAAATGCTGACTGTACTTGCAGATGAAATGTTATTTGCAACCAATCCTTCTTTCATGCTCTACCCGCTTCTTTCTGTCGGCGCCGGTATGGCATTGAACAGCTATGCATCTCAAGAGCAAAAAGAAACGTATCTCCCTAAAATTTATTCAGGTGAATGGTCTGGAACCATGTGTCTGACTGAACCACATGCAGGTACAGATTTAGGTATCATCAAAACCAAAGCAGAACCAAATGAAGATGGTACGTACAACATTACTGGTACGAAAATCTTTATTACAGGGGGTGACCATGATCTCGCTGAAAATATCATTCACCTCGTTTTAGCAAAAACACCAAATGCACCTGCTGGTTCACGTGGTATTTCACTCTTTATCGTACCTAAATTTCTTGTCAATGCAGATGGTTCATTGAGTGAACGCAACACTGCTGGTCCTGGTTCAATTGAGCACAAAATGGGAATCAAAGCCTCTGCAACATGTGTCATGAATTTTGATGCAGCTAAGGGTTATCTGGTGGGTAAAGAAAACGAGGGGTTAGCAGCAATGTTCGTGATGATGAATTACGAACGTCTGTCTATGGGTATTCAAGGTCTTGGTGCTTCAGAATATGCTTACCAAAATGCTGCACAATATGCGACTGATCGCCTTCAAGGTCGTAGCGCAAATGGTGTTCAATCTCCAAACAAGCCTGCAGACAGCATTCTTGTCCATGGTGATGTACGTCGCATGTTATTGAATGCGCGTGCCAACAATGAAGCTTCTCGTGCCTTTGCTGTCTATGTTGGACAACAGCTCGACATTACTAAGTTTTCAACCGATGCTGAAGCGATCGCCAAAGCGAATAATCGTGTAGCACTGTTAACGCCAATTGCAAAAGCCTATTTAACCGATACTGCTTTTGATGCAGCGATTGATGCACAGATGGTTTTCGGTGGTCACGGATTTATTCGTGAATGGGGCATGGAACAGTGTGTACGTGATTTACGTATTGCGCAAATCTATGAAGGTACAAACGGCGTTCAATCACAGGATTTGATTGGTCGTAAAACCATAAAGTGCAATGGTGAATTTATTGCTGAATATATCGCTGAAATCCGTGATTTCGCTAATGATTTAGACACTGATCTGAACTTTATCAAAGATGCAACATTAGATGTAGCGACTGAAGTGGACATGATCACGCAACACATTTTAGAACGTGCAAAAGAAAATGCTGACTTCTCGAATGCTGCTGCTGTAGACTATTTACACGCTGTAGGTTTGTTGAGCTTTACCTATATGTTTGCACGGATTGCCAATGCTGCAAAAAATAAACAAGGTCAGTTCTATCAAGACAAATTGGCGCTTACACACTACTTCATCCAGCGTATCTTGCCTGATCTACACGCACGCATTGCAAAAATCAAAGCCGGTGCGGAAGTATTGATGAACTTCAGCGAAGATTATTTTACCACTCAAGCTTAATCTCAGAATAAACTGAAATAAGTGAGAAAACGTCCGATCATTCGGACGTTTTTTATTGTCCGATCATTAATGTAGTTTAGGGTCTGGAAATGGTAATTTGTCTTGAGACTCACTCGGCATCGCAACCCATTTATCTTTATCTTGATAAAAATCAGATTGTGTTTCATTGGTTGCAGCACCTAATTTGACTGAAACAGTGCATGCTATTTGCCCTGAATGGGTAGCATTTACGGCAGGAATACATGTTCCCAATTTAACCTCTGAAATCATTGCACCGATTTGGTTTCCCAGCAACTCAGCAGTCGCTTGTTTGGCTTCTGAAACTGTTGGAATTTTAACCACCTCAGCATTGGCGAATTGAGTGAATAATAGAGCACTGAAACATACAGTTCTGAAACTTATTTTCATTATTTCTGTCCACTTACAATAAAGTTGAATTTAAAAAATTATTTTAATCTCAATCTCATCTTATTTAAAATAAAACAGTATTTGAGCTATCGCCTAAAACATAAATCCCTTTGGAAGAAGAGGGATCATTACTCTTCTTCCATTCACATAAACAGACTCATTGTTAAAATGAAATCGCCTCTTTTTCATGTGCATGAAATTTGCATGATGTTTAATTCACAATACTGCATAGAAATGGAGGATGTCATGAATAAAGATCCACGTATAGAAAAAATAGAAAACCTCCTCGACAAATTAGGCAATATTGCCGTAGAAGCTTTTCATTATATTGCACTGTTTATTATTGGTTGCATGATTGCATGGTCCGCCGTACATACCATCCTCGAAATTTTGACCGTAAAACGGTACGCCAGTATCGATGATATTTTACTTCTGTTTATTTACTTAGAATTAGGGGCAATGGTGGGTATTTACTTTAAAACCAATCACATGCCTGTTCGCTTTTTAATTTATATCGCGATTACAGCACTGACCCGGCTATTGATTTCAGATATCCAGCACGATCATAAAGCGGATATGGATTTGCTGATCATTACAGGTTCAGTTTTAATTTTGGCGATTGCAATCTTAATTGTACGTTATGCGTCTTGGACCTATCCCTCTGTTATTCGGGATAAACATACTGAAAAACCACTAGCACTTGGAAAAACACCACGACCTGAGGATGACGAGCTAGCCTAACCGTTAATTTCTTTATCTCCATCAGAAATAAAACCTTCTCAGTGCTATAAAATCAATAGCAAGTTTGGTTGAGATCGACAATACAGCACAGAAGGTTTGATTATTTTTAGATTAAAGCTTTCACACTCTATGTCTGAACATAATCAACGCAAAGTAGAATTAACGGTCATTCGGTACTTGTAAATAACGTCCACTTTCAAAGATCCAGTGCATTCCAACCTGTGGATCAGGTAAACCATAACGACGCCAATCACTAATTAACGTATAGTGCGAGCTTTCAATCTGACCACCCTCTCCATTTACATAGCCATAACTGTTGCCTGAATACTCCGTGCGTGTCGGAAACTGATGGTTATAAATAATTGTCACCCCATTTTGCGGTGGATAAGTTGGATTCGGATGATTTGGATGTGGATAAGGTCGATTGGGGTAACTTGGATAAGACGGATATGGTCGTGGATATTGTGGTCGGACAGGAATTTCCTGCGTCATTTGTCGACCGTATTGATCTGTATATTTATACGTCGTGGTTGGATATTTCTTTTGAGGGCGTTCAACGCTGCGATAGTTTCCCCAATCTTTACCATCTGCCCATGTCGTTGCCGAAACGCCTGAAAGCATCAACATTAAGACACTTGAACTGAGTATCTGTTTCATTTCAACCTCCAAACTTCCGCAGATCTATCATTTTAATACATCATTACAGAGAAATTGTGGATAAATAACATTCATTATTTATCTTGTTTAACTGTTTATACATCAACTTGGGCAAATTCTGATATCAATCTGATAAAATATAGTTTTAATCTGATGAGTGCTGTATTGTGGCTGAACTGAGCTTTGACCGTTTACATCAATTTTTTTGCAAAGTCCCTAGTGTGCAAGAAGCATTTATTGATAGCTATGGTTCAGATGGCAAACATGCTTGGTGGTTCAAATTTCAAATCAATATTGACCATCCACTCGCATGGCAAACCGTACAAGAACTGGGTCATGTTTTAAATTACATTTCTAAAAATGAACGACTTCCTACCCAGTTTCTACCTGTTTCGCCACCGCCTTATATGAATGGGGAGGCAAAGCAGTTTTTAACGTGGGTCATTCAATGCAATCATCCAGACTTTCCCCCTGACGTAGTCTGTGATTGGCTTGAAGCACGTTTGCCCAAGCCTGTTGAGGATCCTGCGAAATGGAAAATAAAAACTGATTTACATGAGTTAGATCAAGTCCCGGATAAGGATTTGGATCAGATAATTCCACCCCATCCATAATCTGCATAAAACGCAAAGAACCGAATCTATCTTTTTCGGTTCTTCGCTTCGGTTTCAGCTTGCTCACTATCATTATTCAAACTTTCAATCAAACCACCGAGGTTTTTATTGAATTGTGCGCGCATCTGTATATAGGTTTTAAGCTTTCTAGCTTTAACGGGGTCTTTCGTTGTCCCCTTACCCGTTTGGTACGCCTCTAAAGCTTTACTTTGTGTATCTTCCTCAGATGATCCATTTTCGTATGCTAAAACCGCCCAACGATAATCCTCAGGCTCATCCGCAATACGTGCGAGATTATCCATTGCATTGACTGATCCCAACTCCGCAGCATGTTTGAAATATTTTTGGGCAAGCACTTCATCATGATCTTGATTTTCTTCATTGAAATACCAGACACCAAGATAATTTAGCGCCTCAGGATCATTTTGAGCTGCTGCTTTCTTTAAATAATCCAATCCTTTCTGAACATCTTTTTGATCTTCATCATTCATCAGTAAATAATCAGATCCCAGCTCCGTTAACGCAACATGATTATTGAGTGAAGCAGCCTTGCCATACAAATATTGCTTCTCTTTATCTGTGTCTTTTTTTAATGCGAGCATCAAATAAGCATCACTCGCACCTTTGGCAGCCTGTTTTTCATAATGTGCCAAAATTCCGTTTTCAAGTTGCTTTATCTCCTTGTCCGATAAATATGTGTCTGAAGCATAATCATCAAGTAATTTGATTTTTGCGCCTATATCGCCTTGATTAGAACGTTGCTGAAGCATTCTAAAATAAGCTTGATCACTGTCTTTATGCACTGCTGCATAGTCTTGTTTTGTCTTGGCACCCAGTCTTTTTAATATTTTTTCTGGGCAGTTTTGAATCAACTCACCTGCTTTTAAGGTGTCTCCTTTTTGGACTGCTCGATATAGCCACTGACACTGTTCATCGCTATACCCGTCTGCATCATTATCCAATGCATAAACCAACGTCCGAATCGCCTCCGTATCACCTTGTTCAGCAAGTTTTAAAATTTTCGGACGAATTTTTAATAAATTTTGTTTGATATCACTCGAAATACCAAAGCCCTCAGCCACTTCAGCTTCTAAAGCCAATGATAAATAGGCGTCAAAATTTCCACGTTGTGCAGCCTCCAAACGTAACTGTTTGTATAAATTATTATTTTCAGGTAAAAACCGATAATCTGCTGAATTAGAATAATACTTTGCAAGTAAAAAGTAGGCTTCCGCATCTCCTTGACTGGATGCCTGTTGAAGTAACTGAATTGCTTTGTCAGCATTGATTAAAACAGTGGGGCTACCTGTTTGCAATATTTTTGCCTGAGTCAATAAAGGATTTTCAGCAGAACTCAATGGTGAAGCAATAAGGCTGAATATAAAAAAGGATGTTAAAAGTGACGTTTGTAAAGTTCTCATACAAGCTCAGCGTTGTTATTAAAATATACTCAGCTGCAGATTATGTACCGAATGCCATTCATTTCGGTACATTTTTTTAAAAGTTTTTAAAAGGTTGATAAACCACTCCACTCCATAAAACGGTAGATTGCATATTTCAATTTCGAATCATCGGCATATTTGCTGTAATCCACACTCATTTGGCGACCATTTAAATTTGACCAAGCTGTATTGAAATATTGTTCAGCATCAATAAACACTTGCTGTTGTGGATGACCTAAAACGCGCAAATCTGTTTCTAAATTATAGTTCTTCAAATTACGTGCGGTAAAATTGGCTGAACCTAAAATCATCTCTGCTGATTGAACATTGCGCTTTATCATCATCTTACTATGGCATTGTTCACCCTGTGTATTGCACCAACGAACGTCAATGCCTTCATCATGTAATTCTGAAGCAACCTGACGATTTGGAATCCCGTTTTTCTGACGACCAAAAGCATCTTTATTGGGGTCGAGCAAAATTCTTAATTTTACTCCACGTTTTTTTGCAGCAATCAATGCCTGAACAATCTTGCGCTCAGATAAATAAAACATGGCCAAGTCAATTTGGTCATTGGCTTTTGCGGATGCCAGCATGTTTAAAACTGCATCATAAATTGCTTTTTCGGTCAATACTTGAACTTGAGGCGCATTTGAATTTTCAGGCAATTTCCCAAAAACAATCATTGGCGTATCTGCACCAGATAAATGTGCAACGGCTTGTTCCGATGTCAAAATATCTGTTGCGATTGCACCATCGACCAACAAAGCAACATTCGAATGGCGTGAGCTTCCATCATGGGGATTGGCAGAAGTCACGATGGTTTTCCAGCCCTCATCGGTATCAACAACAATAGTTTTACGATGATTTGCTTTAAAATTAAATAAGTTTAAATAACTACGTACTGTGATTTTTTCCTTACCGAAAGGATTGTTCAACCAACCTTTCTCAGGATTGTTTCCGATATCCTGACAGCACAAATACCAAATCCCAGACCATGTTGGATTCGAGGCACGTAATGGCGTCAAATTGGTTTCAATCACCTCAATGCCACCCAAGCGTAATTGACGATATTGTTCAGGTTGAATACCGCCATACACTGAATTAATTGGATCTGTAATAAATTTAATTTCCAGTGCAGGATTCACAACTTTCTGATTGACTAAGGCCTGCGTCAACTGCTGAGTTAATTGACGTTGTTGAACTTTTGATTCCCCCACTTCGCTATTAAACAAAAACATATCAATTACAATTGTGGTTTTTGCCTGCTTAATTAATTGTAAAACTTGATCAAAAATATGCTGATCAAGTTGTTGTTTACCATGCGCATCAATATAGGTTTCATCGGCAATGAATTTCACATCTGCATGACGCAGAGGTCCGGTGAAATTTAAACTTTTTGGCATGGGTTTATAGGTGTGATAAATCGCTGATGCGAGATAGCCCAAAGCCAATACACTCAAAATAATGCCGAAATAACGGCGTTTTGACCAATTCAGCTTACTGTGAATTCTATTGAAAATACGCATAAAAAAGACCTAGACTCATTCAGGGTCTGTACAACTCATCAATCACTTGGGTTCAAGTAAAGATTAATAAATCATGAACAGACACTTAGAGCCTAGGTCGGATTCCTTTATTTTTCAATATCGATTTGGTGAATAAACACAAATAAGTTAGAACTTATAATCCATTCCAATCACAAAGTTACGTCCCATTTGTGGAATATTTGCCAAGAAAGAAGTGTGATCATACACTTTCTCATCTAACAGATTATTTGCTTTAAAGAATACTTTTGCTTCCTGTTGATTTGACAATGGATATTTATAAGCCAAACCTACATTTACCATATTATAGCCTTTGGTCTCTTGCTCGTAAGAAGCAAACTTATCCTGATTAAATACATGCGCGTATTCGGCAGAACCAGACCAATGATCATCAAAGTCAGCGTTTACACGCGCGCCCAAACGCCCTGCTGGAACACGTGGTGCATTTTCATCTTCAATTTTTCCACGCACATAATCACCAAACATACTGGTTTTGTAGACGTCATTCCACTGGTACGCAACTTCACCTTCTGTACCGTAGAACTTGGCTTTGTCTTGGCTATATTTAATTAAACGGAAGTTTTCATATTGATCTAGCGTTTTGGCATAAATATAGTTGTCAAACCAATTGTGGTATACATGCACATGATAGCTGAGCTTGTCATTGTCAAAATGTAATCCGAGTTCAACGTTGTTTGACTTTTCTTTATCTAGATTTTCATTACCCAGTTCATAGGTATTGGTTGCATAGTGTTTACCATCCGCATACAGCTCTTGTGCCAAAGGTAAACGTTCTTGATGAGAACCTGTTAAAGAGAGTGTGTAATTCGGAGCAAAAGTCCAATTCACAGCACCGGAATATGAGAAGGCATTTCCATTGAAATCTTTTTGTTCAGAATCTACATCGACATTCTGATGATCAAAACGGGTCCCCAACTCGACATGAAAATCACCAAATTGACGATGTTCCAAGCCAAACAGACTATATTTTTGTGTCTTATTGGGAGCAAGAACTGCTTCTTCACCAGTAATGTCTAACTTCTGTTGACTTGCCTGTACACCCCAAACACCTTCCCACGCAGCAACAGGATTATGTACTAACTCGACACGACCTTCATAACCTTTACTCTTAAAGGTCGTCATTGCTGTACCATCTTCAATTTCATCATGTTTATAATCGGTATAGCTTGCTTGTGCACGCAGTTTCTTAAAGCCTGCAAAAGGTTCATTCAACTCAGAACGGAAATCATAACGTTCCGTCTTCATATCAATCCATGGACCTGCTTCAGCATGATCATGATCTTCATCCCCATGATCATGTCCAGAGTGATCATCATCACCCTCATCATGCCCACCACAATGGAGGGACAAACCATGTAAATGGCATGACTCATACTCATGGCTATGTCCAGGTAAGCCATACTGATCTTGACGATTACTATAAGAAATACCGGCAAAACCACGCTCACCAATCCACGATAAACCGACATTGACATTATCTGATTCTGAGAAAGTATTGCCTACGCGGCGTTGTTTGCTGCTGTGTGCATGATCACCATGCTCTTCTGTCACCACATAGTCTGGTGTAACGTAATCATTGGCATCGCGTTTTAATCCTTCAACACGTAATGCTACATTTGAACCCAGACCAACTGTGACACCTGCATGTGCCATTTTTTCATCATTACCGGTGTTATAGCGTAATCCAACATTACCTTCATAACCATTTTCAGGCATGTTGGTTGGAATTTTGCTATCCACCACATTTACTAAACCACCGACTGAACCTGCACCATAAAGGAGTGTCGAAGGTCCACGCACAATTTCAATATTCTGCGCAAGCTGTGGATCTACAGTGACAGCATGGTCTGGAGATAGGCTAGAAACATCCATGGTTTCCGTGGCATTTTGAGTAACTTTTACACGTGCTCCTTCTTGACCTCGAATCACAGGACGACTCGAACCTGCTCCAAATGTATTGGAATATACCCCGAGTTCGCCTTTGAGTGCCTCACCTAAAGTGGTTCCAGATTGTTGTAATTTTTCACGTGAAACAGTTTCATCGGCAGCACCGAAATCTTGATTAGTTGGAACCAATGGATGACCAACAACAGTAATGGTTTCTAATTGTTGTGGATTTTTCTCTGTAGTGGTTTGATTTTCTGCCCAAATGGAGGTCGAAATAATCGCGGTTATTGAAAGTGTCAGTGCGCTTTTAGAAAAAGACATGGGATGCTCTCGAAGCTCGATGTTTTGAATTTATGTTATATTATAACATTTCAATATTTTTGCAATAAAAAACATTTCCTATAACCTATTTTGTTTAGAATCAAATCAAAGTCATCTTTGCCATTTGAAATTTAATGCCTTTTACTCTGTCTCACGCTGTTTTAGCACCACCTCTTTCTAAACTTTCAGGTCATCGTTTACCGATTGCAGCACTCGCAATTGGTACAATGACGCCTGACCTATATCGTATGCTTGTACAAACTGAAATTCATTTAAACCATCAGTTTAAAGGCATAATTTATCCAGATTTATGTGTTGGATTGCTATTCTGCTTGTTATGGTATGTATTATATCGTCCCTTATTGTTTAAGTTTTTGGGTATTTATAAACCACTTAACATCCAGTCAATTTCAAATTTTTTTAAATTTTTATTTTGGATCATATTGGCCATTTTATTAGGGACTGCAACTCATATTATTTGGGATGGTTTAACCCATTTAGACTTTAGAACTTTTGCCTTTAGCGACTTTTTAGCACAATCTGTCACGATCCTTGACCATATTTACCCTATGCATAAAGTCCTACAAATTGGTTGTTCAATTGTTGCTTTACCATTCTTGTTCTGGATGGGATTACACTATTTTTTTAAATATAGAAGCGCTGAACCATTGAACCGTAAAGTCTCTGTCTTCTGCCTATCATTGTTTGCCATTTCCTTTTTTAGCGGCTGTCTTTATTATATTCATGCAGCAAATGAAAGCGGCTTGATTCCCCAACAAACTGATCTTTATATACTGATTGGTTTCTTTATGAAAGTTTTTACTCAAGCCTCCATGATCTGTTTTAGCTTAGGCTGCTGCCTTTTCCTTTATTTAAATCACAAGAAATATTTTGCCATTGTTTAAATGCCTTCATTTAATCTTTGCCGGTTTAATCACTAAAATTTTAGGCGAATGAGCTTAAATTCATTAGGCAAAGTGTAGTTTTTAATGCAAGTCCTTGTGACTCACCGCTCAAAGAGGCATAATCTCACATTACATTTTTAGGCGATGCGCTGTTTACGTATTCGCTTCCTTAACCCATATAGTTGGATTTCTAACGCTATGATGCGAACTCATTATTGCGGTTCTTTAACCGAAGCTCAAATTGACCAAACTGTAACCCTGTGTGGCTGGGTACATCGTCGTCGTGATCACGGTGGTGTAATTTTCCTTGACATGCGTGATCGTGATGGTCTCGTTCAAGTCGTGATTGACCCAGATACTCCAGAAGCATTTGCAACAGCGGATAAAGCGCGCTCAGAATATGTATTAAAAATTGTGGGTCGTGTCCGTCGTCGTTACGAAGGGACTGAAAATGCCAATATGGTCAGTGGTCAAATCGAAGTTTTAGGTAAAGAAATCGAAGTTCTTGCGGCATCTGAAACCCCACCATTCCCATTGAATGATGAAAATGCCAACATTTCTGAAGAAATCCGTCTGAAATATCGTTTCCTTGATATTCGTCGCCCAGAGATGATTGACCGTTTACGTTTCCGTTCTAAAGTCACCACACTGATTCGTAACTATTTAGATGAACATGGTTTCCTTGACGTTGAAACACCAATCCTAACACGTGCTACTCCAGAAGGTGCACGTGACTATTTAGTGCCAAGCCGTGTTTCAAATGGCAGTTTCTATGCCCTTCCACAATCACCACAATTATTCAAACAATTGTTGATGGTTGGTGGTGTAGATCGTTATTACCAAATTGCTAAGTGTTTCCGTGACGAAGACTTACGTGCAGACCGTCAACCAGAATTCACTCAGATCGACATCGAAACATCGTTCTTAAACGATGATGATATTATGGATTTGATGGAAGGTATGACAGTCAAAATGTTCGATGAACTTCTTGGCGTAAAATTCGATAAATTCCAACGCATGACTTATGCAGATGCAATGCGTGACTATGCATCAGATAAACCGGACTTACGTATTCCTTTGAAACTTGTAGATGTTGCGGACATGATGCAAGACGTAGAGTTCAAAGTATTTGCCGGACCTGCAAAAGATCCTAAAGGTCGTATTGTAGCACTTCGCGTACCAGGTGCTGGTTCATTACCACGTAGTCAAATTGACGAATATACTAAATTCGTGGGTATCTATGGTGCAAAAGGTTTGGCTTATATCAAAGTCAATGAACTTGAAAAAGGTGTTGAAGGCTTACAGTCCCCTATCGTTAAATTTATCGAGCCAATCGTACTCGATCTATTAAAACGTGTGGGTGCTGAAAATGGCGATATCGTATTCTTCGGTGCAGATAAAGCCAAAGTAGTCAACGATGCAATGGGCGCTTTACGTATCAAAATTGGTCATGACATGAATATGTCGACTTGCGAGTGGGCGCCACTTTGGGTTGTAGATTTCCCAATGTTTGAAGAAACTGATGATGGTAAATGGACATCTGTTCATCACCCATTCACCTTACCGAAATCAAGTGTTGAAGAAGTGAAAAACAATCCAGGTCAAGCACTTTCAGTCGCTTACGATATGGTACTCAACGGTACTGAAATTGGTGGCGGATCACTTCGTATCTACACTTTAGAAATGCAGAAAGCAATTTTTGAAGCTTTAGGTATTGGTGAAGAAGAAGCTGAAGAGAAATTTAGCTTCTTGCTAAATGCATTAAAATTTGGTGCACCTCCGCATGGTGGTTTGGCATTTGGTCTTGATCGTTTAGTCATGTTGATGACTGGTTCATCTTCTATTCGTGATGTGATTGCATTCCCGAAAACTAAAACGGCTGAATGTCCGCTTACTCAAGCACCTGCGCCAGTTGAGCCAAATCAGTTACGTGACCTTGGTATTCGCTTACGTGAAAAGGCAAAAGTTGAAACTAAGGAAGCTTAATTCTTTATTCAACATGAAAGACCCTGTTTTTAACAGGGTCTTTTTTTATAAGTACGATCCTATTTATTAAGGTTCGAATTGAGATAAATTCTCATAAATGTCATAATACGCAGGTTAACTTTTGAGGTGAAAACCGATGGCTATGCGTCCTAATGTACTTCGTCATACAATTATCATCATTGTATTTTCAGTGGTTCAATGGGGATTCATGCGTTATATTCTCAACCATCAATTGTTTAACTTAGACACTTATCAACGTATTCTCTATTTCAGCATGAGTAGTTTTATTGCTGGTTTTTTTATTATTTCAGCACTGATCTATTTGGTGTTGAAAGGCAATGCTGATCGCGATTAATTTTCATAAATGTATAACTTACTTAAAAATTTTTCTCGCTTGCCTTTAGGCATGATTCAGAGCATTGCAAGAAGCGTTGGAAGTCTATTATTTATCAGTAATTCCTCAGCAAAACGAATCACTGAAATCAACATACAAGCAGCCTATCCTAAGCTTGAGGAACAACAACGCCAGCAACTGATCAAAGCCAGTTTGAAAAGTCAGTGTATGACTTATGTTGAGTCCATCAAAGTTTGGGGCTCCCCACCTGAATTTGCCCTATCTCAAATCAAACAGGTGCATCATGCTGAAATCTTCCTCAACGCATTGAAAAATCCCAATGGTACCCTCGGCGTTGTTCCTCATTTTGGAAATTGGGAGTTAATGAATGCTTGGGTCAATCAACATACCCACCCTGTGATTATGTACAAACCAAGTAAAAACAAAGATTTAGATCGATTTATGTTAGAATCTAGACAACAATTAAATGCGACATTGGTTCCTACAGATGATACAGGTGTACGTGCTTTATTTAAGCACTTAAAACAAGGTGGCTTTTCAGCCATACTTCCAGACCATATCCCCAAAGAATCTGGCGGTGTGTATTCTGATTTTTTTGGACAAAAGGCTTTTTCATCCACCTTACTGTCTAAACTGGCAGCGAAAACCCAATGTTCTGTGGTAGGACTCACCTGTATTCGTCGCGCAGATTATTCTGGTTTTGATCTGCATTTTACAGCGTTGTCTCCAGATATTAACTCTAAAGATTTACAACTTTCTGTTGATACACTCAATAAGGAAATGGAACGAATGATAAATATTGCACCAGAACAATATTTATGGGGCTATAAACGTTTTCGTAAATTAGAAGGTGAACGGAATTTGTATAAATAAGCAAATTCCTCTTCACCATTCAAATAATACTCAAAAATCCATATTCAAAGCAGTCTATTTAACTTAACGAAATTTTATTTTCACGGTTTTTATACCACGCCTGAATTTAGTTAAATTTAATATAAGCTTTTGAATTTGAGTAAATATTCTAAAAATTTCTTTTTTTAATTTAGCTTTATATTGCAACTTTACTTTTTTTGAATATCTACCTTTTCGAATGTTTCTAACATCTTCCAATGCACTAGGAAATTGTGTATTACCATTGGTCAAAGTCACATCTTGAATGCACAATGCTGGGCTTAATTGATATACTTCTATTCCAGAACACTCTCTAAATAGGAAGTGATCTACTGGAATCAATACTTTTGATTCAATAATAAAACTCAATAGTTTTTTTGCTACATCGTTCGATAAAATATAGCCACCACATCCCATATGAGGTTCTCGCAATAATAATAACTTACGATCATTAGGAGCAGAAAGATTTTTTTGTTTTAAAGCCACACTAATTTTTTTATATAATACTTCTAACTTAATTGCTGAGCATTCCTTTGGAATCCATGTAGTATTTAATAAAAAATCTTTTGCATTTTCACCTAGATAAATATCATCTTCAAATATTGCAATATAATCAAGCTGTTCATCTATAGCTTTCTTCCATAAAGTCATATGACTAAGCAAACAACCAACTTCATTTTCATGCAAATCTGTTGTAAATCCAATTAAACCAAGTTGAGACGCCATAAGATTTATATTGACAGGTGTGATGGCATCAAAAAATTCAAAATCTACTTCTTGTTTTGTAAACTCAGCAACAATATGTTTACGACGCTCTTGCGCGGTTGATAAACTAATAACAAATTTCTTCATAAAAACTCTTACAACAATTACTTATAAATTTAATTTTTAGACCGGTACCACGATAAAGATTAATGTTCATTTAAATTAATCGCATTTAGCGATATACTATATGATACCACTCTAATAAATGTGTTTTTAGGGGCTATAAATAATGATTAGTGAAAACATTAAAATTTTTGTAGGTTGCGATCCAAATAACTGCGATCTTGAACAACTTATGGTATTAGAACATAGTGTTCGCAAACATACACAGCATAATGTCGAATTTATTTGGATGCAACTTAGTCATGATATAAATAGCCCATGGTATAGCGATCAGGAAACAAATCAAGGGTGGTCGACAGCAAAATGGGCAACACCTTTTTCTGGTTTTCGTTGGGCAATACCAGAATTATGTGATTTTAAAGGTCGTGCAATTTATATGGATGCAGATGTAGTCGTGCTCTGTGATATTGCAGAACTTTGGTCACACCCTATGAGCGATGAAGCAATTGTTATCGCAAAAGGTGGAAAAAGTTCGGCTCGCTTATGTACATGCGTATGGGATTGTTCAAAAGCTAAAGAATATCTTCCACCACTTGATGAAATTCGCAGTGATCCAGATAGCCATAAAAATTTAATGCGTCTTATCAAAGATAAGCCTCAATTGGTTGAACCTTATCGAGATTCTTATAACAATATTGATGGTGAGGATTTAACAATTGAACAAATTAAAGTATTACACTACTCGGACATGGGGACTCAGTTTAGTCATAAATATGCTATTCCGCGTCTTGCTAAAATGGATCAAAAGCATTGGTTTGATGGCAAAATAATGCCCCATCCTCGCCAGGATTTGATTGAATTATTCGATGAGTATTATGCAGAAGCACTGGAACTCGGTTATAAACCTGAGAATTATTTAATTGAACCTTTTGGAACTTTTTCAAAAGCAACTCAAATTAATTATCAAGGAAATAAAGTAACGCGTCCTGACCAAGAAACCAATTGGTTCAACAAGCAAATTCGAAAAATCAAAGCAAAGTTTAAAAAGCCAACATTTACTTTAGATGGATAAATTGTCAAATCGACAATTTATCCATTAACATTCATTTTATGATTATTACGCTATATGAACCTTAATACACAAAAATCACTTAACCTTCTGTTTTCAAATATTATTTTAAGAAATATCTATAAATTTATTTATAAACATACCCATCCTAAAACACATAAGCATAATCGTAAATACTGGCCTTATTATTCAGTTATAAGAAATGAACTTGGTGGAATAGATAAAGTTTATTTCCGTAAGAAACTTATTGCCGATAATACATTAATCCCAAATAGTGAATGTCAGAAAGCTATGCTGGTTGCAACTGGACCATCCATTCAAGAATGTCCCGAAGATATATTTAAAAGAAAAGATATTGATTATATTGGAATTAATGGTTCAATTTCATTAGACTATGTTAATTTTAAATATTATGTCATCATCGATTTTAATTTTACTAAGAATCGTTTTGACTTAGTGCTTAAAGTACTCCAAAGCAAATGTACTTTTTTTACTACCCATCGCTGTCTTGATATAATTCTCAGAAAAATCAGTCCTGATCTGATAAAATGTCAAATTAAAATCATTGAAACAATTACTGAAGGAGTAGTTGAGCGGTTTCTAGGACCTCGTATTGCTATTAATCCTCATCAAGACTATTTTTATTTAGAGAATGAAAAGGGATTTTCAAACCATATTCGCGACTCAATTTTTGACTATTTTACAGTCTCATATGTTGCTTTACAAATTGTTTATTCATTATCTTATGAAGAAATTTACTTGGCAGGTTTAGATATGAATAATTTTAATCAGCCACGTTTTTATGAAAAAAGTATGAATAAACAGCCTACTATGCTTGATCAGTATCTTACTGAAATATTTCCCGCATTTGAAGTAGCTTCTCATTACTTAAACAAGCAGAATATCAAAGTTTACAATCTATCACTAAAAAGTGCGATAGAGTCTTTTGAGAAATTAGATCCAAAGCTTTTATAAAATTTGGATTCACTTTAGCTTCATTAAGTTTTTTTCAATATGCAAACCAAAAATTTTCGTGATGATATCAACGGGCTTCGTGCCTATGCAGTAATACTTGTTGTTCTATACCATTTTGGCGTCTATGGGTTTTCTGCTGGATTCTTAGGTGTAGATGTTTTCTTTGTAATTTCTGGCTATTTAATGTCTAAAATTATTATTGAAAACCTTGAGAAAAATAGTTTTTCTTTTATAAACTTTTACTTAGCAAGAATCACACGAATTTTTCCTGCATTATTCTTTGTTGTAATAGTCATGACAATCTGTGGATGGTTTTTTTTCATTCCAGAAGACTTTAAATTATTTGCTAAAGATGCAAAATATAGTCTCTCATTCTTGTCAAATGACCTGTATTATCGTCAAGCGGGAGATTATTTTGCTGTAAGCTCTCATGACAAACCCTTACTCCATACATGGTCTTTGTCCGTTGAATGGCAATTTTATATACTTTTTCCAATTTTTATTTATTCATATTTTAGAGTTATTAAAAATAAAAAATTTTTAGGTTTATTCTTAATTCTATTATGTATTTTATCTTTAAGCTTCTCAATTTATATCTCTTATAAAGATTCAATTTATGCCTTTTTTAAGCTTACTTCTCGTGCTTGGGAACTTATTGCAGGTGGCTTGGCTTTTTATTACTCTAGAACATACAAGCCATCAAAATCTATAAAGCTTTGTTTTGAATTTTTTGGATTCTTTTGTATTGCTTTAAGTTTAATCATATTTGATCAGAATACAATCTGGCCAAGTTATAATGCTCTAATTCCTGTCATTGGAACAATGTTTATTCTAATTGCTCATCAACAACAATCTTTCTTCACTAAATTCAAAATTATTCAAAATATAGGGAGTGCTTCTTACTCGATTTATTTGTGGCATTGGCCTATTGCATTTTTACTAGGATATTTTTTCTTCGAGAAGAATATAATCAATATCAGCTTAGGTATTCTAATTTCCCTTACTCTAGGTTGGTTAAGCTATATATACATTGAAAGTTCTAGAAAGTATTTCATTAAAATCAACAGATATTACTGCTACATATTATTTTTTAGTATACTCATCTTCACATCTATACTTTATTCATATATCAATAAAGATGGTTTAAAAAATCGCGCAAACTCACTTTATTTACAACATAACGAAAAACTTGAAATGCCAAAGGTTTCGAATGGGTGGTGTTTTTATAATATAAAGGATGATCATAGTCTAAAGGTAGGCAATAAAGGGCTTGAATGTTATATAGGATCACAACAAGCTAATGCCCAATCAATTCTTTTATTTGGTGATTCTTTTGCAGGTCATAATATTCCATTTTGGCATTATATTGGAAAAGAACTTAACTTAAATATCCATGCAGTAACAACCAATTGGTGCTACCCAAGTATAGATGGGCAATTCACTGGTGATAAGAATTCAACAGCCTATCAACAATGTATGATTAATCGAAATTACTTAAAAAATAATGTAAATAAGTACGATGTATTGATTTTTGCAGGTCGTTGGTCTGATATTGTCCAGCAACATCAACAACAAAGCTTTGATAACTTGCTTAAAGTTACAAATCAATTGCATAAGAAAGTCATTATAATGTCAGAGCCTTACGCATTTGATGAAAACATCAGTATCTTATATAAAAGATCATTATGGTTACATCGAAATTTTAATCTAAATAATTATTCTGATAATATTAAAGCTCAACAGCAAAAAATAGCATCACCCATTATTGCAGATATGGCGCAACGTTATCCTAATACCCTTTTACTCACACAAACAGACTTATTTTCACCGAATCATATGGCAAAAGATAGTATTCCTTACTCTTTGGATGGCCGTCATTTATCTGTTTTTGGCTCCTTATCGTCTAAAGATTACTTCAGTAAGCAGCCAAAATACAAAATACTCAAACAGTTTCTATCATCGAAATAGATGATTTTATTCAATAACTATACAATACCAAACAGGCTATAATTTTATATAAAAATTATAGCCTGTTTAAAATAAGACTAACTTACATTAAAAATCAATTAAAGAACCTTTAAAATACATTCCTTTATCATAATACTGACATAAATAATTTCGCTCTTTTCCCGCAAGTTTAATTAATTTTGGATATTCTTTCGCTGGATAATTTAGTGTCATATCAATCAATATCTTTTCTTTGATCCAACGATTTTTTACCTGACAGTAAAATGCATTTTCGTCACAATCAATCAAAGTAAGACTTGGAAAAGATCTTCTAAGTACCTTTTGACATGCAACATATGCAACAAGATACTCTAAATTACTGATTCTTTGAAATATATCTTTGGTATTTTTTTCTGTATCTTTAATTTCTTGAACATATTTTTTGGGTGTTTTCTGAATAGCAAGATAAAGCTCATCATACCAGTATTTAAAGAAAATATTATTTTTCACACTGGCTAAGAGCCAATTCTCCAATACAGGATAATTTAGATTTGTAGTATTCTTCTTACGGTAATATGAAAAACTTTCAGTTTGATTTTTTTGCATCAACTCTGCAATCCAATCTAAACTCTCATAGAGGATGATACTGGCGTCCAACCAAATCCCACCATAATGATAGAGTAAGTCAAATCTTAATAAATCAGCCTTTTGCTGGGGGGTTGCAGTTTCTAAAAGTGAAAAGTTAATTTGAGTATACTGATTAACATTTTCAGGGTTTAAAACATGTACTTCATAAGTCGGATTTTTTTGATGGATATTATCAATACATTTTTCAACAAATTCAGGAAAATAACCTTCCCAATAAATCCAGATTTTCTTTGGTAATTCAATAGGCGTATCGACAGGATTAAAAACCAATTCTCCAGCATAATTATCAATTTTTTTATTGGTATATCTAATTTTGTAATAGTACATCATATGAAATTTAGCCAAATAGAACAGTTTCTTAAAAATTTTCATATCAAGACCTAATACTTTTATAAACACAACAAAACAATGATAAGTACACTAAACACTACTCAAAATACCCATACATCTCAGAACTTAAAATATTAATCCATTCAAAAATAAAGATGTTTAAGCGCATAGATACGATCACGCCACATCCGCTTTTGTTTTTTCAAGCCATAAGAGTTGTCACGGTTTTCCTTTTCTTTCCGAGAAATCCCTTGGGTAGCCACTGTACCCAAAATATCACTATCCAACCCAGCAGGTTTCACTAAGGCTGGCCAAACACC
This sequence comes from Acinetobacter nematophilus, assembly GCF_026344175.1. Taxonomy (NCBI): domain Bacteria; kingdom Pseudomonadati; phylum Pseudomonadota; class Gammaproteobacteria; order Moraxellales; family Moraxellaceae; genus Acinetobacter; species Acinetobacter nematophilus. Next base: position 716,931 of record NZ_JAPKMY010000001.1, read on the forward strand.
TAAGCCTTTGCCATTTTTACTGAGCCATGTTTGGAAAAAAATATCTACTGGCATGGTCATCGTTTTACCAGAAGCGACGAATGCTTCAGCACCTTTTCTTGACCAAATTAAACCTAATCCGCGGATCGGGAAATAATAAGCATGCCATAGTGAAAAATCATCAAACTTCACAATATCTTTTGCAAATTTTTTCTTTTTGGCAGCCAAATTTACCAGATACCAGTCAATATCCTGATGCTGATCTAAATATGACAAAATTTGCTCAACAGACGTTTTAAAGTTGGCCGTAATTTTCATATCATCTTCTAAAACCACCAAATAATCTGCATCACTTTTTAAAAACTTTTCAGCGCAGCCATAATGGCTAAGATAACAACCTAGTTCAGAATTCAGCAATCGACGTCCTAAAGTTTGTTGGGTCGCAACATCATCATAGTTTTTAAACGAAGCTAAATCCTGCCCACGACCATCATAAGCAGAAAACCGTTCAAAAGGCCAATTGACTGCTTGTAATTGTTCTGTTGCTCGCTGAAGTCGCTCATCACTGCCATCAAGATTAATAAGATATGTTTCAACTTTCATGAAAAACTTCCAATGACTAAATGCTGCTTGAGATGACAGACTGAGGTAGATAATCGCCTAACTTGGCAATCATTGCATTTTTTACTTGAGCTGCGTCTTGTATATTCAACTGATCTAAACTTTGAATACAGCCATATTTAATCTGATCTTGATCTAGTGCTTGAATAAACTCATTTAAACTTTCAGCATTTTTTAAATAAGCTAATGGTAAATCTGGCTTTAACATCGCTTCATTTTTTTGAATTTTCAAATGATTCATCAATGAAATCGGATTCAATTGCTCAACGCTACGAAACTTATATTTAATTTGTGTTTCTAATAACACCGGATGATTCAATAAATATTGACTTAAAGTTTTACGATCAACGCAATGTGGATAATGATGGATTTCAAAAAATTCTTTAAATCCCAGGATATCAGCACCCAACATCTGCGCAATCACATGACCGGGCTGAATAGGTTTATTGAAATTTCGATTTAAAAATTGACGATATTTCAGTTTAGTCTTGTAGCTAAAACAACTTTTCCAATGCCCATAAGTCACAATTTTGTCTTGCTCTAGAAAATCTTCAATTTGAGCAGATGCATTAAAAAAGAAATCATCATTTAAATAGATAAAATAATCCGACAAGCCATCAATATTCCACAACATACTTTCTATAGAGCGGGTATTGAAAGTCGGTAGAAATTGTTCATAACCCGCAAAAATTTCGCGATGATCAACTACTCGAATTTTATCGGCATCACAAAGACCTTGTGCGACAAACTCATTTAAAAATTCAGGTTGTTGACCATCCGTAACAATCAAAATATGACGGCAAAAAGGTACATACTTCAATATAGATGCAATGTTGTAATAGATTTCATCATTACTGGCAAATCGAGTTTCACTGACAGCGTCACTGGCGTCTTTACCTGTGAGGTACAAATGACGTTTACGTTTTAACTCAACATCATTGCCATCTACCCAAGCAATCACGATATCAAGGTTTTGCATCTATTTTGTTCTCAATTTTGGTCAAATAATATGAAGAGCATTATTGCCATGCATCTTTAATCCAGTCTGAAGGCAACACATAACGATACCATTTCCCCCCCCCACCAGTGACGGCATCTGGTGGATTAATTTCACCATGAAAAATAATGATTTTGGCATCTTGTGGTTTTACGGGTGGCTTAAAATAGGCCAATGGCAGTTTTTGCAAACAATGGTATTTATAACTTTTACACCAGTCTTTCGGCCAATAGCTGAGTTTTTTCTGTTGATCAACATACCAAGACAAATATTCTTGTTCATTTCTAAACTTGTGACTAATTTCTTTAAAGTTTTCACGAAAGTAAGGCAGGATGTCTGGAAAGGAACCCAATTTAAAACGATACACAGAACTGTTTCCAGTGACTCGCCAAGGACGTTTCCAATCATGAATGATTAAAAACTCGCCTGGATAAGTAAAGAAATCATCGATATTATCAACAATCACCACATCAAGATCTAAAAACAGCAAATTGCCTTTGAGACCATATAAGTCTGGCTCAAAAGTCGATAATTTGTTCCAGCCACGTTCTGGACTTCCTTCAGGCAATGCTAGGGGTGGAATTGGAAAACACAGAATATCCGGATTGATACCTTCTGTACGATCAGTCAGGCAGACCATTTTAAAATCAATGGTGGTATGTCGTTTGACCATGTTATACAGTCGATTGACATAGTCTGCACCATACTTGGTTCCCCATTTCATACACAAAACAATATTTTGTTCTGATTCAATTAAATTTGACTGTAAATTTGATTCATTAACCTGCATGCATCAATCTTCCACCTGAGCAATCGGCATATCATACCATTACCATAGCCAAGTTACTGTATTCGATTGCACATGCTGAACAATTTGTTTCATCAGAATATGCTATGATGCATAAACAATTTAAACGCATGATGTTTATTTCATTATTCCATAATTTTTGAGGATAGGATGCTTTAAACAATTCGTTAAAATGTCGAATACAACTTTTGCAAGCAGATTTTCTATATTAGGTTTTTATGAAAATAGCAGTCGCTGGAACAGGTTACGTTGGCTTATCCAATTCAATGATATTTGCACAACATCATGAAGTTGTTGCTGTAGATATTTTAGAATCTAAAGTTAACATGCTTAACAATAAAATATCACCTATTCAGGATGCTGATATTTCATTATTTCTAAAAGAAAAAACACTGAACTTTACCGCCACCACTGATTATGAAAAAGCTTATCAAGATGCCAATTTTGTAATCATTGCAACCCCAACGGATTACGATACTAAAACCAATTATTTCAATACACAAAGTGTTGAAAGCGTGGTTCAACAAGTCTTAGCAGTTAATCCTCATGCAGTAATGGTAATCAAGTCTACCGTCCCTGTTGGCTTTACCAAAAGTCTTAAAGAAAAATTTCAGACTGAGAATCTCATTTTCTCTCCTGAGTTTTTACGTGAAGGCAAAGCACTGCATGACAATTTATATCCGTCCCGAATTATTGTGGGTGAAAAGTCGGAGCGCGCACAACAGTTTGCAGATTTGTTGATCGAAGGTGCAATCAAAAAAGATAGCCCTGTTTTATTTACTGATTCTACTGAAGCTGAAGCCATCAAACTATTTGCCAATACGTATTTGGCGATGCGCGTGGCCTACTTCAATGAACTCGATACCTATGCGCAAATTTTTGGTTTGGATACCCAACAAATTATTGAAGGGGTTTGTTTGGATCAACGTATTGGAAATCATTACAACAATCCATCATTTGGCTATGGTGGATATTGCCTCCCTAAAGATACTAAACAACTATTAGCCAACTACAATCATGTGCCAAGCAATTTGATTCAAGCCATTGTTGATTCAAATAGCACGCGCAAAGACTTTATTGCCGACTCGATCATTGCGCGTAATCCGAATACAGTCGGAATTTATCGCTTAGTCATGAAAAGCGGTTCAGACAATTTTAGAGCTTCAGCCATTCAAGGTGTAATGAAACGTATCAAAGCCAAAGGAATTGAAGTGATTGTCTATGAGCCCACTTTACAAGAAAATGATTTCTTTAAATCTAAAGTGGTTAATGATTTAGCGCAGTTTAAACAGCAAAGTGATGTGATTATTGCCAATCGCATTTCAAACGATCTCAGTGATGTACTCGACAAAGTCTATACACGAGATATTTTCGGAGCAGATGAATGAAAGTTCTCGTCACAGGTGCAGCAGGCTTTATTGGATTTAATGTTGCAAAGAAACTATTGGAACGTGGTGATGATGTTGTCGGTTTTGACAATGTTAATGATTATTACGATCCTGCGTTAAAAGAAGCACGATTAGAAGTTTTAAAAAAGACAGCTGAACACGTTCGAGGTTCTTTTATCTTTATTCGCGCCAATCTTGCCGATAAAGGGGTTGTTGATCAATGCTTTCAAGATCATTCATTTGATCGTGTAATTCATCTAGCAGCTCAAGCAGGCGTACGCTACTCTCTAGAAAATCCTTCCAGTTATGTAGAAAGTAATCTTATCGGCTTTACCAATATTCTTGAAGCGTGTCGCTATGCACAAACGCCACACCTCACTTATGCCAGTACCAGTAGTGTCTATGGTGCAAATACCACCATGCCATTCAGTGAAAAACATGGTGTCAATCATCCTGTTCAATTCTATGCAGCGAGCAAACGCGCAAATGAATTGATGGCACATAGTTATAGTCACTTGTTTAATTTACCCACCACAGGTTTACGTTTCTTCACCGTTTATGGTCCTTGGGGACGTCCCGATATGGCGTTATTTAAGTTCACCAAGAATATTATTGAAGGTCGTTCTATTCCCGTATTCAATCATGGCAATCATACCCGTGACTTTACCTTTATCTCAGATATTGTCGAAGGTGTCATTCGTTCAAGTGATCAAATTGCGCAGCCGGATCCAGATTGGGACAGCAGAAATCCTGATCCATCGACCAGTTATGCCCCATTCCGTATTTTTAATATCGGCAACAATAATCCAGTCAAATTGATCGAATACATTCATGCGATTGAGAAAGCTTTGGATAAAGAAGCCATTTTAGAATTACTCCCCTTACAGCCGGGTGATGTACCAGACACCTTTGCGGATAGTACAGCACTGGAAAATATGGTCGGTTATAAACCATCAGTTTCCGTAAATGAAGGTGTACAACAATTTGTTGACTGGTACCGAGACTTTTATAAAGTTTAGGACAGTCCCACCTATTCATCGTATTGTTTATACCCAAGTTCAAAGCATAAAAAAAGGATTCCTACAGGAATCCTTTTTTTATGCTTTGAACGGCTTATTTTACATAAGTCAACCAATGCGCATATTTTGGATCTTTACCCTGAACCGCATCAAAGAAAGCTTTTTGAATTTTTTCAGTGATTGGTCCACGTGTACCAGTACCAATTTGACGGTCGTCATATTCGCGAATTGGCGTTACTTCAGCAGCAGTTCCTGTAAAGAAAGCCTCATCACCGATATAGAATTCATCACGCGTGATACGGCGTTCAACAACCTCAATACCAAGATCTTTAGCAATAGTCATAATCGTTTGACGGGTAATACCGTCTAGGGCGCCACCAGCGATATCCGGTGTATGTAAAACACCATCTTTCACCAAGAATACGTTTTCGCCAGAACCCTGACATACATAGCCTTGAGGATCCATCAACATTGCTTCATCATAACCAGAATGTGCAACTTCTTGGTGAGCAAGAATGGACAATGTATAGTTACCTGCCGCTTTTGCCTTACACATAGTTACATTTGGATGATGGTGGGTAAATGATGAGGTTTTAACGCGAATCCCTTTCGCCATCGCTTCATCACCAAGATAAGCACCCCAGCTCCACGCAGCAACTGTTGCATGAATGGTGTTATCAGTTGCAGCAATACCTAATTTTTCCGAACCAATGAAAATAATAGGACGTAAATAGCATGATGCCAATTTATTTTCACGTACCACATCAATCTGAGCTTGCTCAAGTGTTGCTTGATCAAATGGAACTTTCATTTGATAAATTTTCGCAGAATTTAACAAACGCTTTGTATGATCTTGGAGACGGAAAATCGCGGTACCATTCGGTGTTTCATAAGCACGGACACCCTCAAACACACCCATACTATAATGTAAAGTATGTGTTAAGACGTGAATTTTAGCTTCACGCCATTCAACCATTTGTCCATCTTGCCAAATAAAACCATCACGATCAGCCAAATTCATGGCGCACACTCCAAATTTTTACACAATTATTCACTTTCCAAAGCGATAGTCGCTGTTGGATCAATTAATCTTTGCCATAACTTGCAAACGACCTCTCGGGTATCGTGCCAAACCGCTGCACTCACTTGCATATTATGATTTGCAAGTGCTAAACGGTGGCTCTCGGCGCGTTCACTGAGATAAGCTTGAATCAATGCGGATACATCGTCGCTGGATAAGCAACCTGCCTTTGCGGCATCTTCAAGGATTCGTACGTTGTCGGAATAATGGGCGAGATCAGGATTCGTCCCACTCCAGGCTAATACCACATACTGTGCCATAAATTCGATGTCAACGATACCACCTGCATCCTGTTTTAAGTGAAAAATTCCATCTTTTTTCTGATCTTTTGATGAGCCTAGATGATCTTTCATTTTTTGACGCATGCTGAGCACTTCTTGGCGAACCATTTCTTCCTGTCTCGGCAAAGTGAGAATCTTACAGCGTAATTCTTCAAACTTCGTTCTCAGTGTCGATTCACCTGCAATTGACCGAGCTCGAACAATTGCCTGATGTTCCCACAACCATGCACTTTTCAGTTGATATTGTTCAAATGCTTTTAAACTGGTCACCAATAAACCGGCTTCACCTGATGGGCGCAAGCGCGTATCTACTTCATAAACCCGACCATCCAAGGTTTGAGTGGTCATCAATGACATAAATTTCTGGGCAACACGCATAGCAAATTCAAAACCACTAATGGCTTTGTGACCATCTGTATCTGCTTGTTCATCCATATAATGAATAAACACCAGATCCAAGTCTGAGCCATAGCCCAGTTCAATTCCCCCAACCTTACCATAACCAATTACACAATATGCCGTATGCTCCAAAGAACAGCGCTGACCTTCCGCATCCAAAGGATAACCATGCCGCTTAGCCACTGTTTGATAGGCTAAATTCAACGTGGCAATGACTGAAACTTCTGCAATATCGGTTAAACCATCAGATACTTTCATCAACGGACTTTCAGCCAATACGTCACTTGCTGCAACGGTCAGCACATTGGACTTTTTAAACAGGCGCAATACCCGCATTTGATCTTCGACTTGATCAATTTCAATGCGCAGCAATTGCTGGCGTAAAGAATCTTCCAAATATGACCTTTGTGGCAGCTCAAAATCCATTGACAAGAACTCATCCAAAAGGACGGGATAATGGGTCAGTTCCTCACAAATCCATGGACTTACTGTCGCCATTTTAACCAGGCGCTGCAATGCCCCTTTGCTTTCAATCAGCATCACTAAATACACCGTACGGCGCATTACAGACTCGACCAATGGCATCAAACGCATCAATGCGACTTGTGGGCTATTCGACTGTAAAACTGCTTCGACCAAATGTGGCCAAAACTCTTTTAAACGCTGAACCGCTTTTGCTGGCAATTTTTTAATGGCATGACCATACCAAAATTCATGGATTAAATTTTTGGCGTTATCATCCAGAATATCATTGAGTTGGCTTTCAAGTTGGCTATAACTTTCGATAGGTGATTCAAGCCCTTTTTCTTTAATCAGATGCTCGAATTGGAATGTCACCTTTTCTCGTTTTTGATTTAAAAAGTCAATAAAATCATTCCAATCTGCAAAGCCTAAAGTATCAATCAGTCTTTGACGTAACTCAGGCTCGGTCGGTAAAGATTGGGTTTGTTGATCATTCAGTGCTTGAATCGCATGTTCAACACGGCGTAAGAATAAATATGCATCTTCAAGATCAGCAACCGATTGCGAATCCAGCAATCCAACCTCACCTAAATGCTGAAGACTGACGAGACATTGACGATCTTGCAGCTCTAATTTAGCGCCACCATAAATCAATTGAAAAACCTGGACAATAAACTCAACTTCTCGAATTCCCCCTGCACCCAACTTGATGTCATCTGCAATATTACGACGTGCAACTTCGCGCTCAATCATGGCTTTCATTTCACGCATGGCTTCAAATGCGGTGTAGTCGACATATTTACGGAATACGAATGGGCGTGTCATGTCCAATAGACTGTCACCCTCTTGTCCACCCGTAATAATACGCGCCTTGATCCATGCATAGCGCTCCCACTCGCGCCCATGCTGACTGAGATATTTTTCCAAAGCGACATGACTAATCGCAAGTGCAGAACCATCCCCCCAAGGACGCAAACGCATATCTACACGAAAAACAAAACCATCCGCAGTAATATGATCCAGCAAATAGATCAGCTTCTGTCCCCACAAGATACAGAACTGCTGTACATCGATACATTTCCGTCCATTGCTTTCACCCTGTTCATCAAAAGCGAAAATCAAGTCGATATCACTCGATAAATTGAGCTCTTGCGCCCCCAGCTTGCCCATACCAATCACGATCAGATCTTGAATCTTACCGTTATACCCAACAGGCTCACCATGTTTGGCAATGAGTGGAATCCGTGCAAAATCTTTGGCTGCAACGATACAAATATCAGCAAAATCAGAAAGTTCACGGGTTAATGTCACAACATCGGTGAGTTGATTGGCATCTTGCCAGATCCAACGAAACATCAAACGCGCACGGAGTATCCTTAATACACGCATCCATGTAATTTCATCTTGAATCGCTGCTAAATTAGCATCCACGAGGTATTGAATTTGCTGGGTACTGAGCGATACTTGAAATTGGTCAATTGCATAATCATGTTCTAATACACTTTGATGTAGACTTAATACTTGTTCTGCATACTGACTGGCATGTAAGGTTTTTTGCAATTGCTCAGCATTCATTAGAAAAGCCTGTACTGATGTTTTATATGATTATTTATAGCAGTTTGCTTTACTGTTAGGGAATTTTTTATCGTTTTATCAAAAGTCATAGATTAAAAAAACATCAAAAACACACATCCACCCCTTTAAAATTCACTTCATACTTTTTGAATACTAGAAAATTTTTACCTTGTCTGACTTTAGGTCCGTATCGACCAAAGACTGGTGGGTATTTTTTGCCGCAGGGAGTGCAACAATAAATGTTGTTCCCTCACCTTTTTGAGAGCTGACCGATATCTGCCCATGATTTAAGTCAACAAATCTCTTGCACAACACCAATCCCAAGCCAGTACCCTGCTCACCAATGGTACCTTTTATACTGGCTTTGAGTTGTGGTTCAAACACCTGTTCAATCTGTGGCTGAGTCATACCCAAGCCAGTATCATGAATAATGATTTCAATACGGTTTCCCACAGGCTGAGCAGAAATTGTCACTTTGCCTGTACCATCAGTTTGCGTAAATTTCAAAGCATTGGAAACTAAGTTTTGAATAATGGAAGTCACCATATTCATATCTGCAAAAACAGTTAAATCTTCAGCAACATTTTCAATCAATTGAATATTTTTATTCACGGCTAAAGGTTGCAGTATATCGTAAACAATTTTAGTGGTCTGTTTGAGCTTAAAATTAATCGGATGATATACAAAACGACCACCTTCAGACATCGCCCAATTGAGTAAATTTTCAAGTAAAGCATATGTGGACTGCAAGGTATCATGCAGATATTGTGCAATACTATGAATATTGTCTTCGTCCAGGCTTTCTCGCTCATTGGCTAATACATCAGAGAAACCAATCAGGCCATGGAAAGGCGCACGCAAATCATGGGCAATCACCTGAAAAAACTTGGTTTTACTAAAATTGAGAGCACGTTCTTGCTCATAAAGTTCATAATAGTCTTGAGACTCCGACTTGCGCTGCAATATCGTCACCAGGTCATCACTCAACTCTTCTAATAATAGTTTTTGTTTGGCTGTAAAACCCTCAGTCTGGTGATCATAAAAATAGACATGTGCGATGGATTCGTTGTCTTGAAGTTTAAAATCATAAGCAATGAGCCGTGTATGCGGAAGACCAATCTCCTTTATATAATCTGAACATTCCTGATAACTTGGATGTGTATTCTCCACGATTAAATCATTTTGAAAATTTGGAAAAAGACTAGGCTTTGGAGAAATATAGGCAGCAACAAAGTCACATTGGGTATTTGCAGCCCATGCATAAGGTTCATTGTGAAAGGTAAAAAAGGCATTTTCGACATTCAGAATAGCACGAACGATTCTCATATAGCGCTCGATTTTATTATCCTGTGTATAAGCCCCTAAAATGAGCGACAATCGACATGCACTGAGTTGCTCAGTTTGATGAGAGTCTAAGAATTCTAGTTTCATGTTTACCTCATTTTCACTTTCAGTTCACACGTTGTTGATTAAACTCACCCATTTCTAATATCAATTTCTTTTTAAATAAATAAAAACTTAATTCGAAAAATAAAAAAATAGCATCAAAGACGTAGATGTACATTTACAAATGTTCACACAAAACACTATAACAGCAATACTTTTAAATAAAACAAAAAAATTTAAAAATCATATTTTTGTAATAAAAGATTGTGTAATAAATCACACTACTTTTTGATTTTATGAACTGCAATAAACAAAAAAACCAAGCTGTTTGTACTGGCTTGGGTGATAAAATTTTCCGCATACAGTAAAAAACTACAAATCCATTTCAGTTTTATATTTAACAAGAATTAAACAAGTCAGTTGTGTGAATATAAGATAATGTAACGGATTCCTGTGACTTTTTATCTTGTTCAACACTACGACTAATATAATTTGATGACCACCCAAATGAAATAATCACGATCAACAGACACATTAAAACATAAATTAAATTATTTTTGTTTCGCCATTTTTTTATATACCAATATAAAAATAGCAGAATATGCAATACAGGAATAAAGCTTAATGTAAATACAACAGCGATCCATACCACTGCCCTACCGACTGTTGCATCAGCAAATGTAATGGTTGAATTAAGTACTATAATTAAATAAATCAACCATATGAGTGCCAGTAAAGACCATGAACCCAGATAAAGGATGAGAAAAAAATTCTTCTTCAGATATTGACTACTCCAAACCTTCATTTTTAATCCTTTTAGCAAGTTCTGCCCAGCGTCGTGGAGAATCTGGGATCACATGTCCATAATAAAAATGCCCTTCCGCTTTGCCTGTATTCATTTGAATTCCAAGTTTAAGTGAATTCTCAACAAGTTCAGAAAAACCCATCCCCGCATAAATCGGATCACCATATCGGGTTAAATCAATAATGGTCAGTTTCTTGATGTTTTTATGCTTTCTCAACATGGCTAAAAAGTCAGCATCTATAGGAGAACCGATTAAAACCAAATGGTCAACCACATAACCAAGGTTTGCATAAGACTTGGCAGTTTGTGCTGCAAGCATTGAACCATAAGAATAGCCAATTAAATTAAACTGTTTGGCCGCTTGCGTTGAAGCAGGTGGATAAACACGCCAGTTATCAGTACCATCATCATTTTTGATCATCATCCCTGTACGTGCAGCGTCTATTAGTGTACCGATCGTACCAGGTATTATTTTTGTTGCAGTATTACTTAATCCTTCCCATATATAGTGAATGCCTGCATCTGTAAATGCTTGAATCATTGGCTTTAAATATGGTCCATCTAAACCTGCACCTCCCCAAAACACTGTTCCGCGTGGCTTATTTACAGGGATTACCGTTTTAGTCGCCGAATCCGATTTTAATACAAGCGTGGTACTCCCAGTGCCGACGATTACAGGAATCACTTGGATGGCTCCTCATAATTTTCAGGATAGACCTCAATCAACACTTCTAACATTTTAGAAGCTGTCATTAACTGTGTTTGCCCTTGGCTATCCGTTTTTCCAGTCACTGTTACACCATCCATGATTATTTTATAAAATCGATCTGCAAGCGGAATCTGGGTAAACTCATCGACCAATACAAATTGATGTTCATAGGCCTTATCGGAAACAAGACTTTGCACAATGACATGATTGGTATTTGATTTGGATGATTTTCCACTTGAACCTTGATCAACAAGATCAACTGATTGGGTTGCCATTACAATATGGTTACCAGGACAACCACATTTCACTTTACACCCGTGATAGGCAACACCGACACTGTTACAAAACTGAAGATCACTTGCTTGTATGACAGCCCCCATGGCTTTACACGCTGGGCAAAAAAACTTATCCCCCAGCACAATAATATTTTTACCATTTGATTTACGTGCCATTTGAGAAGGAATCATACGTCCCCCTGTCGTGGTCAGATCACCTTCTAAAATAATCGGTTGTGACATTTAAGCTGACTCTCCTTGACTGGCAGACTCATCAATATAATGTTTGGCAGGCATGACCATCCAACAGGATCCAGATTGGCTTTCTGCATTATGGATCAACAACGTATTTTTTTTGTTTTCAACTGAATTCTCTAGTGCAAGACCAAATGATAGACCAGAAACCATTGCAGCAGTATCGTTGAGGATTGGGCTGATAGAGACAAATTGGTCTTCTTCAATTTGAAAATGATCAGATACGGACATCAGGTCAACCAAAGACTTGGTATGTGTTACAGCATGATCTGTAAATACGATTTCATCATCACCCAATACTTTATCATTTTTTTGAAAATTATAAGCTTGTTGAAGTTGCTCAATCACTTGAATGAGATTTAAAGTCTCAGCACTTTGATGCGATTTATACGTCAACGGTATCGTGATATCAACAATCGGTTCTATATCTGTAGTGCTTTGCTGATCCGAAAATAGCACTGCAAAACCGCCCTCTGAGGGTTGGACTGCTTTTTGTTGTTGGTTAAATTTAACATCCAAATGGCTTTGATCGATCCATGAGTCTGCACCCATGATTAAAAGAAGTTGTGGGCTACTTTCATGGTCGATCTCTAAATGCGCCATAACAGCATTATGGATAATGCGCTGAGTTGCTTCATTGCTTTCGACATGCGTCATAAAAAGATCAACATCATGTTGTTCATGAATACCCATCAAATTTAAATGGTATTTTAAAAGATCAAATAACGTATCCCTTTCAACTTCTGAGATATGGCTTGGTAATATATAAACGATTTTTAAGCTAGGGTGAGATCGATATACAGTAGGAAGTTCTTCTGAAACTGTTTTTTTAGTTTGTGACACCCATTCTGGATGCAGTCTAGCTTGCTGATTCTTCGCCTTATTATGTTCATCTTCATTGGAATTCAAATTTTTAATCTGGATGCTCTGTAAAACCAAAGCCAATTGTTTGAGCAACTGCGTGGTTATCTGATCTACGCGTTTTGCACGATCTGTAAATAATGGGCGAGCGTGTGATGCTGAACTTTCTTGATCATTCAATAATATGAGAGATTCAATACGTCGGCTCAAATAAGGATAACTTTCCTGAAATTTTAACAATGGATCAGGATCTGGCATTTTTTTATCATCGAGTGCCCTCATGATTTGTGTCAAATTTTCACCAAAAGGTGTACTCACCGCTGTTGCCAAAACAGATATTTTTTGTCCAATATGCATTATTTTTATTTCATCTTCAGTGCGGGATGGAGATTCTTCGATAATGGCTGAATCTGCGAGTACATCTGGTTTTCGTTTAGCAAATCCAAACAACCAAGTCATCGCAAACACACCAAATACGATAGCCAAAGGCAAACCAATAAGCATATTGATGAGTATCGTTGAGGATACCTCGATTTCATTATTGTCTCGCCAATAACTGATGATCACCCAATCACAAATCACCAAAACAATAATTGTAAAAATAATCCATCGTACAGTTTTTGACATAATGCGCCTTAGTTTTTACTCACCAATGCAGGGTCTTGATAACTTTCATCAATCGTGATTCCCTGTAACTTAAGCTCAGCCTCAGTTTTTTCTCGTATTTGATTCATTTGTTTTTTGACACCAGGATATAGCGATACCCAACGCGCTGCATTAATTTCCCATTTTTTTAAATCGTCATCTTTAAAGTATGGCGCATAGAATTCTTTTTCTGATTCAAATTTATAACTTACATAATATGCCCCTGGTTGTTGCGGATCCATTTTCGTTTGATCACGCCGAATTGTAATCGTCAGATAAATTCCATTGGCTTGTAACATCCAATGTGAACCATCTTTTAATCGCATCCATTCATCCAGTGTATAAACATAATCTGGATCAAGCTCATAAAATTCCTTACTTGCATAATCCCACGCATCTTTACCGTTCAATCTTGGATCAGATAAACTAATATAACGTTGCCAACCCGCCTGTTTTAAATCTTTAAAAATTGCCAACATGGTCAAATGTGCTTGGTCATGACTCATCGTATTGTCATTACTTAAACCAGCACTGATATTGTTATAACTCGTAACGATTCCACTAGTGCCTGCTGTAGCAGCTTGTATCCCAATCACATGATGTAGAGTAATACTATTTGCACCATGCTCAATCAACACATCAATCGGATTTTTATCCCAATCCAGATTATAGAATGTGGTTTGTGAGGTTGGTAACGGATTAGATGACCTTGCTTGGGTACGGGTAGCAAACTGTGCCTCTGTTTCTTTGTTAAAATACAAAGTTAAAGGATTCATTTGGTTATGATTGCCATGATTGGAGGGTGTGTACTGATTACTACACGCGATCAAGAAAAGTGTACTCAACAATAATAAACATCGTCGAAGCCAATACCTTAGCACTTGCATTCCTCCCTTTCCTTTCACCAAGCCCCAGATCATAACGACTACCTTAGTTTTTACTCACCAATGCAGGGTCTTGATAACTTTCATCAATCGTGATTCCCTGTGTCTTAAGCTCAGCCTCAGTTTTTTCTCGTATTTGATTCATTTGTTTTTTAATACCTGGATATAACGATACCCAGCGTGCTGCATTGATTGCCGATTTTTTTAAATCATCATCTTTAAAGTATGGTGCATAGTATTCTTTTTCAGATACAAAATCATAGCTTACAAAATAAGCACCAGGTTGTTGTGGATCCATTTTCGTTTGATCACGCCGAACTATAATTGACAAAAAAATCCCATTGGCTTGCAACATCCAACGCGAACCATCTTCTAATTGCATCCATTCATCCAGTGTATAAACATAGTCTGGATCAAGTCCATAAGTATGCGTACTTGCATACTTCAATGCATCTTTACCGTTCAATCTTGGACCAGATAAACTGATATAACGTAGCCAACCTGCTTGCTTTAAATCTTTAAAAATTGCCAACATGGCTAAACGCGCTTGGTCATGGCTCATGGTATCGTCATTGCTTAAACCTGCAAAAACATTATAACTTGTAACGATCCCACTAGTGCCTGCTGTAGCAGTTTGTAAACCTATTACATGAGGTACGGTAATAGTATTAGCACCATGCTCAATCACCACATCAATCGGATTTTTATCCCAATGTTGATTATAAAAAGTCGTACTTGAGGTTGGTAAAGGATTATCTGTATTTGCCTGTATACGAGCAGCAAATTGCGCTCCTGTTTCTTTGTTAAAGTACAAAGTTAAAGGATTCATAATTTTTTTATTCCCATTGTTATTTGATAAATTGTCGTCACTACAAGCTGTTAGAGGTAGAAAAAACAAAAGTAAACATAACTGTAATAAATATCTGATCATTTTCATTGCAAATCCTATTGGTCAAAATTTTGTGGTTAAACCTATTTGATTATTCAAATAAGTCTTTGTGGTCAACCCAACTTGCAATAGTTTTTAACTCATGTTCCATATAGACTTTATCAATCTCCTGTTTAGTTCCTTGCATTAAGCCATGAAATTGAAGAGCCGCTTTCTCAATCCAAGCCATTCTGCTCTTAAAATTTTCCAGTATAGTATCATCTGGCGCTACTGACTCCAGTCGTGAATCATCCGTACTACAGGCATGCGAGAAAACTAGCCTTAAGGTGGGAGAAATCTGTTTTACCCCTGGCCAGCGTTGCCGTCCTACCCATTTAGCAAAATCCTTGTCTTCATAAATCAATGGCTGTAAAACATTGCCTTGTTCATGATTGGCAACTGCCATAAGATGATCAAATTGGATTGTCGGACGCTCGGTTCGACTCACATTTTGTTCAAATTCTTGAACTTTCAACATGCCTTTTTTAATATTATCGTTATACTTAAATCGTTCAACTTCTGATAATGCTTTATCCGCCCAAGGTAGTTTGTCTAGCACCGCTTTGACCTGTGGTACACATTGTTCAGCATCCCGTTTTGTTGCACAGACATTAAAACTGCGTGGGTAATTACTCCAATACCAATGCCAGCATGCCACATCCATAAACAACCAAAAATTACCTTTACCAAGCCCTTCAGATACAGTTGGAATCAATGCAACACGTGTATCTGCCAACGAACATGCTACTGTTTTACTCGCAAAAGCTCCTAGCGCCATCCAGTAGTAACGACCTTTGAGTTTAGGATTACCACCGACCTCTGTTTCTAAATAAAAGCGTGCATAGGTCGCCGCAATTCGTTTTGCACGAGTATTATAAATACGTGACAAGACGATTTTATTGCCATCTTTCTTATTGCATAATCGAGCATAGGCAAATTGTTGCGCCATTGACCATAAATGGTCACAACTCAGAGAAACCTCTGTGCAGGAATCCTGTTTTTGATTGGTTGTACTTGTATTACCCATATATTTTTTCTCAAGTCAAAATCAAATATTTATTCGGATGTTTCATCATCTACCAATTCATACCAAACTGGATCAAATTGAATTTGTTGTTCCGACAGAGAAAAAACTTTGTCAGAAAGACCTGTATCGGAAGTCTCTCCCAAAACATCTGTATCCATACCTGTAATTTGATAGGCTAAACCACGAATCACAGTGCCTGCTGGATCGAGTAATTTAAAACTTTCGTTATAACTCAACACATTTTGGAAACTCGGTAGAGGTAATTTTAATGTTGCTGCACCCAATGTATTAAACATTTGAGACTTCACTTCGACCAATGCAGGACTACCAATTTCAATCGAACCATCAGTCTTGATTTTGATATATCCACCACTTTTATTACCTAGCGTTATTTCATTCTGAACCGCAATGGTGACTGAACCTTGACTACTTGTAATGGAGATATCTTTCAAGGCAGCGAGTTGTAATGCATCATTTTGCGCTTGTATCTGCACCTCACCCTGGTTAGCGAGAACCTTCATTCCACCTTGCTGTGCATATAGGCTCATACCACTCAGACTATTGGCTGTGAATTGCCCCATACTACTCAAATCAATTTGCTTACTCGCAAACATTGTTATGCTTTCGCCTGCTTGGTAAGTATGACTTTTGGGGGTAGTCACAGCGATACCCGTAGGTGTACTAATCAAAATATTTGGTTTTGCCATGGTCTTGAGTTGGTCATCCAGTTGCTGTTGTAAACTTGGATAACGTGTATAACCCTCTTTTGGATCAGCTTTGGCTTGTGAAGCGCCTTTTTGTAATATTTTGACTTGTTCCAAAGCATGTTCAAGCCGTTGAATTGCAGCTTCGATATTCAGTTGTTGATCATCCGCATTCAGTTGTGCATCTGTACCAACAAACAGACCTTTGGCTGCTCGAATTGCACCCCACTCATCTGTCCTGAGTTCAAAACCTTCTCCACGATCATCACTTTCCGCTTTGTCTTTTGGGTGGCTCAGTTTGCCCAAGTTGAGTTGGCTGGCGCCATGACTACTCTCTAACTGACTGCTTATTTGCCCTGTAGTATCGTCAAAACGCAGTTGGTTGTAGCCACTGCCTTTGTACTCTCGACTTTTAATCCCTGACAACTTTTTGGTATCCGGTAGCTTGCCTTTATCATCAAACTTGGTCGGATGGCGGTGACCCTCATGAATACGCCCCATCACGAACGGTCTATCAAGATCTCCCCCAAAGAAGTCAATGGCGACCAACTCTCCAACCCTCGGTAGGAATCTTGCCCCATAACCTTCGCCTGCCCACGGTGTCAATACGTCCACCCAAGCCGAGTCTGTATCATTATTGTTGGAACCTGCACCGCCATCGTGACTGTGGTCTTCTTTTCGGGTAAACAAGAAATTTACCTTAACCATTCCCCTTTCATTAACATAGATTTCTTCCTCACTCGGTCCAACCACTCTGGCACGTTGTGGTGTTGCCATCGGTCTGTGCTTGAGTGGGTCATATTCTGGAACAATCGCGATATGTCGTCGTTGTAGCACCAATTGATTGGCTTGGCGTTCGTCACTATTCGCTATATGGTTGGTGGTGATATTGGCTGATTGCCAATGACTTTGTTTCAGTAAAGCTTCAACCTGATAGGTCAAATCTTTAGGCAAATTATTTTGGTTATAGAAGGCTTTGGAGATGATCAGGAATTGGTTATCTGAAGAATTTTTTTGACCTATACTTGGATGCTCATTCAAGTCGAAGTAATATCCAACATGGGCATCTCGTACCGTCGAAGTTGCAGTAAACTGCTTGGCTTGTGAGTCGTAGTAGTTGCTCAAGTTTTGATTAAAACGTTCAACCTGACTGTTGCCCGATGGGGTTGCTCCATCCTCACCATTGAGGTCTGAGACCCATGCAGGGCTAAAATGCAATACCTGTTCTAAGCCTAAACTGGCATTGTCATAGTTGCCACTGTGCTGGTGCTTACTTAAAACATTGCCAGCACCTTCTTCTATTTCCAGTGCATCAGCTTGCCAACGCTGGATATGTACTGAGGTCGGTTGTAGGCTTCGTTCTGCGAGCAGACTTAAAATCGAATCGTTTTTTTCAACTGCGCTACTTCGATGGAACCGGATGTTACGTCGGTCCAAACAAGTATACTGGGAATTATCATCTATCAAACGCAGCTTTTGAGGCTGAATCTGTTCGGTAAAGCTGGAAACTTTAAGTTGTGTTTCATCAATCAAATAACTAATATTTTCACTTTTCATCAAACGAATCAAAAAGTTAAAGTCACTTTCAGATGCCTGCATAATGAATGGTCTGACATCGTAGTCTTGAGTTAGACCGCTCATGTCCAAACTCAAACTTGAAGCAAACAAAGGGCTTCGTCTAGCCCATTCAGAGAAGAATATTTGGATAATGTCAACAACGGACTTCGCCATAAAAACTCTCGAATTTCTACGATGTTTCCAAAGTGCTGTTGGATCTTCTACCGTCAAACGATAAATTGTAAGAGATCCATCAGAGGCGCCCATATCCGCTTTGGTCACAATCCCTGAAATTCGATTGAGTTCAGATTGATCGTTGACGATATCAATTGCAACTTGAGAACCAATGAACTGTTTTAAAGGTATTGCCCCATTTGTTGAAAGGCAGATCAGTTGTAAGCGTATTCCAGCATTAATTGCATGTGTCCCATCAACACGCTGAACAAAGACTTGATCGTTAAGACTCTTATTGCTGAATTGTGCATGTATTGCACGTTTTTGAGCTGTTAAGCCTAATTTTTCTAAGGTAAAGTAAATATTATTTAACATGATTTTTTAATATTTGTTAAAAAACTATACCTCACATTACAAAAAAAACCTTATTTTGTCTAGCTTTAGGTTATTTTTCATGTGATTTCAAAAGTTTAAATTTTCCGCCTAATATTTATTTGTCTGTCCTATAAGTTGATATTTTTATCACAATTGACATTTCATTGAGACTATTATTTGATTACATGCCATAATTTTTTTTATAGTATCGCTTATTAAAATCATCATTAAACATAAAAACTTTCTTATCTTAGCTTTCTTCCCAAAGGAAGAAGAAATGTCCAATATCAATATAAGATTTTCTATTCCTATACCAAACGAAATGTGATCACCAATAAGAACTTTCCACCAAGTCAACAATTACCAACGGATCCATATAGTGACCGCACCGTACCACGATGGAAGGCAACAGATGTGATTAATTATGGCTTGGCTTTTGATAAAGCCAATGTGAGATATATTTGAAAAATGCCACCTAATCATGGTGGTTTTTTATTATTGCCTAATCAATTTTTATGTACTAAATTTTAATTAATATTTCAATATTAGATTTAAGCTATGGAAATTAAAGATTTAAGTGGTTTAGGCTCTTACGCACCAATAATTCATGAACTTTATAAGGATATGGCTCAACCTGCAGCAAGAAATGTTGGCTTAGCTCTAGGAGCAATTACAAGTGTTGGATTATTTTTACATTTATTAACATCATGGGGAACTGATCGATTAAATATATGTCTAAAAAATAATTTAGAAAAATATGCTGATCGAATGAAAGCTGTTCCACTAGAAAATGTAACAGAAGCACCACCTGAAATAGCAATACCTATTATTGAAAAATTAAGTTATGTAACAAATGAAGATTTAAGAAATTTATACATTGAATTATTAGCTAAAGCATCTATTAATGATCTGAATAGCACAGCTCATCCTAGTTTTGTAAACATTATTAATAGTTTATCACCTGATGAAGCTATTATTTTGAGAGATTTACATAACACTAAAAAAAAATCCATTCCTTGCATAGAAGTTAGACTATTAGATTCTAACAAAAATAGTTCTAGCCGTATGACACCTTACTATACAAAGTATGACAATGATCTTGAATTAACTTATAGTGAAAATGCATCAGCTTATATCTCTAATTTAATAGGACTTGGAATTTTACAATCTTCAGACATGGTTTTGAAAAAAATAAAGGATTATAACAAATTAGAAAAAATCGTAAATAAAGAGTATGATCTGGCAAAAAATAAGCTCAATGATGAAGAATTAGAATATTCTTCGAAATACAGAAAATTGATATTAACGAAAATGCAAGTTTTTATAACACCATTTGGAGAGTTATTTTTAGAAGCAATTTTGTCATCAAAAATTGATATAAACGATAGTGTAAATTGATAAAAAATTAAGCCACCAATGGGTAGCTTAATTTTTTATTAACATTAATTACTTAAGTAAAATCCATTACTTGAGACAAATCTTAGCTTCATGTTAAAAAAAACATTACTTAAAGTATAAGCATTATTACCAATATTTTTGACACTTAGTAGGTCCAAAAATTCATCTAAAAATTTATTTAGCTTTAAAAGTTTATCTCTTCTCCAAAATTTCAGATTTTCATTAGGATCAGTTACCAAATCTACTAACGCTGGTTCAACTCGATACTCTAAAATTTTTTGATGGAATGCATTCAATTTAACTTTTAATTGATCTATTGAGCGTCCATTTAGTGGTTCAAAAATATAGCTATCAAAGTTTGTTATATGTAATTCAAGCAAGATACCTAATGATGAAATCTTTGTCTGTGTCATAACGGCTAAATTATTTATTTCATCATCCGTAACTACAATATTTTTTGTACTCATTATAGAAAATTGTCCAATTCTAAAAAATCAGAACATATTTATACTATAAAATTAATGAATTTAAACCACACGAACCATTTAACTCTTCCAAAATTTCATCATTCGTTGGATTGTAATAAGTTAAAGCTTGTTTTGGGTCTTTCCATCCAAAAATCTTACAAAGCGTTAGTGCATTTTTAATACGTCTTGCCATAAGTGAAGCTGCTTCGTGCCTAGAATCATAGAAAGTTAAAGTTGCATCAATTTTCTTTTCAAATGTTTTTGTTTTTACGCAAACCATTTAATTCTACGTCTGCTTTCCACTTTTTATTTGGTCGTTGATAAACCGAAATACTCATCTATAAATTAACTCCATAAATCATGATCCCACCCGGGTGGAAAACGGGTGGAGATATATACCAAAATATCCCAAAAAATACCGTAAAAAAACATAAACGCCAGAAACGACAAAGCCCCAAGCCTTTGATATATAAGGCTTGGGGCTTTGGAGAATATTGCTATTCTATATTCTGGTCCCGAGGGTCGGACTCGAACCGACACGTCATCGCTGACAGTGGATTTTGAGTCCACCGCGTCTACCAATTTCACCACCTCGGGAGAGGTTGTGTGCGTATAATAGCGCGTTTCATTTTCTTGTCAACGACAAGTTTTCACATTTGTCTAAATTTAACGCACATCTGGTTTTTTTGGATTATAAATCACCAATTTCAGCCTTTAATTTGAAAAAAGACTATACTAGGCGCAGTTTTTAAATCTCAAATGCCAGTTTTTCTTTCCCATGATGCAACTCTCCGATTTCAGTTTCGAACTTCCAGATGAACTTATCGCACGCTACCCGCTTGAAACACGTAGCGCTTCCCGCCTTTTACATCTCAATGCAGATGGTTCATATCAAGACCATTGCTTCACCGATATCTTGGATTTATTCGATGAAGGCGACTTGATGGTACTCAATGACACCAAAGTCATGAAAGCACGCCTTAAAGGTAAACGAGCATCAGGTGGCGCAATTGAAGTCTTGGTAGAACGCATTTTTGACCAGACCATTGCGCATTGCCACATCAAAGCGAGTAATTCACCTAAAGCGGGGGCAGAACTCTTCATTGGCGCAGATGGCGTCAAAGCCACTGTTCAGGGCCGTCATGAAAACTTATTCATCGTCGAGTTTTCTCAGCCAATTTTGAAGGTTCTGGATCAATATGGGCAACTCCCTATTCCTCCTTATTTTAATCGTGAAGCAGAAGCGATCGATACCGAACGCTATCAAACCGTATTTAATGATCCGACAAAGTTAGCAAGTGTCGCAGCACCCACTGCAAGCTTGCACTTTGATCAGGACTTATTACAAAAATTAGAACAAAAAGGCATTCAAAAAGCTTTTGTGACTTTGCATGTCGGCGCAGGCACTTTTTTACCTGTGCGTACAGATGATATTGAAAATCACATCATGCACAGTGAATGGTGTGATGTCCCTGAAGCAACAGCCAAACTCATCCAAGAGACCAAAGCACGTGGGAATAAAGTTATTGCAGTCGGTACCACAGCAACACGAGCATTGGAAAGTGCTGCACAAGCTTCTGGAGGAAAAATTGCTGCATGGACAGGAGATACCCAAATCTTTATCTATCCCGGCTATCAGTTTTGTGTGGTTGATCGTTTGATCACGAATTTCCACTTGCCTGAATCGACATTGTTAATGCTGGTTGCTGCATTGTCCAATCGAGACAATATTTTAAATGCTTATAGACATGCAGTTGAGCAAAAATATCGTTTCTTTAGTTATGGCGATGCCATGCTCATTGAGAATGCAATGACTGGACAAATAATAGCTGAATAGCTTTACACCATCATTCACAGCACGATCTGCAAAGTGTTCGAAAATGGATACTTTGCATTTAAAATCATTTTTTCGTTACAATTGGACTTCTGAAAGCTCCTCACAATAATGAATAAAGATGAATGATTTACTGACAAAAATTCAAAATGCGTTTAGTCAACAACATGTCAATAATGGTAAAACCCAAAGTAATATTGATTCAATCAACCAGTTATTAGCATCGACTGAAAATTTTGATCACTTGATCGAAAAGTTAAAGCATTGGCAAGATGACCCCAGCCTGTCTATTCAAAATTATACATTTTGGCTTTTTATCTGTCTGGGAATTGGCTGTGTCAGCCTAGCTTTTTTTAGCCATCCAGTTCTATTTATATTTGCGATCGCAAGTATTGCCTTTGCGTTTTATAAACGCACTTCCACCAAACCCCTTAATCAACTCATAGATTATATCCAGCAAAAAAATTTAGAAGCCAAATATCAAATTCGCTTCTTTCCAAATGAAACGGATAACAGAATTATCTCCCCTTATGATTTCCCATTATTTGGCTTAGGAGACTATGAAAATTCAATTCGCAATACCATTTACGGTACTTGGCAAATTGACGCTTTCATCTATCCCTATATGCTGTTTAATTATCATTATGTTGATGAAGTTGAAACACGTGATTCGGAAGGAAAAACAAAAACTGAATATCGTCATTATGATTTATGGGGGATCATCGTCGAGAATTTTCCCACACAGGGCATCAGTATTTCATCCAAACAAAACCGTGCTTGCCGTCTCGGAACAAAATGGTCCAGTGGCGATATCCGCTTTGACAATCAATATCAACTCAGCGGAACCAACGAAATGCGCTTGGCTAAATTTTTCAGTCCCAATCATGTACTGGTGCTTGATCAGGCAATGTCCGGTTTCAAAGGTGATTTTTACGTTCATCCACAACATCCTGCACTGTGTTGGTTATTTAAGATTGATATCACCAAACCACACCTGCCAGTGGGTCAGGTCCAGACTGTACATGACCTCGCCGCACAATTGGAAAGCATGCGCATGCCTGATTATGAGCAACTTAAACAATCGCTCTTAACAATACTGCAAGAAGTTCAACCAAATACACCAGTAAATAAGTTTTAAAAATAAATAAGTTAATTGGTAATTAGTGTGATTTATCCGATAATTATCGATAAAATATTTAAAATTTTAGTTGCTGAAAAGCCAAATCATGATGAGCAGTTATGCCTATAGAAACCGTTGAGCGATTATTGCATTATCGCACTCGAAAAAATCAGCATGTGATGCGTAACATAGCTCGACTGTGGGATATTGGGCAACAGGCTCAATCTGCCCAAGATATTTTGGATGGTCTACATCCGTGGGGAGAAAGCAAAGATCTATTTTTTTATAATGTCATTCCTCGATTTCTGTTTATTGTGGGAATATTAACTGCTGTAATTGGTTGGTTTTTTCATCCGTTCATCCCCTACCCACTCGTATTTTTAGCTGGATTGTTATGCTGTTTTGCGGCCTATTTAATTTATGAACCGAGTGATCCAATTGATCAAGTCATTGCTTTTCTTGAACAGAAGATCATGCTGCTGAGATATGATTTACATTTCAATAAAACACCCAGTCATATCTCAACCACAACCAATACCTTATTGGTGATGAGCAGATTGAAACAAACCTTTCCATTTTTTGCCCAAGGCAATGTCTCAAATGAAATCGAGCAATTCGCCTCTACCCTATGGTTTGATGGAGAAAAAGAACATCATGTGATGCTATTTCACTATCATTATATTGATGAATTTTCACTCCCGAATAGCCAAGGTGAAAAACAGAAAATCAGAGAGGTTCACAAAGACCAATGGGGTGCCTTTATTTTTCAAATGCCTGCATTGGGATTTGCTGCCAGCAATAAACATCATGAGTTCGCTCCTCCCTATACACAACGCTGGAAAACTGCGGATATTTTGGTGAACCAAAACTTATATATCTTTGGCTATAATCAACATCAATTGGCACGAACCATTAGTCCCAGTATCACCTTAAAATTAAGTGATTTTTTTCAACAATATTCCGGTGATATTGTTTATCATTTTGAGGAAAATATGTTGTGCTATATGGGTGATCAAAACTTATTTCGAATTGCTCGAAAAAAGCAAACTCCTCAAGACATTTCGGCACTACGTGGACATTTGAGAACATTAACCATGCCTGAATATGAAAAATTCAAACAGAGCATGCTAAACTTGATTTCATAAATCATAAGGAATAATCAGAATGGGTTTAATCATCTTTATTGGGATTTTTGTCGCAATTGTTGTTTGGGGCATATTGGTCAGAAATAATATCGTGCGTTATTTCAATGCCACCCAACGTGCATGGGCTGAAGTGGCTAATTTTGAGCGTCAAAAAGTTAAAACACTTGAAACGCTTGAACAGACATTGGCGCAATATACTCAGTTTGAAAAATCGACCTTAGAAAAAGTGACTGAACTACGTCAGCAAATTTTAAATTTGAACCTCAATAATACAGATGTTTCACAATTGCAACATGTTGAAAAACTCAATCAAGACTTAATGAAAAGTTTAAATGTTGTGGTAGAAAACTATCCTGAACTGAAAGCAGATACCTTATATGCAAAAATGATGGATGATATTCAAGAACAAAATGAAAATGTCGGGGCAGCGATTACGATCTTCAACCGTAATGTTGAAGAGTTTAATAACACCATCGAAATTTTCCCGAATAATATGATTAATACCATCACTTTAGCCAAGAAAACTATTCGTCCGTTTTCAGATAATGTGGTGACTCAAAATTTTGATTACAAACCCAACTTCAATTAATCATTACTACCATTGTCTCAAATATTTTTCATGCCTTCTTAGATGATTTCCAAGGAGGTTTTTTGATTTGTTCCTTAAATTCCATTTTCTCTTTAAATGTAGCCACCCCTGATTATTCATATCAGTAATTGGATTTCAATCATTGATATCCAATCAACGCTATGTTTTATACCTATCGTTAGAAAACTTGGGGATTGATTTATTTGATACTTTGGTAACATCGCTGATTTTTATCATCAGGCGATATCAAGGCCGCCTTGTTGGGCGGGGAATATCCGCAAAACAAAGGACTGCCTTTTTTGCATCACAAGCATACTGTTCGACAGGCAATGGGTTAAGCAAAATGAGGATTTGTGTACGCAAATTTATTTAAAGCATAGATGGTAAAATGTGGCCGTGAAAAATTTATATCATTCAACAATAAATTCATCGCATTGATTTTATTGATCAATAGAAATTATATTTTAATGTATGTATTTATCTACATCCTGATTATAAATCTGCCTTAAAGCCTATAAATAAATCCTGATTTGCAAATCACGATCATCACCGAAGATTATAAATATGGATATTTTTAAGATAAAAAATGACATTCTGTTCAATTTCTGATACTTTTCAAATCGCTAAAAAAATGACTATTTTTAGAACAAAACGATCAACTTATAAAAAAACAATCCTAAGATTGGAGTTATACAATGTTAAAAAAACTATTGATGATGTTATGCCTATGCTTTATGTGGCAGATTCCTGCTCAAGCAAAAGGACTACTGGTTTTCAATACCGGTGATGAGATGTTTAAGGTGGGGGCATTTCCACAAGAACTTATCAGTCAATATGAAGACCTTAAAAGCTTAAATGTAGGCTACAAATGTAGTCACTTTGGAATTTTATGGGCAGATGTAAGAACTTGGGATTGCACACTGGTTGGAATGACCGATGCTGAACCAGACACTTTTTACGAATTACCAGAAGATGTGATTGCGTCCTTAAGTAAAAATCCTGCTTATCAAGAAAACAAAATGCAGCGTAATTTTTGGAATCATTATGGAATTTTTATCTTGGTTCTCGTGATCATTGGTTTAATTTTCATGGGTCGCAAAGCCAAAGATTAGTCAGATGGCTGAACTAAAAGAAGTGGGCTAAAGTCCACTTCTTTATAAAAATAAAATAAAAATCAATGATAAATAAAATGCAAACATCATTCGAGGATTGATTTAACCTCCCATAAATCAAGTCACGTCTTAAATTTTTTTAACACGATGAAAAATAACATGTCTGGTATTCGACCCTAAAATCAGGGAAAATAGCCCCTTTTGCAATTATCAATCAGCGAACTGTTTTTTCGCCAGATTTAGGTCATTTATGAAGTTTGAAAAATTAGGTCAGTCGGGGCGTGCTCGTCGTGGCCGTTTAACTTTGGCACACGGTGTCGTTGAGACGCCTGTGTTTATGCCTGTCGGAACATATGGTACTGTCAAGGGTATGCTGCCACGGGATATTGAAGATATCCAAGCGCAAATCATATTAGGAAACACCTTTCACCTTTATTTACGTCCTGGATTAGATGTCATTCGTGAACACGGCGGTTTGCATGAGTTTATGAAATGGGGCAAGCCTATTTTGACGGATTCGGGTGGTTTCCAAGTGTTTAGTCTTGGTGCCATGCGTAAAATTAAAGAGGAAGGTGTGACGTTCCGCTCCCCGATTGATGGATCAAAAGTCTTTTTATCACCTGAAATTTCAATGGATATTCAGCATGCATTGAACTCAGATATTGTGATGATTTTTGATGAATGTACACCTTATCCTGCAACACATGAAGAAGCACAGAAGTCATTGCAACTGTCATTGCGCTGGGCAAAACGTTGTAAAACTCAACATCATGATGTGCTCAAAAATAAAAATGCCTTGTTTGGAATTATCCAAGGGGGCATGTATGAAGACCTGCGTGATGAATCTTTAAATGGTTTAAAAGAAATTGATTTTGATGGTTTTGCGATTGGCGGTCTCTCTGTCGGTGAGCCAAAAGAAGAAATGATCAAAGTTTTGGATTATCTTCCTGCGAAAATGCCAGAAGATAAACCTCGTTATTTAATGGGTGTAGGAAAACCGGAAGACATTGTTGAAGCAATTCGTCGTGGTGTCGATATGTTTGACTGTGTAATGCCGACACGTAATGCACGAAATGGCCATTATTTTGTTACAGATGGCTTGGTACGCATTCGTAACAGCCAATATCGCCATGACCAACGCCCATTAGACCCTCACTGTGACTGTTACACCTGTACCAACTTCACCCGTGCTTATTTATTCCATTTAGAAAAATGTGGTGAAATGCTCGGTTCAATGTTGGGTACAATCCATAATTTGCGCTATTACCAACGCTTTACCCAAGATATTCGTGACGCTTTAGATCAAGGCACTTTTGATGAATACGTGACAGATTTTTATCAACGTCGCGGCTTAGAAGTCCCACCTTGTCCTATGGACTAATGCCCCAATATAAAGCTGAATTGAAGATTAATTCAACAGTATTTGCGCTGAAACCCAAGACAAGGTAAATTGCAGAACAAGTCGATTTAAAAGCCATGCAAATGGCAGAAAATTTTTAACATTAGGAAACTGAAATGAGTTTATTTATTTCTTCTGCTCACGCTGCAGCAGCGCCTGCACAAGGTCCAGGCATGATGGCAAACATTTTGATGATCGTTGTATTTATCGCGATCTTCTATTTTCTCATCTGGCGTCCTCAAGCAAAACGTGCAAAAGAACACCGTACTTTGATTGAAAGCTTAGGTGTGGGCAGTGAAGTTGTATTTGCAGGCGGCTTAATGGGTCGTATCCTGAAAATCGACGGAGACTTTGCAGTGGTTGAACTGAGCAAAGGAAATGAAGTCAAAGTTCAACGTGCAAGCGTTATTTCAGTTCTGCCTGAAGGCACATTAAATAACCTTTAATCATAAAACGGTCGTGCACTTAGCACGACTTTTTCATTTTAAGAAGAAAGCGAATGCGTTACCCTGCATGGAAATATTTATTGATTCTAGTGGTACTAGTAATCAGTACATTATACGCGCTGCCAAGTTTATATCCTGATGAACCTGCTGTTCAAATTTCGGGTGCCAAGGCTGGTACCACGATTGACAAATCAGTGATACAAAAAGCAGAGCAAATTTTAAAAAGTGAAAATATTAGCAGTCATGATAATACTTTCACCAACAATGCTGCCCTCTTACGCTTAAGCACATCAGAAGCCCAGTTAAAGGCAAAAGATGCACTGAGCAAAGGTTTGGGTGAAAACTATACAATTGCGTTAAACCTTGCGCCAACAACACCTGAGTGGCTACAAAAAATTGGTGCCAAGCCAATGAAGCTAGGTTTGGACTTGCGTGGTGGTGTTCATTTCCTACTTGAAGTAGATATGGATAAAGCAATTGCACAACGTATGGAAACATCAGCAACTGATTTACGCCGTGAATTCCGTGACAACAAGATTAACTTCAATAGTCTTGCATTGAATAACAATGTGATTACCATTCAGTTTGCCAATAATGATGACCGTGCAGCGGTTATGGATTTCTTACGTCGCGATGGAAATAAATATAATCAACAAGCTTTAGCTACGGATACTGGCTCTACGCTTAAGTTGACCTATAACGATGCGACCAAGCAAGACATTCAGTCTTATGCATTAAACCAAAACTTAACCACGCTACGAAATCGTATTAACGAATTAGGTGTGGCTGAAGCCTTGGTGCAAAGTCAAGGTAGTAACCGTATCGTGGTTGAACTACCGGGTGTGCAAGATACTGCTGAAGCAAAACGTGTTTTGGGTCGTACTGCAAACTTAGAATTCCGTTTAGTTTCAGACTTAAATGATCAGTATATTGACCGTTTTACAGGTAAATATAATGGGCAACCTTTACCTCCGGGTACTGAGGTTTTTGCTTATGAATCGTTAGACAGCGGTCGTGAGTTATTATTAAACCGCAACCGTATTTTAACAGGTGAACGTGTCCAAAACGCATCAAGTGGCTTTAGTCAGGATACTGGTGGTGCTGAAGTAAATATTACTTTAGACTCTGCTGGCGGCAAGTTGATGTCAGATGCAACACGTAACGCGGTTGGTAAGCGTATGGCGGTTTTGTTTATTGAAAATAAACAGAAAATCACCTCGGTTCCAGATCCAGTTACAGGTGCAATGACTGAAGTTCGCACACCATATACAGAATCTGTTGTGATCAATGCTGCGAACATTCAAGCTGTATTAGGTTCTTCTTTCCGTATTACAGGCTTAGATTCACCTCAAGAAGCCTCTGAGCTTGCATTGATGCTTCGTGCAGGTGCTTTAGCTGCACCAATGTACTTTGTTGAAGAACGTGTGGTTGGTCCGAGCTTAGGTCAAGAAAACATTGACAAAGGTGTACTTTCTACACAAGTTGGTTTCCTGCTTGTTGCAATCTGGATGATTGTGTTCTTCCGTTTATTTGGTTTAATTGCTGATATTGCGCTAGTGATTAACCTCGCAATGCTTCTGACCGTCATGTCTTGGATTGGCGCTTCATTGACCTTACCGGGGATCGCGGGGATCGTGATCACGATTGGTATGGCAGTAGATGCCAACGTACTTATCTGTGAGCGAATACGAGAAGAAATGCGCTGGGGAGCCTCCCCCAAACAGGCTATCATTGCGGGTTATGATCGGGCCTATAACACTATTCTCGACTCAAACTTAACCACATTCTTGGTTGCATTTATTCTGTTTGCGATTGGTACAGGTCCGATCAAAGGCTTCGCTGTTACACTGATGATTGGTATTATTTGCTCAATGTTTACTGCAATTACAGTCACTCGTGCAATTGTCCAACTCGTGTATGGTCGTAAACGTAACTTGAATAAGTTGAGCATATAGGAGATCGAAGATGACTGATGTGACTCAACCGAAAAAGAAATATGGTCGCCCTGATGATGAGCATGTAATTAACTTCATGAAGATTGCCAAACCTGCGGCAATCATCTCGATCATTCTTACAATTGCCAGTATCTTCTTTATTGCAACCAAAGGTTTAAATCTAGGTCTAGATTTTACAGGTGGTGTTTCTGCTGAATTGAATTATCAACATGCAGCAAAACCTGCTGACGTGATTGCTAACCTAGACCAAGCTGGCTTTAAAGATGCTGTTGTACAGACTTTAGGTTCAAACAAAGACCTGATTGTTCGTATGCCTGCGCAAGATCTAAAAGTCGAAGACTTAAGCAATACCATCACCAAAGCTGTTCAATTACCGAACAATGCAGCTGTTGTCCACAAAGTGGACTCTGTGGGTGGTCAAGTGGGTAATGAACTGTATTTGCGTTCTGCGGGTGCTGTTGCACTTGCAATGTTGCTGATGCTGATCTATGTCACCATTCGCTTCGAGTTTAAACTTGCAGTGGGTGCTGTCCTTTCATTACTGCATGATGTGATCGTAACGATTGGTATTTTTGCAATGATGCAATGGCCGTTTGACCTGACTGTTTTGGCAGCTATTCTTGCATTAATCGGTTTCTCGTTAAACGATAACATTGTTGTATCTGACCGTATTCGTGAAAACTTCCGCAAAATTCGTGGTGCAACACCGTTAGAGATCGTCAATATTGCATTGACTGAGACCTTGAAGCGTACCATCCATACCTCAATGACCCTCTTGCTGGTTGTACTTGCAATGATGTTCTTGGGCGGTGATGGTTTACACTGGTTCTCTGTTGCAATGTTTATTGGTGTATTTGTGGGTACTTATTCATCAATCTATATCGGTACTGCATTTGCATTGTGGCGTGGTCTAAACCGACAAGACTTTATTGTACAAGTTAAACCCGAATTTGAAGATGAAGAACATATTCCTCACTAAAATTTAGTTTTTCTTGCACTAGAGGCCCATCTTAGGATGGGCCTTTTTATGGCTCAATATCAATCAGAATGCTTGTGAAACAATGTTTTTCATGATTCATCAAACAGATTAAGCCTTTGTAGGCCTAAGATTAAACAACATACATAGGACTAAATCACATAAAAGTGAACAGCGATTTCTATCTTTTTATTAGACTAAACAACTTTTAAATAGCGATTATTGACCATAATATTTCTCAGTTGAATAATACTTGGTTTTTTCTTTCCATTTTCCATTAATTAATTGACGCTCTGTAACTTTAACCTGATTTCCACTTGAAGTGAGTTCATCCTCAATAAACTCGCGAACCAGCAATAAACCTTTTCTAGGTACAACTTGATACTCAGAACGAATATGGTAGCAACAGCCACTTTTGTTAAAGGTAATGATGCGTTTACGCTTTTTGTCCAGCTCAAACATACCTAAATTTTCTTGAGTGAGTACAGACAACTCCTGACTCAAAACAAATTGATTCTTGCTCTGATTAAATACATAAATATCATACACAGGACCGCCATAAGAACCATAATTGCCGTTTCTAATCGCAAGATCTTCTGTTCCATCGAAGTTAAAATCATCAAAAATCAAAGGACTTTGTTCGCCATAGAGCTGGATCATATTAACGCTCGGTTTAAAATCTTCATCCAAGTACAGGGTCATTTCATCAGAATGAAATGCTTGAAATACCGTTTTACTGCCCTTTTTAAATAATTTTACTTCAGCCTTGGCACCACATTGATCTTTTTCACACGCAATATCAATAATGGCATCATAGTGTTTAGAACCATTTTGAATTTCAAAAACTTGTGCGTGCGCTATAGACAAGAAAAGTGCCAGACAAATTCCTGAGCTTTGATGGATTATTTTAAATGGTTGATTCATCATTTTTTATTCAGTCAATTTTAT
This sequence comes from Acinetobacter nematophilus, assembly GCF_026344175.1. NCBI lineage: Bacteria > Pseudomonadati > Pseudomonadota > Gammaproteobacteria > Moraxellales > Moraxellaceae > Acinetobacter > Acinetobacter nematophilus. The sequence continues at coordinate 749,515 of NZ_JAPKMY010000001.1, forward strand.
CAAAATAATAACATCAAACAGTGAATAATAAAAAACCGCCCGAAGGCGGTTAAGCTCCCTCCTTGATCAAAGGAGGGTTGGTGTGAATTTAATCCGATATTGGCTTAGTGTCCACCACCATTGATTGCTTTGGTCATCTCTTCAACAACTTTCTTGGCATCACCAAAGATCATCATGGTTTTGTCATTGTAGAACAAGTCATTGTCTAAACCTGCATAACCTGTTGCCATAGAGCGCTTGATGACCATAATGGTACGTGCTTTATGCGCTTCAAGAATCGGCATACCATAAATTGGTGAACTTGGATCATCTTTGGCTGCAGGGTTAACAACGTCATTCGCACCAATCACCAACACCACATCTGTTGCAGGAAAGTCTGAGTTAATCTCATCCATTTCCAAGATATCTTCATATGCAACATCAGCTTCAGCCAACAATACGTTCATATGACCAGGCATACGACCCGCAACTGGATGGATTGCAAAACGAACAGTTACACCTTGCTCTTTCAATATTTCACACAATTCTTTGACTGCGTTTTGTGCACGACCCTGCGCCATACCATAACCTGGTACAATCACAACGCTGTCAGCATTTGACATCAAGAAGCCTGCATCATCCGCAGAGCCAGAACGGTAGTTACGCTGAACCTGCTCACCTTTGTCCGCAGCAGCAACCGCCGCGCCCCCCATTGCACCACCAAACAATACATTGATGATTGAACGGTTCATCGCTTTACACATGATGTAAGACAGAATTGCACCTGAAGAACCCACCAGTGAACCTGCAACAATCAACATGTTGTTTTCAAGCGTAAAGCCAATACCTGCCGCAGCCCAGCCCGAAAAAGAGTTCAAAAGTGATACCACGACTGGCATATCACCACCACCAACTGGTGCAATCCACACCCAGCCAAAGACCAGTGCAAGAGCAGTCATCGCCCAGAAAGCTTGCATATTACCAGTGGTAAAGAAGTACACACCACAAGCAAGCATCGCAAGAAAAACAATGGCTTGAACAGGTTTAACCCAAGCACCAGAAATGGTTTTCGCCCATTTCTTCGCTGCCAGTTTGCCATAAGCAAACACAGATGCAGTAAAAGTAATCGCACCGACAAAGCAACCCACAAACAATTCAAATAAATGAACCTTGCTCATATGTGCATGCTGTACGCCTGCAGCCGTTAAAGCAGATTCATTTTGCGCGAATAAAGCTGTCAGTTGGTTATTATGCAAAATCGCAGCAATTGCAATCAATACCGCAGCCAAACCCACAAGTGAATGCATCAACGCTACCGTTTCAGGCATTTGCGTCATTGGAACAGTACGAGCCCGTGCAATACCCACGATAGCGCCCAATACCATTGCTCCACCAATCATCCAAACCACAGGATGATCTGCAACAAAGAAAGTCGTGATCACGGCAATCGCCATAGCGATCATACCGTAACGGTTACCTGCAATCGCAGTTTTAGGACCTGAAAGACCACGTAGAGTCAAAATAAAAAGGACTGCACCAACAAGGTAGAACCAATCCGCATATTCTCGAATAAATTCCATAGATTAGCCCTCTTTCTTCTTTTGCTTTGGCTTAAACATTTCAAGCATACGTGCAGTCACTGCGAAACCGCCAAAAATGTTAATACTTGCCAAGAACACTGCAATTGCACCAAGCACACTGACAACATTCACAGACTGAAATTGTACGTTTGCTTCAACAACACCCGGAATTCCTACAGTTTGCAGCATTGCACCAACAATAATAATTGAGGACAATGCATTGGTTACCGCCATTAGCGGGGTATGTAATGCAGGTGTAACCCCCCACACCACATAGTAACCAACAAAGATGGCTAAGACGAAAATAGTAATAGTTTCAACCATGATGACTCTCCTTAACCACGCTTCAGCAGTACTTGACCGCCATGAGTTACTAGAAGTGCTTTTTGAATTTCGTCTTCCTGATTGATCGCAAAATTTTTCTCTTTATCAAACAGGGTTTCAACAAAATTAAATACGTTACGTGCATACAAAGCCGAAGCTTCTGTTGAAACTGTAGAAGGAATATTTGGAATGCCCAAAATGGTCACACCATTATCCGTGACAACATTTTCACCATTCTTGGAACCTTCAACATTTCCACCCGTTTCCACTGCCATGTCCAGAATGATTGAACCTGGTTTCATTTTGGCAACAGTTTCAGCCTTAATTAAACGTGGAGCATCACGACCTGGCAGCAATGCAGTGGTAATCACGATATCTGCATTTGATACCGCTTTATCTACGATGACAGCTTGATCTTGAATATATTGCTCACCCGGCATCCAGCCATAACCATTTTTAGCAGCATCGGCAGCCTTTTGTTTCTCTTCGTCAGACATTGGAACATCCAACCACTTTCCGCCCAATGATTCGACTTGATCACGCGCAGTTGGACGTAGATCCGTGGCTTCAACCACAGCACCCAAACGTTTTGCAGTTGCAATTGCTTGGAGCCCTGCAACCCCAACACCCATAATGACGACACGTGCTGGTTTAACTGTACCTGCAGCAGTCATTAGCATTGGGAACATACGTTGATATTCCGCGGCAGCAAGAAGCACTGACTTATAACCTGCAAGGTTGGCTTGAGAGGACAATACATCCATATTTTGCGCACGTGAAAGTGTACGAGGCAAAAGCTCTAACGCAAATGCAGACACTTGTTGTGACGCAAATTGGTCAAGTTCAGTATTGCGATACGGGTCAAACATTGCGACGACGGTTGTACCCGCAGCAAGTTTTTGAATTTCGTCTCCTTGCGGCGAGCGAACTTTCAGAATCATTTGACTGCCCGTATAGGCATCATCCGTGATCTTGGCGCCAACTTGTTCATAAGCACTGTCAATATATGCAGCTTTTTTACCGGCTCCACGTTCAATGACAATGCTATGACCAGCACTAATCAACTTTTTTACTGTCTCTGGCGTTGCAGCTACCCGGTTTTCACCGACAACAGTTTCTTTTGGGATTCCAATCTGCATGAGCGTTCCTCAAGCTAATTTTTCTTTAAGTCAACATCGTCAATAAACGATGCTTCCCCCAGATGCGTTTGTTATGAATTTTTGGATTCTAATTGAACTTTTTTAAAATACCACCCAATATTTATTTAATAAATACCCATATTTTGAACTGATGATTCATAAATATCATTACAAGATATACCCACTATTCAAATTATTGTATTTTTCCTGTAATACCCAGCGTGCTTTTTTGGTCATCCATTGACTCCAGTTCCACTAATTGATGATTTTTCCATCACATCCTTGCCACTTTTCAGCAAAATCTGCGGTAATGAATTGGCATTTATGGCATTTTTTTACCTTTTTCTAGCGTTTATATTACGGCTCAAATACACTATAAAACAATAGATTTAAGCTAAATATCATTCCCAACATTGGCATTTCTGACAATTTATAACTGTTTCAATCTAGCTTGAATTGGCTTTTTATGACATTTTTTTAGTCAATAATGTAAGTCCATTTTCATTCCATTTTTTAATTTCATTAATAAAAAAAAGTACTTGGAATAAATGATCTCATTAACCGACAGCTCAACCAAAACCACTTACAAAAATTTTTACTGTTTTTCGATTTGCCATTTTGTCAATTAATAGTACTAAATAGCATTCAGTTGAACTGTATATAAATTGCACCACTTTTGTGCAAAAAACAATACACTCCCCTTAAGGGATTTAAAACCAATTACTCTGCGTTGATTTTGATCATTTTTTTATTTAATTGATGCCGATCCATCCAGTAAAAATTTGCACAAAGCATTAACTCCTTACCTTGTATTCCTTTTATTATGCAGATTAATTGCTTTTTTGCATTTCACCTGATGAAAAACAGCATTTATACTGTTTATTCAAATATACATGTCGAATGATGACATCGTTAACGCAGTCAAATTCATGAAACTTTCTATCTCTAGCACACAGCTTGGTTCAATATTCGCTCTGGGTGCAGCGTTCCTGTTTAGCACTAAAGCTATTTTTATTAAACAAGCCTATGCCTTATCTCCATTAGTAGATAGTACAGTCCTTATGGCTCTACGAATGGCTAGTGCATTGCCCTTCTTTCTTCTGTTATGTTGGTTCAATCGGCACCATAACAAAAACATCACCCACAAAGACTGGCTATTGTTAATCGCTGCCGGTCTGATGGGATATTATTTTTCCAGCTGGTTAGATTTCGCAGGCTTAATGTATATCAGCGCCTCACTTGAACGAATTATTTTATTCCTCTATCCAACGCTCACTGTAATCGCTACAAGTTTCATTTATAAACAGAAGTTAAATTTTAGAACCATTATCGCAATTGCTTTAAGCTATGGTGGAACAGTCATTGTGATGTTACAGGAGCAGAGCACAGTTCCGCATGAAGGTAATTTCTGGTTAGGGGTGAGTTTAGTCTTTGCCAGTGCTGTATCCTTTGCCACCTATTTATTGATGACACCACGCTTGATCCAAAAATTCGGCTCATGGAATTACACAGGTTTGGCTTTGAGCATCGCCTGTTTTGGTACTTTAACTCATTTTGCTATTGCGACCCCTCAGCCTATACAACTGCTTAATCAATTGCCTATATCCGTGATTTGGTATGGTATTGCACTGGGTTTATTGGTTACTGTATTGCCTACAATTTTAGTGGCTCAAAGTATTTCTCGCTTAGGCGCAGCTCAAGCCGCGATGATTGGTTCAATTGGTCCCATTCTCACCATTATTTTGGCAGTTGCATTGTTGGGTGAACACATGAATGCGATACAATGGTTTGGTTGCTTGTTGAATATTATCGGTGTCATGATGATCACCTTATCTAAAAAGAAACTGGCACATTAAGTTTTGCAAAAGTTTGGAAGAAATATGCATTTTAAAATTGTATCGCCAAGTGCGTGCGTAGATATTGAAAGTATCCAATTGGCTCAAACTCATTTACAACGCTTAGGTCATCAAGTCAGTTTAGGACAGCATGTTTTTGCACAATACCGTTATTTGGCTGGTACCATCGAGCAACGTGTAGAAGATTTAAAACAAGCGAGTTTAGATCCCACTGTTGATGCAATTTGGTGTGGTCGTGGTGGTACAGGCGCCGCGATGTTATTGCCCTTTTTAGGTGAATGGATTTTAAATAAGCCGATTATTGGATATTCAGATACGACGGTGTTGTTGAATTATGTTGCCATGCATGGTGGTCAAGCTTTACATGCACCTGTATTTCAAGAAATTGCAGTTAAAAATCTAGATAACTCCCCGATATCTTATGATGCATTAAAAACCATCAGCCTATTAACAGCAGATTCAAATAAACAGAATCTCTACGCGCTATCTGCTTTAAATAGTTTTACTCAAAATCAAGTGCTTGAGAACCTGCAAGTATTAGGAGGTAATTTAACGGTACTCTGTAGTTTACAAGGAACACCTGATCGTTTGGCACTTGATCAACCCAGTACCTTGCTGATCGAAGATGTTGGGGAGCCATATTACCGCATTGAACGCGCTTTCACTCAACTTTTACAAAGTATTGATACATCTCAGCTCAAAGCTGTGGTGTTAGGTGATTTTTATCAGTGTCCACAGAAAAACGTCCCTCAAAGCATTACAGAAATTGTGGCAGAACACTTAGAACCCCTCAAGATTCCACTCTACCAATGTAATTGGTTTGGGCATGGCGCAGTCAATCGCCCCTTTTGGTTAGGGAAAACGGGCAAGATTGTAGATTCACAACTCATTATTTAAGTTCAGGGCTATTTGAATAGATTGAATATAAAAATAGCCAATCGCTTGCTCAAGATATGCCCCTACGAAATTCTAGTCAGTACTTACTGGAATTTCATAAGATCATCAAAGCAAAGATAAGCAACCTATATACTTGTTATATGCTGAACAATACTGCTGCAATTATCTCCCTTTTCTCTTTATGACGATTTTCGTGATCTAGCAAGCTATTGATTGTTCATTGATAAATACGATCATTTACTTCGGTTTTTTCTTAGTCTTTTTATTTGACCTCAAGTTAACCTGAGCTTTGATACTAGCAAAGTGTCCCTTTGATAGAATGTAGCCAGTATGAATTCCAAATCAGATCTTCCACAAATCAAATCATTTCAGATGACCAACCCGAATACGCTTTATAATCCCACAGCATTTGCGTATAGTCATGTAGCTGAAGTACGTCATTACTTGCGTATTTTGCACATATCTGGACAAGGTGGTGAAAACCAACAAGGACAATTATCCAAAGATTTTGCTCAACAAGTTCATCAAGCTTTTATCAATCTGCAACATGCTTTACATGCAGTAGATGCATCATTAATGGATATTGCTGTTTTAAAAATACTCGTGGTCGATCATAGCCCTAAAAAACATCAGTTTTTAATTCAGGAAATGCAACAGCTTTGGAAAAATCAAAATTTTCCAGCCTGCACATTAATTCCTGTCCCGTGTCTTGCCTTACAAGGAATGCTCATTGAAATTGAAGCAACCGCTTATTGTATGTAACTTCAAGAACTAGGAAATTTTTATGAATGCTCAACTCGATATTAGCCAGAATAAAGCATTACTTTGGCTGATGGCGATTGCCTGTGGTTTATGTGCAGGAGCAAACTACTATAGCCAACCTTTAATTCACTCCATTCAACAATATTTTAATATGCCAGAGTCACAAGTTGCGCTTACTGTGACTTTTGCACAAGTATCTTATGCACTTGGGCTGTTATTTATTGTGCCTATGGGTGATATCGTCAATAAAATCAAATTCATTCCTTGGCTGATGTTTTGTGCTGCCCTTGGTTTATTGATGTGTGCTTTTGCCATTAATCTTCCTATGCTTTGGGCAGGTACCATCATTACAGGCCTATTTTCTGTTGCTGCACAAGTTCTTATCCCACTTGCAACCATGGCCGTAAAACCTGAGAAAACAGGTGAAGTCGTTGGTTTTCTGATGAGCGGACTCTTGGTTGGGTTATTGCTTTCAACCAGTCTTGCAGGCTTGTTATCAAATTTATTTAACTGGAAACTGATTTATTTTGTCAGTGCCGTACTGATGCTGATTCTGGCTTATTTACTGAAAACTCGCCTACCCCATGTGCCCATTTTAAAAATGAGCTATGCACGAATTTTCCATTCAATGGCTTTGCTGCTTAAACAAGAGCGACGTTTAGTTTACCGCGCCATTATTGGTGGTTTTGTTTTCGCAGCCATGAGTATTTTGTTTTCTACCATTGCTGTTTTGCTGACCTCAGAACCCTTTAACCTGCCAGATGTATTGGTTGGTGTAGCCACATTGATTGGTGTCTTCGGTGCACTAGCGACTGCAAAAATTGGGAAAATTGCTGACCGAGGACACACCTCAGTTCTGACTTGGATTGGAATTGTTGTCATGATTTTAAGTTGGGGACTGCTCTATCTAGGGGGAACAAACTTAACTGCATACATTCTCGGCTATGGTCTCATTAGTTTTGGATTGGCTGTGGTACATACCAGCAATCAAAACATTATTTTCCGCCTACGCCCAGATGCAAAATCTCGCATTAATTCTATCTACATGACCGCCTATTTCACTGGAGGAGCCTGTGGTTCGGCATTGGGCGTTTATGCTTGGCATCACGGAGGTTGGACCATGACCTGCTTGGTTGGACTCAGCTTGGTATTTGGAGCTGCCCTGTTTTCTCTTTTAGATCGTCTATATCTCAATAAAGCACAGACCATTTAAAGTATTCTAAAATCAAAATCCTTCAAAATTTGAGGGATTTTGATTTTTTAAGAGACTTAATTATTTAATCAAAAATACCGACACCGAAATCATTCTATTTGAATAATATTCACTGGAACTATTGTGTGAAAAAATCGATCATAATATATTCACATCAATAGCCTGCGATAAAATTCCTAAAAATACGATGTACACAATTTAAATGGATCTGCGGGTTACTATCTTGAAGTTATATGAATAAACAGTTGAGGAGCAGTAATTATACGGAAGATAAATCTCAGAGCTTTAAAGAAATTTGTACAGGACACTCAATATTTTTGGAAAACACATCCAAATATCCATGATTATTCAAATTTAAAATTGATACACTTTGGTCAAAATGACAACCTTGTCTTGTCTTTGCTAAAGCGTGATTGACGATACTCAAGCACAGTTTTTCAACTCGCACAATAACCAATATTCATCCTCATAGATCAACCCAGAGTTTATCCCTTATGAACAAAATACGATTAGCATACTTACCGATCAGTTTTTTATGTACTTTTTCAAGCTTGGTCTTCGCTGCACCAATAGGAAATGAAAACTTATTATTAAGCCAAGCTTTTATAAACTGTGACAACAGTGCCCAAGGCATTATTGAACAGGCAGCTTGTCTAAAAGATGAGGAGGAACGTCAAGATAAGCAATTGAATAGTATCTATAAAAAATTACAATCGCATTTGAATGCTACCCAGAAAACGAAACTGGTTGCATCACAACGTATTTGGCTACAATTACGTCAAAGTGATGCTGGACTGGAAACAACCTTGTATGGTCAATCACAGCCAGACAACTTGCAAATTTTACTTAATGATATACAACGTACAGCAGCCCGTACTGCACAATTGCAACGCTATCTGATTTTATTGCAATAATGCAAATCAAAGCATAGAAATACTCAAGAACGAACATCGAGATCAAGATAAAACTAAAGGTTAAACATATGAAAAAATTTAAAGGTACTACATTATTGTTTATCTCTTTTCTTCCTTTTGCAGCTTTTGCCGATGATGAAATAGCTCACCCTCTTCCAGATAATTCTTATATTCATGCCAAATTAAGCAGCAGTTATGGTCAATGCATCAAGCAAAGTGGTGCTGTAACATTTGAGATGCAAAGCTGTATGGACCAAGAATATGCTCAACATAAGAACCGCGTTGAACAGGCCTTTGCCAAAATCATCAGTCGTCCAGACAGTGTGAAAAAAGACCAGCAGATGGATGAGATCGCAGCATGGTGGGAAAACACCAGTAAGTATTGTCATTGGGATCCTAAAACCGAAGGACAGGGACAAATGTTAGATGCACAGTCTTGCCGTCTGAACCGTATAGCTAACCTTGCGGATAAGCTCAGCCGCTATTGAGTCTCACAAATTAAAACTAATACTAATCAGTATTGTAGACAGGGTTTCCCGCTAAATGCTTAAAATATTTTTGCTCAAATACTTTAGGCTTAACCCACCAATTGCAGAATGCCTGTTGATTCGATTGGAATAAACTTCAATATATTCAAACAAGACTGAATTTGTTTCTTTTCCTGTAGGAAATACACTGTCATGTACAACATGTCTCTTCAGTGTACGAAATATGCTTGGCATCACGGAGGCTGGACAATGACCAGCTTGGTTGGGCTAAGTTTAGAATTTGGAGCAGCAGTGTTTTCTTTTTTAGATCGCCTCTATATCAATAGAATCAAATCTGCTTAAAAAACAATCTACACAATAAGTTCTCACGTGATGAAGGCTTGTGCACTTTCAATTCATGACACTTGTAATAATGGATAAAACGGCGTATCAAAATCAAAATTTTGAGGATTTTCCAAAATAATATGCATACTTGCTGGGATGACTGCAATCAAAATATTACAACCATCTTGCAGTAATTTGCGATTCATTGAGCTGTTATAGGTTGCTCCACCCAGTATAAGTTGATGTTGTAAAGTCAATAAACGTTGAAAAACAATTCTCAATAAGCAGATTGTATCTTGCGCTTGTCGTGCTTCAGACACCTGCTTTTTTTCTGCAAGAAATGCTTGTTTCCATACTTTCTGATTTATTTTTTGATTTTGATCATCCCAAAAATTTTGAAACGTATAGGGACTTTCAATCAGTCGAGCAATCGCATCATGATATCTGTCCCAAACAATATGTTGAATTTTTTGTTCTCGATCTAATCGCACTAAGGAATTGAAAAACTGGCTAAAATCTTGCTCGTCATTATTGGTTTTAACCGATTGCGGATGGATTGCGTTTAAAGCAATCCATAAACTGATGAATTTCAAATCAAGATCGCTTTGCAGAATCACCGCTTTTTTGAGCCAGCTTAAGCCGCGATGTATACGTAAATTGAATTGCTCAGAATTTTCTGCTTTTTTACTTTTATAAACTTCTTCTAAAACCAACATCCCCAATACCTTAAATTATTTTTTTGATGATTTACCTTACGCAACGACAGTGCTGTGAGCAAGTTATTTATCTTAATTTTAAAACCATTGAGATAAATTTATCTTTATCACAAAAACATCCAACAAGAGAATCACCGGAAAAATCTTCAAAATTTCAAAGCCGTTAAATGATTCGTTAAAAAAATATCCACTTCGTCAAATTCAATCGTCTTATTTGGAATAGCAATAAATTGAGTGAAATTTTGAGCCACTTTTAATTAATGATTATTTTATTAAAGAATACATCTTAAAGTAAATAATATAATTTATTGATATTATTAAACATTAAATAAAAAATCAAAAATAAATTATTTTTTAATCGTACATTATTTACTCTTTACAAGTTTTAATTTAAGATTAAATTCAATTTAAAAATGTATTTATTATTAAAATATACAATTATCAGGAGTATAGCATGGATGATGCGATTTCCTTATCAAAGCAATATGCACAAGGAATAACCGACCCACTCCAAGAATTGGAAAGAGCGTGTGATGTTATACAACAGGTGAATGACAGCACTTTTATTTCCTTGAGCTTGGAACGCGCTTATCGAGAAGCACGTGCTTCAACAGAACGTTGGAAAGCCCATGCACCGCTATCTGTGTTTGATGGTATTCCCATTACTTGGAAAGACCTTTTTGATGTGCAAGGAACGATAACTACTGCAGGTTCAAAAACGCGAGAGCATCATGCCATTGCTCAGCATGATGCAGATGTCGTCATGCAATTGACTCGTATGGGCATGATCAATCTCGGAAAAACCAATTTGACTGAGTTTGCTTACTCTGGCCTAGGTCTAAACCCACACTTTGGTACACCCAAGAATGTAGCTGATCCACTATGCATTCCTGGGGGGTCTTCATCAGGCGCCGCAACATCTGTTGGACAAAAAATTGTACCAATTTCTATGGGAACGGATACTGCAGGTTCTATTCGGATTCCTGCATCCTTTAATGGCTTAGTGGGTTATCGAAGTAGTGGTTCACGTTATCGTAAAAAAGGAGTCTTTCTTCTTGCAGCAAGCTTGGATAGCTTAGGTCCAATCAGTCGCAGTGTTCGTGACTGTATGGTCTTGGATCAGTTATTACTCGAGCAATATCAAGCAAACATGCCATCTGTGCCTAAGCCAAAGAACATTCAAATCTATATTGATTTAGAACTGCTTGAGCATCCAAATATTCAAGACGCTGTGAAGCAAAATTTCATACAAACAATTGAAATACTTCAACAGGCAGATATACAGGTTGTGCATCAACGCATAGATGCATTCGATCAGGCACAAACCTTGATTGACTCAGGTCAATGGTTAGGTGCTGCTGAGGCATATACCTTACATGAAGCCTTGTTACAAAGTGATCAAGCAGAATTCATGGATCAACGGGTCCGAAAACGTCTGCTTTCGGCAAAAAATACATTGGCGTCTAGCCAAATCCATCTTTATCAGATGGCACAGCACTTAAAAGCAAAGTTAAAAGTAGAACTGGCTGAAGGATTTTTACTGATGCCAACAACTGCACATACCGCCCCAGAGCTTGCATCTTTAGAGGCAGATGAAGCCTTATTCACCCAAATAAACCTCAAGACACTCAGATTAACCATGCCAGGCAGTTATTTAGATATGCCAAGCATCTCACTTCCGAATGGAACTGACTCAAATGGGCGTCCTACAGGAATTCTACTCTCAAGCTACAGTGGCAATGATCAAAGTCTTTTATCCACTGCTCTAGCTATTGAACATATTCTTAACAACACTGATTAGCGCAATCATTTTAATTCAATCAAACACTTAACCTTTTTTATCGAGGATGACGACATGGCTAAAAAGGAAATCTTAGTTTCATTTGGAATTGACGTTGATGCAGTCGCGGGTTGGCTAGGGTCTTATGGCGGTGAAGACTCGCCTGATGACATCTCACGAGGCTTATTTGCTGGTGAAGTCGGGGCAATACGTTTACTGAATCTATTTAAAAAGTATGGTTTAAAAACCACCTGGTTTATTCCTGGGCACTCTGTAGAAACATTCCCAGAACAAATGAAAGCCGTTGTAGATGCTGGACATGAAATTGGTATGCATGGATATAGCCATGAAAATCCGATTGCCATGACGCCTGAACAGGAGGAAGCGGTACTGGATAAAGCCATTGCGCTCATTACTGAATTATCGGGCAAACGTCCAACAGGATATGTCGCACCCTGGTGGGAGTTCAGTAATGTCACCAATGAGCTTTTGTTAAAAAAAGGCATCAAATATGACCACAGTTTGATGCATAACGATTTTACCCCGTATTACGTCCGAGTCGGAGATTCATGGACCAAAATTGATTATAGCCAACAACCCGAAACATGGATGAAACCATTGATTCGTGGTGAAGAAACAGCGTTGATTGAGATTCCTGCCAATTGGTATCTCGATGATTTACCCCCAATGATGTTTATTAAAAAATCTCCAAACAGTCATGGTTTCGTCAATCCTCGTGATATCGAGCAAATGTGGAAAGATCAATTCGATTGGGTCTATCGAGAAATGGATTATGCCGTTTTCCCAATCACACTGCATCCAGACGTATCTGGTCGACCACAAGTTTTATTGATGTTGGAACGTCTGATTGAACACTTCAAATCCCACGATGGGGTGAAATTCGTCACCATGGATGAAATTGCGAACGACTTCGCGCAGCGCTGTCCTCGCAAAGGTTAAAATTCCATAGAAGGAAAAGGAATGATGAGCGAAAACATAGATGTTAAAGGCAGCATTGATGTGATTCAGGCTGCTTCGCAAGACAAAACAATCAACTGGCATCCTGAACAAATTCAGCAAAAAGATATCACTTATGCATCTTGGATTGCTTTTTTTGCATGGGTATTTGCAGTTTATGACTTTATTTTATTTGGCACCTTATTGCCTGTTATGGGTGGACATTTCAACTGGAATGAGGCAGAACAAGCCAGTCTGGTGACTTGGATTGCGATTGGTGGGGCAATTGTCGCGTTCGCAATTGGACCGATTGTAGATCGTATTGGTCGACGCAAAGGGATTATTTTCACCATGACGGGTACAGCCATCGCTACAGCGATGACTGCAATGGCAGGGGTTGGAAAAAGCTCACTGGTTGCCATTCGGTCGGTTGCCGGACTGGGTTATGCAGAAGAAGGGGTAAATGCAACTTACCTCACTGAAATGTATGCCACTTCAAAAGATAAACAGTTTCAAAAACGTAAAGGTTTTATCTACTCTTTAGTGCAAAGTGGTTGGCCTGTGGGAGCATTACTTGCAGCAGCATTGACTGCAATTTTACTTCCTTATGTGGGTTGGCAGGGTTGTTTCATCTTTGCCGCTATTCCTGCATTTATTATTGCTTTTTTAGCCAGAAATTTAAAAGAAAGTCCCCAGTTTCAAGTCGTGCAAAAAATTAATCAACTTAAACAGTCTGGAGAAAATGAACAAGCAGATCAACTGGCCCGCCAGTACCATTTAGACGATCCAGAACAACAGAAAATAGGTGTGATGGCTGCTTTTAAAGGTACGGCATTACGTCCAACATTGGTCCTCAGTTTAGCGATCTTGCTGAACTGGTCTGCCATTCAAGTCTTTAGCGTATTGGGAACATCTGTGTTGGTGAATGTTCACAATTTGTCTTTTCAGAACTCATTAATCATTTTAATTCTCTCAAATCTGATCGGTTTTGTGGGCTATTTGGTTCACGGTTGGCTAGGAGATCGTATTGGTCGTCGCAATACTGTTGCCATGGGTTGGATGTGTGGCGGTGTTGCATTCTACGCCATGATCGTTGCCTCTCATGACCTTGTCACAGTGGTCGCCCTTTATAGTGTCGGTTTATTTTTCTTGACAGGTCCTTACTCTGCGATGTTGTTTTTTATGGGGGAATCCTTTCCAACACGCATACGTGCAACAGGTGGCGCGATTGTACATGCGATGGGACCGATCGGTGCAATTCTAGCAGGTGCGGGTATCACCAGTATTCTTACTGGTGGTGGAGCATGGGCAAGTGCCGCAATTTGGTTTGGCGCCCTACCTTGCTTCTTGTCTGGTTTGGTGATGCTTATGGCGCGTCACGTTAAACCTGAAGATGTGAAATAAGGAGATGATCATGACTTTAAGCAATACTCCAGTAGCATTTATTACCGGGGCTGCCAGTGGAATTGGACAAGCTTTGGCTGTTGCGTATGCAAAAACAAATGTTCAAGTCGTTGGTGGTTATTTTGAGCAAGATCCACATGACCCAAACATCACCAAACAACTGGTCGAAGAGGCAGGTGGTCAATGTGTCATGGTTAACGTAGATGTTACCGATACGGAGTCTACGCAAAGCGCAGTACAAAGCACGATAACGCATTTTGGACGCTTGGATTATGTGATTGCCAATGCAGGTTTGTTACGCCAAAGCACAATTATAGACATGACAGATGAAGCATGGAATGAAATGTTGAATGTTGATTTAACAGGTGTAATGCGTACCTTCCGTGCAGCAAGTCAGTACATGCAAAGTTCAGGTGCAATGGTTGCCATTTCTTCTATCGCAGGAGGTGTTTATGGTTGGCAAGCACATAGCCATTATGCTGCGGCCAAAGCAGGTATCCCCGGCTTGTGTAGATCTTTGGCTGTTGAGCTTGCACCTAGAGGAATTCGTTGTAATGCAGTTATTCCTGGGTTGATTGAAACACCACAATCCTTGGATGCTCAAAACTCCCTTGGTCCTGAAGGTTTAAAACATGCAGGACAAAAAATTCCATTAGGCCGTGTGGGACGCGCAGATGAGGTGGCCAAACTGATTCGCTTCTTAACCAGTGATGATGCAAGTTACATTACAGGACAGCGCATTATTGTCGATGGTGGTCTAACCATCCGCTGGCCAGATTAATCAACAATCCCCTACGCATATATTGGACAGGCTTGATTTTAAAAATTGTAGATGAGGTCAAGCTGCTCTTTTCTTAGGAAGAAAACATGAAATTATTAAATGAATGTCGGGTTGTCGTGACGGGAGCTGCCAGTGGTATTGGTGCTGCGATTGCAGAAGCATTTGCTAAACAAAATAGCCGTTTACTCTTAAGTGATTTAAATGCTGAAGGTCTGGAACAAATTGCCCAGCTCTGTCGCCAATTGGGTACGCAAGTGACCACCATCGTCGCAGATCTGGGCACTGAACAAGGTGCGCATCAAACGGTAGATTGTTGTGTTGAAACCTATGGTGGAATAGATGTTTTAGTCAATAACGCAGGCATTTTAACCCAAGCCCCATGTGCAGAACTCAGCAAGAAAATGTGGGATGACATGCTGCGTATTGACTTAACCAGTGTGTTTTTAACCAGTCAACGGGCATTGCCTCATATGATCAACCAAAATTGGGGACGTATTATTAATATTTCCTCTCAACTTGGAATCAAAGGTGGTATTGAACTGGCACATTATTGCGCAGCCAAAGCCGGTGTAATCGGTTTTACCAAATCTTTAGCTCAGGAAGTCGCTAAAGATAATGTATTGGTCAATGCAATTGCACCGGGTCCAATCGCAACGCCACTGGTCGATGGTATTAGTCAAAGCTGGAAGGATGAAAAAGCCAAACAGTTGCCTTTGGGACGTTTTGGAACAGCTGAAGAAATTGCTCCAACTGTAATTTTATTGGCGTCGGATCCTGGCGGCAATTTATATGTGGGTCAAACACTCGGACCAAACAGTGGCGATGTCATGCCTTAATCAATGGAGTAATGGTGCAATGTGTGGATTATGTGGATTAATGGGTGAGCAACAGGATTGGACAGACAGCCTAAGAACTGACCTGCCTAGACGGCGAGAACGTTTACGTAAAATTAGATTGCTTAATTACATCACAGCACCTTATCGCCTTTCTATCACTGACTTTCAGGGCGTGAACTATTTGATCCAGACACCAACCGGTAAACACAGTATTGCCAATGGACTTGATCAGTTGTGGAACGAAATCCAGCAATTAACAGGGCAAAAAATAGATGTTCTTGATCCTCGGCTGTTATCTCATTTAGAGGCTTTATAAATATGACGATCCCCGTGCATATCGTGACTGGTTTTTTAGGTAGTGGTAAAACCACACTGATAAAAAAACTACTGACACAAACACAAAATGACAGCACGATCGTATTGATTAATGAATTGGGTGAAGTTGGCATTGATCATCTGTTGGTACAAACAGTCGCTGAGAATACCTATTTACTGGCCAATGGTTGTATGTGTTGCAGTGTTTTAACCGATTTGAAAGACAGCTTGTTAAAACTATTACAACAACGTAAACAGGGAGAGATTCCTGATTTTAAGCGGGTCATTATTGAAACGACAGGTTTGGCTAATCCAGCAGCAATTTTGAATACCATTCATCATGATACACATCTTAAAAATCAGTTTTATGTACATGGCTTAAGTACGGTTGTGGATGCTGAGTTAGGTCATTTACAAGCTGACTTGCATCCTGAATGGTTAACTCAAGTTGTTGCTGCGCATCAGATCATTTTGAGTAAGACCGATCGGGTTGATCTTTCAGCACAACAGCTTCTGTCTGAGAAAATACAAGAGGTTCACCCTGAAGTAAATATTCTCTCGTTCCATCAAATTGATTGCGTTGATGACATTTTTTCTCAAGATTTAACGCAGCAACAGCATCTTTCACGACCGCAATTTTTTCTAAAGACTCAACAAGACGAACATGCAATGACTCAAAGTTGTGTGCTGGAATGGACAACAAAACTGGATTGGATGGTATTCGGACTATGGATAAATTTATTACTCAAGCAATATGGTGAAAATATTCTACGGATAAAAGGGATTTTAAATTTAACTGAATTTGACCAACCTGTTTTGATTCACGGCGTACAACATTGTTTATATCCGCCAGAGCATTTAGCCCAATGGCCTTGGGAAGATCACTATTCACGTATTGTCATGATCGTGAGACATGTTGATCTTGAACAGATACAAAAATCATTTCAAATTTTTATGGGAAAGTTGAACTAAGTTAATTACGAGAACCTTCAAACTTCGATGTTTTTAAAATCATCGAATAGGATTTTTACGCCTTGATTTAACAACTAAAAATACTTTCATCGCTCTCAAATTTTAAGTTTTTATGAGGAATTATCACATCTTGCAAAGATAAATACAGCAATAATCAAGGAGTCATCATGAACTAGAACTATGCCAAAAGTAAGGATACTGAGGTTTTAAATTTTATGTCTTTTTATAGAGAAAAGAACATGAATCATCAAAAAATATGGAGTAAAAAATGAGAAAAATAGTATGCATGATTGCAATCTCAGGGTTATCGTCAACATCATCAATTTATGCAAAAAAAGCTTTTGCAAGTGACAGCCTATGGATGTTGGGCGATGGACAAAGTCAACGTACAGCTTTAATTGAAAAAGGCTATGATTTTGGCATAAGTTATACGGGGCAAGGTGCAACTGTACTTGATACCCAAATCAGCAGTGAGAAAGACTCGGCTTATGCAGATCAATGGAGCTTTTTGGGAAATTTTGATTTAAATAAAATTTTGGATTGGAACGATACTGAAGCGTTGATCAATATTACTTATCGCTCAGGTCAGCAAGTTGAAAATAAGTCGCAGGTGTTGTCTTCACATATCAGCCAAGTTCAAGAGGTCTATGGTCGAGGACAAACATGGCGTTTAACAGACTTATGGGTTAAAAAGAAATTCTTCGACCAGAAGTTAGATGTAAAAATCGGACGATTTGGTATCGGTGAAGACTTTGCCAGTTTTGATTGTGAATTCCAAAATCTCGCCTTATGCGCAGGTCAAATTGGACATTGGTCAGGAGATCAATGGTTTAATGGCCCTGTAAGCCAATGGGCAACTCGTGTTAAATGGAATATCTCTCCAAATTTATCAGCGCAAGTTGGTGTCTATGAGTACAATCCTGAAAATCTAAAAAGAAGTAAAGGTTTTAACCTGAGTACTGATGGTTCCAAGGGTGCGCTGCTTCCAATAGAGCTGATCTGGAAACCCGAAAATTTAATACAAAACTTGGCTGGTGAATATCGTTTAGGTTATTACTACAGCACAGCAGATGTAACAAATGTTCAAATCCAAGATGATCGCAAGGAACATAAAAATGGGGCTTGGATTTCAGCCAAGCAACAGTTAACAAGCCATGCTGGTGATGTAAATCGCGGTTTAACATTGATGGGACAGGTTGCTCTTTATGACAATAAAACCAGTATTTTTAATGATGCAGAAACTCTCGCTGTAATTTACAAAGGATTATTTGATCAGCGTAAACAAGATGAAATCGGCCTCGGTATTTCAAGAATTGCCGTCGACAGTCGGCAAAATCCACAGTTGAATAATGAGATTAATGCTGAACTGTATTACAGTCTGCTCGCAACACCGTGGCTTAAAGTGCGCCCTAACCTTCAATATATTGACCGTATTGGCGCAAATAAAAATCAGGGCGATGCTTGGGTGGCTGGGTTAAAGTTTAATCTTAATTTTTAAGATGGCTTCAGCAGCATTCCTCCAAATTAAAACGTAGTGACTTCAATACACTACGTTTTAACTTAAAGCTAAGTTATAGTCAGCAAAAGCCTGTTATTTACAAAAAAGTAAAATCAGCATATACAATTACTTAAGCTTGATCATGATGATCAGTTCGAAGGGGTTTAAATCATGATTTTGGTTTAAAGTCAGCGTCTGTAATAAACGATTGTTACCTAAGAAATCAGGATAATGCATACTTTGAAAACATCATCTAAACCAACTTTAAGAGTCTTGGGCACTTCAGTCACTTTAATTGAAGCGATACGACAACAAGCAGAAATAGACCTTGGTTTTGATATTGAATATCAAATTCATGACCCACAAACCGCACAACGTATTGCTGTATTAAATCCAGATCAATATGACCTCTATGATCAGTGGTTTCATAATATTGATTTTGTTTGGCCCGTCAGATCCATTCAACCGATTGAAATAAAAAAAATTCACCGATGGGATGAAGTCAACGATTTAGCCAAAAAAGGAACCTTACTTCCCGATCAACCACTGGCGAAAGGTGGCGTTCCAAGTCAACGATTATATGTACAAAAAGATGGTACGCTCGGCCGTCAGGAATCTGAATATATCAGCATGCTTCCCCTCACTCACAATGTAGACAGTTTTATTTATTTCCCAAAATTTTTACCTAAAAACCTACATGATCAAGCTGAAAGTTGGGCATGGCTGTTAGAGCCAAATTGGAATGGTTGTGTCACAGTACAAAACGATGCCGCTATTGGTGCACTCGATTTGGCAATGGCAGTACAAGGTTCGGGACAATTACAGTTTAAAGATATTGGGAATTTATCTTTATCTGAAATTGATCAATTAACTTCAATTTTACTTGAACTTAAACAGCAACAGCATTTTAAAGATTTTTGGGCAGACGATGAGCATGCTTATAATTTAATTGTTGATCAAAACATTCATATCGGCAGTTTATGGTATCCAGCACTGATCAAATTATTAAAAGCAAAACGGGACTTTAAAATTGCGAAACCCGTAGAAGGCTACCGTGCCTGGTTTGGAGGATTGGCATTATCTCGAAATTTACAGGGGCAAATGAAAGAACAGGCTTATGCATATCTCAACTGGTGGCTTGATGGTTGGGCAGGTGCCATGATGGCAAGACAAGGCATGTATATTTCCAATCCACTGCGAGCACGAGAATATTTAAGCTCGGCTGAATGGGATTTTTGGTACATGGGTAAACCTGCTGCAGAAGCATTGATGGGAATTGATCAGCAACCTTTAATTAAAAAAGGGATGTCGCGCCAAGGTGGATCATACATGGAAAGAATGGGACATATCGGGGTTTGGAATTCAGTCATGGATGAACACAACTACTTGGTCAGAAAATGGAAAAACCTGATGCAGCACTAAGTTACGACCATTATTCCATTCAAATGATTAGGAAATTCTTTCTAGGTAAGGAGGAATATTCGGTTCAGGAATAATTGAAAAGACCTTTAAATATTCAATCGAACGCTTTTTTGCATTGATGAGATGCTTTTCTAAATACTCTACGCCTTGATCAATCGAACCACACAACAAAGCTTCTAAAATGGCGCTATGTTCTTCTAACATTAACTCATAATTACTCAAATGAATTGCCTCATGAATTACTCGACTAATCAGAATAGAGCTTTGAGCATTGTATAAAATATTTGCCATTTTCTGATTATGCCATTTGATATTGCATAACGTTTGATGCAAATCTGCCTCAATCTGTTGAATCAATGAGGCATTCACGTCCTGCTTATGGGTTTGTGCATAGATAATACGATTTAACATCTGCTGAATATCATCATAAGAAACATGATGAATATTGGCTTTTAACGCCAATGGTTCAAGAATTAAGCGCAGTTCATAGTTTTCGATTACACTTTGTGCGGTTAATGGACCTGCAAGCCAATCGCCGTACGCTTCTTTTTCTACTAAGCCCTGTAAATGTAAGCTTTTTAATGCTTCACGAACAACATTTCGTCCCACATTAAAATGCTCAGCAATCCGTTGTTCATCGAGTCGATAATGTCCATGTAAAACGATATAGGAAATACATTGATAAAGCTCATCGTAGACTTTGTCGCTTAATAAACGGGTATCAATAATTTCTTCATCTGATGCCAATCCCAATAACTCTCGTGTAATCTCCAGTCTGATCGGTTCAATATCTTTTAATTGTTTTGGGTTAACCAAATAGCCACGACCTTCAAAACGCGAAATTAACTGTTGATCAAATAAAAGTTGTAGTGCTTTACGCACAGGAACACGGCTGGTGTTGAAAATATTGGAAAGAGGTCCTTCCAGTAAGACAACGCCTGTGGACAGCGTATGGCTGCTGATCACATTTTGCAAAGTCTCAAAAATACTCTGATAACGTGAATTTGCTTGAGAAAATGTTTGAGCCGTCATAACAGGATATACATTTAGGAAAGTACTGGAATCAAGTAAATCATAATTTACACCAATAATGACCAAGCTAAGCAATCTGATCGAAATAAATTAAGAAAAATCAATAATACAGCTTGTATACTATCCCTCAGATTAACGTTAAAGTAAAAAAAAGATCAATATAATCAAATATAAAAATTCATACCGTGTAGAAAAAGAAAAAGTTGCCTATTGTAATCACAGTGCGAAAACACCATGATTCAAGGCAACTTTTCTTTTTCGTCAAACAATAAAGTTTTTTAAATACTCTGGATTTAGAAATTCATATTAAATTTCACGCCACCAACCCATGCATCGCCATAGGCCTTATTGGCGCCAATATTTTTGACATATTGAATATTCGGGCGTACCGTTAACCAGCGAGTGGCTTTTAGCCCATAATAGATTTCAGCATCCAATTCATCATCAAACTTATCATTGTTGACTTTGCCTTTAAACTTTATTGCATCTGTATTTACAGCAATCCTCGCCAATCCAATTCCAATTTCATCGGTTGGGCGACTCTCCAATAATCCTTTGTAGACCACTGCAATATTCTGTGCATCACTATAGGCACTGGTTTTATCATCATAAAAAGTAGCCTGCCCCATTAAAGTCAATCCACGAGACTCATCACCATGATGGCGAGTCAGTTGTTGCTTTGCTGAAAACCAAGCCGCCCATTTATGATGATCCGCATCGAAGTTTTGAGAAATTCCTGGAACGGAATAATCCACTTGAACATTCTGAGTATCTACGGTGCTGGCGAAGTACCCCAGTCGGTACTCTCCCGGTAAACTCAAACCTGCACTGGTTTTTTTCGGTTGCCAGACGATTTCCAATGGAATCACTGCACCATCTGAACCATCTGTACTTAAGTTAAAACCATCACTGGCAGTCGTTGCATTGGCGTTGACCGTATTGCGTTCATATATTCCCATTTGAACAGCCAACTCAGGATGAATATTGTATTTGACACGACCTGCCCATTGGCTGACTGGTCCGTTGTACCATTGATCTCCTGCCCAATTTGCCACCTGTCCACCACATAAGGCTAGGTTTTGAAATTCACAATCAAACCCTGCAAAGTCTTCACCGATACCAAAGCGTCCCAGTTTCACATCTAAACGCTGATCTACAAATTTCTTTTTAATCCATAAATCAGTTAATCGCCAAGTTTGTCCTCGCCCATATACTTCTTGCGTTTGGTTAAATTGAGGAGCCATAACATCTGCTTCTGTGTTCAGTGCTTTCCCTCCACGATGGGTAATCAC
The DNA here is from genome assembly GCF_026344175.1 of Acinetobacter nematophilus. Taxonomy (NCBI): domain Bacteria; kingdom Pseudomonadati; phylum Pseudomonadota; class Gammaproteobacteria; order Moraxellales; family Moraxellaceae; genus Acinetobacter; species Acinetobacter nematophilus. The sequence continues at coordinate 771,996 of NZ_JAPKMY010000001.1, forward strand.
AATTTTTGCTTCTGTATCGCGCCAGCCGAGTATTTTATTTAAGTCAAAGTTTGCGCCAAAAGCCCACTGATCTGCATAAGCATTGCCTTTACCATCCCGATCAGCATTAACCACACCTGCAAACTCCCCTGTGTAACCGATATTAAAGTCATACCCCTGATCTATTAATTCGCTTCTTTTACCATTCCAATCTCCCAGCATCCATGGACTATCTCCACGAAAAGCATCTGATGCGATTGCAGCACTCATTGTTAAGCCACTGGATAGCGCAATAATTGCAAGTTGTACCTTTCGACTGTTTCCATTTTGAATTTTCATGATATTGTCCTTAATCATCTCATTTTCGCCCTTTGGTTAAATGGCGGTTTTTTATAGGTCATCGCGCTCGCTGCGATAAAATGTAGGTATTAATCGACCTGTGCCAAGGTGATTTTTTGATCGCTTTTCGCATAGAAAATCACGATCACGAAACAGATCAATGGCAGTACGTAGGCAATATGGGTCCCGTAGTGATCAGCCAATTTCCCCATGAAAAATGGCATGATGGCCCCACCGACAATCGCCATGATCATAAATGAACTACCAATTTTTGTTTTAGACCCTAAATTTTTTACACCCATCGCAAAAATGGTCGGGAACATAATCGACATAAAGAAGAAGATCCCAATTGCTGCAATCACTGAAATATATTGAGCGCCAGTTAAAATCAGCAAACATAATGCACTGTTAATCACGGCATAAATCAACAACAAATGATTCGCAGAAATTTTCGACATGATACCCGTACTGACAAATCGTCCGATGAGGAATGCAAGCATAGCGATCGATAAGAAATATGCACCTTGTTGGCTTGAACTCTGTGGCCAAGTCTCAACCACTAAGTTAATGAAAAATGCACCTACACCCACCTGCGCTGCGACATAGAAAAACAGTGTGATGACACCAAATTTAAATTCTGAGTGTGACCACATCGACGCACTGTTATTTTGAAGATTTGCGGCATCTAGTTTCGCCTCATTTTCACGCAGATCTGGCAGTTTGGCTTTAGCAAAAAACACAATCAAAACAATGACAATTGCAGCAATACCGACATAGGTATAGGTGACGGCATCAAAACTTGCAGCACTGTCACCTTCTACTGAGTTAAAGAAAAATAAGCCGCCAATTAATGGACCAAAGAATTGCCCCAGGCCATTAAACGATTGAGATAAATTGAGCCGTTGTTCAGCAGTTGAAGGATGTCCCAACGCTGATGAATAAGGGTTGGCGGCTGTTTCCAAACAGCCTAGTCCCAAAGCAAGCACAAATAATGCAAATAAGAAAAAGCTAAATGTCATCATATTTGCAGCAGGGACAAAAAGGAGGGCCCCGATTGCATAAAGGGAAAGACCGAGAATAATCCCCGCTTTATAGCCTTTTTTTTCGATAAATATCCCTGCTGGTAAAGCAATCACAAAATAGGCACCAAAATACGCAGCCTGAATCAACCCTGATTGTGCTTTAGAGATATGTAAAGCTTCCTGAAAATGTTTATTTAAAACATCGACCAAACCATACGACAATCCCCACATAAAAAAGAGTGTCGTGACCAATATCAACCCCATCCTAAATTGGGGTTCTGTAATTTTTGCTTTCATGACTGAATTCCTTATCTCACTCAGGTTATTGTTTTAGATCAAATATTTTTTCCATTTCGATCCATTTTTCACCACGTTTTGCACTGCTTAACACTTGTTGGTATTGCGACATCAAACGTTCCCACTCAAGATTTTTGGGCTCTGAATCTGCAATACTTTTTGCATAGTTGGGGTCATAATCGTCTGTGGTATCCATGATCATAAAAAGACGATTTTCGACTTGCCAAATCTGCATATCCAATACGCCCCGATTACGGATATTGGTGGTAATTTCGGGCCATACTTGTTGATGATACTGCTGATATTGTTGAATCTTTTCAGCATCATCCACGAGGTCTAAAGCCAAACAATAGCGTTTCATCTTCCACTCCATTTTGTGGCATTTCGGTCTTAGTCTGGATCTAAAGCTCGATCTAAATGGGTATATCCACCATCGACAAATAAAAGCTGTCCCGTCGTATGTGAAGAACGATCAGACAGTAAAAATACCGTGGTATCTGCAATTTCATTGACCGTCGTCATACGATGACCAAACGGAATATTTCGGGTAATTTGTGCTAACTTTTGGTTTGGATTGTCAAAGCTATCCACCCAACGCTGATAAAGCGGTGTCATGACCTCAGCAGGTAAAACCGCATTGACCCTCACCCCGTCATCTTTAAATTGCGCAGCCCATTCTCGTGTTAAGGCCAGTCGCCCACCATTTGCTGCTGCATAACCACTGGTATGCCCTTGCCCTGTAACTGCGACTTTAGAGCCGATATTGACGATGCTCCCTCTGCTCTGTTTAAGATGCGGTATGCAAAAGTGGGCCATGGTAAAGTAATGAATCAGGTTTTTATCTAAAGACTGTTTAAACGCTTCGATACTGTCTTCAAGCCCAACATTGTCATTTATTCCGGCGTTGTTGACCAATCCATCCAGCCGTCCATATAAATCAATCACATTCTGAACCTTTTCTTGACAGGCCTTTTCATCAGTTAAGTCCAGTTGATGAAAGGAATAGTTTGCTTGTATTTCCTGTAAAGAAGCTTCAAATGCGGCACTCAGTGCTGAACGACCAAAAATGGCAACGGTAGCCCCTTCTTGTGCAAGCAGTAGAGAAATTGCCCCTCCAATTCCAGCTCCACCGCCTGTAACAATAAAGACTTTATTTTTAAGGTGTAAATCCATCTTGCTGCTCTCCTATATTTAAAAATCTTTTAAATTTCATAGCTTATATAAGCGTTTAGGTGTATCCGTTTCGACTTGTTTACGTTCCGAGGCACTCCAGTTGCGTGTCCATTCATCCCAAAATACCAACAATGTTTCATACCGCTGTGTTGCCAGAGAGACAGGCCAATCCGAACCCCAAAGTAAGCGTTCAGGACCAAAGAGCTCTAATGCAATATCAAGATAAGCTTGAAAATCCTGTGCTTTGCAGTGTGCGCCCGCTTCTGTTACCAAACCTGAAATTTTACAGTTCACATGCGCTAACGCTGCTAACTCTTTCATCCTCTTTTTCCACACAGTAAAACCATCACTGGAATACATCTGAGGTTTGGCTAAATGATCAATCACAAGCGCATATTGATCATGTCGTTGGGAAAATTTTACGGCTGCATGCAAATCTTTCTGATGAATTAAAACGCCATAAAGCAACTCAGCTTGCTGAATTTTTTCTACACCAACATTAAATTGATGATTGTTCAACATATAGGCGGTTGGATCAGGCTCATCTTGTATCATGTGGCGAAAGCCTTTTATCCGCTTATTTTGTATGAATTTTTCCAACTGCATCTGTGCATCTTTTTCAAAATCAAACCATGCCACAATGCCTTTGATGATAGAATGTTGTTCTGCGAGTCCATTCAAATACTCATTTTCTTGCCAAGACGGTCGTGCCTGAACAGCAATTAAACCCTCTATTTTGGCAGGTAATTGTGCCAACAGATCTTCAGGGGACATATCTTTGGCAATAACACTTAAATCACCCGTCATCCAAGGGAATTCAATTGGATTGTATTTCCAAAAATGAATATGGCTATCAATCACTTATATACTCCTTGTGGCTTTATACGCTTTCATTCTTTCCAGACTGGATGAACTTTAAAAATCATCCCTAAAAACTCATCCACGATAAAACCACAAATCATCTCTATTTACTTTGTGAATCATGCCTTGTCATACTAGAGTCTAAATATCGTCTATCAGACTGATCTCACAGTGTTTGCCATGCGACATCCCTTGAGCACGAATAACTTTTTTGATCAAAGAAATCAGCGAATCAACCCTTAAATCTATATTTCTCAATCGATGCTTGTTTCATTTCAATTGAAAAACCTGCGAGCTTTGGAGGCATATAGGCTGCATTTTGAATCACACAAGGGTCGATAAAGTGTTCATGCAAATGGTCCACATATTCAGTAACACGATCTTCTTTAGACGCTGAGAACCATAAGTAATCAATCATGGAAAGGTGCTGCACATATTCACACAAACCGACCCCACCTGCATGTGGACAGACTTTGAGTTTGTATTTTGCGGCCATCAGCAATACTGCAAGCACTTCATTGATTCCCCCCATGCGACAAGCATCAATCTGAACAATATCAATCGCTTCACGCATAATGAATTGTTTAAACATGATTCGATTCTGGCACATTTCACCTGTCGCCACTTGAATCGGCTGAATCGCAAATCGGATTGCACGATGTGCTTCGACATCATCAGGAGATGTCGGCTCTTCAATAAACCATGGGTTTGAAAATGCCAGTTGTTTCACCCAATCGATGGCTTGCTCACGTTCCCAAATCTGATTGGCATCAATCATCAAATGACGATCAGGCCCAATGATTTCACGCGCAATCTTGACACGACGCTTATCTTCATCAACATCGCGACCCACTTTTAATTTGATATAGTTAAAGCCTTCATCCACCGCCTCTTGGCAAAGTCGCGCAAGCTTTTCATCGCTATATCCCAACCATCCTGCTGAGGTGGTATAACAAGGATAACCTTCAGCAAGTAAAGTTTTCTCACGTTGTGATTTACTGATTTCATTCGACTTTAATAAGTCCAATGCTTCATCCGGCGTAATACAATCGGTTAAATAACGAAAATCAATACAGTTCACTAACTGTTCAGGGGTCATATCTGCAACCAGTTTCCATACCGGTTTAGCTTCACTTTTTGCCCACAAATCCCAAATTGCATTTACCACTGCACCAGTCGCGAGATGCATTGCGCCTTTGTCTGGACCAATCCAACGCAGTTGACTATCTGAAGTTAAATGTCGCCACATGAGTGCAGGATTTTTCTTAATCTCATCAATATCCAAACCAATCACCAGATGGCGCATCGCTTCGATTGCTGCACAGCAAATTTCATTACCGCGACCAATGGTAAATGTGAGACCATGTCCAGTCAGCGCAGAATGATCCGTTTTTAAGATGACATATGCTGCTGAATAATCTGGATCTGGATTCATCGCATCTGAACCATCCAATTGCTGCGAGGTAGGGAAACGAATATCCAATACTTCTAAATCCGTTATCTTTAACATTCCTATTCCTTTTTAAATGCTGAGCTTTTTTAAAGACAAGTCTTCCTAAGACATCGACTTTGAATGCCTTTTTAAGTTATTTAAAAATTAAATCTATCGAGATAAAGCTGGCTTATTCAGCATTCACAACTTTTTGTTGTTGCTCGCCCAAGCCCTCAATACCTAATCGCATCACTTGCCCTGCTTTTAAATACACAGGGGGTTTTTGCCCAAGTCCTACTCCTGGTGGCGTGCCTGTAGAAATCACATCACCGGCCTGTAAACTCATAAACTGACTTAAATAGCTCACAATAGTCGGTATATCAAAAATCATGGTATTGGTATTGCCATCCTGATAACGATGACCATCCACTTCCAACCAAATGTTTAAATGATGCGGATCTTCGATTTCATCCTTGGTGACGAGCCATGGACCTGTTGGACCAAAAGTGTCGCAACCTTTCCCTTTGTCCCAAGTCCCTGTGCCTTCAAGTTGGAATGTGCGTTCAGAAACATCATTGATCACACAATACCCTGCAACATAATCCATTGCCTGTTCTTTAGTGATATAACGCCCATCTTTGCCAATCACCACCCCCAATTCAACTTCCCAGTCTGTCTTAAATGAATTTTTTGGAATTTCCACGTCATCATTTGGTCCAACCACTGCACTGGTCCATTTATTGAAAACTACTGGTTCGGCAGGCACTTCAGCACCTGTTTCTGCGGCATGATCAGAATAATTCAAACCGATACAGATAAATTTACCGATGTTACCCACGCATGCACCAAGACGTACGCCCTCGGCAACCAGCGGCAAACTCGATACCTCCAGATTACGAATTTTTTCCAATTCTGTTGCGATCACTTGCCCATTGATGTCCTGCACCACTGATGACAAATCACGAATTTGTCCATGTTGGTCCAATATCCCTGGTTTTTCCTGCCCTTTAATGCCATATCTTAATAACTTCATTGTTCTTTCCTAGATCTTTTCAAACTTTAATTTGACCAACCACCATCGATCATGTTGATGGTCCCAGTAGTAAATGAAGATTCATCACTGGCAAGATAGAGGGCCAATGCTGCTATTTCTTCTGCTTTACCAACTCTTCCCATTGGTTGACGAGCAACGAACTGGGCATAAACTTCATCGATGGTTTTATTCTGTTCCTTTGCTTGGGTTTCAATACGATCATGTAAGGATGGAGAGTCTACAGTTCCCGGACAAATCGCATTGCAACGAATTCCCTGACCAATAAAATCTGCTGCAATCGATTTGGTCATACCAATAACAGCAGCTTTCGTCACGCTGTAAGAAAAACGGTTCGGCACACCTTTAATACTGGAAGCTGCTGACGACATATTGATAATCGAGGCATTCGCTCTTTTCAGCATCGTCGGCAAGAAAGCTTGAATCATGTGGTACATCGAATCAACATTCATCGTAAAAGCACGTTGCCACTGTGTTTCATCACATTCTAGAATTGAACCTGCTGGAACCCAGCCTGCACAATTAAACAGCACATCAACTTGCTGATATTTTTTAGAAAATTCAATAATTTGATGACGATTAGTGATATCTAGATATTCCACTTGAATATTGTCGGAATGACTCTTGAGTTCTTCAAGCAGTTCTAAATTAATATCCGTTGCAATGACCTTTGCACCTTCCTTTGCAAAGCTTAATGCAGTGGCTCTACCAATTCCCTGAGCAGCCGCTGTAATCACACACGTTTTATTTATCAATCTCATTCCTTCGTCCCTGCTTTTTACTTTATACTATGGTAAATGCCAAATTGACTAGACCAATTAATTGGTCTAGTCAATTTAATCCATCAAAAGTATTTTGGCAAGACCAATTTTTGTAAAAGTTGAAATTTATGACTCAAACTCGTCTCTATCAAAATATCTTCAATAAAATTCAAGAGGATATAAAAAATGGAATTTATCAGGTAGGTTCCAAGTTACCGCCTGAACGAGATCTTGCGCAGCAGTTAGGTGTAAGTCGTACCTCAGTACGTGAAGCCATCATTGCACTTGAAGTGAATGGAATTGTTGAAGTAAAACTGGGGAGTGGTGTCTACGTCATTAAAGATCAACAAGATCAGGGTTTAGAACAAACAGGGTTTAATACCCATATTCATCCTTTATTGGTTCCCCATTTAAAAGAAGATTCAGCAGTTACACCCTTTGAAGTTTTAGAAGCACGTCTGCACATTGAACCCTATCTCGCGGAACTGGCAGCAAAGCATCGGACTGATGAACAATTAGAAGAGATTAAAGAAGCATTTTTTATGAATGTTCGAGATAATCTAGAACATTCTAGCGAGCATATTGGTGATCGTTTATTCCATATTCGTATTGCTGAAGCGAGCCAGAACAGTGCTTTTTGTTTTTTTCTCAAATACTTGCTAGGAAAACAATATACCGAGCTGTTCAGTCGTATGCGAAGTCTATACACCCCTGAAGATATGCCTTTAAGATCTCAGCATGAACATCAGGAAATCATGGCCGCGATCCAGAGTCAAGATGGGGCTGCGGCGTATAAAGCCATGCAGAAACATTTACAGAATGTGATCAATATCTTTTCAAGAAAGGTTTAATTCAAGCACTGATTATTTGTTTAGAAGCATATTTGCGGTGGATGAATCGCTGTTTAAAACCAGAAAACACTAGCGAAATATTGATTCATGATATTTGATGAAACTGCATGGAATCAGTGAAACTAAAGCAATCAAATATTTCGCTAACAAATAGAAAGTTCACGATCAATGAACAGATCCGTATGGATCAATGACTGTCGTTTTAGACCACTTCTGATATATGACTCCATTCAATTTAAGGTTTTTTATGACCATGAAAAGAATAACTGTAAATACATGATTTCCTCACATCACTCTAAGATGCTTGTAACGAATGCTCCCCATATAAAAACAATGATGATGTTTTAAACTCTTTGAAAAACTACGTTTAAATCAAATCCTGAGTCAAGATACTTTTTCTAAAAACCTTCATCCACCGCATGCCAAATCCAAAAAAATTAAATGTGTCTAGCTAGTCCGCCATCCACCCGGATATTTTGCCCAGTGATATAGCCTGCATCCGATGATGCTAAAAAAGCCACAACGGATGCAACTTCTTGAGTATATCCATAACGCTTCATTGGCACGCTCTCGAGTCTATCTGCGACTGTAGGTAAGCTGTCTATCCAGCCACACAAGATATTATTCATTCTAATATTATGGGAGGCATAAGTATCTGAAAAAATCTTGGTGTATGCTGCAAGTCCCGCCCTAAACACTGCTGATGCGGGAAAACCTTGATAAGGTTCTAATGCAGCTATAGAGGAAAAGTTGATGATTGAACCTGATTGTTGCATCTCCATTATCGGTACAACCAGTCTCGTAGCACGTATAACATTCATCAGATAAATGTCCATACCCTCATGCCAATCTTCGTTTGAGAGTTCTAATATCTGCCCTCTTGGTCCATGACCACCACTGTTTACAAGTACATCGATACGTCCCCAGGTCGAAATGACCTGATCAACAAATTGTTTTAAGTCCTCATCAGACTGATTAGACCCAGTAAATCCAATCCCACCCAACGCCATTGCAAGCTTTTCACCTTTGCCTGATGATGAAAGAATCGCGATATTATAGCCATCGTTCGCTAAACGTTGTGCAGCTGCGGCACCTAATCCACTTCCACCTGCTGTGATTATCGCTACTTTCTGTTTTGACATCATTGAACTCCTGATCGTGGATGAGTATGGGTATATCTGTGGTTATACATTTAAGTTATAGACGTCGTTTAAAATCGTGATCGTTTTTTGTATGGCGTCGAATTTATTCAAATGATCTGCTCGTTGAAAACATTCGACTATATTAAAAATGAATGGAATAAGCATTTGCTATCCTCAGCTGATTTTTCTCAAATAATTCATTGATTGAATAATTTAAAGCTGCCTTTAACTTGACGTTTTGTTCCTTTAAATCGCACTTGTCTTTACTCTATAGAACTCAAAACATCCAACTCTTCATTAAAAAAATATTAAAACACTATAAATAAAAATTAAATACTGTTGTGTTATAGAAATATTAACTTCCACCTAAGCTATTGTTTAATTAAAAAACATGTTGATCTTCTATTTAAAATACAGGCGTTCAAATGCAGGATTTGAACTTTGCACATAGACATGCTTATCAGCACACGATGGATATCGATTCATTCTAATTTATAATTATGCATCAATCTTGTTTCTGCACCCTGTTAAATAATTTTAAATATTAAATATTTACATATGAATTTAGCGTTTCAGAACAGACAAAAGCTGATTTTTTTATGCGCTATCCACAAGCGCATAACCAACCCTCTAACTAAATTATATGCTGCCCTATCAATAACAAAGTCTCGTTTGAAATCCACTCCCTCGTTTATGATCAAAATATTCTTGAGGAGGGAAGGTTTTAATAAACTTGTATCAAAATAAAAAAATGTTTGAAATTTAGCTATGATTTAGTATAAATATGTATATACAAGTAAATACATATTCATTTATGAACAGGCGTCTCTCAAGAATCTTGACTTAACATAGTGTAAGCATATGGTGCTCTCAGCAAGCGCTGAAGATTTAAAATACGGCGTCAGGCAGTAAATTCAAATAATGAAAAGCGATGGAAATGCTTTTCTTATGTAATTTCAAAAAGAAAATGCATAAACGCTCATATGCAAAAAGCAACGTATCAGGATGAAACGATGAATATTCAATTAGGCGACAATATTGATATCAATACCTTTATTCAAATTGCACGCTTTAAGACCCCACTCGAATTCTCAGAGAACTATGTTGCAAGAGTAAAGAAATCACGTGATGTCCTCGAAGATATGATGACACGTGACGAACCAATGTATGGGATCACAACAGGATTTGGTTCCCTATGTTCAGAAAAAATATCACAACAACAGACAGCAGAATTACAAGAAAATTTAATTTTATCTCATGCCGTTTCTGTGGGTGAGCCATTAAATGAAGAACAGGCTCGTGCCTGTATGCTGATGATTCTACAAAACTTAGGTCAGGGTTATAGTGGCGTACGTTTTGAAGTACTGGATCAAATTCGCCAATTTTTAAACTTAAATTTAATCCCATGGATGCCAAAAGAAGGCTCTGTCGGCTATTTAGCTCCTGAAGCACATTTGGCACTTACACTGACAGGACGTGGACAACTTTATAAAAATGGAGAATTACGTTCGGCTCAAGAAATATTGGATGAAGAGAATATTACTCCTGTTAAATTACAAGCCAAAGAAGGCTTGGCATTAATTTCTGGTACAACGTCCACTACTGCACTTGCTGCTTTAGCATTATATGATCTGCAAAATGCTGCCAAGTCTGCGGATATTATTGCAGCGCTCAGTCTGGAATCACTCGAAGGAGTTCTAATCGCTTTTGATGAGCGAGTGATGAATGTGCGCCCTCACCATGAACAAGCAAAAACAGCATCTAATATTCGACGTTTACTAAAAAATTCAGAACTGGCCCAACCAAGACATCCTACAAAATTACAAGATGCGCTTTCGCTCAGATGCATACCACAACTTCATGGCGCTGTAAAAAAAGTTTTGAATGACGCTTTGGTGACAATCGAAATTGAAATGAACGCTTGTTGCGATAATCCTATTGTTTGGCATAACCATAACCAACAAGAAATCATTTCAGCCTGCAATCCAGACTCGTCTTATGTTGGTTTAGCGATGGATACAGCAGCAATTGCAGCTACAAATTTAGCAAAAATGTCTGAACGTAGAAATAACCGTTTAATTGATGGAAGCCTTTCTGGGTTTTCATATTTTCTGATTCAAAAACCTGGCTTAAACTCAGGATTGATGATTCCACAATACACACAAGCAGGGCTTTTGAATGACATGCGCATTTTATCCCACCCTGCAACAATTGATAATATACCAACGTGCGGCAACCAAGAAGACTATGTTGCAATGGGCTACAATGCTGCCAAAAAAGCAATATCGATTGCCGAAAAGTTAGAATATATTCTAGCCATTGAATTATTATCAGGTTTTTACGCTGATCAGTTCTTACCCAAAAATAAAAAACGAAGTCCTGCAATGCAGGCCGTTATCTCTGGGTTGGAAAAGCGTATCAAAATCTCAGACCAAGATACTTATATATACAGCTTTATTAATGAAATCAAAGGAATGATTCATGATGGTGTGCTTTTAAAAATAATCGAACATGAAATTGAAAAATTAGATTGAATAGCAATGACGTTTAAATTTTATAAATCTAAATGTCATTTTTTATTCTATTTTAATCTTCAGTCTAACCTTAAAACTTAGTTCAGCCTGATCAAATTTATCATTTAATTTGGATACGCATTCATTCACCTATATTTTTTTAATTATATTAAAAACAAAGAGTTAAATTTAAAATTATAGTTGTATATACATGATAAAACATGTAGTGTTTGATTTGCACAAAAAATAATCGCCATATGGATGAAAAAATGGCATGTGCTTCGCTTATTTTCACCAAATACATAAGGATGAGTATATGGAAGGTGTTTCGAAAGAAGTAAAGACCGTACGTTGGGGAGTTTTTATTCCCTTATTTTTATTAATTTCTTCCGCAGTTGTTTTAGGGATTTCACACAGTAAAGCTTTGATTGATCTAACCAAAGATTTCTTTAACTGGTCATTACAAAATTTTGGTTGGTTATATCAATGGATTTCAATGATTTCACTAATCTTGGTTGGAATCTTATTGGTATCACGTTATGGACATATTCGTATCGGAGGAAAAGATGCCAGAGCAAGCACCAGTTTTGGAAGATGGTTTGCAATGGCACTGAGCAGTGGTGTTGCGACAGGTTTAATTACTTATGGTGTAAATGAACCTATTATTTACTTTGGTAATGTCTACGGAGAGCTCAACCAAGTCGGCGTTGAGCCACTTACGCATGGTGCAGCGATTTGGAGCCTAGGTCGTGTATTTTACAATTGGGGTTTTATTCCTTATTCAATGTACACATTATCAGGCTTAATCGCTGCTTATATGTATTACAACAAGAAAAAAGGTTTATCTGTTGCTGCAACCTTGGAACCATTACTGGGAAAATATGCACAGAATCGGATCATTGCAGATTTCATTGATGTCCTCGCAACGATGGCGATCGTTTTAAGCTTAGCATCAGGCTTAGGTACAGGTTTGACTGTTGTTGTAACGGGACTAAAAGTCGCTTATGGATATCATGCTACCACGATTTTATGGGTGTTCCTTGGAGCATTGACCACCTTTTTGTTTACCTTTTCTTCTTATCTAGGTTTAGATAAAGGCTTTAAAATCTTAGCGAGCATTAAGTCTAAAGTTTTATATTTCTTGCTGATTCTTTTATTCATTACAGGTCCAACATTTTATATTCTTCGATCATCCACCGCAGGCATGGCGATTTGGTTAGACAACTTCTTCCTCTGGGGGCTTGATCCAATTGATATTGGTGGTCCAGCTTTAACACAATGGTGGACTTTATTTGATTGGGCAGTTTGGGTTGCGTATGCACCGTTGATGGGAATGTTCCTCGCGCTAATTGCATATGGCCGTACTTTAAAAGAATTCATTATCGTTAACTGGATTTTACCTTCATGCTTTGCTCTTATTTGGTTTTCAGTTTGGGGGGGCACATCCCTTTACCTACAACAAAGTGGTGCATTAGATTTAGTTCAAATTATTAAAGACAATGGTGCAGTTTCTGGACTATGGGCTTTCTTACAACATCTCCCATTTAAATTAGGTATTGTCATTGTTCCATTAATCCTTGTTTTAACATTGTTTTCTTCAGCCGTTGCTGCAAACAGTATCACCACAACAATCGCTGGTATGTGCAACAAAAATGTACCTATTGGTGAAGAAGCTCCATCTTATCAACGTATTATCTGGGGTGTACTGATTGGTTCGATTGCAATCATCATGAGCGCATTTGGCGGTGGTAGCCAAGGGATTGATGGCATTAAATATTTAGCGGTATGTGGCGGCTTCTGTGTGCTATTTATATTTATGCTGCAACTACTTTCAATTATTAAAACCTTTTTTTATGACAAACCAGTTGAGTAGGTAGATATTCCCCCTCCCGACCAAACTGGATTTAGTCGGGAAAGCCACGCTTAAAATTAAGAAATACAATTTTAAAAACACTCGATTTATCGAGGAGATAAGTCATGTCATTCAAAGGCTTATATAACATATTTAAGGACGAAATATGCAAAATTTATTCAATACATCAGCATTGATGAGCAGTGCTTTATCAACTCAATCATTCCAATTTAAAACTTTTTCAGCCCTTGTCTTGCTATGTACATTCACACTGATGAGTGTTCCAAGTTATGCTGATGAAACAACAAGTACAATGCAAACCGTCCAAAATCGTGTAGAACTTGGCGGAGCTGTACGTATGCGTTTTGATTATGATCCGGATCGAGATACCCGAAAGTTAAGTTTTGACACAGCCATACTCAACCTTGATTTTTATCATGACCAGTTCTCTGGCCACATTGAGCATCGATTTTTAGGTGGAGCATATCCTTATGAGTATACAGAGCATATTGGTGATGTTAACTTCGCTAAAAAAGCTTATCTTGAATATGCGGTAGATCCACAACAATCAATTCAAGTCGGTTTAAATCAAGTCCCTATTGGTATTCAACCTTATTACACCAGTACCGTTATTGAATCGTTGGCTTATATCGCAGGAATTGAAGACTTATATCGTGTAGGTGCCAAATATCATTATAAACAAGACAATTACGACGTTTATGCGGCTTACTATGCAAGCAATCCGTGGAAAGGAAAAGGAACAAGTCAGGGCGCCTACTATTCTAATCAAATTATTCCTGCCGATGAAAGTCTAGACAATGGTACCTCTTATAAAGAACATGATGCAGTTGCCTTACAGTATAACTATTCCCATCAGTCTGGAAATTGGTTATCAAACTATGGGATATCTGGATACTATGCTCGATTAAAGTCAAAACTGATTGAAGATAAAGATGGGCATAGAGGAATCTATGCTTTGCATTATGGTATAAATAAAGATCGCTTAGGTCTGAAGTTCGTCAGTTTATTCAATCATATTGATACTCCCTATGATCAGACTACTTTTGGTGCCTATGATGGAACCTTCAATGTCGCCAATAAAGGGATACTCTACAGTTTAGATTTAAACTACAAAATTCCCGAATTTAATGTAAAAGATGTTCATGATTTCAATGTATATATGCATTACAGCTTATATGATAAGTCAAAAAAAGCATTTTTAGACTCTAACCAATTGGTATTCGGTTCAGCATTTACTTATAAGAAAAACCTATATATTGCAGCTGAGTGGTTATTTGGAAAAAATAGTCCATATATTGGCGGGAGCAGTTATAGCCAGAGCCTTGCTGCAGGCGGAAGTAACCAATGGGAAAACCAAGTTAACGTTAATATTGGTTATTATTTCTAAGTTTAGATTAGGCTTCTCTTTAAAATCCCAGTGAATAGCCACCGATTTTGTAGACACCTTTTAGTTAGATAAAATGGCTAATTAGCGATGTGCTTATGAGCAGTAAACGATACCCTGAAGAATTCAAAATTGAAGCAGTAAAGCAAGTGACTGAGAAAGGTCATAGTGTGGTCGAAGTTGCTGCACGTTTAGGGACCACCACCCATAGTCTGTATGCCTGGATTAAACGTTATGATCCGCAGCAACCCAATATAGTAGAATCTAGTGATGCACTTGCGGAGCTAGCGAAACTGAGAAAAGAACTGCAACGAGTTACAGAAGAAAGGGATATTCTAAAAAAGGCCGCGGTGTACTTCGCAAGCCAGTCCAAATGAGGTACGCCTTTATTCAGGACAACCAGCACATATGGTCTGTTCGTCGTTTATGTTCAACTTTAGATATTCATTACAGTGGTTATTACGCATGGTTAAAGCGACCCATCAGTAAAACTGCGAGGAAACGGCAACAGCTTTCAGGATTGATTAAACAGTTCTGGCTGGAATCTGGTGGAGTTTATGGTTATCGTAAGATTTTCTGTGATTTGAAAGATGTTGGTGAAAGTTGCGGAATTAATCGAGTACACCGACTCATGAAGGCGAATGGTCTAAAATCACAGCGTGGTTATCGTAAACCTAGAGTTCATGCAGGTACTCCATCTGTCATTACTGCAAATACGTTAGATCGACAGTTTAACCCAGCTCATCCCAACCGTTTATGGGTTACTGATATTACTTATATTCGTACTCATGAGGGATGGTTATATCTTGCGGTAGTGATAGATTTATTCTCACGCCTTGTAATTGGCTGGTCTATGAAATCAAGAATGACTACAGATCTAGTTTTAGATGCATTATTGATGGCTTTGTGGCGAAGGAATCCAAAGAACAAGGTGCTGATCCATTCTCACCAAGGTAGCCAATACACCAGCCATGAATGGCAGACATTTCTCAAGCATCATAATCTTGAAAGCAGTATGAGCAGAAGAGGCAACTGTCATGATAATGCTGTTGCTGAAAGCTTCTTTCAGTTGTTAAAGCGAGAACGTATCAAGAAGAAGATTTATTCAAACAGATCCGAGGCTAGAACCGATATCTTTGAATATATTGAGATGTTTTATAATTCAAAACGTAGACATGGTTCCAATGGTCAGCGTTCTCCATTAGATTATGAAAAAGCCCATCAAAAGACGGTTTTGTGTGTCTAGAATTTTGGTGGCTATTCATCTCTCTTTTAAATTAGCCTTAAAACACCTGTTACGATCATGTCGACTGCTATAGTTCCTATGACCAAAGCAGCAAGACGACCGACGATATCAAAATAACGGTCTATATATTTGGCATGTTTATCGCGTAAGTGATCATGTGAAAACTTCATAAGAATTAAAATGCTACAAGTTAAAAGTAGTACTAAAGCAATTATTGTAGCTGCCTCTAAAATGGACATATGCATTCCAGTAACTACTGCAGCTCCAATAGTGCCAGGTCCAATCATAAATGGCATTGCAACAGTTCCAGCCAAATGTTCCGGCGCTCCTCTCATTTCTCCAATAGTATCCGCGCCTTGGAATACATACCGATAACCTATTACTAGAAAAATTAGCCCACCAAAAATAAGAAATGATTCAAACCTTACATTTAAATACTGATTAAAAATTGCTTCTCCTCCCCAAGCAAAAAGCAGAAAAACAACATAAGCGATAAGACTGCCTTGAATTAAAGCTTTATTAAAAACTTTAGTTTCAGCATGTCGTATCAAATCGATCATATAGATACTCATGAGGAAAGGATTCAGTAACGAAAAAAATAGAATAAAAGTACTGAGGTATGGTGAAGACATTTTTTATCCCTTAACAAGTTCAGAAAGTTAAAGAACTCCCTGAACTGTAAATTATTAAGTTTTTTGATATCCTTAGAAGTTATAAATCAGCATTAGATTGAATAACTTATTCCACTTACCATCATCACCTGTGGTAAGGGAGCTCCCCGTTCCTCCCACAAATGGATCATTTTTACTCATTAAATATTCGGTATATAACGAAACATTTTTATAGTTCCAAGCTACCCCAACAATATTGCGCTGTGAGTCATCAAAACCCTGCTTTTTTTTGTTGAACCCACTGAATACTACATACGGCGTAACATTCAGCGAATCACGTACATTTTTAAATACGTAACTTGTATCGACAGTGTAGAAATAACCTTGATTAGCAAGATCGTATTCTCCATCAAAAGATCCCAAAGTAGAGCTTTCTGGACTTAAAGCATCCTTATTGTTAATTGATTGTCTTCCACCAGTGATCACAACATTTAAATTTTTATAATGAATACGATTAAATAGTGCCCATGTATTTCTTGAACCATCCGCTGAGTTTTTCTTATTTTCAATATCTGAATACCAATAACTTCCTCCTACTGATAGTTTCAGATCATCTGTAGTTAAAAATTTTAATTCTTGATCTACCCTTGCCATCCACATATTTTTTTCATTAAGATTCGTTTTTAATGGATCAGAAGATTTGACTAAATTGGCAGTATATCTCGCAGAATCTTTGCTTTCTCCATGATAATTACCGCCATCAGTTACAAAATATGCTAAATCAATTTTAGTGGCAGACGGTAATTCAAAGTGATAATTTGCCCCTAAATTTGAAGCGTCCTGTAAGCCCATAGTGTTGTTAATACCAGCATAAAAGCTGCTATCCCAAAAACGACCTGGTCCAAATGGAATTGGTTGTACACCCACAGCGATATTATCCGTTGAGTTTAAGTGATACCCCGCATATCCATATACCAAAGTTGAAAAGTCGCAAAATGTATCATATTGATAGCAGCGATATTCGACTTTTCCGAACCAGTTTGGTGATTCATAATCTAATCTTAAAATTGCTGCATCAAATTGAATTTTATGATCAGATGCATCCTCACCATAATTCTTATCTTGATAATTAGCGCGTAAAGCACCTGAAATAGTTAAAGCCCCTTTTTCACTCTTGGCATCTCCTAAAGTTAAACCTGCCAATGCAGGGCATGCCAAATTTATTGACGCTAAGCTCAATCCAAGCTTCAAAAAAACTTTTCTCATATACAAATCCTTGTTAAATCAATATTTGCAAAGAGCTAATCCTACTCTTCACTTATTTTTTTCAAGCGCAATTTCCTATTCAGGAAAAGTTCCTGAAATTAATAATTTTTAAACTTTTATGTAGATTGCCGTTGAACCTAAGTACTCATGAAAAAGTCCATCCACTTTATGCTCTGTTTAAAAGTGGATGGATAGTTTTATTCAATCCCATGTATTTCTTTCCAATTACCGGGATGTACCACATAACCAAATAATGCATGTCCACCATAAATAAGTTCTGTTCCTTCAGGTATCCATAACATTTGCCCAGGCTTTACTTCATATTTTTGACCGTTAGCAGTAAGTTCAAAACACCCTTCAATTACAAAAATGACTTCGTCATACAGTAATTTCCAACTTACTTCGGCACCTTCCCAACGTGCAAAACCAATCCCCATATTTGGGGAAACATCTGCTCCTAATGCCCTTGCCACATAAGCCGTACCGTCTGGTGTTTCGCCACGTAAATTAAAATTAAGTTGAGCACTATCAACTAACTTTACTTCTTTCATCTATTTCTCCCGCTTACAATTCACTACGGCTGCGCCATTTTTCAAAGCTAATACGCGTTCTGACACCCAAGCCTAAGAATGGCTCTGGTGGATTTAAACTTGGCATACCCGTCACAAATTGGATATCACTTAGCGCTTGAGAGTCTGCACCTACAACCAAATCAGCTAAAAGTGTTCCTGAAATTGTGCCCCAAGCTGCTCCAACACCATTGTCACAAGCACTGGCATAAACACCATCTTCTAATTCACCAAAGAAGTTAGTAAAGTTACGCGAAATAGCGTAAACACCCCCCCATGTATGGGTAAATGGAACATTCGCCAAATCTGGATAACGATCTAAAAATGCTTTGCGATGATCTTCTTGTATCCAGCGACGATTATCATCGTTTATGTTTGCACCGTATTTAGGCACGTGTTTATAAGTATTACGGATTAGGATACGGCGATCAGCAGTCATTCTTAACGTTGTTCCAGCATGATCGGCTGGAGTAAGCCCCCAATCTAACTCACCACGATAAACTTTCATTTCTTGATCAGTTAATGGACGTGTCCAGCTCGCAAAAGTCATGACTGGTAATAAACGGTTCTTTAAATAACCAAATTCACGCGTAAAAATACTCGTCGCAAGTAGGACTTTAGGTGCTGTGATGGATCCATGATCACCTTGTAAAAGCCATTGGTTATTACTTTTTTGCAAACTACGAATTGGAGATTGCTCTAATAACTCAACACTGTCTGGTAAATTGTCACCCATACCGCGTACTAAAGCTGCTGGTTGCATTAAATATGAACCAGGAGTAAAAATCGCCCGGCTATAAAAATCTGTACCTAAAACTTTTTTAAGTTCTGCTTTTTCAACCCAACGATATGGTTCACCTAAATCTTTCATTAGATGCTCGAAGTGATTGAGATGTGCTTCACCACGTTCGCCTACCGCACCTTGATATTTACCAGCAGCAGACCATTGGCAATCAATATTATGGCGCTCGACTAAACCTTGTAATTGAGCAATTGCTGAGCGGTTTAAACTTAATAACTTTTGTTTATGCGAGGGATCTGGATGTGATAAAGCAAATTTATGTGGTAAATCAATTACAAACCCAGAGTTACGTCCTGAAGCACCTTCAGCTACACGCTGTGCATCTACTAAAATAATACGCGCATTCGGTTTGAGTTCAGCTAATCTTCGTGCTGCTGCTAATCCTGCAAAGCCTGCTCCGATAATGGCATAGTCGGCTTTTTGTGGACCTATTAACTTTTTAGCAGGACCCGCTGGAGGCAATACCGCATACCAACCACAGGTATTATCATCATTTGGTAAAGCAATCATTTTGTTATTCCCTTAACTTAAACTGTGGATGGACAGGAATTTAGTTTCTCAAGCCACTCGCTACGATGGTGCTGCAATTGGCGACCAAGCAAGGCAAAGCCTGTTAATTTGCCTTGTTCATTATAGAAACCCGCAGCTAACTCTCCATCATGTTGTTCCACTACCCACTCACCTGCTCCCATTGCTGGCAAGACTGAAAGTGGCAAAATTGGTGTTTTTACTAGAACTGGTGTTGATTTCAAATCAGCAGCAGTTGACTGTCCTAAAAGGTTATTCACCAAAGCTGGTAATGCTTGCGTGATTGGATTGATATAAGGTGCCCACTGGCCATTCACTTCCGCACAATCACCTAAAGCAAAAATTGCGGGATCACTACTACGATGATCAAGTCCTGTACAAATACCACGTGCTGTCTCTAGACTGGCCGCTTGAGCAAGTGCAATATTGGGTCTTAAACCGACTGCACTTAATATCAAGTCAGTTTCAACGGATTGACCGTCTTGGAGTATTAACTTGTAACGACCATTTGCAGGTTGAATAGAACGGATACTATTTTGTAATTTCCACTCTACGCCTAACTCACTTAGAGCATTTTGTAGAGCACAGCCTAAAGGTTCAGGAATAAGACGTTCCATTGCCCATTTACCAAGTCCAACAACTGTGACTTTGATGCCATGTGCAGCTAAATCATTTGCAAACTCACAACCGATGAGGCCATCACCAAGAATTGTGACATGCTGTTTATTTGATAATTGCTGACGGAAACGACGGTAATCCGCTAGATCATTTACACTTAAAGTTGCTGAAGTATCACCTTCAACAGGAATTACAATTGGTGATGCACCAGTTGCTAATACCAGTCTTCCATAGGAGTAATCACCAATTGTGGTTTGAAGCTTTTTATTTTCCCGATCAATACGAGTCACTTTTGTATGTGGATAGACACGAATATTTAAGCGTTGTTCCCAACCAAGAGCGGTCTCACGGACTAAACTATTACCGTCTTTACCTAATGCTAAAGCATTAGATAAAGCTGGTTTGCTGTATAAAGCACCATCATCTGCCGTAAATACAGTAATAGACAAGTCTGGAGATTGTGCACGTAAAGCTGAAGCCACTTGATAACCAGCATGGCCGCTACCAATTATAACAACGGGTTCAATCACTGGAGCTGCAGCGACTATAGGAATTTCGTCCTCTTCAACATCTGTGATATCGAGCATTTCAAAATCAGCTTTACCCACTTGACACTCTGGACACATCCAGTCATCTGGGATATCTTCCCATTTCGTTCCTGGTGCTATCCCGTCATCAGGCCAGCCTTTCGCTTCATCGTAAATCCAGCCACAGACAATACATAACCACTTTCTCATCGTGTCTATTTCCCTTATTTCTTACAAATTACATACTATGTTTCAAACGGATACCGATATTGCGCGTTTGAACATAACTGTAGATGGCTTCCTGCCCTTTTTCGCGACCAAAACCAGATAAGCCCACACCACCAAATGGTGTTTCGATACCGCCAGCAAACCATTCGTTAATAAAGACTTGACCAGCAATAAGTCGGTTTGCTACTCGAAGTGTTTGATTCAGATTTTCACCAAATACACCTGCAACAAGTCCAAAGTTCGTACCATTTGCGATTGCAACTGCTTGGTCTTCGTCATCAAAAGGCATGATCACCATTACAGGACCAAACACTTCTTCTTGAGCAATCGACATGTCATCTTTTGCTTCAATAATAGTTGGCAGGACGAAGTAACCCTCTAGATCTGCAGCTTTCCCACCTGTTAAAACATCGGCACCTTCTTCACGTGCCTTATCAATCATGGCAAGAATTTGTTGTTGCTGATCTTTAGATACAACTGGAGTAAGTTCAGCATTATTTTCGCCAATACCTACAGTTAAGCTCTCTGCAAGATTAACTACAGCTGCTTTAACTTCTTCATAGCGACTGCGGTGTACTAATAAGCGAGACATCGCTGAACAAACTTGACCTGAGTTATAGAAAATTCCGACCTTAACGCTACGTAGTAATTGCTCAAGATCAACATCAGCAAAAGCAATTGCAGCTGACTTACCGCCTAATTCCATTACTGAAGGTGTTGCACGTTCAGCTGCGTCTTTCAAAATGCGTTGGCCTGTTGGAACTGAACCGGTAAATACGATTTGATTGGTATCTTGATGTTTAACCAGATGAGTACCAACTTCTGAACCTTTACCACAAAGCAAGTTCACTGCACCTTGTGGGAAACCAGCTTTCTCAATCGCTTTGATGAGCAAAACCATGCCTAAAGGTGAAACCTCAGGTGACTTAATTACAACCGCATTACCAGCTGCTAAAGCAGGTGCTAATGAGCGTGCACAGATCGAGACAGGAAAGTTCCAAGGTACGATTTGAACTGATACACCCATCGGAATATATGAAGTAAAATCAACGTAATCCTTACCTAAAGGTACCGAAATCCCTTCGATTTTATCTGCCATACCCGCGTAGTATTCAAAATAGCGCGCCGCTTCATCGAATTCTTCACGAGCTGTATCAACATTTTTGCCATTTTCACGGCACAGGATTAACGCACCCTCTTCAGCAATTTCACGAATCGCTTCTGCGGCTTTTAACATCCAAGCTGTACGTTTTGCAGGACGCACATCAGTTAATGCACCACTATTAACACAACGTCTAGCCGCAGCCATTGCTGCATCAGCATCTTCAATACTTGCACGAGCTACTGTTGCAAAAACTGTATCTGTAGCTGGGTTGATAATTTCCAATTGGCGAGAAGCATCTCGCCATTGACCATCAAAAAAGTTGAGGTAGTGTTGCATATTATGCCTCCAATGCTTTTTTAGCTTGGCTTGCTAACCATTTTTGGAAGAAGTGTGTTGGCAAATCCATTTCAGGAGAGAAAACGCCTCCACCAAAACCAGGTGAATGACGGCCTTTTTGCATCGTTTCAACTGCAAATACGTCTTCACTAAAAACCACTTTCCATGATTCTAAAGTTGCTTCACGACATGCATCATATTTAGGATCTAATGACTCGTCGCCAACATAGTACAAACGAAGGTTTTCAATCGTTTTTTCAGGTGCAACTGGATCCAACATAATCGCAAAGGCATGGTCGGCCTGAATACCAATGAGTGCATTTGGGAAAATAGATAAATATTCTGCTTGGCGTAATTTATCTTCTGGCCAGCTTGGGAAAATAGGTAAATGTGTCCCAGCCGTTGCTGATAAATTGTATTTATAACTACCCTGACCTGAGAAACGCTCTTCAATCATGATATTGTAGTGATCTTCAAGCTTTGAGTAGGTATTTAAGGCTGGATGCACCCAAGGCAAATGATATGCTTCACAATAGTTTTCAACAGCAAGTTTCCAGTTGCTTTCTACAGGGAGTTGAAAAGTTGAACCTATTTTACTGGTACGAATTAAATCTAAATCATTTTCACCTAAAAACTCTTTCCAACGCTCTGTAACTGGCGCAATGTGTTCTTCAAATGTTGGAGCATCTGCAGAAATATTAATGAACACCATGTCCATCCAAATTGCTGAACGAAGTGCTTTTAATCCGTGTTTTTCACATTTAAAACGTTCATCTTTATGCTGACCAATACCGCCAACATGAGGCGTACCTTTTAAATTACCATTTATGTCATAACTCCAAGAATGGTATTGGCAACGAATCACACCTTCAATGGTGCCTTCTTGTTGTACCAAAATCATCCCACGGTGGCTACACACATTATGGAATACGTTCACAACACCTTCACGATTACGCATCATTACCAATGGCATACCCATAAAATTTACGGGTTTCACATAATTGTTTTTAGGTAAATCTGAGGCAAAACCGATACAAACCCAAGTCTTACTGAGAATATTGTCACGCTCGAAATTAAAATATTCTTTACTGGTATATGCCAAATTGGGCATACCACTAGATTCAGTAATCGGGTTTAAAACATTGTCGACTTGCTGAACTGTAATAAGTTGCTGGCTAACTTGACTATTCATTTGATAATCTCCATTTATTTGAATAACGCAGTGCTCCCTGCGTTGAGATGATTTGCACACTCTGCTATTTCTTTAGAGATTGTGTTAAATATCGATTCATCCGACAAACGACTTTTTAGCTAGGCATATATGAGTTTTTCTCATACGTATGAAACAGATTTAGTTACTACGATTTTTACAAAAACAATTGCTACTCATGACTAAAACTCATTAGTTGGTGAGAATAAATCAGTTGAGCTATCTTCTGCCACCTTACTACTCTGTAATATTAGTATTAAGCAGCTAATCGTTTTTTAGCTGTTGGAAACGCATCGAAGGAGTAGTTATGCGTACAACAACAGGAGTCATGAAAGGGCTTAATCCAACTGTTACTATTGTCTCGAAGTTATTACTCTTCATTTTTATTGCTTTTTGCATTTTTAAGGAAAAACAGGCAGGTGAATATTTTCAACTGATATCTAATACCTTATTACAAAATGCAAAATGGTATCTCTTGTTACTAGCCACAAGCTTATTAGTATTTCTGCTTTACTTATGTATGAGTCGTTTTGGACAAATAAAATTAGGAAAAGATAACGAAAAGCCTGAATATAGTAATTTGGCCTGGATATGTATGCTTTTCTCATGCGGTATGGGAATTGGCCTAATGTTTTGGTCTGTAGCTGAGCCAATCAGTCACTATGCTAGTAATCCTTTTACTCAAGGGCTATCTGATGAATCAGCCCGTATGGCAATGCAGTTAACATTTTTCCATTGGGGACTACACCCATGGGGACTGTTTTGTTTAGTAGCTGTTGCTTTAGGGTATTTTGCATATCGTAAAGACTTACCTTTCGCAATGCGCTCAGTCTTATACCCTCTAATTGGGAAAAAAATATATGGTCCAATTGGAGATATAGTCGATACATTAACTATTGTCATTACCGCTTTTGGTATTTCCCAATCATTAAGTATGGGGATTCTTGAGCTAAATACAGGCCTTAATCATACTTTTGGTATTAGTATGGATGTGAAAATCCAATTAATCCTAGTACTAGTACTTTGTGCCCTAGCAACTCTCTCACTTTTATCTGCAATAAGTAAAGGATTTAAAATTATTGCCGAAGGTAATATGGTTCTTTCCTACATTCTAGTATTTGCTATTATCTTTATTGGTTCATCAAGTTACATTTTGAATACTTTTTTTGAAGGTATTGGTGACTATCTACAGAATATTATTGGGATGAGTTTATGGAGTGATGCTCAGAAAGATTCTGGCTGGCAAAACTCATGGACCGCTTATTATTGGCCGTGGTGGATGACTTGGGCACCATTTGTAGGATTATTTATTGCCCGAATATCAAAAGGGCGTACCATTCGCCAAGTTATCTTAGGCTCACTTGCAGCCCCCACTTTACTTACTTTTCTTTGGATAGCCGCATTTGGTGGAGCCGCACTGAAAATAGAGAAAACTTCCCACCAACAAACATCTTCAACAATTGTTACGAATATCCCTTCTAGTACATCAGTCGATAAAGTTCCAGCTCACGAACTCACTATCACCGAAGCGACTCAACAAGATCCAGCACGAGCGGTATTCGTGTTCTTTGACCATCTCACTCCAAACTCTGATACTAAAATCATTCTCAGCGCCTTACTTTGCTTACTATTAGCCATTCATGTGATTACCTTAGTTAACTCTGGAATATTAGTACTTTGTTTCTTAGATTCTTCTGGTGCAACGGAGCCATCAATCGGAATTCGGCTGATTTGGAGTGCTATTATTCCTTTAATTGGTGGAGGACTACTACTAGCTGGCGGTCTAACGGCTATAAAAACAGCTTGTATTATTGCGGGTTTTCCTATCTCGATTCTATTAGGAATTATGGGTTTCTCATTAATAAAAAGCTTACGACAAGATCCGAAATTTCAGGAAAATGAAATAGTTTATATTCAAGCCGATGCTCCCCCCTTGGAGAAAAAATTAGTTCAAACTCCTAAAAAAGAGGATAAAGAATTAAATGATCAACTGATTGTAGAGTAATTAACTATTATCCCCAATTGGCTAGAAGTAAAATCTTCTAGCCAATTTTATAATGTGTAATTTTTCATATTGTCTTCTATCCAACTACCTATGATAAAAACTCACTCAAGAGTGAAAATAAATCGGTTGAGCAAAATTAGTACTCCTCACTACTCTATATTATTCGTATAAAACAGCTAATGATTCTAGCTGTTTGCCACGCATCCAAGGAGGAGTTATGCGTACAACAAGGGTTGCTGAATCCAATTCTGCGGTTTCAATTATTTCAAAAATATTAGTAGTCGCATTTGTACTTTTTTGCGCAATTTATGCAACCGAAGCAGCGAAAATATTTGCTGATTTATCAAGCACCTTACTGCGCAATATGAAATGGTTCATTTTGCTATCTGTTACAGCGATCTGCTTTTTCTTAATTTATGTCATGTGCAGCCGTTATGGTTTAATAAAACTGGGAAAAGATACAGATAAACCTGAATACAGTTATTTTGCATGGATTTCGATGTTGTTTTCATGTGCCATGGGAGTCGGTTTAGTATTTTGGGGCGTTGCTGAACCAATGAACCATTATGCGAGTAATCCATTTACAAAAGGCTTCACGGATGAAGCAGCTAGTATGGCAATGCAAATTACCTACTTTCACTGGGGATTACATGCATGGTCTGTTTACTGTATAGCAGCGTTAGCAATTGGTTATTTTTCTTATCGTAAAGGTCTACCTTTTTCTTTACGTTCAATTTTACATCCGCTTATTGGCGATCGTATTTATGGTCCTATCGGACATTTTATTGATATTGTCGTAATTGTTGTCACAACTTTTGGTATCTCTCAAACTCTCGCTTTAGGTGTTTTACAAATAAATGCCGGATTACATAAAGTTTTTGGCCTAGAAACCAACACAACTGTTCAATTTATTCTCATGATTACCTTATCCAGTATTGCCACTTTCTCTGTAGTGCGCGGTATTGGTACAGGAATGCGCCGTATTTCTGAACTTAATATTATCCTATCAATCATTTTGATTGTAATCCTTATGCTCATTGGACCTGCTAGATACATTACTAATTCTTATTTAGAAGGTATTGGTAACTATACATCTAATTTTGTAGGCATGAGTTTGTGGAGCGATACTCAAAAAGACTCTGAGTGGCAAAACTGGTGGACAGCTTTCTATTGGTTATGGTGGTCAACTTGGGCTCCATTTGTAGGTATGTTCATTGCTAAAATTTCAAAAGGACGTACTATCCGTCAACTCATTGCAGGTGTGCTTGTTGTTCCAACTTTGGTTACTTTTTTCTGGTTTGCAGTGTTCGGCGGTTCAGCTCTAAAAATTGAGCAAGACTCTCGCCATACATTTGAAAAACAGCAATCAGCTTTGGTAGAGAATACGCAATCAACCACTGCAACACCACATCCTACCATTACTTCTCAAACTGAAGATAAAGCAGAACCACAGGAAGAGTTTACTGGTGGTCCTATAGTAAAAGCGACACAAAAAGACAGTACCCTCGCCGTTTTTGCTTTATTTGATGCTGTTGGAGGAGGAGGTATTTTTGGACAAATTCTTAGTATTGCAACCTGTCTTCTACTCATTACTTATCTTGTAACATCACAAGATGGCGGAACACATGTTCTATGTTTCCTTGATACCTTATCTGAAAAAGACACTCCTATCCGTACTCGTCTTTTGTGGTGTGTGTTTGTTACTGCAATCAGCCTAGGTTTGCTTTATGTAGGAGGTCTCAAAGCGATTCAAGCCGCTGTCACACTATTTGGGTTCCCAATTATTGTTTTGCTCACAATTATGGCTGTAGCACTTATGAAAGCTTTCAGGCAAGAAGATATAGCAAATATTAACGTTTTACCTGAACATCCGAAGATTGAGCCTGAAGCATAATCTAGACTTCTATCTCACAGTTTAGAAGAAAGTTATAATCTAAAACTCTCTTCTAAACTTATATTTTCAATTTAAAACAAATAGTTAAACCATAAGAAATTTCTAACAAAGAATTATAGGAAGATAAATCTCTTCAAGGAAGCAATATGAAACTTCATCAAAATCGTATTGGTAATCGTCACCCTGAACATTTAAATATGCATCAGATTGGACCAGGTGATTTAGCTATTTCTGAATGGCAGCAAGCAGGCCTCACTCTTCCTAACCTTGATCGAATGCATCAATATCGTTTAAACCGTATATGTGCTCTACTGAAGCAACAAGGATTAGCTGGAATATTGTTATATGACCCAATCAATATCCGCTATGCTACAGGCACAACTAATATGCAAGTATGGTTATTGCATAATGCTGGTCGATATACCTATATTTCTGCAGAGGGACAGGTAGTACTTTGGGAATTTGACCATTGCGATTTCCTAGCTGAACATTCTAAGGTGGTAACCCAAATTCGTCCTTGTATTTCATGGTTTTATTTTTGTGCAGGTTCTCGCATTGATGAACAAGTGAAAAAATGGGCAAACGAAATTTATGACGTTGTTTTACAATTTGGTAAAGGCAATAAACGAATTGCGATTGATAAATGTAATGACGAAGGTATCAAAGAACTTGAACATCTTGGCTTAAGCATTGAAAACGGCGAAGTTATTATGGAGCTTACACGTGCAATTAAAGGTGAAGATGAAATCAATGCTATGCGTTGTGCTGTACATGCTACAGATTCAGCAATAAAAGTGATGCATGATCATCTTGAACCAGGTGTTTCAGAACAACGCCTATGGTCATACTTACATGCGGAAAATATTGCACGTGGGGGTGAATGGATTGAAACTCGTTTACTCTCATCTGGCCCACGCTGTAATCCATGGTACCAAGAATGCAGCGGCCGTATCATTCAGAATGGTGAATTGGTCGGATTCGATACGGATATGATCGGTGCTTATGGTATTTGTGTTGATACTTCACGAACTTGGTTGTGTGGGGATGAAACTCCAACCGATGAGCAAAAACGAATTTATCAGATGGCATATGATCAAATTCACTTTAATACCGAATTATTGCGGACTGGCATAACTTATAAAGAGCTTACTCATAAGGCTCTACAGTATGATCCAAATGAATATAACCACTATTCATTCCTTTATCATGGGGTTGGATTATGTGATGAAGCACCTGGCATCTACTTTAAAGAGGCTTGGGATAGCTATGGCTATGATGGCGTATTAGAACCAGGAATGGTGATGTGTGTAGAAAGTTATGTAGGTCATAAAGCTGGTGGACCAGGTGTCAAACTTGAAAATCAGATCTTAATTACAGAAAAGGGTCCTGAAATTTTAACATTATATCCTTTTGAAACTAAGCTTTTATCAAATTAATTGAAGGGCTTGAAAACTAGAAATATCAAAATTCCTAGTTTTCAAGAGAAAATTATTAATAAAAATTAATTTAGACCTTTTTGTCCAACTTGCCCTGGTAATTGATCTAATAACCAATTTCGAAAATGCTTAACACTAGCAGGAATTACTCCTCTATCTCCAGGCTCTAACATACTAAAATTTGCATGTGTACGAAGTACGGTTTCTACAGGTCGTACTAATGCACCACTTTGTAAGTAATCATCAACTAAAGAGCCCCATGCCAAAGCAACACCTTGTCCATTAATTGCTGCCTGTAAGAGCATTGGATAATTATTAATATTCACCCGATTTTTAGGTTTCACTACAGGATAATTGACCGCTTCAAACCATTCCGTCCAAGTAACCCAATCTTTCTGTGAATCATCTAAATATAGCAATGCCTTCCCAAATATCTCTTCTGGAGGACTATCAGCTTGAAATTGAGCTAAGTAATTTGGACTACAAACTGGGAAGACTTCTTCAGGA